>NC_013740.1:1200000-1800000 GCF_000025305.1 Acidaminococcus fermentans DSM 20731 | reverse complement strand
TCCCAAGCGGCCCAGCAGGCCTTCCAGCTCTCCCTGGCAGCCCACCCGGCCCAAACCCAGTTTTGGCAACACCTATTCCGTGGTGGGAGGCATCAGAGGCAAGCGGATCACCCTGGATCCGGGCCATGGGGGCACGGACCCGGGAACCCACGGACTGGTTACCGGCACCTATGAAAAGGACGTGACCCTGCCCATTTCCAAAAAGGTGAAGGCCCTGCTGGAAAAGAAAGGGGCCATCGTCTACATGACCCGGACCACCGACGTGGATGTGTACGGACCGGACGCCACCGATGCGGAAGAGCTCCAGGCCCGGGTGGATGTGGCGGAGAACAGCCATTCCGACATGTTCATCAGCATCCACATCAACGCCAGTGAAAACACCAGCGTGGGCGGGTTCTCCACCTACTACCATCCCAAGACCAAGTACGATATCCAGGTAGCCCAGTGCATCCAGGACCGGCTGATGAAGACCGCCGATGTGGATGACCTGGGGGTACGGTACGCCAACTTCTACGTGAACAAGCGGAGCACCATGCCCGGGGCATTGGTGGAATGTCTGTTCCTGACCAACAAAAGGGAAGAAAAGCTGCTGATCTCCGACTGGTTCCAGAACAAGGTGGCCAATGCCATTGCTGACGGTATCGAAGACTTCTACAACCAGCATCAAGGAGGCTGAGCCCATGGACAAAAGACTGACCCGCTGGACGGCGGCAGCACTACTGCTGGGGAGCCTGACTTTTTTGGGAGGCTGCAGTCCCCAGAACACCACCGTGAACCCTGACACGAAAAAGGAAACGGCTGCGGCGGATGCCAAGGCCGGGCAGAAGGGAGCCCAGGCTTCGTCCCGGACCCTGTACCGGGTGGGGAAGAACGGGAAGCTCCAGGCCCAGACCGTGAAGCTTTCCGGCAGCCGGGACAAGCTGCCCCTGCTGGTGCTGAAGGAACTGGTGGAAAAGCGTCCCCAGGGGGACACCACCTTCCCCAAAGGGGTCAGGGTGAACAAAGTCACCGTAAAGGACAAGGTGGCCACCATTGATTTCAGCCGGGAATTCCAGACCCGGCGGGGGGACCACGACACTCTGCTGATGCTGTATGCGGTGGTGGACACCCTCACCGAATTCCCGGAAATCCAGAAAGTAAGGTTCACCGTAAAAGGCAAGCCGGTAACGGTTCTGGGAGGGCAGGATCTGTCGGAGCCGCTGAAACGGGACGGGAAGTATATACAGTAAGAAAAGGTGGGCTGTGAAGAGATGCTTTTTTCATTTCTTCACAGCCCACCTTTTTGGTCACGAGTCGTGGGTCGCGGGCTTGTTGGTACGGACCGAAGTTTCAGTTTTGCAGATTCCAACCGATTTTTTCTTATCATCATATAGAAAAAGAAACAAATGGCTTAAACGTCCTAGCTCGCGACCTGTAGCTCGCGACCCGCGACCAAAAGGGGGCCTGGAAAAAATGAGGAATCATTTTTTCCAGGCCCCTTTTTTCATTCCTCTTTCAACTTGGCAACCGCCTCGTCGTACCGGGCCACCACTTCCGGCTCCGGTTCGCTGTCCATCAGGCTGACGATGACGATGGCCAGGCAGGACAGGATGAACCCGGGGATGATTTCGTAGACGCCGGTGAAGGCGAAGAAGTTCTTCCAGATCAGCACCGTGGAACCGCCCACTACGATGCCCGCGAAGGCCCCGTCAGTGGTCATCCGGCGCCAGAACAGGGAGAACAGCACCAGGGGCCCGAAGGCGGCCCCGAAACCGGCCCAGGCGTAGGAAACGATGTTCAGGATCATGCTGTCCGGGTTCATGGCCAGTACCAGGGAAAGGGCGGATACCACGATGATCATCATCCGGCTCATCCGTACCAGTTCCGCGGCCGTGGCCTTGGGGTTGATCAGGATCTTGTAGAAGTCCGTGGTAAAGGAAGAAGCGGCCACCAGCAGCTGGCTGTCGGAGGTGCTCATGATGGCCCCCAGGATCCCGGAGGTGATGATTCCGGCGAAGAAGGGATGGTAGAATTTCCCGCTCAGCTGGATGAAGACGGTTTCCGCTGCCCCGCCTTTCAGCACATCCCCCAGGTATACCCGGCCGGTGAGACCCACCAGTACGGCCATGGCCAGGGAGATCACCACCCAGGTGACGGCAATGTGGGTGGCCTGCCGGATGCTCTTGGGATCACGGATGGCCATGAACCGGACCAGAATGTGGGGCTGTCCGAAATATCCCAGGCCCCAGGCCAGCAGGGAAATGATGGCGGTCAGGCTCAGGACGCTGCCGTCGGCCCCCCGGATCATATCGAAATAGTGGGGGCTGATGGCGTTCAGCCGGGCCATGGTGGCATCCACCCCGCCGATGTAGTACATGGCGGTCACCGGCACCACCAGGATGGAGAAAAACATCAGGAAGCCCTGGAACAGGTCCGTCCAGCACACGGCGGCAAAGCCCCCCATCAGGGTGTAGAACACCACGATGCCGGCGGTGAGGAACAGGGAATAGCGGTAATCCAGACCGAAGGCCGTGTTGAACAGCTTGCCCCCGGCCACGAAGCTGGAGGAAGTGTAGATCAGGAAGAAAATGAAAATGAAGAAGGCGGAGGCAATCCGCAGCTTCCGGTGCTTGTCGGAGAACCGGTTGTCAAAGTACTCTGGCAGGGTAATGGCGTTGCCCATGACGGAGGTGAAGATCCGCAGCCGCTTGGCCACCAGCACCCAGTTGACCCAGGTGCCGATGATCAGTCCCAGGGCAATCCAGAAGGCGCTGATGCCGGCCATGTAGGCGTACCCCGGCAGGCCCATGAGCATCCAGCCGCTCATGTCGGAAGCCTCCGCGCTCATGGACGTGACCCAGGGACCCAGCGCCCGTCCCCCCAGGGCGTAGCCTTCCATATCATCATCTTTTTTATACGTGATCAGCCCGATCCCGATCAAAACGGCAAAATACAGGACCAGAGCCACCACCGTGCTTAATGCAACATGCATAAACACACATCCTTTCTTTTATTTTTGCATAAGGTCCATTATATAATAGAATGGGGATCGGTGCAATCCAATCCCTTCCCGGGATTTTCCCCATCCACCCCTTGCCTTTTGGACGGCTTTAATATAAAATAAACAAGAATAGGCAAGACAATACAATTTTTTTGCTGACAGATACTACATAACGAATCCGAAAGAGGGCTTGCTCCTTCGCCGCGCTGATGGTGCTGGCTTGCACAGGGGCAACCCTCTCTTATTGTGGAGAGAGTCCATGACACCTGTAAAGATTACCATCCATAGTGAAACCGTAGGGGCCGGGGATGCAGATCCCGCCACCCTGGTGGCCTTCGGGCAGCTGACGGAAAAGGACGGGACCGTCTATGTCCGGTACGACGAATCGGAAGTGACCGGCATGGAAGGGACCCGCACCACCCTGAAATGGACGGAGGACACCCTGACGGTAATCCGGCATGGCCGTTATGAACATCGGCAGCAGTATGAACGGGGCCGGAACAGTTCGTTTCAGTACAGGACCCCGTATTTTACTGTTCCCATGACGGTCTTTACCCGGGAACTGGCCATCAGCCGCCGGGACCGTGCCTGGCAGCTCCGGGTCTTCTTCGACCTGGAAATGGACAGCCAGCCCAATGGAAGCATTCGTTTGCAAATCGAGATCGAGGAGGAAGAAAAGCGTGGACATGAAGAAAGTACTGGCGGAGGCCGTAGCCGACGCCGTCCGGAAGGCCATTGAGGCAGGGAAACTGTCCCAGGGGGAAATGGCCCCGGTGGTCCTGACCGTACCGCCCCAGAAAGCCTTTGGTGATTTTGCCACCAACTTCGCCCTGCAGGCGGCCCGGAATTTCCACTGTGCCCCCCGGGTGATCGCCGCTGCGGTGCAGGAATACCTGGACTGCCCCAGCGTGGACAAAGTGGAAATCGCAGGTCCCGGATTTTTGAACTTCTACCTGAAGGAAGACTGGCTGGGAGAATCCCTCCGGGCCATCCTGGACAAAGGGGAGAATTACGGAAACCTGCCCCCCAAGAACGGGGAAAAGATCCAGATCGAATACGTAAGCGCCAACCCCACCGGTCCGCTCCATGTGGGCCACGGACGGGGCGCGGCAGTGGGCAGCGCTCTGGCCAGCCTGATGAAGGCCGCCGGTTATGACGTGACCCGGGAATACTACATCAACGATGCCGGGAACCAGATGCACAACCTGGCCCTTTCTGTGAACGCCCGGTACCTGGAACTCTTCGACATTCCCTGCCAGTTTCCGGAAAACGGATACCATGGGGAAGACATCAAAGTGACCGCCCGGCGGATCAAGGCCAAATACGGGGACAAGTTCATCCATATGCCGGAAGAAGAACGGCTGGAACAGTTCCAGACCCTGGCCAAGGAAGAAAAACTGGCGGCCCTGAAGGAAGACCTGGAAGCCTTCAACTGTGAATTCGACGTGTGGTTCAGCGAACAGAGTCTCCACGATGCGGACAAGATCCACCAAGTGGTGGACGAGCTCCAGGAAAAAGGCTATGTGTATGAGAAAGACGGAGCCAAGTGGTTCAGATCCACGGCTTTCGGAGATGATAAAGACCGGGTGGTGATCCGTGACAACGGGGTATCCACCTACTTTGCCGCGGATATCGCCTACCACCAGAACAAATTCCAGCGGGGCTTCGACCGGGTGATCAACCTGTGGGGCGCCGACCATCACGGGTACATTCCCCGGGTGAAGGCGGCCATGGAGGCCCTGGGCTATGATCCCAGCCGGCTGGAAGTGCTGATCCTCCAGATGGTGGCCCTGTACCGGAACGGGGAACTGGTGAAGATGAGCAAGCGCACCGGCAAGAGCGTGACCCTCAATGAACTGATCGAGGAAGTGGGGACCGATGCGGCCCGGTTCTTCTTCATCATGCGGAGCATGGACAGCCAGCTGGATTTCGATCTGACTCTGGCCACGGAACATTCCAATGACAACCCGGTGTACTATGTCCAGTATGCCCATGCCCGGATCTGCAGCATCCTGCGGCAGATGGAAGAAGAAAAGATCGCCCTCCGGAAGGACTGCGACCTTTCCGTGCTGAAGGAACCCATTGAAGTGGACCTGATCAAGAAGCTGAATGATTATGAGGAACTGATTGAAACGGCAGCTGCAGAACGGGCCCCCCACAAGATCGCCCACTATGTGTACGATCTGGCCGGGCTGTTCCATTCGTTCTACAACCAGTGCCGTGTCCTGGGCGTGGATCCTGCGGTGCAGCAGGCCCGTCTGGCGTTGATTACAGCTGTGGGCAATACCCTGCGCCACGGTTTGAAGATCCTGGGTGTCAGTGCACCGGACCATATGTAAAGTTGGGCGAAAGCCAGAAAAAGGGAGGAAGAAAATGACCAAGTATATTTTTGTAACGGGCGGTGTGGTGTCTTCTTTAGGGAAAGGAATCACGGCAGCGTCCCTGGGCCGTCTGCTCAAGAGCAGAGGGTACAAGGTGACCATCCAGAAGTTCGATCCCTACATCAACATCGATCCTGGTACCATGAGCCCGTACCAGCACGGGGAAGTATTCGTCACCGATGACGGGGCGGAAACGGACCTGGATCTGGGCCATTACGAACGGTTCATTGACATCAACCTGTCCCGGAATTCCAACGTGACCGCCGGCCGGATTTACCAGTCCGTGATCAACAAGGAACGCCGGGGGGATTATCTGGGCCGTACGGTACAGGTCATTCCTCACATCACCAACGAAATCAAGGAACGGGTCTACCGGGTGGGCCGGGAAGAAAATGCTGACTTCGTGATCACCGAAATCGGCGGCACCGTAGGGGATATCGAATCCGAACCCTTTATGGAAGCCATCCGGCAGGTGAAGAAGGATGTGGGCCGGAACGATGTGCTCTACATCCATGTGACCCTGGTGCCCTACATCGCCGCTGCCGGGGAACTGAAGACCAAACCCACCCAGCACAGCGTAAAGGAACTGCGGAGCATCGGCATCACCCCGGATATCCTGGTGTGCCGGAGCGAAAAGGAAATCAGCAAGGAAATGCGGGAAAAGATTTCCATGTTCTGTGACGTGGATGCGGACGCCGTGTTCCAGTCCATCACCGCTCCCAGCATCTACGAAGTGCCCATGCTGCTGGAAGACCAGGGTATGGACAAAGTGGTGCTGCGGAAACTGGACATGGAAGACAAACCCAAGGACATGGATGCCTGGCATGCCATGGTGAAGAAGATCCTGGCCCCCCATGCCCAGAAATCCACCATTGCTGTGGTGGGCAAATACGTGGAACTGCCCGATGCCTACATCAGCATCGTGGAAGCCCTGAAACACGCCAGCTATTTCCATGACGCAGATGTGGACATCGAATACATCAACGCCGTGGATCTGGAAGACCCCAAGGCGGACTTCGCTCAGATCTTCAAAGGCGTGGATGGGATCCTGGTGCCCGGCGGCTTCGGCGACCGGGGCATCGAAGGGATGATCCGGGCTGCCCAGTATGCCCGGGAAAACAAGATCCCCTTCTTCGGCATCTGCCTGGGGATGCAGTGTCTGGTCATCGAATATGCCCGGAACGTCTGCGGCATGGCCAAGGCCAACTCCACGGAATTCGACGAAAACACCCCGTATCCGGTAATCTATCTGATGCCGGAACAGATGAGCGTGGAAATCAAGGGCGGCACCATGCGGCTGGGGGCTTATCCCTGCAAGCTGTATCCCGGCACCCTGGCGGAAAAGGCCTACGGCACTGAAAGCATCAGCGAACGGCACCGTCACCGCTACGAAGTGAACAACGAACTGCGGGATGAACTGTTCAGCCACGGTCTGGTGCTGGGCGGCACCCTGCCCAACGGGAAACTGGTGGAAATGGTGGAACTGCCCACGGATGTCCATCCCTGGTACCTGGGGGCCCAGTTCCATCCGGAACTGAAATCCCGTCCCACCAATCCCCATCCTTTGTTCAAGGCCTTCATCGCAGCCGCGTTGAAGTATCATAACCATTGATTTCTGCAGCAATAGCGGATACAATGAAAGGGCAAGGAAAATTGCCCAACGAATCTGGGAGGCGTATGGAATGAACAGAGAATTATCCATGGAATTTATCCGAGTAACGGAAGCCG
Source organism: Acidaminococcus fermentans DSM 20731 (assembly GCF_000025305.1). NCBI lineage: Bacteria > Bacillati > Bacillota > Negativicutes > Acidaminococcales > Acidaminococcaceae > Acidaminococcus > Acidaminococcus fermentans. Next base: position 1,792,911 of record NC_013740.1, on the reverse strand, counting down.
CAGCGATTGCCAGTGCCCGTGGTGTTGGCCGGGGCGACAAGAATGGCATCGACCAGCTGGCCGTGGATGCCATGCGGAAAATGTTTGATACCGTCCACATCAACGGGACGGTGGTCATTGGTGAAGGGGAAATGGACGAAGCCCCCATGCTGTACATCGGTGAAGAAGTAGGGGCCGGCGGTCCGGAAGTGGACATCGCCGTTGACCCGGTGGAAGGGACCAACCTGGTGGCCAAAGGCCAGAACGGCGCCATTGCCGTTATCGCCATTGCCCCCAAAGGCTGCCTGCTCCACGCACCTGACATGTACATGGACAAGATCGCCGTAGGTCCCCGGGCCAAAGGCTGCATCAACATCGATGATCCGGTGAGCGTCAACCTCCAGCGGGTGGCCAAGGCCCTGAACCGGAACGTGAACGATCTGACCGTTGTGGCCCTGGACCGTCCCCGTCACCGGAAAATCATTGAAGAAGTCCGTGCCGTTGGGGCCCGGATCCGTCTGATCAGTGACGGGGATGTGGATCCCATCATTGATGCCGGTATCGAAGGCACCGGCGTGCATATGTACATCGGCCGGGGCGGCGCTCCGGAAGGCGTACTGGCTGCCTGCGGGCTGAAATGCCTGGGCGGCGACATGCAGGCCCGTCTGGTTCCGGAAAACGAAGACCAGGTGGAACGCTGCCGGAAGATGGGCATCGAAGACACCAAGAAGATCCTGACCATTGATGATCTGGTCAAGGGCGATGACTGCATGTTCACCGCCACCGCCATCACCAACTGCGATATGCTCCGGGGAGTCAACTACTTCGGCAACGGTGCCCGTACCCATACCATTTCCATGCGGTATGCCACCGGCACGGTCCGGTTCGTGGACGGCGTCCACACCTTCGACCGGAACAACATCAACATTAAACTGTAATTGAAAAGGGGCTGTTGCAGAAGCAACAGCCCCGTCAGCAAGAGGGGTGTTGCCCAGCAACACCCCTCTTTCCCTGTTCCTGTAAAGAGAGAATTTTATGACAAATACACTGACGAAACTGTTGCAGCAGGAGAAAAATGTCCGGGAAGGGGCAGATCTCTGGCAAAAGACCCCCGGTCCCCTGCAGCTGACCGGCCTCACAGGCTCTGTGAAAGCCGGCTTTTTGTGCGCCCTCCAGGAAACGGTCCAGGCGGCCCAGCCCCTGGTGATCCTTACGGTGAACCGGGAGAGCATCCGGGCCCAGCGCCGGGAACTGGCCCATTTCTATCCGGACCTGGCCATGCGGGAACTGTACCCGGCCAGCCTGATCCACGGCCAGGTGGATACCCGGAACGAACAGGTGATGGCGGAACGGGCAGCGGCCCTGGAAATGATCGTCCGGAAGGAGCCGGGAATCATCTTCGCCACCGCGGAAGCCGCCATCCAGAAACTGCCCCAGCCGGAATCCCTGGTCCGGGAAAACCTGAAACTGGCGGTGGGGCAGGAGATCGAACAGTCCCTGGTGGTGGAAAAACTGGTGAAGGCCGGCTACGAACGGACGGAACAGGTGGATACCCTGGGTCAGGTGGCGGTCCGGGGGGATATCCTGGACGTGTTCCCCATCAACGGGAAAGATTCGGTGCGGATCGAATGGTTCGACAACACCATCGATGCCATGAAACGGTTCGACCTTGACACCCAGCGGAGCATCGGGACCATCTCCCAGGTGGGGATCATGCCACTGGCGGTCCCAAACCAGGAAATCAGTGCCTCCCTGTTCCAGTACCTGTCGGCGGACCAGCTGGCGGTACTGGATGAACCTGTAGCCTTCTTTGAAGAATGCAAAAAAAGCTGGGGAGACAATCGGGAATTCGCCGACCAGCTCCTGGACCAGGAAACCATGATCCAGCAGGCCGGGGAAACCCATCTGCTGACGGTCAGCGACCTGGGCCATCCCTATTTTCCCCAGGCTCCCCGTATCCATGTGCAGGTCCGGGCCATGGCTCCCTACAATAAAAACACCGACCTGCTCCAGAAAGACCTGAAGGGCTGGCTGGACCAGGGCATCCATCCCCTGATCATGATGGGGACCCGGGACAAGGCCGCAGGCCTGGCAGAAAGCCTGAAAGGAGCCGGTCTGCCCATGGCCTTTGCCGGCCAGTTCCAGGGCGTACCGGAAACCGGGGGCCAGGTCTTTGCCGGCAGCCTGACCAACGGCTTCTATTTCTGGGATGAAAAATGGCTGCTGCTGACGGAAAGCGACATCTTCGGGGCCCAGAAGAAGCGCCGGCTCACCAAAACAAAGGGCAAAGGACCGGCCCTGAACTATTTCTCCGACATCAAGGCCGGGGATTATGTGGTTCATGACGTCCAGGGCATCGGGCGGTACATGGGGGTGGAAACCATCGAAGTGAACGGGGTCCACCGGGATTACCTCCAGCTCCAGTACGCCGGCGGGGACAAGCTCCATGTGCCGGTGGAACAGGTGGGCCTCCTCCACAAATACGTGGGCAACGAGGGGACGCCGCCCAAATTGTCCAACATGGGCCGGAAGGACTGGCAGAAAGCCACCCGGAAAGCCCAGAAGGCCATCACCATCCTGGCCACGGAACTGCTTCGGCTCTACGCCCAGCGGAAGATCACCCCGGGCCATGCCTTTGCCCCGGATACCCACTGGCAGAAAGAATTCGAGGACAGCTTCCCCTTTGAGGAAACCCCGGACCAGCTGAAGGCCATTGCTGAGATCAAGGCGGACATGGAAAAGCCCGTACCCATGGAACGGCTCCTCTGCGGGGACGTGGGCTACGGCAAGACCGAAGTGGCCATCCGGGCCGCCTTCAAGGCCGTCATGGACGGCAAACAGGTGGCAGTACTGGCTCCCACCACCGTCCTGGCCCAGCAGCACCTGCTGACCTTTACCCAGCGGATGGGCTCCTTCGGGGTGCGGGTGGAGATGCTCAGCCGGTTCCGGACCCCCAAACAGCAGCGGGAGATCATGGAACGGGTGGCGGAAGGCAAGATTGACGTGCTTATCGGCACCCACCGGATCCTGAACCCGGATGTGGAATTCCACGACCTGGGACTGTTGATCATCGATGAGGAACAGCGGTTCGGGGTGGCCCAGAAAGAAAAAATCAAGCAGCGCAGCGCCGGCATCGACGTGCTGACCCTCTCCGCCACCCCCATTCCCCGTACCCTCCACCTGGCCCTGGTGAAGGGACGGGACATGAGCATCATCGAATCCCCTCCGGAAGACCGGCTGCCGGTGGAAACCTATGTGGCCGAATATGATGACGGGATGGTCCGGGAAGCCCTGGAACGGGAAATCCGCCGGGGCGGACGGATCTACTATGTCCACAACCGGATCGAGGGGCTGAGCCGGATCGCTGCCCATCTCCGGGAACTGGTCCCCGGGATTACCATCGGTCTGGCCCATGGACGGATGACTGAGGACGAACTGGAAGATGTGATGCTGGGGTTCTACCAGGGGGACTTCGACGTGCTCCTGAGCACCACCATCATCGAAAACGGCCTGGACGTGCCCCTGGCCAACACCATCATCATCGACGGGGCGGAAAACTTCGGACTGTCCCAGCTGTACCAGATGCGGGGACGGGTGGGCCGGTCCTCCCGGCTGGCCTATGCCTATTTCCTGTACAAAAAGGACCGGGTGCTCAGTGAAGTGGCCCAGAAACGGCTCCAGGCCATCCGGGACTTTACGGAACTGGGGGCCGGCTTCAAGATCGCCATGCGGGACCTGGAGATCCGGGGGGCCGGGAACCTGCTGGGGGCCGAACAGCACGGACAGATCACCGGGGTGGGCTTCGACCTGTACTGCCGGCTGCTGGAAAAGACCATCAACACCCTCCAGAACGGCGGAAACCCGGATGAACCCGTTCCGCCGGATCCGGTGATCGAAATGAAGCTGGATGCCTACATCCCGGACGATTATATCGACAATCCCCGGTACAAGCTGGAACTGTACCACCGTCTGGGAGACATGAAGTATGAGGACAGGAACGATCTGATGGATGAGATCATCGACCGGTTCGGCACGCCCCCCACCCAGGTGGAGAACCTGTGGCGGGTGGCGGCTCTCCGGGATGTGTGCCGGAAGCTCCGGATCATCAGCGTGGCGGTGCGGCCGGGAGAAATCCGGCTCGCCTTCGATCCCCACAGCAAGGCCAATCCCGATGTGCTTCAGGCCCTGATCCGGGAATACGTGCCCCGGGCCACACTGAAGATGGGGCCCCAGCCCCAGTTCGTGCTGAAAACCAAAGGCATGGAGGAACAGCCCCTTTCCTGGCTGGAAAAGAACCTGCCCCGCATGCTATAATCTTTTGTGAATAACCCAATCCCGTAGGGGGCGCAGGCCCGGCGCCCCGCTGAAAAACACCCTGGGCCCGGCAAAAAGGAGGCAGAAATGGCAGACCGGTTTATGAAAGGGACCCTGATTCTGACGGCGGCAGGGCTCATGGTAAAAATCCTGGGATCCGTGAACCGGATCCTTCTGTCCCGTCTCCTGGGCGGGGAGGGCATCGGCCTGTACCAGATCGCCTATCCCCTGTACCTGCTGCTGGTGGCCCTGTCTTCGGCGGGGATCCCGGCGGCCATGTCCATCCTGATCTCCCGCCGGGCCGCCGCCGGAGACCGGCAGGGAGCCCGGGGGATTCTGGGGATTTCCGCCGGGCTCATGGCCCTGGCCGGGGTGGCTTTTGCCGGGCTGGCCTGGGCCCTGGTGCCCTGGCTCATCGACGGGGGCATCGTGAAGGACGGACGGGCCCGGCTGGCCATGCTGGCCCTGGTGCCGGCCATCGGTCTGTCCATTCCCGCCGCCTGTCTCCGGGGGTATTTCCAGGGCTTCCAGGAAATGACCCCCACGGCGGTGTCCCAGATCCTGGAACAGTTCACCCGAGTGGTGACCATGGTGCTCCTGGCCTGGATCCTGCTGCCCCGGGGACTGGACTGGGGGGCGGCGGGAGCGGCCTTCGGTGCCGTGCCTGGAGCGGTGGTCAGCCTGGGGAGCCTGCTGTGGTTCGTCCGCCGGCAGCAGAAACGGTGGAAACGGGAACCGGCGGCCCCTGCCGGAGCGGGAGAACGGCCTTCTCTTTCCCGTACCGCCTGGCAGCTGGTATCCCTGGCCCTGCCGGTGACCTGCGCCAACCTGATGGTGCCCGTGGTCAGCGGCATCGAGATGATTCTGGTGCCGGACCGGCTGCTGGCGGCAGACTTTACCGTGGCCGCTTCCACCCGGGCCCTGGGGTACCTGTCCGGCATGGCCATGCCTTTGGTGAACATGGGGACCATTCCCACCAATTCCCTGGCGGCTTCGGTGGTGCCGGCGGTGGCGGAAGCCAAAGCTCTGGGCCGCCGGGACCTGATGGGAAGCAAAACCCGCCGGGCCTTCCGGTTCTTCCTGCTGCTGAACGTGCCGGCGGCAGTGGGGGTGGGCCTTCTGGGGACACCCATTTCCCAGGTGCTCTACGGCACCGTCCATGCGGGACCGGTGATCACCGCCCTGGCTCCGGCCATTTTCTTCCTGGGGCTCCACCAGGTGTCCACCGCCATCCTCCAGGGACTGGGCCATACCCGGGTGCCCATGATGAACATGCTCCTGAGCCTCCTGGTGAAAGTGGGGCTCCTGTGGGTCCTTACCGCCAATCCCCTCTGGAACATCCAGGGGGCGGCCTGGGCCACCGATGCCAACCTGGCCATGGCCGGCCTGGGAAACCTGCTGTGGATGTACCACAGCGACCGACTGTCCCTGCCCGGGAAAAACTGTCTGCGGATCGGGTTTTCAGCGGCGGTGATGGGACTGGTCCTGTGGGCCGGGGCTCCTGCTGCCGCCCGGCTGCTGCCCGGACTGGTACTCCGTCTGGCGGTGGAAATCTGCGCCGGGGCCCTGGTGTACGGACTGTGCCTGCTGGCCACCGGAGAACTGAAACTCCGGGATCTGAAAAAGAAGAAATGAGGGGAACACCATGAAAACACTCCATGAAAAAGGCATCCACCAGCCGGGGGTCCTGGACCTGCGGCCCCTGATGGAACTGGTCCGGGTACTCCGGGAACCGGGCGGCTGTCCCTGGGACCGGGTCCAGACCCACCAGTCCATGCGCCGGGAACTGGTGGAAGAAGTCTATGAAATGCTGGAAGCCATCGATGACGGCAATGTGGCCGGCATGCGGGAAGAAATGGGGGATGTGCTCCTCCAGGTGGTGTTCCACGCCCGGCTGGCAGAAGAAGAGGGACTCTTTGCCATGCAGGATGTGATCGACGATGTGGTGAAGAAACTGGTCCACCGGCATCCCCATGTGTTTGGCAGCACCCGGGTCAGCGGCGCCGGGGAAGTGATGGCCAACTGGGAAACCCTGAAGGCCCAGGAAAAGACCGAACGGACCCATGCCCTGGACGGCATCGCCAAGGGACTGCCGGCCCTGATGCGGGCCTACAAACTCAGCGCCAGGGCGGCCAAAACCGGTTTTGAATGGCCGGATGCCCCTTCCGCATGGGAGAAGGTGCAGGAAGAGGAAAAAGAGCTCCAGGAGGCCGTGGAAGCCTGTGACAGGGACCGGACCGAGGAGGAACTGGGGGACCTGTTCTTTGCCCTGGCCGTCTACGCCCGGAAACTGGACCTGGAGCCGGAAACCACTCTGAACCGGGCCAACAACAAATTCCAGCACCGGTTCGAACATCTGGAAGCCCGGATCAAGGCAGAGGGAAAGGACTGGAAGGACCTGACCCTGGATGACCTGGAAACCCGGTGGCAGGAGGCGAAGAAGGAGACGGGGGCTTGACGGCTGACAAACTGGGGGCCGCGGGTATGAATCCTTTCACACCCCCCGCGTTTTCATGATTTTCCCAAAAAATGCGTGCATTTTTCCTGCGGTTGTGCTAATATGACCATAGTCAGGCGCCGCCCACGCAGGCGCAATACCTATTTAGGAGGATTTTTCTTATGAACAAAAGTGAATTGATTGCTGAAGTTGCGTCCAAAACCGCGCTGCCCAAAAAAGATGCTGAAAAGGCTGTGAACGCTTTCATCGATACCGTAAAGGAAGCCGTAGCCAACAAAGATAAAGTACAACTGATCGGTTTCGGTACTTTCGAAGCTCGCGTTCGTAATGCCCGCAGCGGCAAGAATCCTCGCACTGGTGAAACCATTGAAATTGCAGAAGCCAATGTTCCTGCTTTCAAAGCCGGGAAGGCTTTCAAGGATGCCGTAAACAAATAAGTGGCAGATCCAGCAACCTGATGCCTCCGGTGTCGGGTTGCTTTTTTATCCCGGCAGGAAGGGTGCCGGGGAAGGATGGAAAGGCAGGACAATGGATTCCAGACGCAAAACCAACAGACGTTTCCTGGTACTGGTCCTGGTATGCTGTCTGCCCTTATTGGGCAGCGCGGTCCATCAGGGATACCGGATCTTCCGGATCCATCAGGAAAGCGTGCGGACAGAAAAGAAAGTCCAGCAGCTGAAAGCGGAAAACGACGCCCTGGCACAGGAAAAGGAAAACCTGGGCGATATCCGGTATATAGAAAAAGTCGCCCGCGACGAGCATAATATGGTGGGAAAGAACGAGATCCCGCTGTTTATGGTGAAGAAGTGAAAAGACGGGTGTGCTGCACGGAACGTGCAGCACACCCGTCTTTTTTGTCAGCGGCCAAAGGAAAGCATCTGCCGGGCAGATGCTTCTGAATTTGTAAAACCGGTGGCTACGGAAGGGCGGGCCTGACCGGCTCACCCCTACGGCGTATTCGGCGGACAAACGGGATAATGGTCCAGAAAACGGCCTTCTCCGTCAATCCCGTTTCTGGATTTGCAGGAGACCCATAGACCCCGGTGCCGTAGGGGCCTCACGCCGGGCGGTCCGCCAGATTGCTGATTATTTGTGTGTTGTGCGGGGCGCCGGGCCTGCGCCCCCTACGGTTTATGCTGTTTCAAAATCAATTTGCAAAATTGATTTCCATCGGCCGTTGACCGCTGACAAAAAAGGGGGTGTGAAAAATTCACCCCCTGTCACTTGGTCTCTTGTCACTGGTCACTGGACAAAGGAAAGCAGCCGGGCTGCGGCTGCTTTTCATTGTATGATACTGACTCGGATGTGCCTTTTTCTCTTACTGATCCTGTTCCACAACCTTATCCACAATGGCATTCAGGGCCTTGCGGCTGGCTTCGCTGATGTTGGCCAGGGGGTTGCCTTCGTCTTCGGCAGCCACCACCTGGGGATCGATGGGGATCCGGCCCAGGAAAGGCAGTCCTTTTTCTTCCGCCAGGGCCTTGCCGCCGCCGGCTTTGAAGATATCCACTTCCTGGCCGCAGTGGGGGCAGACGAACCCGCTCATGTTCTCGATGATGCCCCGGACCGGGATCTGGCCCAGCTGGCAGAAGCTGAGGGATTTCCGCACATCCGCCAGAGCCACTTTCTGGGGGGTGGTGACGATGATGGCTTCCGCATCCTTGATGGTCTGGACCACGGTCAGGGGTTCATCCCCGGTGCCCGGCGGGCAGTCGATGATCAGGTAATCCAGGGGATCCCATTTGGTATCGCTCATGAACTGCCGGATGGCCCCCACCTTCAGGGGACCCCGCCAGATCAGGGCATCGTCCTGCTGGGCCAGGAAGCCCTGGGCGGACAGGAATTCCAGATGGTCGCTGTAGCGGAAGGGCACCAGTTTTTCCCCTTCCACCTGGACATGTTTGTCCATGAAGCCCAGCATGCCGGCCACGCTGGGGCCGTGGAGATCCACGTCCATCAGGCCCACCTGATAGCCCCGCTGGCTGAGCAGCAGGGCCAGGTCCACGGAAACCGTGCTTTTGCCCACGCCCCCTTTGCCGCTCATGACGACGATTTTATGTTTCACATGGGCCAGGAAATCGGCAATGGCCGTATCCTGGGGATTCTGCTTCGGATTGGATTCACAGCCGGAGCAGTGGGAATGATCGCAGTGATCACATTCGCTCATTGAAAAAACCTCCCTCAAAGAAAACAGTTTGTCAACCTGCCCTTATTATAGAGAAAAATCCAACTGAATGCAATCGGGTTACACTATAGTAAGACGTCAGACGTCAGCTTTGTCCGGTGGAAAATTCGTGCAGAGCGGGCGGCCGGGCCTGCCGCCCCTACGGATTCAACCACCCAACCACTTAATCACTTAAAACTCCCGCTGACTCTCTGGTCAAAACAGTGTATAATAGGGAGAGAAAAATCCGGGTGCGGGGCACCCACAAGGAGTGAAGGATATGGAATGGAAAAAAACATTGGCGGTGGCCCTTTTGGCGGGGCTTTTTGCCGTGCCGGGATATGCGGCGGAACGGCCGAAACTGGCGGATGGGGAGCTGTTTGTATCGGAACGGATCGTCCGGGACGGAAAGGTCCTTTATCAGGCGGCGGATGCCCATACGGACTGGGAGCATGACAGTGAAAAGGCTGTACAGGGCCTGGTGTGCACCGCATTTCTCCCTTCCGGAGAGGGGCAGGAAGGACCGGAACTGGCCAGCATCAAGAAGCTGACCAGCCAGCAGGAAAAGATCCGGCAGGCCCGGCAGCGGTATGGGGGAGCCGCCTATGCCAACCAGCTGGTGCTCTATGCGGCCATGAACACCAACGGACAGAACGGGAAGCTGGCCATCACCAAGGCGGAACTGTTCGGCCGGCTGCTGAATGTGACCCTGGCAGTCCAGGACCCCACCGGTACCCAGAATGACGGCAGCGAAGCTCTCAGCGAGGAACATGTGGTGACCATCCCGGCAAAGAAGCTGCCCCGGTACGGGAACCTCAGAGTCCGCTTCTCCGATGCCACCGGCCACGCCCTGGAAGACCTGGATGTGGCGTTGGAGAGATAACAGGGATGTCAGCAGTATCCTGTAACACCCGTTACACATTTCCGTTTCAATTTTTTGCAAATCATTTCCCCGTTGACGGATTGTGTAAACAGGGGTATTATAGATTCATTCCAACAGTAGTAAAGGCGGGTTGACAGATGGCTCTTTCCAGATGGATCGAAGGAACTGCATATGGCTTTCCTTTTACCCAGAGCTATTATTTTGGCTTTGGTTATTTTGGCTGCCATGAACTGCATACCTTCTCCACCGTAAAGAGAGACTGAACATCCGGCCGTTCCGGAGGTTTCATCAGCAGGAAACCCTGAAGCAGACTCCTTGCGAGTCTGCTTTTTTTGTGGAATGGCTCTTCCCGCCGGAAAAAAGCAGAACAGTAGGAAAGTAGGACAGGAGGAATTATCATGATCATTGTAATGAAAAAAGGGGCACCCAAAGAAGTTACGGAGAAACTGAAACAGAGCCTGGAGCAGCGGGGCTTCACCATCCATGACAGCATCGGGGAAAATCAGGAAGTGCTGGGAATCGTCGGGGACACCAGCATCCTGGATCCGGAAGATTTCATGGTGAACCCCTGGGTGGACAAGGCCATGCGGGTCCAGGAACCCTTCAAGCGGGCCAACCGGATGTTCCATCCGGACGATTCCGTCATCGATGTGAGCGGGGTCAAGGTGGGGGGCAAAAAGCTGGTGGTGATCGCCGGACCCTGCTCGGTGGAAGGCCAGGAACAGATGGACACCATTGCTGCTTCCGTCAGGGCCAGCGGCGCGGACATGCTCCGGGGCGGAGCCTTCAAACCCCGTACCTCTCCCTACTCTTTCCAGGGCCTGGGAGACAAGGGGCTGGATCTGATCCGTCAGGCGGGGAATGCCAACCATCTGCCCATTGTGACGGAAATCATGTCTGCGGACAAGATCGATGAATTCGTGGAAAAGGTGGATCTGATCCAGGTGGGAGCCCGGAACATGCAGAACTTCACCCTGCTGAAGGAACTGGGGAAACTGAAGAAACCCATCCTGCTGAAGCGGGGTCTGTCCGCCACCATCGAGGAATGGCTCATGAGTGCGGAATACATCATGTCCGAAGGGAATGAAAACGTCATCCTCTGCGAACGGGGCATCCGGACCTTTGAAACCTACACCCGGAATACCCTGGATCTGTCGGCAGTCCAGGCAGTGAAGCGGCTGAGCCATCTGCCGGTGATCGTGGATCCCAGCCATGCCACCGGGAAGGCCTGGATGGTGCCCACCATGAGCAAGGCGGCCATTGCCGCCGGGGCGGACGGGCTCATCATCGAGACCCACAACGATCCCCAGCATGCCTGGTGCGATGGGGCCCAGAGCCTGTCCCTGCCGGAATTCGCTCAGCTGATGAAGGACCTGAAGGTCCTGGCCCCTGCAGTGGGTCGGGAACTGTAAGGCGGAAAGCGGGAAAGGACAGTCATGAAGAAACTGCAGGATACGGTTGTTGCCATTGTGGGACTGGGCCTGATCGGCGGATCCTATGCCAAAGCCCTGAAAAGCCAGAAGGTGAAACGGATCATCGGCATGGACCGGAACCACATCGTTTCCCTGATGGCCCTGGACGAAGGGTATGTGACGGAACTGGCGGATGAAGATCCGGAACGGCTCCGGGAGGCGGATGTGATCATCTGCTGCATGTACCCTGGCGCCTTTGTCCCCTTTGTCCGGGACCATGTGAAGTACTTCAAAAAAGATGTGCTGCTTACGGACGTGATGGGGATCAAGGGATCCATTCCGGATCAGGTGGATGCTCTGCTGGGACCGGAGATGGATTTTGTACCAACCCATCCCATGGCGGGACGGGAAGGAAAGGGCTACAGCCAGAGTACCTCCCAGATTTTCCAGGGGGCCAATTTCATCCTGATCCACCGGGAAGGGAACCGGCCCGAACACCGGGACTGGCTCCGGAACATGGCCTATGAACTGGGCTGTGCCCGGGTGGTGGAGCTGACGGTGGAGGAACACGACAGCATCATCGCCTACACCAGCGATCTGCCCCATGTGATGGCGGTTTCCCTGATCAACAGTGATTCCATGCAGGAAAACACCAAATATTTCGTGGCGGGGTCCTTCCGGGACGCCACCCGGGTGGCGGACATCAACGCCAAATTGTGGAGCGACCTGTTCCTGCTGAACAAGGGCCCGGTGATCCAGGAAATCAACAAACTGGAACAGGAACTGGAACACTGGAAAAGCGCCCTCCAGCAGGATGACCGGGAAGAACTGGAACAGATGATGGACAAGGCGAAAAAGAAAAGAAGGGACATGTTTTATGGAAAAAATCTTCGTTGATCTGGGCAAAGAATCCTATACCATTGCAATCGAACCCCATTCCTGGTCCGGATTCGGGAAAAAGATCCGGGCTCTGTCCCGAGGGGACAAGGCGGCGGTGATCACGGACCGGACGGTGGACGGCCTGTACGGGGCGGATCTGGAACAGCAGCTCCGGGCGGAAGGGTTCCAGGTGCGCCGGCTGGTGATGGAACCCGGGGAAGACCACAAGAACCTGGACACCTTTGGGAAGATGGTCCGGGCCTGTGCGGATTTCGGCATGACCCGCAGCGATCTGGTGATCACCCTGGGGGGAGGCGTTCCCGGTGACCTGGGGGGCTTTGCGGCAGCCAGCTTCCTCCGGGGGGTGGATTTCATCCAGGTGCCCACCACCCTGCTGGCCCAGATCGACAGCAGCGTGGGAGGCAAGGTGGCAGTGGACCTGCCGGAAGGGAAGAACCTGGTGGGAGCCTTCTACCAGCCCAAAGGGGTGCTGATGGATCCGGTCCTGCTCCGGAGCCTGGACCGCCGGTATCTCCACGATGGCCTGGCGGAAGTGATCAAATGCGCGGCCTTCGGGGATCCGGACCTGTTCGCAGCCCTGGAGGATTTTTCCGGGGATGAGGACGTCCTGGCCCATGCGGCGGAAATCAGTGCCGCCTGCTGCCGGATCAAGGTGAAGGTGGTGGAAGAGGATGAACGGGACGTGGGAGCCCGGATGGTGCTGAACTTCGGCCACACCATCGGTCATGCGGTGGAACGGTATTACCACTATGAAAAATACACCCACGGGGAAGGGGTGGCCATCGGCATGGTGCGGCTGACCCGGAATACGGAAAAAATGGGGCTGACGGAACCCGGAACCGCGGACCGGATCCGGCGGCTGCTCCAGAAGTATGACATTCCCACGGAAGATCCCATCAGCGATGAGGATGTGCTGGCAGGGATCACCATGGACAAAAAGAAGCGGGGCAATCAGATCACCCTGGTGATCGTACCGGCCATCGGGAAGCGGATGCTGAAAAAGGTGGATTTTGCCGATCTGCGGCCCTATGTGAAAGGATGAGATCATGACCACACTGCGTATCGAACCCCGGTCCCTGACCGGGACTCTCCGGGTGCCTTCCTCCAAGAGCATGGGGCACCGGGCCCTCGTCTGTGCGGCCCTGGCCCAGGGCTCCAGCCAGGTGGAGGGAGTCAGCGTCAGTCGGGATATCCTGGCCACCTGTGACTGTCTCCGGCAGCTGGGGGCCGTCATCACCAGCCGGGAAGAGACGGGGGGCCGGACGGCTTTCACCGTGGAAGGCACGCGTCCTCACCAGGTGGGGACGGAAATGGACTGCGGGGAATCCGGGTCCACCCTCCGGTTCCTGATCCCTCTGGCGGCTCTTACCGGGGATGCCTTTACCTTCCAGGGATCCGGGAAACTCGGCAGTCGGCCCCTGGAACCCTATGAAGTCATTTTCCGCCAGCAGGGCCTGGTGTTCCGAAAAGGGAGCGCCAGGGACAATTTTCCCCTGACGGTCCAGGGTCCGCTCCGGCCCGGGCATTTTACCCTGCCCGGGGATGTGAGCAGCCAGTTCATCAGCGGGCTGCTGTTTGCCCTGCCCCTGCTGGAAGGGGAATCCACCCTGGAAATCACCGGGAAACTGGAAAGCCAGAGCTACATCGCCCTGACCCTTTCCGCCCTGCAGAAATACGGCATCACCATCGAACACGAAAACTACCGACGGTACCGGATCCCCGGGAACCAGCAGTACCAGCCCCGGGAAGGGGCCGTGGAAGGGGACTATTCCCAGGCCGCCTTCTGGCTCACCGCCGGGATGCTGGGCCGGACCATCAGCCTTCTGGGCATGGATCCGGATTCCCTCCAGGGGGATAAAGCCATCATCCCCATCCTCCAGAAAATGGGAGGACAGGTGGTCTTTGAAGGGGACAGACTGGTGAGCCGGCCGGGCACGCCCATCGGCACCACCATCGATGCTGCCGACTGTCCGGACATCATTCCGGTGCTGACGGTGGCGGCAGCCCTCAGCCAGGGCCACACGGAAATCATCCATGCGGAGCGGCTGCGGCTGAAGGAATGTGACCGGCTGAAGGCCATGGCCACGGAACTGAACAAACTGGGAGCCCGGATCACGGAAAAACCGGACGGCCTTTCCATCGACGGGGTGGAAGAACTGTCCGGGGGCACCGTGGACTGCTGGAACGACCACCGGATCGCCATGAGCCTGGCGGTGGCCAGCATCCTGTGCCGGGAACCCCTGACCCTGATGGGGGCCGAATGCGTTTCCAAATCCTATCCGGAATTCTGGCAGGATTTCAAGACCTTAGGAGGACAATATGAGCAGTGTAATGGGTGAGCGGGTCAAGCTGACCATTTTCGGAGAATCTCACGGGCCCTCCATCGGAGTGGTCATGGACGGTCTGCCGGCCGGGGTGGAACTGGATCTGGCGGCCATTGAGAAAGAAATGAAACGGCGGGCACCGGGCAGCAGCAAGCTGGCTACGCCCCGGAAGGAACCGGACAGCTTCACCATCGAAAGCGGGTTCTTCAACGGAAAGACCACGGGCATGGCCCTGTGCGCCCGGATCGTGAATACCAATGCCCATTCCAGGGATTACAGCAAAATGAAGGAAATCATGCGGCCGGGCCACGGGGATTACCCGGGCTATGTGAAATTCCACGGTTGCAACGATTACCGGGGCGGCGGCAGTTTTTCCGGTCGCCTGACGGCACCCCTGGTGTTTGCCGGCGCCGTGGCCAAGCAGCTGCTGGCGAAAAAGGGTGTGACCGTGGGGGCCCATGTGGCGGCCTTGGCCGGGATCAGGGATGACCGGTTCAATCCCCTGGGAGAAACGGCGGAGACCCTGCGCTCCATGGGGGAAGAGACCCTGCCGGTGCTGAATCCAGACGTGCGGGAAACCATGGCCCAGGCTGTGACTGCTGCCCAGAAGGAAAAAGACTCCGTGGGCGGGCTTATCGAATGTATGGCCATCGGCCTGCCTGTGGGATTGGGGGAACCCTATTTCGACTCTGTGGAAAGCCGGTTGAGCCACGCCCTGTTCTCCGTACCTGCGGTGAAGGGCATTGCTTTCGGGGACGGTTTCGGCCTGGCGGAGATGCGGGGCAGTGAATCCAATGATCCCATGCAGTACCGGGACGACAGGGTGGTGTGTACCACCAACCACAACGGCGGTGTCACCGGGGGCATCACCAACGGCATGCCTCTGGTTTTCACGCTGGTGATCAAACCCACCCCTTCCATCGGCAAGACCCAGCATACGGTGAACGTGGTGACCCGCGAAGACACCACCCTGGAAGTCACCGGTCGTCATGATCCCTGCATCCTGCCCCGGGCCATCCCGGTGGTGGAGGCCGTAACGGCCTGGACCCTGCTGGATCTGTTCTATATGGCGGAACGGGGGTAGGCATATGACACAGGAATCCATCCTTGTAGGCTATATGGGGGTGCCGGGGGCCTACAGCCACCTGGCCCTGCAGCAGTACTTCTCTGGTCAGCCGGTGGAAGCCCGGAACTTCATGCTTTTTGAAGATGTGGTGACGGCAGTCATGGACGGTACTGTCCGGTATGGGGTGCTGCCCATCGAGAATTCCTCCACCGGCGGCATTACGGAGGTCTATGACCTGGTGCGCCGGTATGGGGCCAGCATCGTGGGCGAGAAAATCGTGAAAGTGGAACACTGCCTGCTGGGCCTGCCCGGAGCGAAGCTGGAGGATATTACAGAAGTCTATTCCCATCCCCAGGGCTTTTCCCAGTGCCAGGCCTTTTTCAAGGCACATCCGGCCATGCAGCAGTTCAATTATTTCAATACGGCCAAGGCGGCGGAAATGGTGGCCCGGAAAAAGGACATCCATAAGGCGGCTGTGGCCGGGGCTCAGGCGGCCGGACCCTATAGCCTTACCATCCTGGCCCGGGGCATCAATACCAACCAGAGCAACTACACCCGGTTCATCATCATCAGCCGGCAGCAGGAACTGGCCGCAGATGCGGACAAGATTACCCTGATCGTCAGCTTGAAACACCAGCCCGGGTCCCTGTACCGGGTCCTGTCCCATTTCGCCCGGTATCAGATCAACATGACCAACATTGAATCCCGCCCCATCCCCGGGCGGCCCTGGGAATATTATTTCCATATGGATATCACCGGCCATCTGACGGATCAGGCCGTGCAGAATGCCCTGGCGGACCTGCCGGAGGATACCACGGACTGTAAGATCCTGGGGAACTACCGGGCGGATCACGGAAAGGAAGCCAGACCATGAAATTCGGATTGTTAGGACGGGTACTGGGGCACAGCCTGTCGCCCCAAATCCATGCAGCCATCTTCCGGGCCCTGGGCAGCCAGGATACCTATACCCTGTTGGAACGGGAGCCGGACCAGGTGGCAGCCTTTGTACGGGAAAACCGGGAGGGGCTTACCGGCAGCAATGTGACCATTCCTTACAAAGAAACTGTCATTTCCTATCTGAAGGACATTGCACCGGAAGCAGAAAAGATCGGAGCGGTGAATACCCTGTTTTTCACGCCGGAAGGGGTGAAAGGCTACAATACGGACTATATGGGCTTCGACCGGATGCTCCAGGCGGCCGGCATTTCCCTGACCGGGAAACGTGTAACCGTGCTGGGCAATGGAGGTGCGGCCAAGGCCGTGCTGCAGGTGGTGGCCGACCGGAAGGCGGAGACGGTCCAGATCCTGTCCCGTCACCCCCAGCAGGCGAAAGAGAGCCTGCAGCATTTCCTGGCCCAGCGGCCGGATGCACGGGTACGGCTTTATGCCGAAGCACAGCCCGGCAGCCAGGTGGTCATCAACACCACTCCGGTGGGTATGTTCCCCAAGGTGGGAGTGAGCCCGGTGCCGGCAGACTTTACAGTGGGCGCCGAAGCGGCAGTGGACATCATCTACAATCCCAGGGAACCCCAGTTCCTGGCTGACGCCCGCAAAAATGGGGCGAAGACCTGCAATGGACTGTACATGCTGGTGGCCCAGGCTGTGGCTTCAGAGGAAATCTGGCAGCAGAGGAAACTGGATCCGGATCTGATTCCGGAAATCATGAAACAACTGGAGGCTTCATTTCATGGCTAATATTGTACTGATCGGCATGCCCGGGGCGGGCAAGACCACCATTGGAAAGAAACTCAGCAAGGTGCTTGGGCGTCCGGTCATAGATGCGGACGATGTGGTGGTGCAGCAGACCGGACGGACCATCAAGAGCCTGTTCCAGGAAGGAGAGAATGTATTCCGGGACGCGGAGACGGCAGCCATCCGCAGCCTGGCCGCCAAAGATGGCATCATCATCTCCTGCGGGGGCGGCGTGGTGAAGCGCCCGGAAAATATGGCCTATCTCCAGGAAACGGGGAAGATCTTCTTCCTGAACCGGGACCTGGCAGCCATCGCCGGGTGCGTGGACAAAGTGAGCCGGCCCCTGCTGAATTCCGCAGAAGACCGGCTGACCCAGCTGTACAGGGAACGGATGCCCCTGTACCTGAAATATTGTGATTATGCCATTCCTGTGGACGAAGATTTCGACAAAACCACAAAGTACATCATCGACCTGATCAGGAAGCTGGGGATCTGAAAGACTGGAAGTCCTCGGATTGGTGTACAGCCGACCACCAACCACCAACCACTAAAAAACGGGAGCGTGATTTTTCACACTCCCGTTTTTTCAATATACACACTGGTACTGGGAAATGCGGCGCTGGTGCCAGTTTCTTCCAGGAGTTTCATCAGTTCCAGGTTGATCCGTTCCTTGCTTTTCATGTATTTGTCGTAGCCGGTGTGCCGGCAGTAGCACACGATGCTGATGTCCAGGCTGCTGGCCCCCATTTCAGAAAAGGCCACGGTGATCCCTTCGTCCACGATGTCCGGGTCTTCCTTCAGGAATTCCGTGATCTTCCGGACCAGTTCCTGCATCTGTTCCCGGGTGCTGTCATAAGTGACTCCCAGGGTCATTTCCAGCCGCCGCATGTGCCGGTTGGTGAAGTTCTGGATGGGGGTGCTGATGATCAGGGAATTGGGGATGTACACCAGGGCCTGGGTAAAGGTCCGCACATTGGTGCTTCGGAAGGAAATGGATTCCACGATCCCTTCCACATTGTTGCAGATGATCCAGTCCCCCACATGGAAGGGCTGGTCCATGAGAATCACCAGGCAGGCGAAGATGTTGGCCAGGGAATCCTTGGCCGCCAGGGATACGGCCAGGCCTCCGATGGACAGCCCGGCGATGAACCCGCTGATGTTGAAACCCCAGGTGCTCAGCACCGTGGCCAGGGCGAAGAAGACGATCAGGGCATGGAAGAAGGAGGAAAACAGGCCGCTGATGGCGGGATCCAGCTTCTTTCCGGATTTGGTGAAAAAGTGGTTGAAAATCACGTTGGTGGTGGAACTGAAATTGTACAGGCTCCAGTAAAAGGCGATGAACAGCAGGGAGGCCATGGTGTTGGACAGGAAGGCCGTCCGGGCCAGCCATTCCCAGGGGGAATTGGCCAGGGCCGAATAGCCCCCGAAAACGGCAATGGCCATCCGGCCGGGCCGGTACACCGCAGCGGCGATGTTTTCGTCGGCGTCGAAGGGCAGTTTGTCCAGGATGAAGCGGATGACCCGGATGCTGACGATCCGGAAGCCGATGTAGAACAGGATGGTGAAGGCCAGAATCACCAGGGCCGGCACCCAGGCCAGGAAATCATGATAGAGAGTCATGGGAATGCTCCTTTATGAGAGGATTTGCTCCCATTGTACCATTCTCCCGGCGGCGGGTGCAAGAATATGCTATAATGAAGGAAATTGTGATTCAGGTGAGGGGGAAACTTCATGACGTTGCGAGAAGATGCAGAAACCATCATGCAGAAAGCCATCCGGGCTTCTCTGCCCGATGCGGCTGTGGCAAAGGCTTTGGAACACAAGGAATTCGGCACCGGGAAGATCGTGGTGGTGGCCATCGGCAAGGCGGCCTGGCAGATGGCCAAAACAGCGGTGGGAATCCTGGATGGAAGGATTTCCGCCGGGATCGTGATCACCAAGTACGGTCACAGCAAGGGGGAACTGGCACCGCTGGAAATCTGGGAAGCCGGCCATCCGGTGCCGGACGAGAATTCCCTGAAGGCCACCCAGCGGGCCATCGAACTGGTCCGGGATCTGACGGAGCGGGATACGGTACTGTTTTTGATCAGCGGCGGGGGATCGGCCCTGTTTGAAAAGCCCCTGATTTCCCTGAAGGAACTCCAGGACATCACCTCGGACCTTTTGGCCAGCGGGGCGGACATCGTGTCCATGAACACGGTGCGGAAACGGCTGAGCAGCGTCAAGGGCGGGAAGTTTGCCCGGCTCTGTGCGCCGGCCCATGTGTATGCCATCGTCCTCAGCGACATTATCGGGGATCCCCTGGACATGATCGCTTCCGGTCCGGCTTATCCGGATTCCTCCACCTGTGAGGAAGCCATGGAAGTGATCCGGAAGTTCAAGATCATGCTGCCGGAGGATGCGGAAAAGGCCCTGAGGGAAGAAACCCCCAAGACCCTGGACAATGTGGAAACGGTGATCACCGGCAGCGTGACGGAACTGGCGGCGGCCGGGCAGCAGGCGGCGGAGGAACTGGGGTACGAACCCTGGCTCCTGACCACAAGCCTGAACTGCCAGGCCAAGGAAGCGGGCAGTTTCCTGGCGGCCATCGGACGGCAGTATGCTGCCAGCGGGAAAAAGATGGCGGTACTGGCCGGGGGCGAGACGGTGGTCCACCTCCATGGCCGGGGCAAGGGAGGCCGGAACCAGGAAATCGCCCTTTCGGCTGCCGACGGCATTGCAGGACTGGACAATGTGGCGGTGTTCTCCTTTGGCAGCGACGGCACCGACGGCCCCACGGATGCAGCCGGGGGCTACGGAGACGGACATACGAAGGAAAAACTCCTGGAGCAGGGGCTGGCCATTTCCGATGTGCTGGATAAAAACGACGCCTACCACGCCCTGGAAAAGACAGGAGGTCTCCTGATCACCGGAGCCACCGGGACCAACGTGAACGACCTGAGCGTGCTGCTGATCGGGTGAGAAGGGGGGGGCTGCACGTCCTGTGCAGCACTCGGGTCTCGAGCCTTGGGTCGCGGGCTTGTTGGTGCAGACCGAAGATTCAATTTTACAAATCTCAACTGATTTTTTCTTGTCATTCTATAGAAAAAGAATAAACGACTTAAACGTCCAGGCTCGCGACCTGTGACTCGCGGCCCGAGACCGGGGTGTGAATTTTTTCACACCCTCTCTTTTACACCTGCTATGTAACAAAAACAGCCTCTTATGTAAAATAATATAAATCAGTTGATAAAAAGCAAGAATGAGAGTATTATAAGTGCGTACAATAATTTTTCATTAGGGGAGTGGAGATTACGGATACGAAAACAATGAAGGAAAAAGTGTTCAGGATGATTGATGATTCTGCCCAGGAGCTCCAGGCCTATGCTGCGGATGTGGCCTCGGAACCGGAATTCGGTTTCAAGGAATTCAAAACATCTGCCAAACTGGCGGCCCAGTTCGACAAACTGGGGATCCCCTATCGGAAAGGGATGGCCATCACCGCCGTCAAAGGGGTACTGAAAGGGGGCAAGCCCGGTCCCACCATCGCCATTTTGGGGGAACTGGATGCCATCGGCTGTCCGGAACATCCCAAAGCGGATCCGGATACCGGGGCCGCCCATGCCTGCGGCCATCACATGCAGCAGTCCTCCATGCTGGCAGCGGCCTACGGACTGGCCAAAACCGGGGTCATGAAGGACCTGTGCGGGAACGTGGTGTTCTTCGGGGTGCCGGCGGAGGAATATGTCCAGATCGCCTACCGGAAAAAACTCCGGAAGGAAGGGAAGCTCCATTTCCTCCACGGGAAAGGAGAACTGATCTACGAAGGGGAATTCGATGACATCGACATGGCCATGATGATCCATTCCCAGAAACGGACCCCCGGACCGGTGGTGGCCATCGGCACCAGCAGCAACGGATTCATCGGCAAGACCATCCAGTATGTGGGGAAGGCCGCCCATGCCGCCGATGCGCCGGACCAGGGCATCAACGCCCTGAATGCCGCCATGCTGGGGATCATGGGTATCAATGCCCTGCGGGAAACCTTCCGGGATGACGATGCCATCCGGGTCCATCCCATCATCACCAAGGGCGGGGATCTGGTGAACAATGTGCCTGACGATGTGCGGATCGAAACCTATGTGCGGGCCAAGACCATGGACGCCATCGACCGGACCAACGCCAAGGTGGATGCGGCCCTCCGGGCCGGGGGCGCGGCCATCGGAGCCAAGGTGAACATCGATACCCTGCCTGGCCAGCTGCCGCTCATCTGCAACCAGGAAATGAACGAGCTGTTCGTCCACAATGCCCAGGAAGCCTTCCCGGCGGTGGAAATCACCAATGCCGGTCATTTCAGCGCTTCCACGGACATGGGGGATGTGTCCCACCTGATGCCGGCCATCCATCCCTTCATCGGTGGGGTGGACGGACTGCTCCACGGACCGGATTTCAAGGTGGTGGACTTCAAGGCGGCGGCTCTGCTGCCGGGCAAGGCCTTTGCCGGCATGGTCATCGACCTGCTGAGCGACGATGCCAAAGAGGCCAGAAAGATCCTGGCGGCTTTCAAGCCGGCGCTCACCAGGGAACAGTACATTGCCAAACTGGACGGCTATTTCAGTGAGGAGGAACCCGACCATGATTAACTGGAGACTGCATATTACGGCCCTGGCCCTGGTGGTCATCGCCGAACTGATCGGCATCAAATCCTTCAGCCTGGGGCCCGGGAAAGTGGTTTTCGTCCCCATGCTTTATGCCCTGATCCTGGGGATTTTGACCACCCCCCACTTCTTCAAACTGACCAAACAGAAAGACATGGAAGACGCCGGATCCCTGGTGGGGATTACCCTGATGCTGCTGATGGCCCGGTACGGCACCCTGGTGGGGCCCACCCTGCCGAAGATCATCAGCGCCAGCCCGGCCCTGATCCTCCAGGAATTCGGGAACCTGGGTACGGTATTTTTGGGCGTGCCCCTGGCGGTGGCTTTCGGTCTGAAACGGGAAACCATCGGGGCGGCCCATTCCATCGCCCGGGAACCCAACGTGGCCCTGATCGGTGAAAAGTACGGCCTGGATACGCCGGAAGGCCGGGGGGTCATGAGCGTATACATCGCCGGTACCGTCTGCGGCACCATTTTCTTCGGAATCATGGCCTCCTTCCTGGCGGCCCTAAAGATCTTCCATCCCTATTCCCTGGCCATGGCTTCCGGGGTGGGGAGCGCCAGCATGATGTCCGCTTCCCTGGGGACCCTGACGGTGATGTATCCGGAAATGGCGGACCAGCTGGCGGCTTTCGCCACGGCCTCCAACATGCTGTCCGGTCTGGACGGGGTGTACATGGCCGTGTTTTTGGCCCTGCCCCTGACGGAATGGCTCTACAAGAAATGCTGCATCATTAAATACGGCCATGTGCTGACCAAGGAGGAGGAAGGAAAATGAGATCGTTTACCCTGCCTGAAACTACACTGGTGCTGCTCATCACCGCCGTCCTGTCCCTGGTGGCCAATGCCCTGTCCAGCAACATCCCGTTTCTGGATGCGGTGCCCGGCATGGTGATTCTGATTGTCATTTCCCTGGCCGGGATCGTGGCCGCCCGGGTGCTCCCCGGCGGGATCCCTGCAGTGGCCTACATCACCACCTTGGGCTGCATCCTGACCTATCCCGGGTTCCCCGGTTCGGAAATCGTCAATATGTATATGAAGAAAGTGGGATTCCTGTCCCTGTGCACCCCGATCCTGGCCTATGCAGGGATTTCCATCGGCAAGGACATGGACGCCTTCAAGAAAACAGGCTGGCGGATCGTGGTCCTGGCCTGCGTGATCTTCGTAGGGACCTACCTGGGTTCCGCCATCATCGCCGAAGTGATCCTGAAAGCGCTGGGGCAGATTTAAGAGCCCGGTCAGCTGTCAACTGTCAGCGGCCGAATGAAAAATTTGCAGGCAAATTTTTGCTGTGTAAACTGAATCCGTAGGGGCCGCATGCCGGGCGGCCCGCCAAATCAGCAGTTGACCATGTGGCTTGCGGGGCGCCGGGCCTGTGCCCCCTACGGTTTATGCTGTTTCAAAATCAATTTGCAAAAATTGATTTCCATCGGCTGCTGACCGCTGACCGTTGACAGCTGACAAAGGGAGGGCACAGAATGTGCCCCCCTTTTTTTCTCTTGACAAACCTACCCCAAGGGGGTATGATATGACCATAAAGAATGGATACCCTGGTAGGGTATTGGAAAGAGAGGATCGGTTATGAAACAATATATCGTCACCGGCATGACCTGCGCTTCCTGCCAGGCTCATGTGGAAAAAGCGGTGGCCGGGGTTCCCGGTGTCACCGGTGTGTCGGTTTCCCTGCTCACCAACAGCATGGGGGTGGAAGGGACGGCATCGGATCAGGCCATCATCAAGGCCGTGGAGGATGCGGGCTACGGCGCTTCCGTGAAAGGGGCCGCCCAGGCCAGACAGGGACTGGCGGAAAAACTGGCCGCTGATGAAGAAGCCCTGAAGGACCATGAAACGCCCCGGCTCCGCCGGCGTCTGCTCAGCTCCCTGGGCTTCCTGTTCGTGCTCATGTATCTCACCATGGGCCACAATATGCTGGACTGGCCGGTGCCGGCCCTGCTGGACGGGAACCATCTGGGGCTGATGCTCACCCAGCTGCTCCTGGCCCTGATCGTCATGGCCATCAACCGGGATTTCTACACCAGCGGATTCAAGACTCTGTTCCACGGGGCTCCCAACATGGATACCCTGGTGGCCCTGGGGTCTTCCGTTTCCTTCCTGTGGAGCCTGGCGGTGTTCTATGAAATCACCTATCTTACCGTTCATGGGACGCCTTTCGCCGAACTCCATCAACTGTATATGCACGACCTGTATTTTGAAACGGCAGCCATGATCCCTTCCCTGATCACCCTGGGGAAGATGCTGGAAGCCATGAGCAAGGGCCGGACCACTGATGCCCTGAAAGGGCTCATGAAACTGGCTCCCAAAACCGCCGTGCTGATCCGGGACGGGAAGGAAGTCACCGTTTCCATCGATGATGTGCAGAAAGGGGATATCTTCGCCGTCCGTCCCGGGGAAAACATCCCGGTGGACGGGGTGGTGGTGAAAGGGAATTCCGCCGTCAATGAAAGCGCCCTCACCGGGGAAAGCCTGCCGGTGGACAAGAAGCCCGGGGACAAGGTCTCTACCGCCACCATCAACCAGTCCGGGTATCTGGAATGTGAAGCCACCCGGGTAGGAGAAGACACCACCCTGAGCCAGATCATCAAACTGGTCAGCGATGCGGCGGCCACCAAGGCCCCCATTGCCCGGATCGCGGATAAAGTGTCCGCCGTGTTCGTACCCGCCATCATCACCATTGCGGTGGTCACCACCCTGGGCTGGCTCCTGGCCGGGGCACCTCTGGGGTCCGCCATCGCCCGGGGCATCGCCGTACTGGTCATCGCATGCCCCTGCGCCCTGGGGCTGGCTACGCCGGTGGCCATCATGGTGGGCAGCGGAGTGGGCGCCAAGAACGGCATCCTGTTCAAGACCTCCTCTTCCCTGGAAAACGCCGGGAAGGTGGCGGTGGTGGCCCTGGACAAAACCGGGACCATCACCAAAGGCCAGCCCAAGGTGACGGATGTGGTGCCGGCGGAAGGGTATACCCGGGAAAGCCTGCTCCAGCTGGCCTATGACCTGGAACAGAAATCCGAACATCCTCTGGCCCGGGCTGTGGTGGAAGAAGCAGCAGCCAAAGGGCTCCAGGCGGAACCGGTGGATGATTTCCAGGCCCTGCCCGGGAACGGGCTCCAGGTGGCCCGGAACGGAGAAAAACTCATCGGGGGCAGCCTGAACTTCCTGAAGAGCCTGGGAGCTGTGGACAGTGCCCTGGAAGCCAAGGCCGGGGAACTGGCCGGACAGGGAAAGACTCCCCTGGTGTTTGCCAAAGACGGAAAACTGGCCGGGATGATCGCCGTGGCGGACGTGATCAAGGAAGATTCCGCCAAAGCCATCAAAGAACTCCAGAACATGGGGATCGAAGTGGTAATGGTCACCGGGGATAACCAGCGGACTGCAGAAGCCATCGGCCGGCAGGCCGGGGTGGACAAGGTGGTGGCCGGGGTGCTGCCGGAAGGCAAGGAAACGGTGATCCGGGAACTCCAGAAGGCCGGCGGCTTGGTGGCCATGGTGGGGGACGGCATCAATGATGCGCCGGCGCTCACCCGGGCGGACATCGGCATCGCCATCGGAGCCGGTGCCGACGTGGCCATCGATTCTGCGGATATCGTGCTGATGAACAGCCGGCTGACGGATGTGTCGGCGGCGGTGCGGCTGAGCCGGGGGACGGTGACCAACATCCACGAAAACCTGTTCTGGGCCTTCTTCTACAATGTAATCTGCATCCCTCTGGCAGCCGGCCTGTTCAGCTACAAGATGAACCCCATGGTGGGGGCGGCGGCCATGAGCATTTCCAGCTTCACCGTGTGCATGAATGCCCTGCGGCTGAACCTGTTCAAACTCCATGATGCCGGCCAGGACAAAAAGCGGAAGAATCCCGCAGCGGCTGTGGTGGAAAAAGCCGACCTGGCACCCCAGCCCGCCGGCTGTCCGGTACCGGAAGCTGCCGGCACCCAGGTGACCTATCAGGTGAAGGGCATGATGTGCGCCCACTGTGAAGGCCGGGTGAAGAAAGCTTTGGAAGGGCTGGACGGAGTGGTCAGCGCCAAAGCGGACCACACCGCCGGGACTGTGGTGGCCACGGTGTTGAAACCCCTGGACTATGCCCAGGTGCAGCAGGCAGTGGCCAAAGCCGGCTATGAAGTGACCGGAGCCACTCAGCCGGCAGCCCAGGCAGCGGAGGGCACCACTGTGACCCTGAAAGTGAAGGGCATGATGTGCGCCCACTGCGAAGGCCGGGTGAAAAAGGCCCTGGAAGGCCTGGAAGGCATCACCAGCGCCCAGCCGGATCATACTACCGGCACCGTAAAAGTGACCGAAACCCGCCAAGTACCAGAAAACGACATCAAAAGCGCCATCCTGAAGGCGGGGTACGAGTATGAGGGGATGGAGGCATAAAGATTGTCAGCGGTCAACTGTCAACGGCCGAATGATAAAATTTGCAGGCCAATTTTTTGAATGCGGCAATCGGAATCGCAAGGGCTGCCGCTTTCGCGGCAGCCCCTTTTCCCCCTTGACGAAAAATCGTTAACAACGGTATAATGGTTAACGTAATACCCACTGAAAAAGGAGGATGTCTTTGACTTATGGCTTTGGAAAAAGGCGCAGTTGTTGATGGTATTGTCACCGGGATTACGAATTTTGGTGCTTTTGTGTCATTGCCCGAAAATAAGGTTGGTCTGATTCACATTTCTGAGGTTTCCAATGTCTTCGTCAAAGATGTACATGATTTCCTCAAGGTAAAGGATAAGGTTACCGTCAAGGTGGTTTCCATTGACGACAAGGGGAAAATCGGCCTGTCCCTGAAAGCCCTGATGCCTCCTGCTCCTGCTCCGGAACGGAAACCGGCAGGGGAAAACAGACATTTTGAAAACAAGCACTTCGAAAACAAGCGGTTCGAAGGGAAGAAACGGTTCGAGAGCAAGCCGTTCCATGGCGCTCCCCGGGCCCAGGGTCCCATGAGCTTTGAAGACAAGCTTTCCCGGTTCCTGAAGGAAAGCGATGATCGGCTGCTGGATCTGAAACGGAATACGGAATCCAAACGGGGCGGCCGTGGTGCTCGCAGAGGAGATTGATGAACACAAAAGGTACTTCCTCGGAAGTACCTTTTTTAATTAGAAGGTGAAAATGTGAGTATTTTGGAAAACAGCCTGCGGCAGCTGGTGGCGGCGTCCCCTCTGTGGAAGCCGGGGACGAAGGTCATCGCCGCCTTAAGCGGCGGTGCGGATTCCCTGTGCCTGGCCGATGTGATGGCGGCACAGGGGGAAGAAGACGGAGTGGATGTGCTGGCGGTCCATGTCCAGCACCATCTCCGGGGCGAAGAAGCGGAACAGGATGCCCGGCAGGTGGAAGACTACTGCAGGAACCGGGGCCTGGCCTTCCGCCGGGTGGATGTGGATGCCCGGTCCCTGGCGGAAAAAGAGGGGCTTTCCCTGGAAGATGCGGCCCGGCGGCTGCGCTATGAAGCACTGGAAACCTGCCGGCAGGAAGCCGGTGCGGAGGCCATCTTCCTGGCCCATCATCAGGATGACCAGGCGGAAACGGTGCTGCTGAACCTGGTCCGGGGCGCCGGTACCCGGGGCCTGCGGGGCATGCTGCCGGTAAACGGGTATCTGGCCCGGCCCTTCCTGGGGATCACCCGGCGGGACACGGAAGCCTACTGTGAGGAAATGGGGCTCACCTGGTGCCAGGACAGCACCAACGAGGACCAGAGCCTGAAGCGGAACTGGGTCCGGAAGACCCTGCTGCCCCTTCTGGAAACCCAGAATCCCCAGATCCGGAAACAGCTGGCCCAGGCAGCCGCCCTGGCTGCCAGTGACGAGGCCTATCTGGAAAAACTGGCAGGCCGGTACATCGATGCCTATGGCCGGGAAGTGTTCGACACCTGGGACATCAAGGTGGAGAAAGATTTCGCCGCCCTGCCCCTGGCCCTCCAGAGCCGGGTGATCCGGATCCTGGTCCGGAACGTAGGGGGCGCAGAACTGAGTTATGACCATGTCCGGAAAATCCTGGACATGATTGCCCGGGGCGTGGGGAACAAATCCCTGGATGTCCCTGGAAATGTCCGGCTGATCTATCTCAACGGCCGGTTGATGGTGGGAAAAAATCAGCGGTCCCGGGAAGAAGAACGGGCCGCCAAGTTGGCACAAAAGGAGCGTCAGAGAAATGAACGAAAATCTTGAAAGAATCCTCATCGATGAGAAAACCCTGAAAGCCCGCATTGCAGAAATGGGCGCCCAAATCAGCCGGGATTACGCCGGAGAAGAACTGGTGGTCATCGGCCTTTTGAAAGGGGCCGCCTACTTCCTGACGGAACTGACCCAGCATATCACCGTGCCGGTACGGATCGACTTCATCAAGGCCTCTTCCTATGGTTCCGGCACCACGACTTCCGGCAAGGTGGACATTGATTATGACACTTCCCGGAACATCGCCGGGAAAAACGTCCTGCTGGTGGACGATGTAATCGACACCGGCCTGACCCTGAAAGCCGTGGGAGAACTGTTCCGGAACCGGAACCCCAAGAGCCTGAAGGTGGCCGCCATGCTGGACAAGAAGGAACGCCGTCTGGTAAAGGTGCTGCCGGATTACGCCGGGTTCGAGATCCCCGATGAATTCGTGGTGGGCTTTGGCCTGGACTATGATGAAGAATACCGGAATCTGCCCTATATCGGCATTATGAAGCGTTCCGTCTATGAAAAATAATTCCATGTCTGCCGGCCTTTTGGGGACGGATACGGACAGGAAAGGAGCCCTAGTGTGAGTAAGTTTATCCGCAATCTTGTGTTTTACCTGCTCATCGTCATCGTAGGGGTCTGGATCTATGACTATTACAATGCCTCCAGCACGCCCAAAAATGAAATGAGCTACAGCAACTTCGTCAAGGAAGTCCAACAGGACGAAGTGAAGAGCGTGACCATTGTGGACAACTCCGTAATCAAAGGAAAGCTGAAAAATGGTGCGGAATTCACCACCATCGCTCCCCGGGATGAAAAACTGGTGGACACCCTCCGGGCCCGGGACGTGGAAATCCGGGCGGAACTGCCGCCCCAGCCTTCCATGCTCAGCAACATCCTCACCTCCCTGCTGCCCATGGTGGTGATCGTGATTCTCTGGTTCTTCATGATGAACAACGCCCAGGGCGGCGGCAGCCGGGTCATGAGCTTCGGCAAAAGCAAGGCCAAGCTCTATGGGGACGGCAAGAGCCGGGTCACCTTCAAGGATGTGGCCGGGGCGGATGAAGCCAAACAGGAACTGGAAGAAGTGGTGGAATTCCTGAAGGCGCCCCAGAAATACAACCAGCTGGGAGCCAAGATCCCCAAAGGGGTGCTGCTCTACGGGCCTCCCGGCACCGGGAAGACCCTGCTGGCCAAAGCCGTGGCCGGGGAAGCGGGGGTGCCTTTCTTCAGCATCTCCGGGTCCGACTTTGTGGAAATGTTCGTGGGCGTGGGGGCTTCCCGTGTCCGGGACCTGTTCGACCAGGCCAAGAAAAACGCGCCCTGCATTGTGTTCATCGATGAAATCGATGCGGTGGGCCGGCAGAGAGGCGCCGGTCTGGGGGGCGGCCACGATGAACGGGAACAGACACTGAACCAGCTGCTGGTAGAAATGGACGGCTTTGGCGCCAACGAAGGGATCATCATGATCGCTGCCACCAACCGTCCGGACATCCTGGATCCGGCGCTTCTGCGGCCGGGCCGGTTCGACCGGCAGATTGTGGTGGACAAGCCGGATATCCGGGGACGCCGGTCCATCCTGCGGGTCCACACCAAGGGCAAACCCATGGATCCTTCTGTGGACCTGGGAGTCATTGCCCGGCAGACCCCGGGCTTTACCGGGGCTGACCTGGCCAACCTGGTGAACGAAGGGGCCCTGCTGGCTGCCCGGCACAACCAGGTGACCATCACCATGAGCGACCTGGAAGAGGCGGCGGAACGGGTGATGATGGGACCGGAACGGAAGAGCCGGGTGATCACCGACGAGGAAAAGAGACTGACGGCCTACCACGAAGGGGGACATACCCTGGTGGGCATGCTGCTGGATCATACGGATCCGGTGCACAAAGTCACCATCATCCCCCGGGGACGGGCCGGGGGCTACACCCTGAGCCTGCCTACGGAAGACCGGTATTATGCCACCCGCAGTGAAATGCTGGATCAGCTGAAAGTGCTCCTGGGGGGCCGTGTGGCGGAAGCCCTGGTGCTCCATGAAATCTCCAGCGGGGCCAGCAGCGATCTCCAGCGGGCCACGGAACTGGCCCGGCGGATGACCTGCGAATACGGCATGAGCGATGTGCTGGGGGCGGTGACCTTCGGCCACCGGCAGGAACAGGTGTTCCTGGGACGGGATATCGGCCGGCAGAATGACTACAGCGAAAAAGTGGCCGCCCAGATCGACGGGGAAATCCGCCGGTTCATTGACGAAGCCTACGAAGGCACGGTGAAGCTGCTCACCGACAACATGGACAAACTCCACCTGATTGCCAAGAATCTGATGGAACGGGAAACCCTGGAAGGCCATGAAATCGAAGAACTGCTGAAATACGGCCACATCCTGGAAAAAGGCGAAGTGCCTCCCCAGGAAGAACCTGAGAAACCGGCCGACGGCACACCGGCTCCCGTGGGCCCCCTGCCCGCAGAAGAACCGGCCGAGGCCCCGGTCATGGCACCGGTACCCAAAGAGGTGCCGGAGGGGTAAGGAGTCTGCCGCCAGGCGGCAGACTGGGTCACGGGCTTTGAGGCTCGAGTCGCGGGCTTGTTCGGTGTATTGCGAAAGCTGCTGCCTTATAATCGGATGATGGATCTTTTCTGGTGTATGGACAAGAAAAAGAAGAAAAGTTCCATCAGGGCCAGGCTCGCGACCCGCGACCCGCGACTCGAGATCCGGGGTGCTGCTTCTGCAGCACCCCTTTTTCCAGACTCTTACGTTAACATACTTTTCCCAACAGGGAACGAAAGGAAGACAGTCATGCGCAATGAAATCCTGAAGATCCTTCGTGACAAGGCTCCGGAACCGGTTTCCGGAGAGGAACTGGCCAAACAGCTGGGGATTACCCGCACGGCCATCTGGAAACACATCCAGACCCTGAAAAAAGAAGGCTACGGCATCGAGGCCTATACCAAAAAAGGCTACGCCCTGACTTCCGTTCCGGATAAACTGCTGCCTTCGGAAATCATGGCCCATCTCCATACCCGGTTCGTGGGCCGGGCCATCTGCTATGAAGAAAGCGTCACCAGTTCCAACGAGGTGCTGAAAAAACTGGCGGATAAAAATGCCGCCGACGGCACGGTCTGCGTGGCCGAGGAACAGACCGGGGGCAAGGGCCGGCTGGCCCGGGGCTGGTTCAGCCCCAAAGGGAAAGGCCTGTGGTTCTCCCTGCTGCTGAAACCCTCTTTCCTGCCTCAGGAAGCCCCCAAGATGACCCTCCTCAGTGCGGTGGCGGTGGTCCGGGCCATCCGGGAAGTGTGCCAGGTGGAAGCCCAGATCAAGTGGCCCAATGATGTACTGCTAAACGGGAAGAAACTGGTGGGGATCCTGACGGAAATGAGCGCGGAATTCGGCCACATCAATTATCTGGTGGTGGGCATCGGCATCAATGTGTGCGTGCCCCATGACATGGTGCCGGAAGAACTGCGGCCGGCGGCCATTTCCATTGCCGATGCGGTGGAAGGGAAGGTGGACCGGGTGGCCCTCCTGGCCAAGGTGCTGGATTATCTGGAATCCTATTACGACATTGCCTGCCGGGAAGGTTTCGGCCCCATCCTGGACCAGTGGCGGGACTATTCCATCACCCTGGGAAAACAGGTGAAGGTGATCGCTCCGGACAAGACCTATGTGGGCACGGCCCTGGACATTGATGAAACCGGGGCGCTCCAGGTGAAAAAGGAAGACGGCACCGTGGAAACAGTCCTGGCCGGGGACGTATCCATCCGTCCGGCCCAGGGAAAGGGGAAATACGCATGAAACGCACACGGAATATGATGGGAGCGGCCCTGTTCACCGCCCTGATGATCATGAGCTCCTATGTGACCATTCCCATTGGGCCGGTGCCTGTGACCCTCCAGACTCTCATGGCCCAGCTGGCCGGGTTCCTGCTGGGGCCGGTGTGGGGTACGGCGGCCGTACTGGTGTGGCTGATCCTGGGCTGCGTGGGGCTGCCGGTATTCAACCAGGGCCAGGCGGGCATCGTGATGCTGGCCGGCCCCACCGGGGGCTTCATCCTCAGCTTCCTGGCGGTGGCCTGGCTGGCCGGCAGGACCAGCCACAGCCGGTGGGCCGGGGACAGCCTGTGGAAGAACTTCCTGGCCCTGGCCGGAGTGACGGTGGTATGCTATATCATCGGCGCCATCGGGTTCCGGCTGAGCTTCGCCTTCTTTCTCCACAAACCCATGACCTGGGAAAAGACACTGGCTCTTTCCGTGGCCCCGTTCCTGCCCCTGGACATCGTAAAAGCCTTCGTAACCGCCTTCCTGGGCATCCGCATCCGCCGGGCTCTGAAGGCAGGGGGGATGTGGGAGTAAGGGGCTGTTGCTCCTGCAACAGCCCCTTTTCCTTGACAACTCCCCCTTTTCCTTGACAACTCCCCCTTTTCCTTGACAACTCCCCCTGTTCCCCCTATAATAAAGTCGTTTATGGACCGGACCTGAACGGACGAGAATACGGGGAATCTCATTGCGGGAGGTTCCTGCGGATTCCCAGGCCGGTCATTATTTTAGAAACCGATATGGAGGGTTCACCATGTTAATGGTAATGGATGTTGGCAACACCAACATCGTAGTTGGCGTACACGACGGCAAAAGCTGGCAGGCACACTGGAGGATTTCCAGCAGCCGGTCCCGGACTTCCGATGAATTCGGCATCATCCTGGGCAGCATGTTTGCCTACAGCGGCATGGATATGAAGGATATTGAAAACATCATCATTTCCACGGTGGTTCCTCCGCTCCTGGTGCCTCTGTGCAATATGTGCAAGCGGTTCTTCAGCATTACCCCCTTTGTGGTGACCAGCGAGATCAACACGGGACTGAAACTGGATTACGACGATCCCTCCCAGATCGGGGCGGACCGGATCGTCAATGCAGTGGCAGCCCATAACCTGTACGGGGACAAAGGGAACCTGATCATCATCGACTTCGGCACCGCCACCACCTTCTGTGCCCTGACGCCGGAAGGGGAATACCTGGGGGGCGCCATTGCCCCGGGCATCGGCATTTCCACGGAAGCCCTGTTCCAGAAAGCGGCCAAGCTGCCCCGGATCGAACTGATCAAACCCCCCAAGGCCATCTGCCGGGACACCATCCACGCCATGCGGTCCGGCGTGATCTTTGGCTTCGTGGGCCAGATGGACGGACTGATCAGCCGGATGAAAAAAGAACTGGGCGGCCAGGCCTTCGTAGTGGCCACCGGCGGTTTCGGCAAGCTCATGGCCAGCGAATCCGACCAGGTGGACGTGGTAGAACCCTTCCTGACCCTGGAAGGCCTGCGCATTCTGCATGAGATGAACCGATAAAAGCGGTCAGCGGTCATCTGTCAACGGTCAGCGGCCGAAGGAAGCCAACTTATGTTGGCTTCAAAAATAGGAAAACAGAATAACTGTTCCTGTAGATGCCAGAGTAGTAAATGGACTAAAGCAGGTGAATGGATTGCAGTATTCTTATCAATAACTTATGGAATGGCCCGTTGTCTAGAAATACGAAATAAATTGACCAAATTGGCATCCAGACTTCAATAAAACTCAATGATTGATTGATGGTCGAACAAGGAACAGATTCAAAAGCAGGAAGCAGTGAATTGCTGCTTCCTGCTTTCATTAGGCAGTTGACCGTTGACAGCTGACAATGGACCATTGACAATCAGTAAAGGAGCACTTCCACATGACAATCCAAACCAACAGCCCGCTGCACGCCATCCTTCCTACCCAGCTTCCCATCGCCCTTGCCCCTATGGCGGGGGTTACGGATCTGCCTTTCCGGGTGATCTGCCGGGAGCTGGGGGCGGATTATACGGTATCGGAGATGGTCAGCGCCAAGGCTCTCTTGTTCAAGAACCCCAAGACCTTCGCCATGCTGGAAGTGGATCCCCGGGAGCATCCGGTGGCCATCCAGCTGTTCGGCTCCGTGCCGGAAGAACTGGTCAAAGGGGCCAAAATCGTGGCGGAACACGGAGCGGACATCATCGACTTCAACATGGGGTGCCCGGTGCACAAAATCGTGGCCAACGGAGAAGGCTCCGCCCTGATGAAGGATCCGGAACGGGCCTATGCCTGCCTGGCGGCCCTGGTGGATGCGGTGGACCGGCCGGTG
This sequence comes from Acidaminococcus fermentans DSM 20731, assembly GCF_000025305.1. Lineage (NCBI taxonomy): Bacteria > Bacillati > Bacillota > Negativicutes > Acidaminococcales > Acidaminococcaceae > Acidaminococcus > Acidaminococcus fermentans. The sequence continues at coordinate 1,758,787 of NC_013740.1, read as the reverse complement.
ACGGTGAAGTTCCGGGCCGGCTGGGATGAGGACCACCGGAATGCGGTGGAAATCGCCCGCCTGGCGGAAAAGGCCGGGGTGGCGGCGGTGGCCGTCCATGGCCGCACCCGGGGCCAGTTCTACAGCGGAAAAGCGGACTGGGACATCATCCGCCAGGTGAAGGAGGCGGTATCCATCCCGGTGCTGGGGAACGGGGACGTGTTCACCGCCCAGGATGCCCTGGATCTACTGGCAGCCACCCATTGTGACGGGGTCATGATCGCCCGGGGCGCCCAGGGGAATCCCTGGATCTTCCGGGAAGTCCAGGCGGTCCTGGCCGGGAAAACTATCCCCCCGGTGACACTGGAGGAACGGTTTGCCATGGTCCGGCGCCATCTCCGGGACCTGACGGCCTTCAAGGGAGAAAAGGTGGCCATCCGGGAAATGCGCCACCACGGGGCCTGCTATTTCACCGGCCTCCCGCACAGCGCCCACTACCGGAACGCCATCAACCAGTGCCTGACCAAAGAGGCCTTTGAAGAGGTGCTGGAGGAGTATGAGGGGGAATTGATTTCCAGCGGCCGCTGACTGCTGACCGTTGACCGCTGACAAAAAAGGGAAGCTGCACACACGCAGCTTCCCTTTTTTTCAGAAAAACGCCTCGTCACAGATGGCATTCATCACATTTTCTTCCCATACATAGTTGCCGCTGAAATTCCCGGCGCTCCGGGGATCCTCGTCTTCGGCCACGGCTTCCCCGTTCATCATGTAGATGAACCCGTCCCTGGTGCCGGGGACCATGAACAGGCCGGACAGCAGGCCGTAGGCTTCGCCGGTGTGCCCCCACAGGTTCAGTTCATGCTCCTTCACCACCCGGGAGGTGCTGTTCCCTTTGATGGGGAACAGGGCCAGGCCGTAGGCTTCAATGGTGCCTCCGTAGGTGGAACCGTTCTCTTTGGCCGGGTCATAGACCCACTGGGGGGTCATCATTTCCCGCAGGGCACCGGGCCGGAGCACCTGTTTTCCTTTGTATTTCCCGTTGTTCAGGATCATCTGGAGGGCATGGCCCAGTTCGTCATAGGAAATCCGCAGGCCGCCCTGGGGGGAGAAGAAGGTGGCGTTGGTGCCGGGCTGGTAATCCTTCAGGCTGTAGAAGGCATCCAGGTCCCGGTGGTCTGGATTCTGGACCTTTACCTGGTCTTTGGGCGGCTGTTTGCCCTGATAATCGTCGATCTGGGGGATCCAGGGACCCTTTTCGTCCCATTTTCCGTTATTGTTCTTCTGATAGATCACCCCCAGGTCCCGGAAGGCGCTTTTGGACAGGTTCCCTACCGTGTAATCGGCTTTGATGTCCAGGTCTTTCAGGATGTGCTTCTTCTGGTACAGGTCAAACCGTTCCCCGGTGACTTTCTCGATGATGGTGCCCAGGAGGCCGTAGTTGATGTTGGAGTACTTGAAATATTCCCGGGGCGCCTGGCCGGCAGGGGCGAAATGGTCCCCGTTTTCATAGAATTTCCCGTCCTTCACAAAGAATTCCCGGACGGAGTATTCCGGGGGAATGGCGTAAAGCTTCCCATCCCGGAGACTGGAGGTGTGGCTCAGGAGCATCCGGACGGTAATGGGGGTATCCGGATAGTTGGGATTCCGCAGGGGGAACCCCAGGATCTCGCTTACATCCTGGTCCAGACGGATCTTCCCATCATCCACCAGCTGCATGATGGTGAACCCGGTGAACATCTTGGAAACCGAAGCGGCCCGGAAACGGGTGTCCGCTGTAACCGGCAGGTCTTTCTGGCCGGGCTTTTCCGCAAAATACCGGTGGCCGGCAAAATGGGTGTAGACTTTCTTTCCGTTTTTGTACACTTCCACCCCCAGCCCGGGCACATGGGTTCCGTCATGGCCCACCATGGCGTCCAGCCGGGTGGAAAGGTCCCTGGCTTTCTGGGGCGCCATGGCTTTTTTGGCCAGGACTCCCTGGGCGGGCAGCAGGACGGCAGCGCACAGTCCCAGGGCTGCCATCCATTGCAGATGGTGCTTCGTTTTCATAAAAAGACCTCCTTTGAACAGTTCCGGATAAGCGGCGGAAAAATCAGTCTTTTCCGTCACTGTCAGTTCCCATTATACCGGTGAACAAAATAATGGTCAACATGTATACAGCATACTTTATAATGTTAAGAAATCGGAATAATTCATTGACAGCAGCCGGGAAAATACGGTAGACTAAAGCTGTAAGACCCATGAGGAATGCTGTTTCATTTTGTGTGGGCTATGGCCAATAGCTCAGGGAGCATTGTGAGACCCAGCACGGGGGCAGAGTTGTTTTGCTGCGCCTTTGCTGGGCTTTTTTGCACCCGGACCATTCCCGGGGGAATCATCAACAGGAGGTCGTACAATGGATTTGGCAAAACTGGTAGACAGCAATCGGGAAGCAATGGTAAAGACCCTGCAGGAAGCGGTACGGATCAAGAGTGTGCAGGAACCGGCCGTTCCCGGCAAGCCTTTTGGAGAAGGTCCGGCCCGGTGCCTGGCCTATATGCTGGAAGAAGCGGAAAAAATGGGCTTCCGGACCCAGAATGTGGACAATTACATGGGCTGGTGTGAATATGGGGAAGGCCCGGAAATGGTGGCCGTCCTGGGACACCTGGACGTGGTGCCAGAAGGGGATGGCTGGACCAGGGATCCCTACAGCGGGGAAGCGGACGGAGAGAATGTCTACGGCCGGGGCACCATGGATGACAAAGGCCCCACCACCGCCGCCCTTTATGCCCTGAAGGCCCTGAAGGACAGCGGGGTGCCCCTGAAACGCCGGATCCGGATCCTGTTCGGGACCAATGAGGAAACCGGCAGCCAGGACATGAAGCATTACCTGGAAAAAGGCGGGGAAATCCCCGTGTGCGGTTTTACCCCCGATGGGGAATATCCGGTGATCAACGGGGAAAAAGGCATCATCAACGTGACCTTCGAACGGGAATACACCCAGGAGGGCGGTCTGGTGCTGAAGGAAATCAAAGGGGGATCCGCTTTTAACGTGGTGCCGGCCCTGGCTTCGGCCACCCTGCTGTGCGCACCGGCGGAAGCCACCCGGATCCTGGAACAGTACGGGGAAAAAGATCCCAAGGTCCGGTGGGAAGTGATCCCGGAAGGGCTGAAAGTCACTGCGGAAGGGGTACAGGCCCATGCGGCGTCTCCGGAAAAAGGGGAAAATGCCATTGGACGGCTCCTGGCCGCCCTGGGGGATCTGCCCTTTGCTGCTGATCTCCATCAGGCCCTGGCCTTCCTGGGGCAGAAAATCGGGACGGAAGTCCATGGGGAATCCCTGGGCATCTGCCTGGAAGATCCGGATTCCGGAAAACTGTCCTTCAACATGGGGGTTATTGCCGGAGATGAAGGGAAGCTGACCCTGAAGATCAACTACCGGTATCCGGTGACCAAAAGCTATGAAGACTGTGCACCCAGACTGGATGCCCAGTTCGGGGAGGCCGGCTTCCGGAAGGTGTCCGAAGCTCACAAGAAGGCACTGTACGTGGACCCCAAAACCGACTACATCCAGACCCTGCTCCAGGTGTACGGGGAACTGACGGAGTTCGAACCCAAGACCATCTGCATTGGCGGCGGCACCTACGCCAAGTCCATCCCCAACATCGTGGCCTTCGGCCCCATTTTCCCCGGGGATGCGGTACGGGAACATCTGCCCAATGAATACTGGGAAATCGACAAACTGGTGCTCAACGCCAAAATCTATGCGGAGGCCCTGTACCGGCTGGCGAAGTAAAAAAGGCTGTCAACGGTCAGCGGCCGATGGAAGCCTGGCTGGCTCTGAATGAAGGAAGCAGGTTGTGAAATTAAGGAGGGAATGCTGATGAAAATCACAAAAGTGCGCCTGGGTCGGATTTCCGTACCTCTTCGGGTGCCGTTCAAAACTGCTCTGCGGCAGGTCAACAGTGTGGAGGACATCATTGTGGAGATCCACACGGACAGCGGTGAGGTAGGGTTCGGGGAAGCTCCGCCCACCGGAGTCATCACCGGAGATACCACTGGTGCCATCATCGGCGCCTTCCAGGACCATATCAGCAAGACCCTGGTGGGCCGGGATGTGGACGATTTCGAGGACATCACCCGGGCAGTCCAGGACTGCATCGTGAAGAATTCCAGCGCCAAGGCGGCGGCGGACATGGCCCTGTGGGATCTGTACGGGAAGAAGTACGGGATCCCGGTGTACAAGATGCTGGGGGGAGCCCGGAACAAGATCATCACGGATATCACCATCAGCGTGAATCCTCCGGAAGAAATGGCCCGGGATGCGGTGGACGCCATCCGGCGGGGTTATGATACCCTGAAGGTGAAGGTGGGCATCGATCCCTCCCTGGATGTGGCCCGGCTGGCTGCCATCCGGCAGGCGGTGGGACCGGAGGTGCGGATCCGCATCGACGCCAACCAGGCCTGGAGCCCCAAACAGGCAGTGCGCCTGCTGAACCAGATGCAGGACAAGGGACTGGACATCGAACTGGTGGAACAGCCGGTGAAGGCCCACGATTACGAGGGCCTGAAATACGTGACGGAACGGTCCTATGTGCCGGTGCTGGCCGATGAGGCGGTGTTCTCTGTGGAGGATGCCCTGAAGATCGTCCAGATGCAGGCGGCGGATCTGATCAACATCAAGCTGATGAAATGCGGAGGGCTCACCAATGCCCTGAAGATTGCCACCCTGGCGGAAGTGTGCGGGGTGGAATGCATGATCGGCTGCATGCTGGAAGCCAAGGTCAGCGTCAATGCGGCGGTGCATCTGGCCTGCGCCCGGAAGATCATCACCCGGGTGGACCTGGATGGGCCGGTGCTGTGTTCGGAGGATCCGGTGGAAGGCGGCGCCGTGTTTAATGAAAAGGAAATCACGGTAAGCGATGTGCCGGGCCTGGGTGTCACCGGCATCCAGGGCATCCGCTATCTGGATGACTGACCGGCCGGACGGGAAGAAGAAAGGGGAGATTCAATATGGTCATCACCAACGGCTTTACCTACATTGCGTTCCTGATGTGCCTGGCAGGGGTCCTGCTGGCACTGGAAAAATACACCAAGTGGAAGATCTTCAACCTGGTTCCGCCTCTGGTGTGGATCTATGTGCTGAACATGATCTTCTGCACCATGGGCCTGTATCATTCCAAGGAAGTGTCCGCAGCCTATAAGGCTTTGAAGAACAACCTGCTGTATGCCATGATCTTTGTGATGCTGCTGCGCTGCGACTTCCGGAAACTGGCCAAACTGGGCGGACGGATGGTGGCCATTTTCCTGGGCTGCTCCGTGACCCTGTTCATTGGCTTCGTGATCGGCTATCCCATTTTCAAGGGTTTCCTGGGCCATGACACCTGGGGTGCCGTGGCGGCCCTGTATGCTTCCTGGGTGGGCGGCTCCGCCAACATGGCGGCCATGCAGGCGGCTCTGCCGGTGGATGCCGGGGCCTACAGCTGCGCCCTGGCCCTGGATACGGTTTGCTATTCCGTGTGGATTGCCCTCTTGCTCCTGATGGTGAAGCATGCGGACAAATGGAACAACTCCGTCCAGGCAGATACCTCCAAGCTCCAGGCGGTGGCAGATGCCGCTGCAGCGGAAGTGGCCAAGGAAAAGAAAAAGGCAACGGCGGCTGACTGGATTTTCCTGATCGGCGTATCCCTGCTGGTTTCCGCCATTTCCCAGAGTGTGGGGGCTTCCCTCAACACCATGCTGAAGGGCGTGGGCCTGGCCATGTTCGACAAAGGCACCATGACCACCGTGTTCGTCACCGTCCTGGGCCTGGTGTGCGCCATGAGCCCCCTGGGCAAGGTGCCTGCCGTGGAAGAACTGTCCAGCGTATACCTGTATGCTGTGGTGTCCCTGCTGGCTTCCACCGCATCGGTGACGGATCTCCTGAGCGCTCCCATGTGGGTGGTCTACGGGTTCTTTATCCTGGTGGTCCATGTGATCGGCATGTACATCCTGTCCAAGATCTTCCACTGGGATCTGTGCATGGTGTCCACGGCATCCCTGGCCAACATCGGCGGGGCGGCTTCCGCACCCATCGTGGCTTCGGCCTACAACGAATCCTACGCCGGCATCGGGGTCCTGATGGGGGTCCTGGGGGCAGCCGTAGGGAACTTCGCCGGACTGATCTGCGGATATATTTTGAAAATGATGGCGTGACTGGTATAATGAGAGGGCGGCACGGAGGTGCCGCCCTCTCATTGTTTTTGTCAACGGTCAACGGTCCGCTGACCGTTGACGGGGCTGTTGCTCAATGCAACAGCCCCCTTATACAACCCAAAGGAGCACAGGAACATGGACAAACGGACCCTTTACATCACCGGGGAAGCCCGGACCAATATGGACAATGCCATCACCAAGATCTACGGCGTGTTCTACATGGCGTTTGAAGTGGTGGAGCAGACGGGAGAAATCGTGGAAGTGGACTGCAACGCCACCCTGGAGCTGACCCGGAACTTTATCCGGAAGCTGTTCCTGAACCACTCCATCCTCAGCGAATCCCAGTTCCTGGAGCAGGAAGTGAGCCAGCGGTATTACGGATCCTCCGGCAAAGCCATCCTGGCCGCCTACCGGGATGCCCGGCAGCATTATCGGCAGATTGTGGGGCAATAGGGGGTGTTGCACGTCCTGTGCAACACCCCCTAGTCGTAGAGCCGCATAGCAGTTCAAGTCTGGAGTCAACGGTCAGCTGTCAGCTGCCGGTGGAAATCAATGCTGCAATTGATTTTGCAACAGCAGAAACCGTAGGGGGCGCAGGCCCGGCGCCCTGCCCGACGCATAAACCGGCAACAGTCAGGGACGCCTTTTTACCCTGCTAAAGTTCGGAAATATCCCTCCAACGACTATTTTTCCCCTGAAAATCCTGAAAAAGTTCTCTTGAAAAGAAATAAATTCGAACGATAGAATAAAATAAAATAAAAACATTCGAGAAAATTCCATTTTCCTCTAGGCGATGGGAATCTTTTGTGCTATAATAAAGCACGTAATCAAAGAACAAAGGATACAGGTTTTGGTCAGGCAAGATTGAATCGGAACAGCGTCCCGGATGCAGCAGAGACTCTGTCCCAGTCAAAGCCAGGTATTCAAAAAGAGCTATCGAGGGGAAAGGGGTACATGATTATGTACGAAAAAGATTTGCTTTACGTCATTAAACCCAGCGAATTAACACCGGAAACCTTACGCGTATTACTCACTCAGCATCCTGAAATCAAATTTGTGTCCTTTATGGGCATTGACTTTGCCGGGAACGACACCGATGAAAAAGTACCCATCAGCGCTCTGCTGGACGATATGGATACCATGCTCTACAGCCATACGGCCCAGACCGACGGATCTTCCGTGGTGCTGCCCGGGGTTGCTTCTCTGAACGACGCCCGTGTGGATATGGTGGCCGACCTGTCCGTGAACTGGTTCGTGGACTACAACATGGACCACATCGATCCGGAAACCGGAAAGATGGTGGGGACCCTGCGTGTTCCCTGCTTCCTGAAACACAACGGGGAATTCGTGGATTCCCGTTATCTGCTGAAAGAAACCCTGCGTTATGTGGGGGATGAAATCCTGAAGGCCATGAAGGCCGAAGGCAAAGTCCCCGGTCTGGCCTTTGCTCCGGAAGATGTGGAAAAGATCACCTCCACTTCCGCAACGGAACTGGAATTCTGGGTCAAGACCCCCACGGAAGACGTTTCCACCGAAGCCCTGTCTTCTTCCCAGATCATGCAGGAACAGTACTGGGCCCGTACCCGGGGCAACGTCCGGACCGCTCTGGAACAGGCTGTGGAAATCCTGGGCTACTATGGTCTGGAACCGGAAATGGGCCACAAAGAAGTGGGCGGCGTCCGGGGCCAGCTGGATGCCAACGGCAACATGACTCACGTGAACGAACAGCTGGAAATCGACTGGAAGTATTCCAATGGTCTCCAGGCGGCAGACAATGAAATTCTGGTCCGCACCATCGTGAAGGAAGTGTTCCGTGCCAACGGGCTGGAAGTTTCCTTCCTGGCCAAACCCATCGTAGGGGTTGCCGGCAGCGGCGAACACACCCATGTGGGTCTGGGGTGCATCACCAAGGACGGCAAGTTCTACAACCTGATGAGCCCTGCTGACATGACTAAGGACTTCCTGTCCGCCGTGGGCTTTGGCGCTCTGATGGGCATCCTGAAGAACTATGAAGTGCTGAATCCCATCGTTTCCTGCACCACCGATGCCTTCAAACGGCTGAAACCCGGGTTCGAAGCACCCATCTGCATCGTAACCTCCCTGGGCATCGCTCCGGATGTGCCTTCCCGGAACCGGACCATCCTGGCCGGCCTGATCCGTGACCTGGATAACCCCAAGGCCACCCGTTTCGAAATGCGGGCTCCCAACCCCTTCACCAACACCTACATGGCCCTGGCAGGGTTCTACATGGCCGCTCTGGACGGCATCAAAGCTGCTCTGGGCTCCGGCAAGAGCTGCGATGAACTGTGTGCGGAACTGTCCAAGAAACCGGGCGAAGAAGGGTTCTATCTGGAAAAAGACAGACAGTATCGGTCTGAAAACGATGTGTTCGAAGACTACACCGATGAAGAACGGAGCAAGTTCTTCGGCGCTCCCCCTGCCACCGTTTGGGAAAACTGCAAGGCTTTCGATGCCTATCCGGAAAAGGTGGCCGTGCTGACCGCCGGTGACATCATCAAACCGGTTTACTTGAAATCCTTCGAAACCGGTGCCCTGATCCGTTGGCAGACCGAATTGCTGAAGCACATCATCCCGGATTACAGAGCCAAGGTAGTGTCCATGAAACCGGTTGCCAGCGAAAGCAGCACCGCCTGGGACGATGGCATGTGGCAGAGAGTCCAGGAACTGCGGGTGCAGATCGCCAAGGATACGGATACCAGCACCAGCCTGTTCACCCAGATTGCCAAGGCCTTTGCTGCAGATGACTTCGACAAGGCCTCCAATCTCCAGAAGACCCTGGATGCCAAGATGGAAGAACTGGAAGGACTGTACAACGATTACAAGAACAACATCCTGTAAGTCATAAAAAAGGAGGCTGCCGCGCTGTGCAACGCAAGACCCATGGTCTCCTGCTGGCGCTCCTGCTTCTTTTCCTGATGCCCCTGACTGGCAAGGCTGCCGCCGTGAAACCGGTGGCAGTCTTGGGGTCCAAGGGCCAGAAGGTGGAAGAAGTACAAGCTATGTTGTCCAGACTGCACTACTACAATGGCGATATAGATGGAGAGTACGGAACAGGGACACAGAGTGCCGTTAAAAAATTCCAACAGAAAAACCGAAAACCACAGACCGGGGAAGTGACCTGGTCCATCTACAATTTGATGAGCAAACAGAGTGGCCTGAGTTTTGGTCATTTCCGGAAAACCTGGATCATGGAAGCTACGGGGTACAGTCCCCAGGATCCCGGGGTCACAGGGGTTACCTATACCGGTGCCATGATGCGCCGGGGTGTGGTGGCCGTGGATCCGGTAATCATCCCTCTGGGTACAAGAATGTATATAATGGGCTATGGCGAAGGACTTGCCTGCGATATTGGCTCTGCCATCAAGGGCAACAAGATCGACCTGGCATTTGACAACCGCGGACAGGCGCTGGAATGGGGCCGTCGGCGGGTACGCGTGTATATACTGTAAAATGCGGCAGGAAACGGAACAGGAAAAGGAGTGGACAAGGTGCTGACAGCAAAGGAAATCCCCGATTGGATGGTCAAAAAATTTGAAGAAAACAGCTTTATGAAGCTGGCGGATGTGAAACTGGAAAAAGTGAAATGCGGCTACTGTGAACTGAGCATGGATGCGGATCCCGTCCACAAACACGGCAACCGGTACGGGGTGATCCATGGGGGAGCCCTCTTTACCCTGGCGGATACGGCCATGGGGGCTGTGGGCTACAGCATCGGCTGCAAGGTGGTGACCCTGTCCAGCTCCATCAATTTTATCAGCAATTCCAGTGCAAAGGAAAAGGTCTGGGCCAAAGCCTCACTGATCCATGCGGGCCGGTCCACCATCGTCACCCGGGTGATGATCTACGACCATACCGGGAAGGAAATGGCCGATGTGACCGGTACCATGTTTGTCATCGGTCATTTTGACGAAATACCCAAAAAGTGGTAAAATATCCATACATTTAGGCTTAAAATCGAGAGAAAACCATAATACAGGAGGACCCTTATGGACTTTGCATTAACCGAAGAGCAACAGGAACTGCAGGCGATGGTGAAGGATTTCGTGGATAAGGAAATCGTTCCCTATACCGAAGAAATGGACCGGGAAAATCATGCAAGACCGGAAATCTTCAAAAAAGCAGGAGACATGGGCCTGCTGAACCTGGTTGTTCCGGAAGAATACGGCGGTCCCGGACTGGACAGCATTACCATTGCCACCATCTATGAAGAACTGGGCAAGGGCTGCGCCGGTATCGCCACCTCCATTGCCGCCAACGCCCTGGCATCCTATCCCATTCTGCTGGCCGGCAATGACGAACAGAAAAAATACCAGTGCGACCTGCTCAATGACGGGAAACTGGCTGCCTTTGCCCTGACCGAACCCAGTGCCGGTTCCGATGCAGGAGCTGTGGCCACCAAAGCCGTAAAAGACGGGGATCACTATGTACTGAACGGCAACAAAGTGTTCATCACCAACGGGGGCATCGCCGACAGCTTCCTGGTGTTCGCCAACACCCGGAAAACCGGCGGTATCCGGGGGCTGACCGCCTTCATCGTCCCCAAAGACACCCCGGGCTTCAGCGTGGGCCGCAAGGAAGACAAGATGGGGATCCGTCCTTCCAACACCTGCGAACTGATCCTGGAAGACGTGGTGGTTCCTGAAAGCATGCGGGTGGGCCGGGAAGGCCAGGGCTTCCGCATCGCCATGAACACCCTGGACAGCGCCCGTCCCTTTGTGGCGGCTGTGGCCGTGGGTCTGGCCCAGTCCTGCCTGGATATCGCTGCCCATTATGCCCGGGAAAGAAGACAGTTCGGCCAGCCCATCGCTTCCTTCCAGATGGTCCAGGCCATGATCGCCGATATGGCCATGAAAGTGGAAACGGCCCGGCTGATGGTCCACAAAGCCTGCTGGATGCGGGACCAGGGGGTGGAATTCGGCAAGGAAGCAGCCATGAGCAAATGCTTCGCTTCCGATGTGGCCATGGAAGTGGCCACCGATGCAGTCCAGATCATGGGCGGCTACGGCTATATGAAAGACTATCCCATGGAAAAGAAAATGCGGGATGCCAAGATCCTCCAGATCTACGAAGGCACCAACCAGATCCAGCGGATGGTCATCGCCAACAAGATTTTGTACTGATGAAAAAGGGACTGTGAAAAATGAGAAATCATTTTTCACAGTCCCTTTTCTGCTGCAATTTTCAGAATACCGCGGTTGTCAATACTGAAAAAATATCATATAATGGGTAATGAATACAAAACGCGGCTCCTCCGTATTTGGAGTCCAATCGAAGGATATAGGAGAGAAAAACAAATGATCAGTGCCGGATTGTTAGCGGAAGCGAAAGAAACTGTAAGAGATTTGAGCGTTCGTGAATTGATTGAAGAGGCCATCCGTAACGGGGAAGGGACTTTTTCTGACCGGGGTGCGCTGCGGGTTACCACCGGTACCCATACGGGCCGGTCTCCCAAGGATAAATTCATTGTGGATACCCCTCTCACCCATGATGTGGTGAACTGGAACAACAACCAGCCCTGCAGCCAGGAAACCTTCGACCGGCTGTATGTCAAATGCGAAGAATTCATCAAGACCCACAAGGTCTATGTGAAGAATGTGAAGGCCGGGGCTGATCCCAAATACCAGATCCGGGTGAAATTCATCAACGAAATGGCCTGGCAGACCGTTTTCGTCAGCCAGCTGTTCATCAAGACCGATGAACCCAGCACGGTACAGGAAGATTTCACCGTCATTTCCCTGCCCAGCGTGGAAGCGGATCCGGCCACGGACCACACCAACTCGGAAACCTTCATCATCCTGAACTTTGACAAGAAAGTGGTCCTGATCGGCGGAGGCATGTACGCCGGGGAACTGAAAAAATCCATTTTCTCCGTGATGAACTACCTGCTGCCCCGGCAGGACATCCTGACCATGCACTGCTCCTGCAACGAAGGGAACAAGGGGGACGTGGCCCTGTTCTTCGGTCTGTCCGGTACCGGCAAGACCACTCTGTCCGCCGATCCTCAGCGGTCCCTGATCGGGGATGACGAACACGGCTGGGGGGACAACGGCGTATTCAACATCGAAGGGGGCTGCTATGCCAAGTGCATCGACCTGACGGAAGACAGCCAGCCGGAAATCTACCGGGCTGTCCGGTTCGGTGCCGTTATGGAAAACGTGGTGGTGGATCCCAAGAACGGGGTACCTGATTTCTCCGACAGCAGCATTACGGAAAACACCCGGGTGGCCTATCCTCTGGATTACATCCCCAATGCCAAACTGCCCAGCATGGCCGGCCATCCCAAGAACATCATCTTCCTGACCGCTGATGCCTTCGGGGTGCTGCCTCCCATCTCCAAACTCACCAAGGAACAGGCCATGTACCATTACCTGACCGGGTACACCAGCAAGGTGGCCGGTACGGAACGGGGCATCACGGAACCCCAGGCCACTTTCTCCACGGCCTTCGGGGCACCCTTCCTGCCTCTGCCTCCCCTGACCTATGCCAAGCTGCTGGGTGAACGGATCGCCAGACATGACACCAATGTGTACCTGGTGAACACCGGCTGGAGCGGCGGCCCTTACGGGGTGGGCAAACGGATGAAACTGGCCTATACCCGGGCCATGATCCATGCGGCTCTGGACGGGGAACTGGGCAAGGAAGGCTGGACCACCATGCCCATGTTCGGGGTTTCCATCCCCAAATCCTGCCCCAACGTGCCCAGCAATGTGCTGAATCCCCGGAGCACCTGGGAAGACAAGGCCGCCTACGACGAAACTGCCCGGAAACTGGCCCGTCTCTTCCAGGAAAACTTCAAGAAATTCCAGGGCGAAGTCACCGACGACATCGCCTCCGCCGGACCAGTGGTGGAATAAAGAGAAAAGGGGCTGTTGCATGAGCAACAGCTCTCTTTTTTCTGTCAGCTGCCGATGGAAATCAATTTTACAATTGATTTTGAAACAGCATAAACCGTAGGGGGTGCAGGCCCGGCGCCCCGCAAAACACATGGTCAGCTGCTGATTTGGCGGGCGACCGGGCCTGTCGCCCCTGCGGGAACGATTTATACGACTATTGCCGTTGACAGCTGACCGCTGATAAGGGTGTGTGAAAGGCATTTTTCACACACCCTTTTTTATGCTATAATTATAAATTGCAATGAACGGGAAGGCGGTGTTTGTATGGCAGAAGCGGTCTATTGTGCCGATGAAGCGGCTACGGAAGCCCTGGGACGGAAACTGGGGAGCCTGTGCCGGAACGGGGATGTGATCCTGCTCAACGGAGATTTGGGCACGGGAAAGACCTGTCTGGTGACAGCCGCATCCGTGGCCATGGGGGTACCGCCCCAGGAAGTGACCTCTCCCACTTTTTCTCTGATGAATGTGTATCACGGGAAGACGCTGAACGTGAAGCATTTTGACCTGTACCGGATCAACTGGCCGGAAGAACTGGAAGACATCGGGTTTTCTGAATATGCCGGGGGAGACGGGGTCACCTTCATCGAATGGGCGGAACTGTTTCCGGATGCCATGCCGGAAGAGAATCTGGAACTGAAACTGACCCGTGAAGGAGAAGGCCGCAAGGTGGAACTGCTCCCTCACGGCAAACCATATGAAGAGTTGGTCCGGGCCCTGTTGGCCCAGAAGGACCAGGAAGGTTGAAATCGTGTTGACATTGGGAATCGATACGGCGACCCGGGTATGCTCCGTGGCCGTCTGTGACGGAAACAAAATCCTGGGGAGCCTGGAAGTGAATGTGGGGCTCACCCATTCAGAAGGGCTGGTGCCCCAGCTGGAAACCCTGCTGAAACTGGCCCGGGTGAAAAAAGAAGACCTGGAACTGATCGCCGTCAGCCGGGGCCCCGGTTCCTTTACCGGGCTGCGGATCGGCATGGCCACCGCAGAAGCCATGGCCTACGCCCTGAACCTGCCCCTGACGGCGGTGGATACCCTGGAAGTCATCGCCTACAACCTGCCGGTGGCCGGGGTGCGGCTGACTCCGGTGCTGGATGCCCAGAAGGGAAACCTGTACGTGGGCAGCTATGTCTGGGACCGGGACCATCTGGTGGAAACCGAGCCGGTGCAGATCGTTCCCGGCAAGGAACTGGCGGCCCGGCTCCAGGAGGGGGACCAGCCGGCCATCCTCATGGGAGAATGCCACCGGGTTTCCGGGACGGAAGCCTGTGACCGGGTGACCCTGGCTCCGGAAAGCGCCCGGCTGCCCAGAGGGTCTTCCGTGGCCATCCTGGGAGCGGCCCGGTACGTGCCCGGCGGGAATCTCCACAGCTATTTCGGCATGGACCCCTTCTACATCCGCCGGTCAGAAGCGGAGGAATTATGGGAAAAGAGACATCCGGAAGGACGGTAAGGCCCCTTGTCCGGGAAGATCTGTCCTGGCTGCTGCCCCTGGATGCAGGGTCTTTTGCGGAAGCCTGGACGGAAGACACCTGGGGGGATGAGCTGGAAGGCCGGCTCAGCCATTATATTGCCCTGGAAGAAATGGGGGTGCCGGTGGCCTTCGGGGGCTTCTGGCTGGTGGCCGGAGAAGCCCAGGTGATGAGGCTGGCAGTGGATCCCCGGCGGCGGGGAGAAAAGCTGGGGCTGGCCCTGGTGGAAGCCATGGTGGCGGAAGCCCGGAAGCTGGAGGCCGTGGAAATGACCCTGGAGGTCCGGGAGGGGAACACCCCGGCCCGGCGGACCTATGACCATCTGGGATTTACGGAATGCGGCCGGCGGCGCGGCTATTACGGAGACAACGGGGAAGCGGCGGTGCTCATGCGCCGGGACCTGTGAAACGAGGAGATTATGACGGAAAAAGCAATCAATATATTGGGAATCGAAAGCAGCTGTGATGAAACCGCTGCCGCGGTGATCCGCAACGGACGGGATGTGCTGTCCAATGTGGTGTCCACTCAGATCCTGGTCCACCGGAAATTCGGCGGGGTGGTGCCGGAAATCGCTTCCCGGAAGCATATCGAACATGTGATGCCGGTGATCCACAAGGCTCTCACCGATGCGGAAATGACCCTCCAGGACGTGGATGCCATTGCGGTGACCTACGGACCGGGGCTGGTGGGGGCGCTTCTGGTGGGCCTTTCTGCAGCCAAAGGACTGGCACTGGGCAGCGGCAAGCCGCTCATCGGGGTGAACCATCTGGAAGGCCATGTATTCGCCAATTTCCTGGCAGATCCGGACCTGAAACCGCCGTTCCTGGCCCTGGTGGTCAGCGGGGGCCATACCTCCCTGCTGGTGGTGGAGGACTACAACACCTTCCGTCTCCTGGGCCAGACCCGGGACGATGCAGCCGGAGAGGCCTTTGACAAAATCGCCCGGTTCATGGGGTTGCCTTATCCTGGCGGACCGGAAATCGAGCGACTGGCCCGGAACGGGAATCCCCAGGCGGTGGAATTTCCCCGGCCCCTCCTGCCCGGATGCTTCGATTTCAGCTTCAGCGGCCTGAAAAGTGCCGTGATCAACCATATCCATACGGAAGAACAGCGGAAAAGCGGGTTCCGCCGGGAAGATGTGGCGGCTTCCTTCCAGCAGGCCATTGTGGATGTGCTGGTAAAGAAAAGCCAGGAAGCCCTCCAGTCCACGGGACTGAAGAAAATCGTCCTGGCCGGCGGGGTATCCGCTAACCGATGCCTCCAGGAGGCCTTGGCCCGGGGAGCCCAGGCTGTGGGGGCCCAGCTGGTCCATCCCACGCCCATCCTGTGCACCGACAACGCGGTGATGATCGGAGTCCGGGGGTATTACCAGTACCTGCATCACGACTTCGCCAAACTGGACCTGAACGCCGACCCCAGCCTGAAGTTGGGGGAATAGAAAAGAGGGCGCGGAACGCGCCCCGGTCAACGGCAAGCTGACAAAAAAGGGGCTGTGAAATAATAGCTCCATGAAAACGAAAGGGACTTTCGATTCTTGTGAATCGAAAGTCCTTTTTCGTGTTAGAATTTAACTGCTATGAAAAACCTAACTGTGTATTATGGTACTCCCAAACAGGGAATTTTACCAGCATTTTTTTCTGAGTGCCTGGATATCACAGATCCGGTTTTCACATTTGACAGATTTATGGAGGAAATCGATTTACGCAAATATCTGAGCAAACTTCCTGCTCATGAGTTGGGAAGAATCAGATATAATCCCATCAATATGTTGAAAACGGTTCTGTTCGGGTTTATGGATGAAGGATGCATCTCTCTCAGAAAGCTGGAAGACAATTGCAAAGTCAATATCCGCTATAAATACCTTATGGACGGTAAACACCCGTCCTATCGGACTTTCGGATATTTCATCAATACTGTCCTGATGAATCAAGCTGAATCGCTCTTTTATGAAATTACCCAAGAAATCATCACCAAAGAGCATGTGGACCTGGACCACCTCTATATCGATGGCTCCAAATTCGAAGCCAATGCCAACAAATACTCCTGGGTCTGGAAAAAAGGTACGGAGAAATCGAGATTCCGGCTGTTTGCCAAAATCTCAGCACTCCTGGAAGAAATCAACGAGATGCTGAGCTGTGGTGGACTGAAAGCCGAAAACAATTCAGAATATGCTCCTGAATATCTGGAGCTCATCCTGAGCAAACTTCACGAAATCTGGGAACTGGACGAGGAAAGATTTGCCCATGGCAAAGGACACCATAAGAGTCCGGAACAGCGGAATTACGAAAAACTAAAAGTGTATCTGCAGAAACTTAAGGAATATGGAAAGAAATTGAGTATCTGTGGAGAGAATCGTAATAGCTATTCTAAAACGGATCATTCAGCTACGTTTATGCGGATTAAGAGAGACTACATGGGAAACGACCAGCTGCTGCCGGCATATAACGTCCAAGTTGGCATAGCTGATGAATACATAGCGGTCCTTGACGTAAACCAGTACAGATCAGATATGGACTGCTTCGTTCCCCTTCTGGAAAAGTTTTATGAGCACCATGGGATCTATCCGAAATATCCAGTAGCTGACGCAGGGTATGGTTCATTCAATAACTATCTGTACTGCAGCGAACATGGGATGGAAGCCTGTATGAAATTCCCCATGTTCTTCAAAGAAACGACGGACAAGAAGTATCACGAGGACCCATTCCGTGCGGTTAATTTCAAGACGACGGTTGATGGAGCGTTGCTCTGTCCCAATGGAAAGAAGTTCAAATTCGTCTACAGGAAAAACATTCAAGGCAACCAATATGGCCGTCAGGAAGAAATCTATGAATGTGAGGACTGCAATGGCTGTCCTTATGCAGAACGTTGCAAGAAAACACCTCATAACAGACGGATCAGCCTGAATCGTGAACTTACAAAGGTCCATGCTGACGTCATCGGACGATTGACAGATACCCGCGGATTTCTGCTGAGAAGGAACCGTGCTATCCAGGCAGAAGGTACTTTCGGAGTGATGAAGAACGATCGGGAATATGACCGGATTGTCCGAAGAGGCATGGATTCAGTGAAAATGGAAGTTTTTCTGGTTTCTATTGGCTTCAACCTGTACAAATACCATAGGAAGCAGCAGGCACATATGGATATGGCAGCTTAATTTTAAAAAGCTGAGTTTTGGGGGAAAGGGGGAAAGGGGGAAGTATACCCTTTTTCTCTTGCTTTTTACTGCCAGGAGTAAAAAGAGACAACAAAAAAGGAGCTGTGAAGAAATGAATCCTCATTTCTTCACAGCCCCTTCTTTTTACGCTTCTTTCATGGAATTCAAAATCCCATCCACCAGGTCGTTCATACTCCGTTCCTGGCCTCCGGTCATCCGGGAGTTGATGGTCACCCCGTCCTGAAGGACGGTCATGGCCTTCATGTTGTTTTCCAGGAATTCCGTCATGAGTCCGCCTACAGTGCAGGCCCAGGATCCGTTTTCGATGATGCCCACGATCCGTTTCTGCAGGTTCAGGGCCTTCATGTCTTCCAGGAAGTTCAGCATCTTGGGATAGATCCCCAGGTTGTAGGTCACCGAAGCCAGCACCAGATGGCTGTATTTGAAGGCATCGGAGATCAGGTAGGAAATGTCCGTCTTGGATACATCGTACATGGCGATATTGGTCATGCCCTTTTCCGCCAGCTTGGCTGCCAGCACGGAAGCAGTGCTTTCGGTGTTGCCGTACATGGAGGCATAGACCAGCAGCACGCCTTTTTCTTCCGGTTCATAGGTGGCCCAGTGGATGTACTTATCCACGATGTATTTGATGTTGTTCCGCCATACCGGCCCGTGGAGCGGGCAGATCATCTTGATGTCCAGCTGGCTGGCCTTGCCCAAAAGGTCCATGACGAAGGGACCGTATTTGCCCACGATGTTGGTGTAGTACCGGCGGGCATCATCCAGCCAGTCCCGGTCGAAATCCACTTCATCGTTGAAGATACGGCCGCCCAGGGCTCCGAAGGAACCGAAGGCATCGGCGGAGAACAGGGTACCGGTGGTCAGGTCGAAGGAAACCATGGCTTCCGGCCAGTGGACCATGGGAGCGGCCACAAAGGCGATGGTGTGTTTCCCGAATTTCTGGGTGTCGCCTTCCTTCACCACAATCTGTTTTTCTCCTTCCACCCGATAGCCGAACTGGTCCATGAGGGTGAAGGCCTGTTCATTGCTGATCACGGTGGTTTCCGGGTGACGGAGCAGCACTTCCTCGATGGAAGCCGCATGGTCCGGTTCCACATGGTTGATGATCAGGTAGTCCAGTTTCCGGCCCTTCAGGACCCCTTCCACGTTTTCCAGGAACTGCTTGCACACGGACCAGTCCGCGGTGTCGAACAGCACGGTCTTTTCGTCCAGCAGCAGATAGGAGTTGTAGGAAACGCCCCGGGGAATGGGATGGATGTTTTCGAACAGTGCCAGCCGGCGGTCATCCGCCCCCACCCAGTATAAGTCATTGGTTAATTTTCTTACACATTCCATAGTTATGCTCCTTTTCTCACTTTACGGGTACGAATTCAGTCTTGGCGGAGTTGCACAGCGGGCATACCCAGTCTTCCGGCAGATCCTGGAACTTGGTTCCCGGTTTCACATCCGCATCCGGGTCGCCCAGATCCGGGTTGTATTCATAACCGCAGCCCTTGCAGACATAACGGCCTTCCGGCATGTCTTTCAGGATCAGAGGTCTCTTCATCTTGACCATGGGAGGAGCGGGTTTCTTGGGCTGGCCGTTGTTCAGGGCCTTGGCCAAAAGCGGCAGGATCACCTTCACATCGCCCACAATACCGTAATCGCAGTTCTTGAAGATGGGAGCGCCGGCGTTGATGTTGATGGCCACGATGGTGGTGGCGTTCTTGATGCCTTTCAGGTGCTGTACTGCACCGGAGATGCCGCAGGCAATGTACAGGTTGCCGTTGAACTTCTGGCCGGACATGCCCACATACCGGTCAATGGGAACATACTGGAGGGTTTCCGCCACAGGACGGGAGGAGCCTACGGCTGCCCCGGCCTGACGGGCCAGGTCTTCGATCAGTTTCATGTTGGCCTTTTCGCCGATGCCCTTGCCGGCGCTGACCACCCGTTCCGCATCGGAGATGGGGGTATCCAGAGGGATGCCTACGGTGAAGTCATAGCCGTCACCCTTCAGGGCATCCACCAGGGCTGCCACCTGTTCTTCCGGGGTGCCGTCCTTGAAGATCTGTTTCTTCCGGGCACCGGTGATGGCTGCATTCTGCTTGGGAGCGCCGCCGTGTTTGGCCACGGACATCTTGTCGGTGATGTGGGAGGCGATGACCACCCGCTGGATTTCGTTGGTACCTTCGTAGATGGTGGTGATCTTGGCATCCCGGTAGAACCGTTCTACATCCATGCCCTTCAGGTAGCCCGTGCCGCCGAAGATCTGCAGGGCATCATTGGTGATGGAAACTGCTGCATCGGAAGCATACATTTTGGCCATGGCACTTTCCATGCCGTAATCCTGGTGTTCCTGTTTCAGTTCTGCAGCGCTGTACACCAGGAACCGGGCGGCCCGGAGCTTGGTGGCCATATCCGCCAGCTTGAAGGAAACACCCTGGTTCTGGCAGATGGGGGCGTTGAACTGGATCCGTTCCTTGGAATAGTTCAGGGCCGCTTCATAGGCACCCTGGGCAATCCCCAGTGCCTGGGCCGCAATGCCGATCCGGCCCCCGTCCAGGGTGGCCATGGCAATCTTGAAGCCCTGGCCCCGTTTGCCCAGCAGGTTTTCCTTGGGCAGCTTCACATTGTTGAAGATCAGTTCCGCCGTGGCGGAGGAGCGGATCCCCAGTTTGTCATAATGGTCCCCGAAGGTGAACCCGGGCATGCCTTTTTCCACGATGAAGGCGCTGATGCCCCGGGTGCCCTTCCCCGGTTCCGTCACGGCGAACACCACATAGGTGTCGGCTTTGCCGGCGTTGGTGATGAAGATCTTGTTCCCGTTGAGGATCCAGTGGGTACCATCGAATTCCGCGGTGGTTTCTGTTTCCCCGGCGTCAGACCCGGCATTGGGTTCGGTCAGGCCGAAAGCCCCGATCTTTTTCCCGGAAGCCAGGGGAACCAGGTATTTCCGTTTCTGTTCTTCCGTGCCGAAAGCGAAGATGGGGTAGGAGCCCAGGGACACATGGGCGGAGAGGATAACCCCGGCTCCCCCGTCCACCCGGGCCAGTTCTTCCACGGCAATGGCGTAGCTGATGTAGTCCAGCCCGGCACCGCCATATTCTTTGGGGAAGGGGATGCCCATCCATCCCAGTTCGCCCATTTCCTTAACCTGTTCATCAGGGAATTTGTTTTCCTTGTCCAGCATGAACGCAATGGGTTTGATCTTGGCTTCCGCGAAGCCCCGGACCTTGGCGCGGAATTCTTCATGTTCCTGTGTGGTGGTGAATAACATACGCGTACCTCCTCTGTTTGGGAAAATTGATTGACAGATTCCTTCAGGTTATAACAGAACAACTTAAAAATAAAATTATTTTAATAATAATTCTATCTTTTTATAGCTCAATAGTACACTTTTCATATACCTTTGTCAATGGGAAAAATCAGAAAGTTTTTGCTTTAACTGGTCCAGGAACACCTGGCTGGAACGGGACAGGAGCCGGAACTTCTTCCAGGCCACCAGGCTGCCGACGGACAGGGGAGGATCCAGAGGGATGACCTTCAGGCCCTGGGTTTCGATCTGCAGCAGATGGTCCAGGCCCAGGGCATTTACCTGACCGGTACGGACCAACAGGGAAGCATTGCCAATCAGGTCGAAGCGGCCTGCCACACAGAGAGTTTCCAGGGTTACCTGGCCACCGGACCAGCGGGAAAGATCAAAGGTCTTCTGGGTGGTCCGGGAGGAAATGAGAAGGGGCATGGCCTGGAGCTCTTTGGGGGTCACTTTTTCCAGGTGAGCCCAGGGGCTGTGGAGGCTGGTAACGATGCCCACCTGGTCCGGTTCCGGGAGACGGAGGAAGTTGTAGTTTTCCGGGTTGAAGGGTTCGATGAACAGTCCGAAATCCAGCAGTCCGTGTTCCAGGCGCTCCTGGACTCCGTCTGCGTTGTTAGTGAACAGCTCGATAGTCAGATGGGGATACTCCTGATGGAGTTCGGCGAAGGTGTCGGTGACCCAGTGCATGGCCCGGGTTTCTCCGGCACCGATCCGTATGCAGCCGGAAAGGTCCATGTCGTCTTCCCGGATCTCTTCTTTGGTCTGGTCCACCAGGGCCAGGATCTCTTCCGCCCGCTGGCGCAGGTGCATTCCTTCCTCCGTCAGGGTGGTACTCCGATTGGTCCGGACAAAGAGCTTCTTTCCCAGTTCCTTTTCCAGGTCTGCCATCTGCCGGGACAGGGTAGGCTGGGTGACGAACAGTACATTGGCGGCTTCGGTCATGTTCTGCTCCCGGGCCACCGCCAGAAAATATTTCAGGGTACGGATTTCCATGATTTCCTCCTGCAATAGGAAAAATGTATTTTCAACTACTTGTTATAAGCATTATACATCCGTAAGAAGATGGAATACAATACAACTATGACAGGAAAGGAGTCGATCATATGGATCTGCAGGAACTGGAAAAAACGAGCCCCTTTGCCCTGGGAAAAGAAAATACAGGGTATGCCCAATATTTTGATGGAAAGAGCTATTTGAACATGCTGACCCTCCAGCAGGTGGTCACAGCGGTGGTGACCTTTGAACCGGGCTGCCGGAATCATTGGCACATCCACCATGCAGCCAACGGAGGCGGACAGATCCTCATCGTCACCGCCGGACGGGGCTATTACCAGGAATGGGGAAAGCCGGCCCAGGAACTGAAAGCCGGGGATGTGGTGAACATTCCTCCGGAAGTGAAGCACTGGCACGGGGCGGCTCCGGATTCCGCCTTCCAGCATCTGGCTCTGGAAGTGCCTGGAGAAGGCACCAGCAATGAATGGTGCGAAGCGGTGGATCCGGCAGAATATGGCAGGCTGAAATGAAGGAGAAGGGGACGGAAAGTCTCAAAAAGACTACCCTGAGCCAGGAAGTGCTCCAGGCGGCCGGCTGTCCGGAAGAGACCATCCGGAAGATCCTCCAGGAAAAAAGTGACCGGTGCCAGTGCCGCTGCCTCCGCCAGTACCGGAAGGAACTTCTGGCCAATTTCTACCGGGAGCAGGAAAAACTCACCAATGTGGATTATCTCCTGTACCATCTGGAGAAAAGACAATAAAAGGACCTTGATGAACAAAGAAAGAAGGAAGCATCATGGCAAAAAACATAGTGACCAGTCTGGAAAAGAAGGCACTGGGCATGAGCTTTCTGGCTCTGGCGGCTATCCCGGTGATTTTGGCCAGCTCCTGTACGGTGCGTCGGGTGGTCGGCTTTTCCCCTGTGGCGGCTCAGAACCGGCAGGCAGCATTGGAAGTGGACCGGGCGGACCTGGGACTGCTCACTTGGCCGGAACAGTTGGATGCGGTCCGCTATGAACTGGAAGTGTTGGATGGGATTCCTCTCGATCTGGATTCCGCCCGGGAAGCCGCCGGGGCTCTGTACCGGAACAGTCGGATTTATTCTGCCCAGGCCCTGCTGCCCATGGAGAAACTCCGGAAGAAACAGACTACCGGTGTGCTCTATTACCGGGTGCGGGCTTTTGACCTGGATGGGCGACCCCTTGGGAATTATTCCCAGGCTGTAGCAGTTCAGAGCAGTCTGCAGAAAGTGGAACGGAATGCACCGGTCCCCCGAAGCCGGATGCAGGATACCAACGGTTCACTGTTGCTGTATCCTGTCTATGCCTATACCGGGAATCCGGGAGCCACTCAGTCGGAAAGCGGAGATACCAGCGCCATGATGGTGGAACGGTTCGACCGGGATGTGCGCCCCTTCCATCTGAAATACCTGCTGATCATGGGTGGCACCAACAGCCTCCGTGCCGGGGTGTCGGCGGAAGAGGTGATCCGGGATCTGGAAGAAATAGGGCAAAAGGCGGAAGCACTGGGCATCCATCCCATCTATCTTACCCTGCCACCCCTCAATCCGGCCAACATCCAGAAGGCCTTTGACGAACTCACGGCGGACAACTGGCGTCAGTCTTTTGCCCAGGTCAATGCCTATATCCGCAGCCGGGACCACATCGATGTGGCGGCCCCCTTTGGAACCGGGGAGGACCTGCCCACGGAACTTTCCCTGGACGGGATCCACGGAGACTGGAACATGAAACAAATCATGGCTCAGACCATCAATAGGTCTATGGCTGGGCGGCTGGGATGAAAAGCATCCACGGGTTACGTCCCTGTACAACGAGAAAACATGAGAGAAAAAAACAGATTTTACAGCTACAGC
Source organism: Acidaminococcus fermentans DSM 20731 (assembly GCF_000025305.1). Taxonomy (NCBI): domain Bacteria; kingdom Bacillati; phylum Bacillota; class Negativicutes; order Acidaminococcales; family Acidaminococcaceae; genus Acidaminococcus; species Acidaminococcus fermentans. The sequence continues at coordinate 1,734,916 of NC_013740.1, read as the reverse complement.
CAGGCAACGTGACCATCAAGGAAAAATGATACGCTGGCGGCACGAAGGTACACAATTACGACGATGCAAAAGAAAAATGAGAGGAGAATTCTGATGTTAGAAAAAATCAAGGGACCGGAAGACTTGAAAAAATTGAATCCCCAGGAACGGCAGGAACTGATCGACGAAATGCGGAAGGCGATGCTGGAGCGGGCCAGTGTCCATATGGGCCACGTGGGCCCGGACCTGGGCATTGTGGAAGCGACAGTTGCTTTGCATACCGTATTCGATTCGCCGAAGGATAAAATCGTTTATGACGTGTCCCACCAGTCCTATCCCCACAAGATGCTGACCGGACGCATGCAGGCTTATACGGACCCGGCCCATTACAATGATGTGTCCGGCTATACGAATCCGGACGAAAGTGAACACGACTTCTTCAACGTGGGCCATACGTCCACCTCCATTTCCCTGGCCAGCGGTCTGGCCAAGGCCCGTGACCTGCAGGGCGGCAAAGAGAACATCATTGCCGTCATCGGCGACGGTTCCCTTTCCGGCGGCATGGCCTTTGGAGGGCTGGATACCGTGGGGGAATTGGGCACGAATTTCATCGTGGTCTTCAATGACAATGACATGTCCATCGCAGAAAATCACGGCGGCATGTACAAGGGCATCAAGAAACTCCGGGAAACCAACGGGCAGGCAGCGGACAATCTGTTCCGTGCCTTCGGGCTGGACTACCGTTTCGTGGCCGACGGCAATGATGTGGAAGCCCTGATCCGTGCGTTTGAGGAAGTCAGGGATATTGACCATCCTGTGGTGGTGCACATTGTCACCCAGAAGGGCAAGGGCTATGCCCCGGCAGAAAAGAACAAAGAAGACTGGCACTGGCATATGCCCTTCGACCTGGCAACGGGCGAGGTCAGGGAACCCTACACGGACAGGTACGGTGAAGCCACTGCTGCTTTCCTGCTGCAGCAGATGAAAAAGGACCCGAAACTGGTGGCTATGACGGCTGCTGTACCCATGGTCATGGGCTTTACGCCGGAACGCCGGAAAGAAGCAGGCAGCCAGTACATCGATGTGGGCATTGCCGAAGAACAGGCTGTCTCCATGGCTTCTGGGCTTGCCAAAGGCGGCATGCATCCCGTCTTCGCCAGTTATGCCACATTCTTCCAGCGCACGTACGACCAGTTGTTCCAGGATGTGTGTGTAAATCGCAACCCGGCCACGTTCCTGGTATTCGGGGCATCCATGTACAGCATGAATGATGTAACCCATCTGTGCTTCTATGATATCCCGCTGCTGAGCAACATCCCGAACCTGGTGTATCTGGCGCCTGCAACCCTGGAAGAATATAAGGCAATGCTGGGCTGGGCCATCGCACAGGAAACCCATCCTGTGGCTATCCGGGTGCCTGTACCGGTCTATGAAAATGGTTCCCTCTATCCAGTGAAAGCCGAAAAGGATTACAGGGAGCTGAACCGTTTTGCCGTGACCCATAAAGGTTCCCAGGTGGCTCTCCTGGGTGCCGGCAATTTCTACGGCCTGGCAGAACAGACGGCAAAGGATCTGCAGTCTCGCGGTATCGACGCCACGGTCATCAATCCCCGCTATCTCACCGGCCTCGATACAGAGCTCCTGGAAGAGCTGCGGAAAGATCATACTGTCGTTGCAACCATGGAAGATGGCTGTCTGGCCGGTGGCTTCGGAGAAAAGATCGCCAGCTATTATGGCAAAACGGATATGCGCATATTGAATTTCGGCATCCCCAAGGCCTTCTATGACCGCTATGACTACGCCAGGCTGGCGGAAGAGAACCATCTGACGCCCCAGCTGGCGGCTGAAGATATTCTGGCACTTTTGTAAGCTTCCTTTTTCATACATTTTACTTATTGCCATGGATGAACGATAAGCATTTAATATGAAAGAGCGGATTTGCTATGATACATCCAGGAGATAACCCGAAGGAGGAATCATGATGGACGAACGCATGAAACAATTTGCTGGACTCGCACTGGCCCTGGTCATGACGACTTGCGTGGGCATACATTTTGGGGAGGCAGCAGCCATGGAAAATGAAACAAAAAAACGGTCAAAATCGTGCAAACCGCAGGACGGGATCAGCTGGGGAATTTTGCCCCGGATTTTGCCCGGTACAACGATGACATCCTTTTTGGAGAGGTGTGGAGCGCCAACGACAAGCTGAGCCTCCACGACCGGAGCCTGGTGACAGTGACGGCGCTCATTGCCCAGGGACTGACAGACAGTTCCCTCCAGTACCACATGGCCACCGCTAAAAAGAACGGAGTAACCCGGGAGGAAATGGTCCAGGCCATTACCCAGCTGGGGTTCTACGCCGGCTGGCCCAAAGCCTGGGCAGCCTTCCGGTATGCCAAAGAAGTATATGGAAATGAATGAGAAGGAGGCGGAGAGTTTCAAAAAGACGACTCTGAGCCAGGAAGTGCTCCAGGCGGCCGGCTGTTCGGAAGAGACCATCCGGAAAATCCTCCAGGAAAAGAATGATCGGTGCCAGTGCCGGTGTCTCCGTCAGTACCGGAAGGAAATCCTGAAAAAGCTCCACCGGGAGCAGGAAAAACTCACCAATGTGGATTATCTCCTGTACCATCTGGAGAAAAACAGCAGGAAAAATCATAGAGGAACAAGGAGGAAAACAACATGAGATGGAAAAAAGCGATTTCCATCGTCTGCATGGCTCTGTCTCTGCTGGCGGTTACGGCCTGCGGCGGACAGCAGGCTGCCCAGAATGGCGGGGGCAAGGCAGCGGGTACGGCGGCTGCGGAAAAAGCGCCTGCCAAGGCCAAAAAGGTACTGGTGGTCTATTATACTAATACTCACCGGACGGAACAGGTGGCCAAGGCCATTGCCGGGGAGACCGGCGGGGATCTGTACCTGCTGGATCTGGAAAATCCCTATACGACCGCAGACTTGGATTACAACAACAAAAGTTCCCGGGTCTACCAGGAACATGATGACCCCAGCCTGCGGAACGTGGCTCTGAAGAACGCCAAACCCGCCAACTGGCAGGACTATGACACCGTATTCGTCGGGTATCCCATCTGGTGGGGCATTGCCGCCTGGCCCATGGATACCTTCGTGAAGAGCAATGACTTCACCGGCAAGACGGTGATTCCCTTTGCCACCGCTTACAGCTCCGGCATGGGCAGCAGCGCCGACCAGCTGAAGGAAATGGCCGGCAGCAAAGGCAGCTGGCTCCAGGGTCGTTGCTTCACCGGCACCCTCCAGGACAGCCAGGTGAAGGACTGGGTGAAGAGTCTGGGGGTGAAATAAAAAAAACGGGATGCCCAGCGGCATCCCGTTTTTTTTATTTCTTCCCATGACACATGCCGCAGCTTCCGCAGTCGCAGCCGCAGGAACTTTTTCCTGCCTTATGATCTTTGATCATCTTGCGGATCACTGCTGCTACGATGAGGAAGAGCACCAGTCCCACAACAAAAGTACCCATAATCAATTCTCCTTTTTATTCATTGGCAGACGCATGGCGCCTGCCTTCCAATGGCCATTGACCATTGACTATTGACAGGGAGTGGCTGTAAACAGCCACTCCCATATTATACCTTATTCCGCTGCATTCGCCGCGTCTTTGATCTGGATTTCTCCATTGTATTTGGGAGCCGGACGGAAGAACAGGTAGAGCATGATGGCCAGTATCACACAGGCGGCTGCCGTGCCCAGGGTGAAGACCCCGGTGGAAATGAAGCTGCCGAACTGGTAGAACAGCAGGGCCATGCAGTAGGCGAAGCCGCACTGGTAGCCGATGGCGATCAGGGTCCAGCGGCCGTTGTTCATTTCCCGTTTGATGGCGCCCATGGCAGCCACACAGGGAGCGCACAGCAGGTTGAACACCAGGAAGGAGTAGGCGCTGAGCACGGAGAACTCCTGGGCAAAGGTGCCCCAGAATTCCTGGCCGTCTTCGGCGGCATCTGCCAGCCCATACAGGATCCCGAAGGTACCCACCAGGTTTTCCTTTGCAATCAGGCCGGTGAAGGCAGCCACGGCCGCTTTCCAGTCACCCCAGCCCAGAGGCGCGAAGAGCCAGGCCACTTTGGTGCCGATGAAGGCCAGGATACTTTCGTTCAGGGCATCTTCATCCAGCATGGTGAAGGCACCGTCATCCCAGCCGAAGCTGGACAGGAACCATACCAGGATGGTGGACAGCAGGATTACCGTACCGGCCTTCTTGATGAAGGAGGAGCTTCGTTCCCACACGCTCCGGCCGATGTTGCCCAGGGTGGGCATATGGTAGGGAGGCAGTTCCATGACGAAGGGGGCCGGATCCCCGGCAAACAGCTTGGTTTTTTTCAGGATGATCCCAGAAATGATGATGGAGAAGATCCCCACAAAGTAAGCGGAGGGAGCCACCCACCATTCTCCGTGGAAGTAGGCCCCTGCAATTAGGGCGATGATGGGCATCTTGGCGGAGCAGGGAATCATGGTGGTGGTCATGATGGTCATCCGCCGGTCAGATTCGTTTTCAATGGTACGGGAAGCCATGATCCCGGGCACGCCGCAGCCGGAGCCGATCAGCATGGGGATGAAGGATTTCCCGGACAGGCCGAACTTCCGGAAAGCCCGGTCCAGGATGAAAGCGATACGGGCCATGTAGCCGCAGGCTTCCAGGAAGGCCAGGAAAATGAACAGCACCACCATCTGGGGTACAAAGCCCAGCACGGCGCCTACGCCGGAAATGATCCCATCCACGATCAGACCATCCAGCCAGTCAGCCACTTCCAGGCTTTCCATCAAATCATGGGCGGCAGGGATGATCATGTCGCCGAACAAGGTGTCATTGACCCAGTCCGTGGCGTCCGTCCCGATGGTGGTCACCGATACATAATAGACCAGGAACATGATGGCGGCAAAAATGGGGAGGGCCAGCCACCGGTTGGTGACGATCTTGTCAATCTTGTCGGAGGTGGTCAGTTTTCCTTTGCTCTTTTTGATGTTGCACTCATGGATGATGGAACTGATGTATTTGTACCGTTCGTTGGTGATGATGCTTTCCGCATCGTCATCCATTTCCTGTTCCACCGCTTCGATGTCCCCATCAATGTGGTCGATGACCGACTGGGGCAGCTTCAGGGCAGCCCGGACTTTTTCGTCCCGTTCGAACAGTTTGATGCCGTACCACCGTTCCTGATGGGCAGGGAGCATTCCCTGGGTGGCTTCTTCAATGTGGGCCAGAGCGTGTTCCACCGGCCCGTCGAAGGAATGTTTGGCCACCATTACCTGCTGGTGCTTGGCTACCTTGGCTGCCAGGTCTGCGGCTTCCTTGATGCCTTCTCCCGTACGGGCGGAGATTTCGATCACCTGACAGCCCATCTTCTGGGACAGCTTATCGATGTTGATGATGTCTCCGTTGCTCCGGACCATGTCCATCATGTTCACGGCCATTACCATGGGGATCCCCAGTTCAGCCAGCTGGGTGCTCAGGTACAGGTTCCGTTCCAGGTTGGTCCCGTCCACGATGTTCAGGATGGCATCCGGCCGTTCCTTGACCAGATAGGTCCGGGACACCACTTCTTCCAGGGTGTAGGGGGAAAGAGAGTAGATGCCGGGCAGGTCCTGGATGATCACATCCGGATGGCCCATCAGTTTCCCTTCTTTTTTTTCAACTGTTACCCCGGGCCAGTTGCCCACGAACTGGTTGGATCCGGTCAGGGCATTGAACAGGGTGGTCTTGCCAGTATTGGGGTTGCCGGCAAGGGCAATCTTGAATTCCATAAATCGTTACCTTCTTTCCCATAGTTTACTGATTTTAAAAATAGTTAGAAAAAGCTAATGCACGGGTGAAAAATTACAGTTCCTTCACTTCCACCATTTCCGCATCGGCTTTCCGCAGGGACAGCTCATAGCCCCGCACGTTGATTTCCACCGGGTCTCCCAGAGGAGCCACTTTCCGGATGTGCACCGGGGTGCCCTTGGTAAGGCCCATATCCATGATCCGGCGCTTGATGGCTCCCGTGCCATGGAGTTTCACCACTTCGTAATCCTTGCCCGTCAGGGCGTCTTTCAATGTGTTCATCATACGACCTCCTGCTGTTACTGTACGGTGATCTTGGCAGCCATTTCCATACTGACGGCCACCCGGGATTCCCGGATGTTCAGGATCAGCCCGCTGGGGGTGTGCTGGACAATGGAAATCTCCGCGCCCTGGGTGATGCCCAGGTTTTCCAGATGGGTCCGCACCTTGGGGGACCCGCCTACCCGCAGGACAACCAAGGTCCTGCCTTCGTCGGCAAATGATAAGGGCATGCTGCTACCTCTTTTCACAATTTATTCATAGAGCCTAATCTTTATACCAGATATGTTAGCACACGCTAATATGAGAGTCAACAGATTTGGTAAAAAGGGTGTGTGAAAATATTTTTCTCACACCCTGTCAATGGCCGAAGGAAATCAATTTTTACAAAATTGATTTCCTTCGGCCATTGACAGATGACAAAAAAGCACCGCCGCAGCGGTGCTTTTCTCACTTGTCCGGATGCATCTTCTTTTCTGTAAAGGCCTTCAGCCCGTTGAGGCCGGCCAGGAACACTCCGCCCATGAGGAACCAGAAAATATGGAAGGTTTCCCAGGTGAGAGCCGGCTGGGGCACTTTCAGGGTGGTGGGACCTTGGGCAATGGCATACAGGGAACCGATCATCAGCCCCAGGATGAAGTACACCATGGCTGCCCGGTGGTTGTCCAGGGCATTTTTCACCAGCTTGATGATCCCCACAATCCCGGTGAGCACCCCGAAGCCGAAAACGCACAGCACCGGGAAATAGGACAGGTTCATATGGAGGAATTCCTTGATGGCGCTGATGATGGGTACATACAGCCCGAAGATCAGCAGCATGGTGGAACCGGAGATCCCCGGCAGCACCATGGCGCAGATAGCGATCATGGCACAGACGAAGATGTATCCTCCCAGGAGAGGGGTCAGGTGGGCGATTTCCACATTGGTCCCCTGGCCGCCGGTGGGGTTCACCGCCGCGATCACCAGCACCAGCACGATCCCCAGTACCAGGAACAGGAGCCGGCTCACACGGCGGAGGCATTCCTTCTCTTCCCGGATAATCAGAGGAAGGGAAAAAATGGAAAAGCCCAGGAACAGGGAACTCAGTTCATAGATCCGGCTGGTGAAAAGACTGGAGATCACCAGCACCGAAGAACCCATGCCGATGACCCAGCCCATGCCCAGCTTGGCCAGGAAACGGATGCCCTCCCGTTTCAGTTCCCGGTTGCCGTGGGTGAGCACATACAGGGAACCGATGAATTCGTCGTAAAAGCCCAGCACAAAGGCAATGGTGCCGCCGGATACCCCGGGGACGCTGTCGGCCAGGGCCATGCAGAAACCCCGGACCATGTTCAGGAACAGATCCATAGATGTCATCCTTTCTTGGGGGCAGGACCCCTCTCTTTTCCTACAGTATAAAAGGCAGGGTTAAACAATTTCGAAACAAACAGAGAAAAAAACCGTAAAATTTGTGTTATAATGATTCATCGGGTTGACGGCTTCAGCCGGACCCGACAGCAAGACTTTATTATATCGTATTTCATCAGAAAATAGAATAGCACAGGGGAACTTTCCCTGGGCAAAGGAGGATGCAGCTTGGACAGAAGTGAACTGAAACTGAAACTCATGGAGTACGCCGCCAAAGGGTACGAAGTGCCCCGGATGGACATGATCAAGACCCCGGAACAGATCGAAGGGATCCGGAAAGCCGGCAAGGTCAATTCCGCAGTGCTGGATGCGGTGGAAAAGAACATCAAAGTGGGGATGACCACCGATGACATCAACACCATCGTCTACGACACCACCCTGAAGCTGAAGGCCATTCCCGCCTGCCTGAACTATGAGGGCTTTCCCAAATCCGTGTGCACTTCCGTCAATGACGTAATCTGCCACGGCATCCCGGATCCCCATCAGGTGCTGAAAAGCGGGGATATCGTCAATGTGGACGCCACCACCATTTATGAAGGGTACGTGGGGGATGCTTCTCGGATGTTCATGCTGGGCCGGGTGCCTGCGGAACGGAAGAATCTGGTGGGCATCACCAAAGAATGCCTGAAGCGGGGCATGGAAAACGCCGTGGGCTGGAAGAACACCCTGGGGGACATCGGAGCAGCCATCCAGAGCTTTGCCCAGAAACACGGCTGCAGCGTGGTCCGGGAATTCGGCGGCCACGGGGTAGGACTGGAAATGCATGAAGATCCCTTTGTGTCCCATGTGGGGAAACGGAAAACCGGCATGCTGCTGGTGCCCGGCATGGTGATCACCATCGAGCCCATGATCAACGCCGGCACTCCGGAACTGTGGATCGATGAAGTGAACGGCTGGACCGTCCACACTGCCGACGGCAAAGACAGCGCCCAGTGGGAACATACCCTGCTGATTACTGAAGGGGAGCCGGAAGTATTGAGCTGGTAAGCCGTGCTGTTGCATGGGCAACAGCACCGTTAACGGTCAGCTGTCAACGGTCAACGGCCGGAGACAAGGGACCAGAGACAGAGGCTGCTGCCTGTGCAGCAGCTTCTAAAGCAATCAAACAGGAAAGGTGTGCATACAAATGACATTCATGGACCTGGCCAAGGCCAGATATTCTGTACGGAAATTCAGCGACAAACCCATTGAAAAGGAAAAAATGGAGGCCATCCTGGAAGCGGGACGGATCGCTCCCACTGGCCACAACTACCAGCCCTACCGGGTGTACGTGCTCCAGAGTCCGGAAGCCCTGGAAAAAATCCGGGGACTGACCCGGTGCGCCTTCAATGCACCGGTGGTGCTCATGGTCACCGTCCGGAAGGACGAGGAATGGGTGAACCCCTTTGAACACAGCATCCGGGCCGGGGAACAGGATGCCAGCATCGTGGCCACCCATATGATGCTGGAAGCCTGGGAACTGGGCATCGGCTCCTGCTGGGTGAACTATTTCCCGGTGTCCCAGACCGCCGATGCCTTCGGCCTGGATCTGAAGGAAGTGCCCCTGCTGCTGTTGCCCCTGGGCTACGCCGCAGAAGGAGTCCACGCCGCCCATCTCCACAACGAACGGAGAAGCAACGAGGAATTGGTGAAAGTGCTGTAAAAAAGGGGTTGTTGCACAGGACGTGCAACAACCTTTTTTTTACTCCACAACCACCTGACAGCTCCTCATGGTCTCCAGGGCCGCCTGGTGGCTTTCTTCCGTTACGCCGGCGCAGCAGCGGCTGTCCACCCGGATCTCCACTTCCGGCAGGGCCGCTTTCAGCAGCAGGGCATTGCTCACTACACAGATGTCCGTGCACAGCCCGATCAGTTCGATGCTCTGGATGGGCTGTTTCCGGTGCAGTTCCTTCAGGTCTTCCGCCAGGGTCACCGAACCGAAGGAGGGCTTCTGGATCACCGGCCAGTGATGTTCCTGCTGGAGCTTTTCCAGGGCCGGGATCAGCCGCCATCCGGGGGTGCCCTTGATGCAGTGCTTCACCGGCAGCCGGCGGCCTTCCTGGGTTTCCAGGTAATCCTCTCCATGGGTATCCTGGGTAAAGATCACCCGGCCGGGGAAATTGGCCACCTTTTTCAGCACATTCAGGGTAATGTCTTGGGCCGCCTCCGACCCCAGGCTTCCGCCCACAAAATCATTCTGCATATCCACTACAACAAGAATACGGTTTTCCATAGCAGCACATCCTTTTCTGATACAGGAATTGTTATTTTCCAAGCCAGTAAAGCTGGCTTCCATCGGCCATTGACAATTGACCCTTGACCATTGACAGCCCTGTCACTCTTCACTCTTCTCCTTCTTCTCCGGCCGCACTTCCACGATGATTTCCTGGACCCGGTGCTCATTGGCCCGGGTCACCGTCACATGGAGGTTCCGGCAGTCGAAGGAATCTCCCTTTTTGGGTATGGTCTCCAGGGTATCCACCACCCAGCCGCTGATGGAATTGTTTTCCAGGCCGTAGTCGTCGATATCCAGATCCAGATATTTGAACAGGTCGAACAGGTTGGCATTCTGGGAATTGGAGGAACAGGAGACCAGGTACCGGTTCCTGCCCAGCTTCCGGAAGGAAGAAACCGCCTTGTCATGCTCGTCCCAGATTTCGCCCACCAGCTCTTCCACAATGTCTTCCGTGGTCACCAGGCCCCGTACGGTGCCATAGCTGTCCATGACCATGGCCATTTCCACCTTGGCTTCCTGGAGGGTCTTCAGCACCCGGGAAATCTTGGTGGACTGATGGACCAGGGCCGCTTTTTTGATCAGATTCTTCAGACTGCAGCGGGGATTCTGGAGATAGGCCGCCAGGAAATCCTTGGCGTGGAGGATCCCGATGATTTCGCTGTAGTCATCCTTGAAAACCGGCAGACGGGAGAAACCATGGCTGCTGAACAGCTTCAGGGCTTCTTCGCTGCCTTCGGAAATATCCATGGCCACCATGTCCACCCGGGGAGTCATGATCTCCCGGACCCGGATGTCGCTGAATTCAATGGCACTTTTGATCAGCTGGCTGTCCTGTTTGTTGATGCCGCCCCCATGCTCCACTTCATCCACCATCAGCAGCAGCTCGTCTTCCGTGGCGAACCGGTGGGAGACTTTTTTCCGCAGGCAGTGGTTGAAGGCGGACTTCATCATCCGGAACAGGAAATTCAGGGGGGTGAACAGGAGCACCAGCACACTGAGCAGCCGGGAACAGTCCATGGAATATTTTTCCGGAGCGTCGCTGGCCACGCTTTTGGGGATGATTTCCCCGAAGATCAGGATCACAATGGTGGTGAATACCGTGGCCAGGGCCAGACCGGAGGTGCCGAAGGCCGCGGTGGAAACCGCCGCCGCCAGGGAAGCCGTGGCGATATTCACCACATTGTTCCCGATCAGGATGGTGGACAGGGCATCATCGAAATGGTCCAGCAACCGCAGGGCTCGCCGGGCTTTCCTGTTGCCGCCTTTGGCCAGGTTCTTCAGCCGCAGCTTGTTGGAGCCGGTCAGGGCCGTTTCCGAAGCGGAAAAAAAGGCGGAAAGGGATATGAAAATCATGAGAATCAGCGTCAGGGCTGACGTTGGTATATGCAAATCATCCATTTTATTACACTTCCTCCGTATATTACTGATATTATAGGAGAAAGTATGACACTGGTCAATGTTCTATGCTATAATAGGAAAGCTATGGTTGCTGAATCAATTCTGAAAAATGCCCGGATCATCCAGTCCTTCCGCCGGAGCATCGGCTTCGAAGTGGTGGAAGACGGTACCCTGGTGCTGCGGGTCCCTTACGGGGTCTCCCGGCAGGAACTGGAACGGGTGGTGGCGAAAAAAGAAAAATGGATCACCGGGGCCCAGGCCAGGGTCCGCCGGGAGCGGGAAGAGCATCCCACCCTCCGTCTGGAGGAGGGGGAACAGTTCCTGCTGTTCGGCAAACCCTGCACCCTGCGGCTCCGGGCCGGCAAAGGCTTTGCCCTGGAAGAAGGGGAGAGCCTCCTTGTGATGGGCCGGGAAGAAACCCGGGAATCCCTGGCCCGGTTTCTGATCAGCCTGCTCCGGGATGTGATCCGGAGCCAGGTGGAACGGTATGCCGCCCAGCTGCAGCTGCCCCTGCCGGTGGTGAAATGCAGCCGGGCCCGGAAACGGTGGGGGTACTGCAACTGGAAGGGCGAAATCGGCTTTTCCTGGCCCCTGGTGTTCTGTCCCCGGGAGGTCATTGCCTATGTGGTGGTCCATGAATTGTGCCACATCCGGAACATGTCTCACAACAAAGCGTTCTGGAAATCGGTGGCCCAGGTGCTGCCGGATTACCGGGAACGGGAAAACTGGCTGAAAGCCCACAGAAAGGTCATGAGTACATTATGAGCATCAACAAGAAAATCCTCCTTTGCTTCATCGCGCTGGTTGTGGTGGGGGCGGTTTCCCTGACCCTGCTCCACCGGAGTCCCAAGTATCTGGAACAGCAGCAGCAGGCCCAGAATGCCCAAACGGTCCATTCCCAGGACACCAAGCTGCCCTATGATTACCTGAACAATGTGATCGCCCAGAGCGGAGCCGCCTGTTCCGTGTACTACCATTCCCTGGAAAATGATGATGTTTTTTACAACTATTCCGGGAAGATGCCCGCCGGGGATCTGGTCCGGCTCTATGTGGCGGCCGGGGTGCTCCGGCAGGCGGAGGATGGGGACCTGTCCCTGGACGAAGTCTATACCCTCCGGGAAAAAGACCGGCGGCCCGGCAGTCCCGTGCTGGACAAACTGCCTGCGGGCAGCCGGCTGACGGTCCGGAACCTGTTGGAAGACATGGTGCTCCAGAACGATACCACGGCCCTGTACAAGCTGATCTGGATCGCCGGCCGGGAAGACCTGAATGAATGGCTGGCCAAACAGGGGTATGCGGATACGGTGGTGGGCACGGCCCAGCTGCCCCGGGGCGAGAATGGCCAGGATACCCTGGCTCCCGGAGAAAAACGGCAGCTCAGCTACACCTCCGTCAACGATACGGTGAACCTGCTGACCCGGCTGTACCAGGGGAAATGCGTGTCCCCGAAGCAGGACGGGTATCTGCTGGACCTGCTGCGGAAACAGCCGGCCCGGGATATGCTGGGGGCCCTGCTGCCCCAAAAGGCCAGGATCGCCGGACTCCAGTCCGACCAGGGGCAGGTGCTGGGGGCGGCCGGCATCGTCTATGCCAAGGAAAAATATGTGCTGGTGGTCCTGATGGATAAAGCGGTGCGCCCGGAAGAAAGCCGCAAGACACTCAACCAGATTTCCTCCATTATCTTCAATACAGTCAACGACAAAGAGGTGTTTAAAAAATGAAGAAAAAAGTCGATGTAGCCATTATCGGCGGGGGCCCGGCCTCCATTTATGCCGCTTATGAATTTGTCCTGAAATATCCCCAGGTCAGTGTCCTGATCCTGGAAGAAGGCCACGCCATCGATTTCCGCAGCTGTCCCATCATCGCCGGAAAAGTGGAAAAATGCGTCCGCTGCACCCCCTGCAGCATTATGCGGGGATTCGGGGGCGCCGGGGCTTTTTCCGACGGGAAATACAATTTCACCACCGAATTCGGCGGGTGGCTCAGTGATTACATCCCCAAAAAGACCGTCATGGACCTGATCGATTATGTGGATGAGATCAACCTGAAGCATGGGGCTCCCGGGGAAGTCTATTCCACCAAGAACTGCCGGATCGGCCGGCAGGCCCTGGGCCACGACCTCCATCTGCTCAACGCCAAAGTCCGGCATCTGGGCACCGACAACAACCGGAAACTTATGGCCAGCATCTACCGGTACCTGGTGGAACACGGAATCCAGATCCAGTGCGATACCCAGGTGGATACCTTCCAGCCCTGTGAGGGAGGGTATGAAGTGTTCCTGAAAAACAGCGAGGATACCATCCAGTGCCGGTATCTCATCGGGGCTCCTGGCCGGGCCGGGGCGGAATGGTTCTCCGGCCAGTGCGAGAAACTGGGCCTGGAACTTACCAACAACCAGGTGGACGTGGGGGTCCGGGTGGAAGTGCCCGCCGCCGTGTTCCAGGAAATCACCGATGAAGTGTACGAAGCCAAACTGGTGTACCGGACCAAGGGATACGGGGACCGGGTGCGGACCTTCTGCATGAACCCCAACGGCTATGTGGTGGCGGAAAATACCGATGGCATCGTCACCGTCAACGGCCACAGCTTCAGTGATCCCAAAAAGAACAGCGGCAACACCAACTTTGCCCTGCTGGTGAGCAACCGGTTCACGGAACCCTTCAAGGAACCCCACCGGTACGGCAAACACATTGCTTCCCTGTCCAATATGCTGGGAGGTGGGGTGCTGGTCCAGCGGTTCGGGGACCTGATCAAGGGCCGGCGGACCAATGCCCACCGGCTGAGCCAGAGCTTCCTGCGGCCCACCCTCAATGCGGTGCCCGGGGATCTGAGCCTGGTGCTGCCCAAACGGCATCTGGACAACATCATCGAGATGATTTATGCCCTGGACAAGGTGGCGCCCGGTACGGCCAATGACGACACCCTCCTTTACGGGGTGGAAGTGAAGTTCTACAGTGCCCGGCTGGAACTGGATGACCAGCTGGAAACCCGGCTGCCCAACTTCTTTGCCATCGGGGACGGCGCCGGCATCACCCGTGGCCTGAGCCAGGCCAGCGCCAGCGGCGTCTACGTGGCCCGGATCATCGGGGAAAGAATGAAACAATGAAAGGAACCCGCTGATGCGGGTTCCTCCCATGGGCCATTGACCATTGACGGGTGCTGCACGATGCGTGCAGCACCCCTTTTTCATATCTCCCCCAGCTGCAGCAGAGCATCCCGGATTTCCCGGGAACGGTGCTTGGACAGGGGCAGGACCTTTCCGTTCAGCAGGGTCACTTCTGTGCCCCACACATTCCGCACCCAGTGGAGATTCACCAGGTAGCTCCGGTGGATCCGTACGAAACAGGAACGGCCCAGCCGCCGTTCCACCGTGGACATGGTTTCCCGGTATATATAGCTGCCCAGCCGGGTGACCACCTGGATCCGGGAGCCTTCCGATTTGAAATAGAGGATCTCCTTCAGAAAAAAGCGGTGGACACCCTGCCAGTTGCTGAACAGGAAGGATGCATTCTGGACTTCCTGTTTTTTCTGCATCAGTTCCTCCAGGTCCTGCTGGAGCACCGGCATGGGGACGGTGCCGGCATAGAACCGGAACAGGGGGATTTCATAGCCTTCCAGAGAATCCCGGAGATCATGGGAAATCAGGGAAATGGATACTCCCGGGTCCAGCTTCCGAATCCGCCGGGCCGTATCCAGCACATGGTGTGCCTCCTGGAAGGGTCCCAACAGGATCAGATTGTAGCAGATGCCCTGGCGGCAGCTTCGGAGCAGATCGTATTCCTGGAGAAAGGGGTGGATCTCAAGAGCATCGGTGGGGTGGGGCAGGCGCTGGATATTGACGGAGAGCTGGTGGAGAGAACGGGAATTGTCAGTGCACAGGGCAACGTGGAACATAATGGGGCCTCCATTTCTGAAAAATTGTAAAACTGGACACCTGTACAGTATATCATGAATATTCAAAAATAGCAGAAAATTATTGTTTTTTTGTGTGTTTCCCATGGATTTCCCCAAGATCGGCGAGCAATTTTCCGGCAGGTACGCTATAATATCTTTTGTGAGCGGCTGCAGGAAATCTTCCTGCAGGGAAAACCAAGAGAAAGAAGGCGCACTATGTCCACGTGTCAGGAAGACCGCATGATCTATCACTATTGTTCCACCAGTGGCTTTTTCAATATACTGCGCAACCAGTGCCTCTGGCTGACCGAAGCGTCTTTTACCAACGATGCCTGGGAAAACCGGATGCTGGACCCGGTGTTCGAACAGGCCCTGGAAGAGCTGGCTGATGACGGCGAGATTGAACGGGCCCGGATGGATACGGCCCGGGATCTGTACTACCATCATTC
The DNA here is from genome assembly GCF_000025305.1 of Acidaminococcus fermentans DSM 20731. Lineage (NCBI taxonomy): Bacteria > Bacillati > Bacillota > Negativicutes > Acidaminococcales > Acidaminococcaceae > Acidaminococcus > Acidaminococcus fermentans. Next base: position 1,719,510 of record NC_013740.1, on the reverse strand, counting down.
CGCCTGTTTCATCTACCTTGGGTGTTTTTCCGAAGAGGGGGACATCCTGCCCCAGTGGCGGTCCTATGCGGATGATGGCCAGGGCTTTGCCATCGGCTTCTCCTCCCGGGAAATGGATTTCGATTGTTCCACCGTCCATCTCAATGCGGACTTTGCCAACAAATACTATCTGAAAAAAGTCATCTACATGAGAGAGGAATATGGAGAACAGTTTCTGCCCCTGGCCAAGAACTGGATCCGTATGCGGCTCACCCGGGGACGGCATCTGAACGACCGGGAGATCCGCCGGGCCATTGCCGACGACGCCGCCTTCTCATCCCTCCGGTACTACTGCAAGGACGCCAGCTTTGCTTCCGAAAAAGAACTCCGGGCCCTTTGGCTGCCGGTGCTGCTGAAGGATCAGGAGGGCCACATGGCCGCCGGCAACCGGAAAGCCTACCGGCAGATCCGTTTCCGTCCCGAAGCCAGCCGGCTGGTGCCCTATACGGAAATGCCCTTTGCCAAAAGCGCCGTCCGGGAAGTGGTGCTGGGGCCCAAAAATGACATGAAAGACCATCTGGACATCCTGAAGATGTTCCTGGCCGCCAACGGATATGACGACCGGAATGTCCGGCTGCGTATATCCAGAAGTTCCTATCGATAAGGAGAAAACCATGCAGAATTTTGCCTTTACCCAACCATCCATCCTCCAGCGTCTCTATGATGCCCTGGATGAACGGGGCCGGCTGCCCCGGGACTATTCCCTGCAGCAGGCCCTGGAGCCGGAAGGACCGGCCGGGGGATTTTACTACAGCGACGGGTTCATGGAAGGAAACATCACCGGCTTGGACAAGGGAGGGGAAGAAAGCCCCGAACTGCAGGACGGGCTCAGCCAGATCCTGGAAGGAGAGTATGACCGGGCGGTCCAGACCCTGCAGGCGTTTTTCAGCGACGGGGAAGACCATCTGATGAATGCCTATGTGGAATCCGTCCAGCAGTGGATCGATGACCACCGGGATACCCTGGATCCGGAACCCCTGATCTGGTTCGCTGACCGGCTGCTCCAGGAAGCGGACCAGAGCGAGATCATCAAATTTGCCCTGAGTCTCCTGGAGTTTTTCGACCTGCACCAGGAAGAAGAATTGGCGGAAGAAATCCGTCTCCTGGCCAAGTGCAACGAATTCACCCTGTTCTGTGTGCGGAACTTCCTCCAGTGGGAAAACGGTCAGGAGGAAATCTGGCAGACCGCCCGGCAGGTGTACGGCTGGGGACGGATCGCCGCCCTGGAATACCTGGATCCCCGGACGGCCCAGATCCGGCAGTGGATGCTGGAGGAAGGATGGGACAACGATGTGAACCCGGAATACACCGCACGGCTCCTGGCGGAAAATGTGGACCTGCTGGGGGTATTGGAACAGCCCACCCTGACGGCCAAAGCCTTTGAAGGGGCAGAAGCCCTGGTGGATGCCCTGCTGGTGGACGAACCAGTGCCCGGGATTTCCCGGATCCGGCAGCCGGTGAAACTGCTGACGGAATTTCTCCGGCACTGCGAGGAACAGGAAAAAGAACTGGAAGAGTACCAGGTAATCCTCCACATCCTCCAATACGCCCAGAGCAGGCTTGCCGGCAAAGAGCAGGAAACGGTGAAACAGGCCTGCGGCAAACTCTTGCTGTCCTTTGCCTGTGCCCAGACCGTCCAGCAGGCCATGAAAAAAGGGGAAGGCTTTGAAATGGCCCGGACACTGGACCTGCCCTATGCCCAACAGGCTGTGGAACTGGTGCTCCAGGCCCCTCTGGACCATGTGGACCTGCTGCCCTATGCCCTTACTGGGGATAGCCACCATGACCATCATGTGATGGGACTGTATGAAGCGCTGATTCCCGGCTTTGTGAAGGCCTTCGGAGAGAAACGGCCCGGAGAAATTTCCCTTGAGGAACAGCTGAACGGGGTCTATATGGACCTGAACCGGATCCTCAGCCAGCTGTACGGATTCCCGGGCACAGGAGAAAAACTTTTCCTCACCGCTCTCCAGTCCCCAGCCCTGATGAACCGGAACACCGCCCTGGAAATCCTCGCCCAGTGGAAAGACCTGGGATACAAGCTCAGTGGGGAGATCCGGGACGGGGTGGAAAAGCTCCTGCTCCAGGAAGGAAACCAGGACGTAAAGGAAAAAGCAGAACAGGTATTGAAGTAGGGAATAAAGGCTCCTGCGGGATCTTGTCCGTAAGGGCCTCACGCCGGGAGGTCCTTACGGTTTATTTTGAAAAACTTGTTGACAGAGGTACCCCTTTTTGCTATACTATACAAGCTTTCTCCTTGAGAAAGCAACAGACAAAAGGTTTCTCAACAACGAAATGTTTCAACTGAAACATTGAAAGAAAAAAGTTGTTGACAAAGAAACGAAAGTCTGGTATTATATAGAAGCTGTCGCTGAGACAGTGAGACGAACTTTGAGAACTGAATATTGTTGACAGATGTGCGGGTCAAGTCACTTTTAGTGATAAGATCGAGTCACCTGGATGACAACCAGGTTAAAAAATCAAAGCTAGTTTTTCGAGAGCCAAGCGGCTCTTCAAAATACTCTATTTTGGAGAGTTTGATCCTGGCTCAGGACGAACGCTGGCGGCGTGCTTAACACATGCAAGTCGAACGGAGAACTTTCTTCGGAATGTTCTTAGTGGCGAACGGGTGAGTAACGCGTAGGCAACCTGCCCTCTGGTTGGGGACAACATTCCGAAAGGGATGCTAATACCGAATGAGATCCTTTTTCCGCATGGAGAGAGGATGAAAGATGGCCTCTACTTGTAAGCTATCGCCAGAAGATGGGCCTGCGTCTGATTAGCTAGTAGGTGAGGTAACGGCTCACCTAGGCGATGATCAGTAGCCGGTCTGAGAGGATGAACGGCCACATTGGGACTGAGACACGGCCCAAACTCCTACGGGAGGCAGCAGTGGGGAATCTTCCGCAATGGACGAAAGTCTGACGGAGCAACGCCGCGTGAGTGATGAAGGCCTTCGGGTTGTAAAACTCTGTTGTCAGGGACGAAAGCACCGATCTATAATACATTTTGGTGTTGACGGTACCTGACGAGGAAGCCACGGCTAACTACGTGCCAGCAGCCGCGGTAATACGTAGGTGGCAAGCGTTGTCCGGAATTATTGGGCGTAAAGAGCATGTAGGCGGGCTTTTAAGTCCGACGTGAAAATGCGGGGCTTAACCCCGTATGGCGTTGGATACTGGAAGTCTTGAGTGCAGGAGAGGAAAGGGGAATTCCCAGTGTAGCGGTGAAATGCGTAGATATTGGGAGGAACACCAGTGGCGAAGGCGCCTTTCTGGACTGTGTCTGACGCTGAGATGCGAAAGCCAGGGTAGCAAACGGGATTAGATACCCCGGTAGTCCTGGCCGTAAACGATGGGTACTAGGTGTAGGAGGTATCGACCCCTTCTGTGCCGGAGTTAACGCAATAAGTACCCCGCCTGGGGACTACGATCGCAAGATTGAAACTCAAAGGAATTGACGGGGGCCCGCACAAGCGGTGGAGTATGTGGTTTAATTCGACGCAACGCGAAGAACCTTACCAAGGCTTGACATTGAGTGAAAGACCCAGAGATGGGTCCCCTTCTTCGGAAGCACGAAAACAGGTGGTGCATGGCTGTCGTCAGCTCGTGTCGTGAGATGTTGGGTTAAGTCCCGCAACGAGCGCAACCCTTATCCTATGTTACCAGCACGTAATGGTGGGGACTCATAGGAGACTGCCAGGGATAACCTGGAGGAAGGCGGGGATGACGTCAAGTCATCATGCCCCTTATGTCTTGGGCTACACACGTACTACAATGGTCGGCAACAAAGGGCAGCGAAGCCGCGAGGCGGAGCCAATCCCAGAAACCCGACCTCAGTTCGGATCGCAGGCTGCAACCCGCCTGCGTGAAGTTGGAATCGCTAGTAATCGCAGGTCAGCATACTGCGGTGAATACGTTCCCGGGCCTTGTACACACCGCCCGTCACACCACGAAAGTTGGTAACACCCGAAGCCGGTGAGATAACCTTTTAGGAGTCAGCTGTCTAAGGTGGGGCCGATGATTGGGGTGAAGTCGTAACAAGGTAGCCGTTCGAGAACGAGCGGCTGGATCACCTCCTTTCTATGGAGAACCGAAGGAGTCCAAGGACTTACTTCTATTCTCGTCGACGCACATCTGTCAGGAACAATATTCGGTTCTCAGGGCTCGTCCCTGAACATGAACCTTGAAAACTTCATAGAAGAGACAAAACAAAGTCTTATCTGATGTGATGATCAGATAAGCACCTCTGATCTAAATGCGAATTTAGAAACGAGTAACGAGAATACCAGGGAACGTAAGTTCCTTAGTAAACTGAACCAGAAAATTGCGAAGAGAAATTGCTCTGATCCGCGAAGCGAGAAAGAGAGCCACCGCAGACTATACTCCAGTATGTCGAGGATGGCGAACGACGAGCGACAAAGGAGCAGACAATTTATCGAAGCAATTTTAAGTCAAGCTACTAAGGGCATACGGTGAATGCCTTGGCACTAAGAGCCGATGAAGGACGTGGTAAGCTGCGAAAAGCTACGGGGAGCCGCAAGCAGGCTTTGATCCGTAGGTGTCCGAATGGGGGAACCCACCATCCGTCATGGGATGGTATCCTTCGGGAAGGGAACCCGGTGAACTGAAACATCTAAGTAGCCGGAGGAAGAGAAATCAAACGAGATGCCCACAGTAGCGGCGAGCGAAGAGGGCAGAGCCTAAACCAGAGAGCTTCGGCTCCCTGGGGTTACGGACTGGCATAAACCGAGTCAGGCCTAGCCGAATCACCTGGAAAGGTGAGCCACAGACCGTGAGAGCCGGGTAGGCGAAAGGCAGAGCAAGGAGGCCAGTATCCAGAGTACCGTGAAGCACGAGGAATTTTGCGGGAAGTCGGGGGGACCACCCTCCAAGGCTAAACACTTCTTAGTGACCGATAGCGCATAGTACCGTGAGGGAAAGGTGAAAAGAACCGCGGGAGCGGAGTGAAAGAGAACCTGAAACCGTATGTCTACAAGCAGTCGGAGCGCAAGCGACGGCGTGCCTATTGAAGAATGAGCCAACGAGTTACGGGCACCAGCGAGGTTAAGCAGGAAATGCGGAGCCGTAGGGAAACCGAGTCTGAAAAGGGCGAAGAGTTGGTGTTCGTAGACCCGAAACTGTAGTGATCTACCCATGATCAGGTTGAAGCACGGGTAAAATCGTGTGGAGGACCGAACCGGTGAGTGTTGAAAAACTTTCGGATGAATCGTGGGTAGCGGTGAAATTCCAATCGAACGCAGAGATAGCTGGTTCTCCTCGAAATAGCTTTAGGGCTAGCCTCAGGCAGTAAGCATAGGCGGTAGAGCACTGATCGGGATAGGGACTGTAATGGTTACCGAACCCTGTCAAACTACGAATGGTTATGCTGCAGAGCCTGGGAGTCAGACTACGAGAGATAAGTCCCGTTGTCAAAAGGGAAACAGCCCAGACCATCAGCTAAGGTCCCCAATGCCATACTAAGTGGAAAAGGATGTGGGGTCTCATAAACAACCAGGATGTTGGCTCAGAAGCAGCCACCATTTAAAGAGTGCGTAATAGCTCACTGGTCGAGAGGCCCTGCGCCGAAGATTCCCGGGGCTAAAGTATGGAACCGAAGCTATGGATGCATACGTAGGTATGCGTGGTAGAGGAGCGTTCCCATCGGGTTGAAGTCGTCCTGGAAGGGACGGTGGACTGGTGGGAAGTGAGAATGTTGGCATGAGTAGCGAAAAGAATGGTGAGAATCCATTCCACCGAAAGCATAAGGATTCCTGAGCAACGATCGTCGTCTCAGGGTAAGTCGGGACCTAATCCGAGGCAAAGAGCGTAGGAGATGGACAACTGGTTGATATTCCAGTACCGGCAGTGATCGTTTGAACGAAGGAGTGACGCAGGAAGGCAGGTCCGCACGAGATTGGTAGATCGTGTGCAAGCGTGCAGGCTGGTTACCAGGCAAATCCGGTAACTGAGGCTGAGGCGTGATGCGGAGGGAACTTGTTCCCGAAGGGATTGAGCCTACGCTGCCGAGAAAAGCTTCTAGTGAGAAAGCTGCCGCCCGTACCGTAAACCGACACAGGTATGCGGGGAGAGAATCCTAAGGTGCGCGGGAGAACCCTCGTTAAGGAACTCGGCAAAATGTACCCGTAACTTCGGGATAAGGGTAGCCACAAAGGTGAAGGGACTAGCTCCCGGAGCCCGGTGTGGTCGCAGAGAAGAGGCCCAAGCGACTGTTAACCAGAAACACAGGTGCCTGCGAAAGAGAAATCTGAAGTATAGGTGCTGACACCTGCCCAGTGCTGGAAGGTTAAAGAAGGATGTCCGGGTTCGACCCAAAGCATTCGACTGAAGCCCCAGTGAACGGCGGCCGTAACTATAACGGTCCTAAGGTAGCGAAATTCCTTGTCGGGTAAGTTCCGACCCGCACGAAAGGTGTAACGATTTGGGCACTGTCTCAACGAGGGACCCGGTGAAATTGAAATACCTGTGAAGATGCAGGTTACCCGCGACTGGACAGAAAGACCCCATGGAGCTTTACTGTAACCTAATATTGGGTTCTGATACTTGATGCACAGGATAGGTGGGAGGCATGGAAGGCAGTCCTCTGGGATTGCCGGAGCCGACGTTGGGATACCACCCTTCAATTATCGGGATTCTAACCGAGCGAGTAACGATCGCCGGGACAGTGTTAGGCGGGCAGTTTGACTGGGGCGGTCGCCTCCCAAAGAGTAACGGAGGCGCCCAAAGGTTCCCTCAGCGCGGACGGAAACCGCGCGCGGAGTGTAAAGGCAGAAGGGAGCTTGACTGCGAGCCAAACACGGCGAGCAGGTACGAAAGTAGGGCTTAGTGATCCGGTGGCATCCAAGTGGAAGGGCCATCGCTCAACGGATAAAAGCTACCCTGGGGATAACAGGCTAATCTCTCCCAAGAGTCCATATCGACGGGGAGGTTTGGCACCTCGATGTCGGCTCATCACATCCTGGGGCTGAAGTCGGTCCCAAGGGCTGGGCTGTTCGCCCATTAAAGTGGTACGTGAGCTGGGTTCAGAACGTCGTGAGACAGTTCGGTCCCTATCCATCGCGGGCGCAAGAGATTTGAAGGGGGCTGCTCCTAGTACGAGAGGACCGGAGTGGACGGACCGCTGGTGTACCAATTATCCCGCCAGGGGTACAGTTGGGTAGCTACGTCCGGAACGGATAAACGCTGAAAGCATCTAAGCGTGAAACCATCCTTAAGATGAGATCTCTCACAGCGTAAGCTGGTAAGACACCTGGAAGATTACCAGGTTGATAGGCAGGGTGTGGAAGCGTAGCAATATGTTAAGCTGACCTGTACTAATATGTCGAGGGCTTGACTTAAGTGAGTCGCCGATTGTTTGCAAGCGGAAGCGCAGCAAAGAATCGTGCCAGCGAACTTACTCAGAAGGATGCGACGAAAAGGAGCATCCGTGAGTATCCTCTACCGCGAAGCGGCTGAGGCATACGAAATAAGAGAGTAAGTGAGCGAAAGAAGCTCGTAACGTTACGTCCGAAAGAACGTATATGTCTCTTCATGAAGTTTTGAGGGCTCATGCCTTCAATTGAAAATCCGGTGGCGATAGCTAAGGGGATCCACCTGTTCCCATGCCGAACACAGCAGTTAAGCCCTTATACGCCGAAAGTACTCGACTGGAAACGGTCCGGGAGGATAGGGAGCTGCCGGTTAAGCCAGAAAGAGCATCGCAGACGCGATGCTCTTTCTTTTTGTGTTCTGAGGAGAAGGCTGCTTGTCGCCGCCGGGCAGGGCACCCCTTGCCGACGCAAAGTCGCCTCCCTGCCATTTTCTGCCTCGCCGTTCCATTCCGCCTTCCGCCAACGCGCTTCGCTTGAACGAGGCTCACGGTGGATGAGCGAAACAGAAAATGGCTTTACGCTCGGCTCCATGGTCGGCCAGCGGCACCCTGCCCGGCTGAGGGAATACGGTATTGCTATGACCCCAACGCTGTAGGGGCCGATTGCTTTGATCGACCTGCTTACCGACCTGCCCTGCGTGCAAAAAATTCTTTTCCAACCACTACTCGCTATCCACCAGCCACTGAAAAAGGGGGTGTGAAAAAATGCTTTTTCACACCCCGTCACTAGTCACTAGTCACTAGCTGATGGAAGCCAGCTGACGCTAGCAAAATAAAGGCGCTGTGGATGATTTTTTCACAGCGCCTTTACTCCCTATGTTTTTGTCAGTTGTGGTCCAGTTGTTTCCTGTTGGCAATTTTCACCAGGCTCAGCATCACGGGGACCTCTGTCAGCACGCCTACGGTGGTGGCCAGGGCGGCGGGGCTGGTAACTCCGAACAGGGCAATGGCCACGGCTACGGCCAGTTCGAAGAAGTTGGAGGCACCGACCATGCCGGCCGGAGCTGCAATGTCATGTGGCAGATGGAGCAGGTTGCTGGCGCCATAGGCGATGGCAAAGATCAGATAGGTTTGAAGGACCAGGGGAATGGCGATCAGCAGGATATGGAAGGGATTGGACAGGATGACCTGGGCCTGGGAACTGAAAATGATCACCAGGGTCAGCAGCAGTCCCCAGGTGGTTGCCTGATCGAATTTATGGACAAAGATCTGGTTGAAATAAGCAGCACCTTTCCGCTCTATGACGCTGATCCGGGTCAGGATCCCTCCGGCAAGGGGAATCACTACGAACAGGAAGATGCTCAGGAACAGCACGCTGTAGGGAACAGTTACATGGGATACACCCAACAGGTATTTGACAATGGGTACGAATGCCACCAGGATGATCAGATCATTGGTGGCTACCTGGACAACCGTATAAGCGGGATCTCCTTTGGTCAGGGTACTCCATACAAATACCATGGCCGTACAGGGAGCAGCACCCAGGAGAACGGCCCCGGCCAGATATTGGGTGGCCAGTTCCTCTGGAATGAATCCGTGGAATCCATGATAAAAGAAGAAGGCAGCCAGACCATACATGGTAAAGGGCTTGATCAGCCAGTTGGTAATCCAGGTGACAAACAGTCCTTTGGGATGGCGCCCTACCTCACGGATGCTTTGGAAATCCACCTTCATCATCATGGGATAGATCATGATCCAGATCAGGATGGCAATGGGTATGGAAATCCCGTCAATCTGGAGCCGGTCCAGGAAACGGGGCACCGCCGGCAGGAAATGGCCTATCAGGACTCCAGCCACCATGCAGAGGAATACCCAAAGAGAAAGATACCGTTGGAACGGGCTGATGCCCTGATCTTTACCTTCCTTCATTTTGTGACATCTCCTTTCATCTGATCCCGGAGGGACAGCACCTGGGACCGGATGGTTTCTATAATGGTACGGAACTCTGGATCTGGTTTGCCGGCCGGGTCAGGGATTTCCCAGGTCAGGGTCCTCACCCCGGGCAGTACCGGACATTGGACACCGCAGCCCATGGTCACCACCATGTCCAGCGTGGGCAGGGATTCCAGTCTTTTGGGGAACTGGCCTTCTTTTTCCATGTCGATCCGGTACAGTTCCTTCATCAACCGCTGGGCGGTTGGATGGATCCGTTCTGCCAGACAGGTACCGGCAGAACGGCTGACAAACACATCTTCTGCCAGGTGACGGCCAAAGGCTTCGGCCATCTGGCTCCGGCAGGAATTTTGGATACAGAGAAAAGCGACAACAGGTTTTCGGTTCATAATGTTTCCAGCACCTTTCCTTTGATTTCTGCCTGTTTCCAGGGAATCACTGCCGCACAGCCGCTGGCGTGGGCTGCCACCTGGTTGATCCAGGGGATTTCCCGGTCCGCTTTGGCCTTTAGCAGAGGGCTTTGGGCGGCAGTCTGGCTGAAGCACCGGTTGATGATCCACCAGCGGCTGTAGAGCCGGGTCCGTTTCAAATCTGCTTCCAGACGCAGGGCTTCATACACAGGAGTGGCTTCTGGCAGGGTGACGATCACCACTTCCGTTTCCGGCCCTTTCAGCCGGGGCAGTAGCTGCTGGACGGCAGGGGGAACAGCACCCCGGGTCCGGCGGATCTCCCGGTCGTAGTTTTCTGTGGATTCCAGGAGCAGCAGGGTATGGCCGGTTGGGGCAGTGTCGATGATGACAATCCGGTCCCCGGACCGGGCCACGATTTCTGCAAATGCCCGGAACACGGCGATTTCCTGGGTGCAGGGGGAACGGAGGTCTTCTTCGATGTAAGCCAGATCTCCTTCTTTCAGGCCATTTTTCCGGGCCTGGTCCAGGACTTCCTTCTGGTAGCGGCGGAGTTCAGCCTGCTCATCGATCTGGCACAGCTGGAGCCGGTCCGTCTGATCCAGGATTTCCTGGAGATGGCCGGCCGGGTCGGTGGTGGTGAGCAGTACCTGGTGTCCCTTTTGGGCCAGACGGAGAGCCAGGGAGGCCGCTACAGTGGTTTTTCCCACGCCGCCTTTGCCCATGGTGAAGATGACCTTCCGATGATTCCGCTCCAGATCTTCCGCCACCTCCTGGAGGGTGTAGACGGGAGCCTGTTGTTCCCGTCCGGCGACTGGGGCCACTTCCCCTTTCAGGAGAGCCCGTACATGGTCCAGGCCGGTCACATTGTAGCTCCGGAAGGGAATCTGCCAGGATGGCAGGATTTTCAGCCCCTGGGACATTTCTGCCAGAGCCATCTGCTGTTTGGCAAAAAGTTCTTTGGTGACCGGATCATCGGTTTTTTCCAGCAGCCCGTTGATGATCAGCTGCTGGTTGCCGATGCCCAGTTTGGCCAGTTCCCGGGATGCCCGGTCCGCTTCCAAAAGCGGAGGCCGGTCAGGACGGGCCACCAGAAGCAGGGTGGTCCGGCCAGGATCCGCCAGCGTTTCTACAGCCTGCCGGTACAGGGCCTTCCGGCTTTCCAGGCCGGACAGTTGACCCAGACAGGAGGCTCCGTGGGTACTGGTGCTGATAAACTGGCTCCAGGCAGAAGGCAGCTGGAGCATCCGCAGGGTATGGCCGGTGGGAGCTGTATCGAAAATGATCTTATCATAAGCTGTGGCCGTTTCCGGATCTGTGAGGAAATCCGTAAAGGCGTTGAAAGCAGCGATTTCGATGGTGCAGGAACCGGACAGCTGTTCTTCCATGTTCCGCAGGGCGGCTTCCGGCAGAATGCCTCGATAGGGACCCACCACGCTTTCCCGGTAGGCGGCAGCGGCCTTGACCGGATCCAGGTTGGCCGCTTCCAGCCCGGGGACACCGGGAATGGGAGTGGGTTTTTCTTTCAGTTCCAGAGAAAAGATGTCCTGGAGATTGGAGGCCGGGTCCGTGCTGACCAGCAGCACTTTCTGTCCGGCGTCGGCCAGAGCCACGGCGGTGGCACAGGCTGTGGAGGTCTTACCCACACCGCCTTTGCCGGTAAAGAACACATACTGGGTGCGGATGGCGGCAAAAGGATCATACAGTTCCATGAGGGCCTCCCTTTTTCAATGGCAGCAGCTGGAAGAGCTGGAACTGCAGCAGGAACCGGACGTTTCGCTGTCTTTCTTTTCTTCGCAGCAGCAGGAGGATCCGGTAACCGGTTCTTCTTCGCAGCAGCAGCAGGAGCCGGGTCCTTGTTTTTCGCTGTCCTGCCGGGCAGAGTCTTCGACCAGCAGGGCCGGATTGAAATCCAGCATCCGGGCAAATTCCTCATTGGTGGGGTAACGGCCGGTCATCCAGATTTTTCCATCTGCCAGGATCAGAGGCAGTTCCTCAGGCCCATGGTGCTGCAGGAATTCTGCGGCTGCCGGGGTCTGGATGAACTTGAGGGGCGCATTGCTCAGATTATACCGTTCCACCGGGATTCCGTGCTTTTCCAGAGTGTCCAGCACTGCAGAAATCCGCAGCAGTTCCGGATCGATGGAAGGACCGCAAAGTCCTGTAGGGCAGCACATGGCCTGTTCAAAAATCTGTACTTGTTTTCTTTCCATAATGGATTCCTCCCAGAAAATAAATTTATAGATTGAAATTTATCAATCTGTTAACGCAAAAAATTTACTGGCACTTGTGGCAGTTGCAGTCCGTCGGCTGGAGAGAGGGGATTTCCCGGAACAGGGCCCGGATCCGTTCTTCCAGTTCCCGGGCTGTGTTCCGGTTCAGGGTATAGTAGACCCATTTGCCTTCTTTCCGACCGGTGACCAGCCCCGCGTCGCACAGGATTTTCATATGGTGGGAAAGGGTGGGCTGGGACAGATGGAGATTTTCCAGCAGCACGCAGGCGCACCGTTCTCCTCCCTGGAGAAGTTCCAGGATGTGGAGACGGTTTTCGTCGCCCAGGGCCTTGAACTGTCGGGCTGTATGGGATAAAGATTCCATGGGATACTCTCCTTTCATATTGATAAATATAAATCTATTAGCTGCATTATAAGACGATTCCTGGAGATTGTCAAGAAGACCTGCTCGGCATATTTCCTCCGTTTTATCTGACTGTGGCAGCAGCTTTTTTCATATACTGGAGCAATGCTTCCGTGAAATCCTCCAGGTATCTGGGCCGTACCTGGGCTTTCAGGCGCAAAATGCTGGAACGCATGGTGTGGGTCTCATTGGCAATGTAAAAAGCCAGCAGGGGATCTTCCTGGCTCTTTTCCACTTCCCGGATCAAGGGGAAAGCCAGGATATCATTGCAGAAGGTGGCCGTATGCCCCAGACGGCACAGCTGGACCTGGGTACCGATGTCGCTGATGGAAATGGGCTGGGGACAATCCAGATGATTTTCCCGGAGACAGCTTTGGACCAGTTCCAGCAGGGTAATGTGCTCCCGGTTGCCAATCAGAGGAAAAGGGGAAAAGTCGCTCAGGGACAGGGTATCCCCTGAATTCCACTTTCCAGGAGTGGCCGGCCCCTGATAATATTGCAGGAAGAAGGAACGGGTTCCCACCACCATCAGCTGTTCCTTTCCGATGAGCAGTTCCTCCAGGAAGGGATCTGCCGGAGCATCCAGGCCCACCACCAGGTCCAGTTTCTGGGATTTCAGCAGCTGGATGTGGCGGACCGTATCCCCCAAAGTAATGGAAATGTGGACTTGGGGATACTCTTTGTGGAAAGTTTCCAGGAAACCCGGAAGCAGGAGCCGGGCCCGGGAGGTGCTGATTCCCAACCGGACTTCCCCGATTTCTCCGGCTTCGATTTCCTGGATCCGATGCTCCAGGTTCTCTTCCAGGTGCTGGATCTGCTGCAGGGTACTGACCAGGGCCTTTCCCGATTCTGTGAGCTGAAGATGCCGTCCTCGGAGAAACAGCTTGGTATGCAGCTGTTTTTCCAGTTTGCTGATATGTTCGCTGAGACACTGCTGGGTTACAAAGGCCCGTTTCGCTGCTTTGGTAAAATTCATTTCTTCCGCTGCCAGAAGAAACATTTTCTGTGCCAGTTCCATGGAACCGCCTCCTTTTTTGTATTATATCACAGGTGTTAACTTGTAGTAATGCTGAAATCTATTTGTTTTTCTTTGTAGCGATTCCATCGTATAATGAAGCCACAAAGGAAAACAAACCAAGCATCCAGTAAAAGGGAAGGGAGAGATCAGTATGGAAATGGTAGGATTGACTGTGTGGGAAATGAATCTGGGCTTCCGTCCCAAGGATTTCAAGAGCGTATGGGGTGCCCTCATCCAAAAGAACAGCCCGAAAAAAACCGGTGATGGGGTGGAAGGATCCAGTCATAAATGAGAGAAAAGAAGGTACTGCATTTTCCGTGCAGTACCTTCTTTTATGCTATAATTATACCCATCGGACAGGAGGTGGGGCTATGGGCCGCAGGCTGCTTTGGATACTGCTGGTACTGCTGCTGGGGTTCATCTGGGGACATTCCCTGCAGAACGGAAGGGTTTCCCAGGCAGAGAGCCAGTCGGTGCTCCATCTGGCCCTGAACCGATGGGGGACGCTGCCGGGCATGGGGTATCTGAATTTCTATACCATCCGGAAACTGGCCCATCTAACGGAATTCGCCGCCCTGGGCATGGTCTTGGAAGGGCTGGCTGGCCGGAGCTTCCTGGCGCTGCTCCTGGGGGGCACCGTGGGCGCGGTGGATGAATTCCTCCAGCTGTTCAGCCCGGACCGCAGTGCCCAGGTGTCCGATATCCTGCTGGATACCCTGGGCGTGCTGGCAGGAATCCTGCTGTGCCGGCTGCTCCGGTGGCTGTGGAAAAAGGGAAAATAAACAGGGAAAAGGAGACAGACTATGACCAGACTGGAACAACTGAGCCATGAACTGGTGGATGTGGTGGTAAACCTGGGATATCCGGCGGAACTGGGAGATCTGATGGCCCGGAATCTGGGAACGGAAAGTACCGTGGAACGGATGATCCAGTACCTGCTCCATGTCCAGCCGGCCACTGCGGAAGAAATGGTGGATGAAATGCTGGCCATCTGTGACGAAAGGGACAAATGGGTTCAGAAGAAAAAGAATGAGTACTACAACCGGAAGGTCAATGAATGGATCAACCGGTAAACGGGGAGTGCTGCACGGAACCTGCAGTACTCCTCTATTCTTTTTATCTATACCAATCCCAATCTTTTATCCATTATACAAAATTCCCGCTCTTTCTTATAATAAGACCCATGAAGAAACAACAACTATCTGATGGCTCAGAATACAGAGGGGGATTTTAAAAATGACTTTGCAGGCACCATTTCGTTTTGATATTGTAGGAAGTTTCCTGCGTCCGGACCGGATCAAAGAGGCCAGGGCCAGTTTTGCCCGGGGCGAGATTGCCGCCCTGGACCTGAAGCAGGTGGAAGATGAGGAGATCGCCAGGCTCATCGAAAAACAGAAGGCCGTCGGGCTCCACACCATCACCGACGGTGAATTCCGGCGGAGCTACTGGCACCTGGACTTTTTCTGGGGTTTCCAGGGAATCACCCACATTGAACTGGAACACGGCTACCAGTTCCACGGAGAGGAGACCACCCGGGGCACCGCCATCGTCACCGGGAAAATCGGCGGAGAAAATCATCCATTTGTGGAGCACTTCAAGTATGTAAAGGGATTTGAGGATGATGATACACTGGCCCGGCAGACCATGCCCGCGCCGGCACAGCTTCTGGCAGAACTGTACCGGGGAGACAACGGGAAAATCACCGATGCGGTGTATCCGGACCGGGAAGAGCTGCTCCAGGATATTGCCGCCGCCTACAGGCAGGTAATCCGGGATCTGTACCATGCCGGCTGCCGGAATATCCAGTTCGATGACTGCACCTGGGGCATGTTCTGCGATACGGAATACTGGAACAAGCGCCAGAAGGGAGCTGTTTCCCTGAAGGCCATTGCGGAGGAATACCTCAGATTGAACAATATGGCGTTGGAAGGCCGTCCGAAAGATCTGGTGATCACCACCCATGTATGCCGGGGCAATTACCATTCCACCTGGGCGGCCCGGGGCGGCTACGGCCCCATTGCGCCGCTGCTGTTCGGCAGGGAGAATGTGGATGCTTTTTATCTGGAATTCGATGATGAACGGTCCGGAAGCTTCGAACCGCTGAAGGAAGTGGTTCCCGGGAAAAAGGTGGTGTTGGGCCTCATTACCACCAAACGGCCGGAACTGGAAGACCGGGAACAGGTCATCGCCCGGATCCGGGAAGCGGCCCGGTATGTTCCCCTGGAAAACCTTTGCCTCAGTCCTCAGTGCGGTTTTGCCTCCTGCGAAATCGGCAACAGGCTGACGGAAGAACAGCAATGGGCCAAACTGGCTCTGGTCCGTTCCATTGTCCAGGAGGTCTGGGGAGAATAAGGGTCAGGGAGCTGCGCATATCCAGTCTCTTGACATCTTTCTCTTTTCCGTCTATGATATACACATCAATTACTAGTAAATTAATATGAATTAAAAGGGGAGCGATGAAATGAAAGGAAAGAAGAAACTTCTGTTGTTTTTGACGGGGATGGTAACGGCGGCACTGCTGGCAGCCGGCTGCGGCGGCAGCGGTGGGGACAAGAAAAGTGCAGGCAGCGGCAAGCCCATTAAAATCGGGGCGACCGCAGGGCCTCATGCGGATGTGGTCCATGCAGTGGCGGACGAAGCCAAGAAGCAGGGGATCAATATGGAAGTGGTGGAATTCTCCGATTACATCACCCCGGACAAAGCCCTGGCCGAAGGGGACCTGGATCTGAACAGCTATCAGCATGCGCCCTTCCTGGCCAACTTCAACAAGCAGAACGGCACCAAGCTGGTGCCCATCGGGAATACCATCCTGATGCGCATGGGGATCTACAGCGACAAGATCCATGACCTGAAAAATGTTCCGGAAGGGGCCACTGTGGCCATCCCGAATGATCCCACCAACGGGGGCCGGGGGCTGGTGCTTCTGGAAAAAGCCGGCCTGATCAAACTGAAACAGGGTGTGGGCTTTAAAGCCACGGTCAGCGATGTGGTGGAAAATCCCAAGAATCTGAAGTTCAAGGAACTGGAAGCGGCCCAGCTGCCCCGGAGCCTGGCGGATGTGGATCTGGCGGTGATCACCATGAATTATGTGATGAGTTCCGGCATGGATGTGAAGAAGCAGGGGCTGTTCTGGGAAAAGGACGATGAACCGCTGGCTGTGATGGTGCTGGCTGCCCGGGAAAAGGACAAAGACAAAGGGGAATACAAAAAAATCGCTGAAATCTTCCATTCCGAAGCGGTAAGAAAATTCATCGAGGAAAAATTCAAAGGAACCATTGTACCGGCAAAATGAGGGAAAATGCCTTTCCATCGGCCAGTGACCGTTGACAGCTGACAAAAAAAGAGATTGTTGCCTTAACAACAATCTCTTTCGTCTTTTCAATTGGTGCCGAAGGCCGGACTCGAACCGGCACGCTTTTAGGGCGCTTGATTTTGAGTCAAGTGCGTCTGCCAATTCCGCCACTTCGGCAAGCGTGATGGATATCACAACAAAAATATTCTATCATGGGTTTTGAAATGTTGTCAAGAGGGAAAGAGCCTCTGAATCAGGGTTTCTCTGTATCCTCCAGGGTTTCCGGTCCCAGCCGGACAGGGCCTCCGATGGTAATGGAAACCAGCTTTTCAGCCTGCCAGTCCGTTTCGATGTCGATACGTCCGCCCGGTTCCTGGAGAGTGGCCGCCAGGGACCGTTTCTGCCGCTGGGTCAGGGCCGCAGCCACGGCAGCGGACCCGCTGCCACAGCTGTTTTCATGGTAAAGGGTACCGGTGGCAGAAACATACACAATGGGGATCACTTTCAGGGTGCTCATTTCCACCAGCATCAGGCCGTAGGCCTCCGGTTCCTCTCCCCGGGAAATTTCCCGCTGGAGGGAATAGAACAGCTGGTCCTGGTCCACTTCATCCACATTCAGGGTAAAATACACATAGTGGGTGATTCCGGGAAACACCACTTCCTGACATTCCACGCTTTCCCGTTCGTAGGACAGGCGGATTTTTTTCATGGACAGGGGCGGGGGCAGCTGGACGCTGGCCTCGTACAGGTTCTCCCGGACTTTTTTGGCCCGGACGGGCAGCGGGACGGGACAGCCGCTGCAGGTGACCTGGAATTCTCCTTCCTTCTCCCCATTGAAGTAAAGGGCACAGGCACCTGCCGAACGGGTGGCATTGCCGCAGAATTCCCCTCCCATCATTTCCACCTGGGGCTGCCCTTCTTTGATGGACAGACAGCCTGCCTGCTCCACGGAAGGGTGGAGAGTCAGCAACTGGCGGTTCAGTTCCTTGCGGTCTTTCTGTGGGACCGGATCCAGCACATATAAAGTGACGTTGCCGCTGGGATCGGCCTGCATGGTACGGACTTTCATAGGCAACTTCCTTTCTGATAAAAATCATGACGCCATGATTTCATAAACGGTTCTTATAAATAAATCCTATATTTCATATTATAGCGGCTTGCCATGCTTTATACAAGGGAAAAAAGCGGACTTTTTGATAATTTCTGAAAATAACAAGCATATCAGGATTTTGTGATAGAATAAGGAATATGTTTCTTGCAAACAGACTTTTAAATACAGGAGGGGCCATTGTTGCAGTATCGTCAATCAATCTGGAGTTGGCTCTGCGCCGGCCTGGCTCTGCTGTTCCCGTTGGGAGCGCAGGCCTCGGTGCAGGATCTGGCCTGGCAGGACGGGGTGCCGTCCTATCAGGAAGTAAAGGGAACCATCACCCATGACGGACCCAAGCTGATTTTTTCGGACAGTCCGGAAATGGTGGGGAAAACCGGGATTATGTACCGGGATACGGTGGAAGGGCCGGTCCGGCTGTTCTTCCATCATGTGAATGACACATCCACGGACAAACGGCTGGCTGTGCTGCTGCGGCGGACTACCCTGCGGCCCAGTCTGGTAAGCTTCGGGAAAACCGGGATCTCCCGGCCCAATGAGGACTGGCTGGCTGCGGGCAAGGAAGCCCAGGAACGGTATTACAGTGCGGCGCCCAACGGAAGGAAATTCTTCCTCAGCGAACCCCGGGACATCCTGAACAACGGGAGAGGATACATCCTCCATCCCCAGGAACTGGTCACCGGGATCGTGGACCTGGATTTTGCACGGCCGGTGGAAGTTTCCTTCATTATGATGCCGGTGGAGGCGGATCCCCGGATTTCTGCAGAAGTCTATGCCATCCTGCCTCCGGATGAAGGGGGCCATGTGCTCCGGGGCACGTTTGAAGGGGCGGATGCCCATGTGACCCTGCCGGAAGCCTTTGACACGGAAAGCGGAACCATCTGGGGCGTGGAACTGGCCGATGACAATCGGGATCCCTATGTGCGGGGCGTGGACGTGACCCGGAACGCTCCTGTGGTGAATTACGGGAACTATGGGGTCATGTACGATGTGGACTTCCGGACCCGGGGAAAAAATGACACCCGGCTCCGGTTCAATCCCTATGGAGGGGCTTATGCAGGCTTCGGGGTGCTGACGGTCCAGGGGCAGACCGCCCGGTACATCCGGATCCCGGACAATGGGCTTTCCTTTGGCTGGGACCATGATGGGGAGACTATGAAGCTGGGACAGGTGCCGGCAGGGAAAAGCGCGGCCTTCTATTTTTCACCCCCCGGTTCTTCCAACCTGCCGGTGCGGATCTTCCTGGAAGGGGTCCATGGACCCCGGGACGGGAAAAAGTCCGGCAGGGTCCGGACCGCCAAAGAAATCCTGGCAGAGCGGATGGCCAGAAAAGAATAGGATACAAATCAAACTAAACGAAAATAATTATTAAAAAGCCTTGACTATTTTCTACTTCTATTGTATTATAAGGATGTCAAAGAAATGATGTCCCAAAGGGGTGTGGTTCTTCGTTCCGGGGAACCCGAGAGAAAAAGGAGGATTTGACAATGGCTGAATTGAAAGGTTCTCAAACTGAAAAAAACTTATGGACTGCGTTTGCCGGTGAATCCCAGGCATACAATAAATATGGCTATTATGCCAGTGTAGCCAAGAAGGAAGGGTACGAACGGGTTGCCCAGAACTTCCTGGAAACTTCCGGCAATGAAAAAGAACATGCCAAGATCTGGTTCAAGGCTCTCCATGGTGGTTCCATCCCTGATACGGTGGCCAACCTGAAAGATGCCGCTGCCGGCGAAAACTACGAATGGACGGAAATGTACAAGGAATTCGCTGAAACCGCTGAAAAAGAAGGGTTCAAGGATCTGGCCTACAAGTTCAAGGCTGTGGGTGCCATTGAAAAGCACCATGAAGAACGGTACAGAGCCCTGCTGCAGAAAGTGGAAGACGGGACCATGTTCCAGCGCAGTGAAAAGACCGTATGGATCTGCTCCAACTGCGGCCATATCGTGGAAGCGGAAAAAGCTCCGGAAGTCTGCCCGGTGTGCGCTCATCCCAAATCCTATTTCATGGTCAACTGCGAATGCTTCTGATGGTATAAAAAAAGGACCCGTCCAGGGTCCTTTTTTTTACCGGTTGGTCATCCCCAGTTCTTTCAGCATCTCCATGTCTTCCTTGATGGTGGTGCCGCTGGTGGTGAGCATGTTGCCGGTAATGGAGGCGGAGGCGCCGGCTTTCAGTGCGGTGGCTCCGTTCTGGGGCAGCAGCTTCCGGCCGGCTGCCAGACGGATGTTGGCGGTGGGGTTGATGAACCGGAAAAGGGCAATGGTCCGGAGAATGTCTTCTGCGGGCAGGGGCTTGCGGCCTTCCATGCCGGTGCCGGGAATGGCCATCAGGGCATTGATGGGAATGGATTCGATGCCCAGGCTCTGCAGGGTGAAGGCCATGTCCAGCCGGTCCTGCCAGGTTTCGCCCATGCCGATGATGCCCCCGGAGCAGACGCACATCCCTTCGGCCTGGGCCGCTTTGATGGTGCGGATCCGGTCCTCGAAGGTATGGCTGGTGCAGATCTGGGGGAAGTACCGGCGGGAGGTTTCGATGTTGTGGTGGTAGCTGGTGACGCCGGCTTCCCGGAGTTTCCGGAACTGTTCCTGGCTGAGGATGCCGTGGGAGGCGCAAAGGTCGATGGTCAGATCCTTTTTCATGGCCCGGTAGATGGCCAGGGCTTTTTCAAAATCTTTGCCGGTCAGGGCCCGTCCGGAGGTGACCATGGCAAACCGGTTGGCGCCGGCGTCCTGGTCGGCTTTGGCGGTTTTCATCACTTCTTCTTTGGAGAGGAAGCCGTATTCTTCACAGCCGGTATGGTGGCAGGCCGCCTGGGCACAGTATTTGCAGTTTTCTCCACAGCGGCCGCTCCGGGCGTTGATGATGGTGCAGAAATCCACATGGTTTCCGCAGAAGTGCTGCTGGATACGCCCGGCTTCTTCCTGGAGTTCTTCCAGAGGCTGGGTCAGGAGTTCCTGGACTTCCGGGTCTTCCGGTTTCAGCCGGTAACCCTCCACAATCCGGTCCGTCAGTGCACGCAAAGCTTCTCTCTTCAATGATCTCATCCCTTCTGGTATAATATGGTTATCATTATAAAGAAGGATTTTTCCGAGGTCAACGTTTTAAAAATACAGGTTAACGCAAATCATTTGCGGATATGAAAAGGAGGCAATACAATGGAACTGCTTTTTATCTACATGGATGGATGCCCTTACTGCCGGCTGGCCAATGAAGTGCTGGAGGATCTGTTTGCGACCCATCCGGAATACAAAAAGATCCCCCTGGTGAAGGTGAATGAAAACCGGGAACCGGAAAAACTGAAGGGCCGGAACTATTATTATGTGCCCACCTTCTTTTATGGGGATGAGAAAATCTACGAAGCCCAGCCGGGGGACGGCCGGGAAAAAATGGAAAAGATCCTGGGAGAGTTTTTCCAAAAGGTGAGTGAATGAAAAATGGAGGCTGTCGCGTGAGCAACAGCCTCCATTTTTTATTCTACCAATATCCTCCTGCAGGTTTCGTTTTTCAGGACCATTTTCAGCAGTATATTTCCCAGTACGGTGACGCTGAGGAATTCGCCGGCGCCAATGTAGGCCATGGCCGCTCCCAGGGACAGGTCCGGAGGCAGCTGGGCCAGGAAATCCAGCTCGGCCCCGATCACCACCCCGTTGCTGAGCACCGGGCACAGGGAAGCCAGGAGAGGGCTCTTCAGCCGGTGCATGGGCCAGATCCCCAGAAAAGTGGCCAGGGTCCCCAGCACCATGTCCGGCAGTCCAAAGGGACTGCCCACATTGGCCAGGAAGCAGCCGATGGTAAGGCCGGGGATCCACCGCCGGCTGCAGAAGGCCAGCAGGGTGAGGCATTCGGAAAGACGCACCTGGATGGGACCGTAGCTGAAAGGGGCCAGACCCAGGGTCAGGGCCGCATAGATGGCGGCCAGCAGGGCGTTCCGCAGCAGCCAGGGCTGGCGGTTCATGCCTGTTCTCCCAGGGCCAGGGCCTTCATTTCCCTGTATTTCCGGGAATAGAAAGGTTTCAGCTGGGCTTCCCGGTGGTCATAGCCATAGGCCCGTTTGGAAATGGTCAGGATGGGCGGAGCCTGGATCCGTTTGGCCACCGCCAGGCCGCAGAACAGTTTCCACCACCGTTCCAGGTCATCAATAAAGGATCGGACATCCGGGAACAGCTGCCGGACCAGGCCTTTTTCGCAGCCCAGATGGTCTTCCAGGGTGCCTTCCAGGTACCAGCCCAGCAATTCTTCCGGCGAGGTTTTGTTCCAGCTTTCCACAAAGGCCTGGAGCAGGTAATCATGGTAGGGATACACCAGCGGGTCTCCACCGGTCCCCACGGTCTGGGCGGCGGACAGTTCCGCACTGGGTTTGATCTTGAAGATTTCGTCCGGGATCACTTCCCGGCGGAACACTTCTTCATTGAGATACCGGCCCAATCCATAGACCTGGTGCTTCCACAGGTCGCCGATCAGTGCCAGCACCCCGGCAATGTCCCCGTAGAAGGTAGCGTAGCCCACGGTCATTTCCGCTTTGTTGGAGTTGCAGGAGAACCCGCCCCCGAACAGGGAAGCCAGACCGGCCAGCACCCGGGCACCCCGGTCCCGGGCCTGGATGTTCTCGGCGGCAAAAGGGGTTACTTTCAGGTGGAAATCGTTTCCGGTGGCATAGTTGTGGATGTCCGTACTGCTGAACTGGAGGATGGTCTTGTCCACCACTTCCTGGATGGGCAGGATGGCGTAGCTGGCCCCCAGGGCTTCCGCCATTTTCTGGGCCAGGTTTTTGGTCAGATCGGAATTGTACTGGCTGGGCATGTTCACCAGGAGCACATTTTCCGGACCCAGGATATCCACGTAGAAAGCGGCGGTGACGGCGGAGTCGATGCCTCCGGAAACCCCGATGGTCATCTTTCGGATCCCCAGCTGGTCCAGGAACAGGGAGGCCCCGTAGCGCAGGGACCGGTAGATTTCCTGGGCATCGGACAAGGGTTCCTGGAGTCCCCGTTCTCCCTGGATGGAACCGGTATCCGGATTCCACAGGCTCACCAGCAGATCTTCCTGGAAGGCCGGAGAATCGGTGACCATCTCTCCCCGTGCATCGTACATGCAGCTGCAGCCATCGTAGGTGAACACGTTCTTCCCGTTGTTCTGGATTCCCACATTGTTGCAGTACACCAGGGGGATGGCACAGGAACGGGACTGGTTCACGAACAGGTCATGGCGTTTCCGGTTCTTGTGGAAGGTGTAGGGAGAACAGGACAGGTTGCAGAGGATCTGGGCCCCGTTCTTCTTCAGCAGCTCCGGTACATTATAATGATAGTTTTCCGTCCAGCCGTCTTCGCACAAAAGGACCCCCAGTTTCAGCTCCCGGCCCCGGAGGGTAAGGGAGACCGGCTTCACCAGGTCTTCGATGGTCACATCCGGCCCCAGTTCCGGCAGCAGTTTGGCGATGCTGTGGAAGTACCGGCTGTCGTCGAATTCCCGGTAGTCCGGCAGGGAAGTCTTGCTGATGAAGGGGTAGGGCAGGCCGCCCCGGAGGAGTTTTCCGTCCTGGGCCACAAAAGCGGCATTGTACTTCCGCACCCGGCCGTCTTCATTGACTTTGGCAGGGTCGGTGGCAATGTTTCCGAAAATTACGCACAGGCCTTCACTGGCGGCGATAATCTCCCGGCCCCAGGCTTCGCAGTCCTGGAGAAAGGCACTCTGTTCCCACAGGTCGCCCAGGAGATAGCCGGGGACCATCAGTTCCGGCAGGAGCAGGATGTCCACCTGGGCTGCCCGGGCTTTGGCTATGGCCTGGAGGGCTTTCCGGGTGTTGGCTTCCGGATTGCCCGGTTCGATTTGGATTTGCGCACAAGCAATTTTAACGTCCATTTGTCTCTCGCTCCATAAATTGATATAATGAACTGAACTGCTTCCATTATAACAAAAGGGAACGGGATAGGAAAGCCGTCCGGCCTCCGGGGGACCGGATGAAATGCGAACAAAGAAAATATTTGAACGGGAATTGTTGCGTATATACAGTTCTTATGCTATGATTTGAATTGCGATATGCAGAAAGTAGGGGGGACTATGTTATACATTAGTACAAGAGGGAAAACTGACATGGTGAGCTCGGCTCACGCCATTTCCAATGGCCTGGCGGCAGACGGTGGACTGTTCGTCCCCAAGGAATTTCCGCCCATCAGCCTGGCTGAAATCGATGCCATGCGGGAAGCACCCTACAGTGCCCGGGCACTGACGGTACTGGCCCGTTTTCTGACGGATTACAGCGAAGATGAACTGAAAAACTGTGTGGAAACGGCTTACAGCAAGGAACGGTTCGGGGATTTCCCGGCACCGCTGCACCTTCTGAAAGACAACCTGGACGTACTGGAACTGTGGCATGGCCCCACTTGTGCGTTTAAAGACATGGCCCTGCAGATTCTGCCTCTGTTCCTGACCAAGGCGGTCCAGAAGACCGGGGAACAGAAAAAACTGGTGATCCTGGTGGCCACTTCCGGGGATACCGGGAAAGCGGCCATGGCTGGGTTCGCCGATGTGCCGGAAACGGAGGTCATCGTGTTCTATCCCCAGGAGGGGGTCAGCGACATCCAGAAACTCCAGATGGTGACCCAGCGGGGAGCCAATGTCCATGCCGTGGCCGTGGAAGGGAACTTCGACGATGCCCAGACCGGGGTGAAGATTCTGTTCGGCAGCCGGCCTCTGGCGGAAGAACTCCAGGCCCACGGCTGTGCCTTCTCTTCGGCCAACTCCATCAACTGGGGACGGCTGGTGCCCCAGATCGTGTACTATTTCAGTGCCTATGCGGATGCGGTGAACAGTGGCCGGATCGAAAACGGGGCCCCTGTGAACTTTGCCGTGCCCACCGGGAACTTCGGGGACATCCTGGCCGGGTTCTATGCCAAACTGATGGGGCTGCCGGTGAACAAGTTCATCTGTGCTTCCAACAGCAACAATGTGCTGACGGACTTCATCAATACCGGGGTCTACAACCGGAAGCGTCCGTTCCACAAGACCATTTCTCCCTCCATGGATATCCTGGTTTCCAGCAACCTGGAACGGCTGTTGTTCGAAGAAACCGACCATAATGCAGTCCAGGTGGCGGAATGGATGAAGGAACTGAACGAAAAGGGCGAATACAAGATCGGCACGGAACTCCAGAACAAGATTTTGAAGGATTTCTTCGGCACCTGGGTGGACGAAGTGGAAACCCGGGAAACCATCGGGGATGTGTACAACAACTATGGCTATGTGATGGATCCCCATACGGCGGTGGCCTACAAGGCCATGGAAAAGTACCGGCTGATGACCGGGGACGAAACCTACAGCATCGTGCTGAGTACCGCCAGCCCCTTCAAGTTCAATGATGTGGTCCTGGCCTCCATCGATCCGGACACCTACGAAGGAAAGGCACTGGATCCTTTCGTGGCCATGGACGATTTGAGCCGGCTGGCCAAGATGCCCATCCCGGCCGGGATGCAGGAACTGTCCAAGCTCCAGAAACGCCAGAGCGATGTGGTGGACAAGACCCGGATGGAAGCGGAAGTGAAGAAGCTGCTGGGTCTGGAATAAAAGTGGTCACTGTATATACGGGAGTGCTGCACCCAATGTGCGGCACTCCTTTGTTATATCCGCCATAAGCCTGAATTTATGGATAAGTGTAACTTTTGTTTCACTCTTACTTAAAAATATACAGTTCCCGGCTTATTTTTTCTTATAAAATATGGTATGATAGAGGGCATGTAGATTGATCGAATTTCAATGATTTAAAGGGGAGCAAGATATGGAAGTCACTGTTATTACGAACATCAGACGGAAAGTGCTGACCATGGTGTCAAAGATGGCCTATGACGGGAACCTGCCGGATCATGTGTATGACGTGCTGCAGATCGTCAACGAAAACACCCCCCGGACCCGGTGCTGCGTGCACAAGGAACGGGCGGTGCTGAAGGAACGGATCTGTGTGGCCCTGGGTGTCAACGAAGACATGAACATCATCGATGCCGCCAACAAGGCCACCACGGAACCGGTGGACCGGACCCAGCACGTGATCGCTGTGCTGCCGGAAGCCTGCTCTGCCTGCCCGGTGAACAAATACATGATCACCGATGTGTGCCGCCGCTGCCTGACCCACCGGTGCATGAACGGCTGCCCCAAGAAAGCCATTTCCGTATACCAGGGCCGCGCCCATATCGACTATGACATGTGCATTGAATGCGGCAACTGCAAACGGGCCTGCCCCTACGGCGCTGTGGTGGAAATCGCCCGTCCCTGTGAAAATGCCTGCAAGGTCCATGCCCTCCATACCGGCAAGAATAAAAAAGCGGAAATCGACAAGAACATCTGTGTGGAATGCGGTGCCTGCCGGGGAGCCTGCCCCTTCGGCGCCATCGAGGAACGGAGCCATATCGTCCAATTGATCCAGGCCATCAAGAGCGGCAAGGAAGTGGTGGCACTGCTGGCGCCTTCCTTCGTGGGCCAGTTCGGCCTGAAGGTACAGCCGGGCCAGATCGTGAAGGCCTGCCAGGAACTGGGCTTTGCTTCCGTGAAGGAAGTGGCTCTGGGGGCGGATATGACCACCATTTCCGAAGCGGAAGAACTGCTGGAAAAGGTGCCCACCGGCAAACAGAAGATCCTGACCAGCTCCTGCTGCCCTGCCTTCGTGGCTACGGTGAAGCGCCACGCTCCGGAACTGGCGGACTGCATCTCCGATGCAGTGTCTCCCATGGTGGCCCGGAGCAAGCTGGAAAAATATGCCCATCCCGGTGCCCTGACCTGTTTCATCGGGCCCTGCATCGCCAAGAAGGTGGAAGCCCGGGAACATCCGGACGAAATTGACTTCGTCCTGACTTTCGAAGAGCTGAAGTGCATGATGGACAGCCGGGGCATCGATCCGGCGGAATGCGAAGTGGCACCGTTCAATCCCGCTTCTTCCGCCGACGGCTGCAGCTTCCCCCAGGCTGCCGGGGTCAGCACCGCCGTGAAGGATTACATCCGGGACAACCATCCGGAAGTGGAAGTGGATTCCCTGAAGACCCTGTACTGCAACGGGCTGGATGAATGTCTGGGAGCCCTGAAGGATGTGGAAGCCGGGAAACTGGATCTCCAGTATCTGGAAGGGATGGCCTGCCAGAAAGGCTGCCTGAACGGACCGGGAGCGCTGACGGAACCGGGCCTCACCCGGGTGCTGCTGAAACGGTTCGCCGGCACCACCCAGGCGGACAGCGCCGGGAAAATCGAAAAAGCCATGGACGGTGTGAAGCACGTGGACATGGAACGGGTATATTTGCGCAAATAAACAGAGTGTGATAAAATAGCCGGGTATGAGTACGTTGAAAACAGGGCTCCATACCCGGCGTTTTCGAATTTATGTAGGAGGAATTTAGCATGTCAGGACATTCCAAATGGGCGAATATCAAATTCAAAAAAGGGAAGGCTGATGCTCTCCGTGGGAAAATCACCACGAAAATCGGCCGGGAAATCACCATCGCAGTACGTATGGGCGGTCCTGATCCTACTGGCAATATGAGACTGAAACTGGCTTTGTCCAAGGCCAAAGCCAACAACATCCCCAAGGACAACATCAAGAGAGCCATCGCCAAGGGCCAGGGTGCCACCGAAGGCTCCAACTACGAACAGATCACCTACGAAGGCTACGGCCCGG
This sequence comes from Acidaminococcus fermentans DSM 20731, assembly GCF_000025305.1. NCBI lineage: Bacteria > Bacillati > Bacillota > Negativicutes > Acidaminococcales > Acidaminococcaceae > Acidaminococcus > Acidaminococcus fermentans. The sequence goes on along the minus strand of NC_013740.1, from coordinate 1,692,072 downwards.
CCGGGGTGGCCATTATGGTCAGCGCCCTGACGGACAACCGGAACCGGACGGCGGCCGATGTGCGGCACGTGTTCTCCAAAGGCGGGAACATGGGTGAATCCGGCTGTGTGGGCTGGATGTTCAAGAACAAAGGCGTGTTCACCGTGGAAAAGGAAGGGGCTCCTTCTGAGGACGAAGTACTGGAAGTGGCACTGGATGCCGGTGCGGAAGACATGGAAACCACCGACGATGCCTATGTGATCACCACTTCTCCGGAAGACTATGATGCCGTGGAAAAGGCTCTGGCTGACCACAACATCGAAGTGGCCATGAGCGAACTGTCCCTGATCCCGGACAACACCATTGCCGTGGCCGGGGAAGATGCAGAAAAAGTCCAGAACATGATCGATGCTTTCAATGAACTGGACGACGTGCAGGACGTTTATACGAACGCTGACCTGCCTGAGGAAGAATAAGGGGGAAGCTGCCTCACAGCCATCCCAGGAATGAATACGGCCGGCCAGCTGGGGACCTTTTTCCCCGGAGGCCGGCTTTTTGACCCTAAGGAGGGAATCGGATATGCTGGCATTGGGTATCGACCCGGGAACGGCGATCTGCGGCTACGGGCTGGTGCGTCTGGAACGGAGCCGTCTGATCCCGGTCCACTACGGGGCCGTTTTTACGGACAAGGACATGCTGCCGGAGCGACGGCTGAACAAAATCTATGAGGAACTGACGGACCTGATCGACCGGTACCATCCGGATTTCATGTCCGTGGAAAAACTGTTCTTCAACCGGAATGTGACTACGGCCATTGCGGTGGGGGAGGCCCGGGGGGTCATCCTGCTGACGGCGGCCCGGGCCGGCATCCCGGTCTACGGCTATACGCCCATCCAGGTGAAGCAGGCCATCACCGGTACCGGACGGGCCAACAAGGAACAGGTGACCTATATGGTACAGAAACTGCTCCATATCGAGGAAAAACCCAAACCGGATGATGTGGCCGATGCCCTGGCCATTGGCATTACAGGGCTGAACTTCATCCGGGAACAGGAACTGCAGGAGAGAATGCGATGATCGGATTCATTACCGGACGGGTGGACCATATTGGAACGAATTTCTGTCTGGTGGACACCCAGGGGGTGGGCTACCGGATTTTCCTGAATACCGGGGATCTGTCCCGGATCCAGGTGGACCAGAAGGTGAAGATCTACACTTATCTGTCCGTACGGGAGGATGCCCTCCAGCTGTTCGGCTTCCTGTCCTACGACGCCTATTCCCTGTTCACCCAGCTGATCACCGTCAGCGGCATCGGTCCCAAGGTGGCCCAGGGCATCCTGTCGGCGGCCAAGGTGGATGCCTTCTACCTGGCGGTGAAGAGCCGGGACCTGAAATTCCTCACCAAGCTGCCGGGCATCGGCAAGAAGACCGCTGAACGGCTGCTGCTGGAACTGAAGGACATGACCGGTCCGGAAGGCCTGGAAGAAGAGGGCACGGCAGGGGGATTCGACGGAGACGTGCCGGAGGACGACACCACCACCCTGGGAGCGGTGGCCGAAGGGCTCAGTTATCTGGGATACACCCAGGGAGAAATCGCCCAGGTGCTGAAAAAACTGAAAGTGACTGCTGACAGCAGGGCGGAGGACCTTCTGAAGGAGGCCCTGCGCCTTTTGGCCAGGAGGAGTTAAATGGAAGATACCAATCGGGTAATCGCCGGGCATGAGCAGGAACAGGATGGATGGCAGTACAGCCTGCGTCCCCGGCGGCTGGCGGAATACATCGGCCAGTCCAAAGTGAAGAAAAATATGGAGATTTTTATCCAGGCGGCCCTGAAGCGGAAAGAGGCCCTGGACCATGTACTGCTCTACGGACCGCCGGGCCTGGGGAAAACCACCCTGGCCAACATCATCGCCAACGAGCTGAACGTGAACATCCGGATCACCAGCGGGCCGGCTCTGGAACGGCAGGGGGACCTGGCGGCCATCCTGACCAACCTGAGTGACAGTGATGTGCTGTTCATCGATGAAATCCACCGGCTGCCGAAAACCGTGGAGGAAATCCTGTATTCCGCCATGGAGGACTATGCCCTGGACATCATCATCGGGAAGGGGCCTGCAGCCCGGAGCGTCCGGCTGGATCTGCCCCGGTTCACCCTGATCGGGGCCACCACCCGGATGGGGTCCATTGCGGCGCCTCTCCGGGACCGGTTCGGGGTGATTTGCCACCTGGAATTCTACACCCCGGAAGAACTCCAGATCATTGTGGAACGGGCGGCGGAAATCCTGAAAGTATCCATCGAACCGGAAGGGGCCTATGAGATCGGCAGGCGGAGCCGGGGCACCCCCCGGGTGGCCAACCGGCTGCTGAAGCGGGTCCGGGACTTTGCGGAAGTGGGGGGCCATGAGGTAATCACCCGGGACGTGTGCCGGGATGCCATGAAACGGCTGGAAATCGATGACCTGGGCCTGGACCAGAACGACCGGCGGCTGCTGCACAAGCTGGTGAAGGATTTCGGCGGACGGCCGGTGGGGGTGGATACCCTGGCGGCTTCTCTCAACGAAGAGACCGAGACACTGGAAGATGTGTACGAACCCTACCTGATGCAGCTGGGGATGCTCCAGCGGACCCCCAAGGGACGGCAGGCCACCCTGGCGGCGTACCAGTATCTGGGGGTGCCCTATCCCACGGAGGACGGAACGAAATGAAAGGGAAACGGACGGTTTTCCTGCTGGTCCTGCTGCTGCTGATCCAGAGCCTGGCCCTGGCGGCCGGGAGCGGTCCGAAGCTCCGGGTGGGGCTGGCGGTGGATCAGTTTGCGGCCCAGGTGAGTTCGACCGGCAAGATCAAAGTGGTGGACAGCCGGGGAAAGACCACGGTGCTGAATCCGGGCAGCCATTTTATCAGCGTGAAGAACGGGTCCCTGTATGCGGACCAGAAAAAACTGGAAGGCAGCCAGGTGTCCCTGGTGGCCGCTGATGCCCGGGACCCGGTGCTGGTGCACCAGAAAAAATACCGGGGCGCCCTGACGGTGCTCCTGAACAGCGGGAAAAAGAACCTGAATGTGGTGAATACCCTGCCTCTGGAACAGTATCTCTACGGGGTGGTGGCCAAAGAAGTGCTTCCCCTGTGGCCCGATGAAGCCATCAAGGCCCAGGCAGTGGCGGCACGGAGCTTTGCCCTCTACAGCCTGGAGCATGGGAAGTATCCCAATTTCGACATCCGGTCCAATGAACTGGGCCAGGTGTACGGGGGCCTTTCTGCGGAGCATGCCAACACCTCCCGACTGGTGGATGCCACCAGCGGCGTGGCGGCTCTGTACCAGGGAGAACCCATCCAGGCGGTGTTCCACAGCAGCGGCGGGGGCTATACGGAAGCGGCCAGTGCCGTGTGGGGGAAAGACATCCCCTATCTCCAGGCGGTGCCGGACTATGACCAGGATTCTCCCAAATTTTCCTGGACCCGGACCTTTACCAAAGTCCAGCTGACCCGGCTGCTGAGCCAGGGGGGCTATGACCTGGGAGACCTCCAGGGCATCCGGCTCTCCGCCCGCACGGCAGCCCCCATGCGCTGGACCCCGGACCGGGGAATTTCCGGCCGGGTGAAGCGGCTGACCTTTGTGGGGTCCAAAAGAAGCGTGACCCTTACCGGCAGCCAGGTCCGGTCCCTGCTGGACCTGAACAGCACCCTGTTCGATATCCAGATCGGCCTGGAACGGCCCAAAGAACTGGATGTGACCATCACCAACGGCTACGGCTATCCCATCGGGAAAAAGACCATCCCCATCGGGGGCGGCAAAAAAGACGGAACCGACGGAGCCAGTGTGGGAGACATGCGGCTTTTCTCCAATGTGGAAGGGGAAAAGGTGATCATTTCCGGAAACGGGTTCGGCCACGGGGTGGGCCTGAGCCAGTGGGGAGCCAGAGGTATGGCCCTCCAGAAGAAAAAGAACAGTTACAGGACCATCCTGTCCCATTATTACAAGGGAATTACCCTCAAACAGGTCTATTAGGAGAGAGAAAAAAATGGAAGTTACTGATTTTGATTATGATCTGCCACAGGAACTGATTGCCCAGACACCGGTGGAACCCCGGGATTCTTCCCGGCTGCTGGTGATGGACAAAAAGACCGGAGAACTGGAACACCGGCATTTCTTCAATCTGCCGGAATACCTGAAGCCCGGTGACCTGCTGGTGTTCAACGATACCCGGGTGATCCCGGCCCGGCTCCACGGGTTCAAGACCACCGGGGCCCATGTGGAAGTGTTCCTGCTGAACCGGAAGAACGCCACCGACTGGGAAGTGCTGGTGAAACCCGGCAAGAAGCTCCAGAAAGGGGCCCGGATCAAGTTCAGCGATGAGCTGAGCTGTGAGATCCTGGACACCACGGATTTCGGGGGCCGGATCGCCCGGTTCCAGTATGACGGGATCTTCGAGGAAATCCTGGACCGGCTGGGAGAAACGCCCCTGCCCCCCTACATCCATGAAAAACTGGAGGACAAGGAACGGTACCAGACCGTGTACAACCGGGAACGGGGCAGCGCGGCGGCCCCTACGGCCGGCCTCCACTTTACCAGGGAACTGCTCCAGAAAATCCGGGACATGGGGGTGGAAGAAGTGTTCGTCACTCTCCATGTGGGGCTGGGCACCTTCCGTCCGGTGAATGAAAGCCGGATCGAGGACCACAAGATGCACCGGGAATTCTACACCGTTTCCCAGGAAGCGGCGGACGCCATCAACAAAGCCAAACGGGAAGGCCGGCGGATCATCGCCGTGGGCACCACCTCCGTACGGACCCTGGAAAGCGCCGGGGCCAGCGGGGAAATGAAGGCCGGGGGCAATTGGACCAGCATCTTCATCTATCCCGGCTACCAGTTCCGCTTCGTGGATGCCCTGGTGACCAACTTCCATCTGCCCCAGAGCACACTGATCATGCTGGTTTCCGCTCTCAGCACCCGGGAAAACATCCTCCACGCCTACAAGGTGGCGGTACAGGAAAAATACCGGTTCTTCAGCTTCGGCGACGCCATGTTCATTCATTAAAGGAGAGAAAATGCACTCGGTCTATTTCGAACTCATCAAGGAAGATCCTCGGAGCGGGGCCCGGCTGGGCAAGCTGCACACCCCTCACGGGACCTTCGACACCCCCATGTTCATGCCGGTGGGGACCCAGGCCACGGTCAAGACCCTGACCCCGGAAGAACTGTATGCCATGCACTCCCAGGTGATCCTGTCCAACACTTACCATCTGTTCCTGCGGCCGGGGACGGAACTGGTGCGGAAAGCCGGCGGCCTCCACAAGTTCATGAACTACAAGCGGGGGATGCTCACCGACAGCGGCGGCTTCCAGGTGTTCAGCCTGGGAGAGATGCGGAAGATCACCGAAGAAGGGGTGATGTTCCGGTCCCATCTGGACGGCTCCCGGCAGTTCCTGAACCCGGAAGTGGCCACCAAGGCCCAGGAGGACCTGGGGGCGGACATCATCATGGCTTTCGATGAATGCATCCCCTATCCGGCGGACCATGGCTATGCCAAACAGTCCACGGAACGGACCACCCGCTGGGCCCGGCGCTGCCTGGAGGCCAAGACCCGGGAAGACCAGGGTCTGTTCGGCATCATCCAGGGGGGCATGTACCCGGATCTGCGGGAATACAGCGCCAAGGCCATCACGGATATGGATTTCGCCGGGTTCGCCATCGGCGGCCTGTCTGTCGGGGAACCCCATCCCCTGATGTACGACATCCTGGACAAGACCACCCGGCACATGCCCAAGGACAAGGCACGGTATCTCATGGGAGTGGGGACTCCGGACTGCCTGGTGGAAGGTGTGAACCTGGGAGTGGACATGTTCGACTGCGTGTATCCCACCCGGGTGGCCCGGAACGGCACCGCCATGCTCCCCACCGGACGGCTGGTGGTGCGCAACGCCCAGTACGCCGAAGACTGGCGGCCCATCGATGAACACTGCGACTGCTACACCTGCCGGAACTTCAGCCGGGCCTACATCCGCCATCTGTTCAAGGCGGAAGAGATCCTGGCCCTGCGGCTGTTGTCTATACATAATCTCCATTTTCTGCTAAAATTTGCAGAGGATATGAGAACTGCCATCGCTAACGACACGTTCCCCGAATTCCGGGCAGCGTTCTTAGAGAACTATGAAACCACAAGGAGGTAATTTTCGATGGACAATCTGCTTCAAATGGCCTGGCCTTTCATTCTCATGGGTGTGATCTTCTATGTGATGATCTACCGGCCCCAGAAACGGGACCAGAAGAAACGCACGGAAATGCTGGATTCCCTGAAGGTGGGCACCAACATCGTCACCATCGGGGGCATTCTGGGCACCATCACCAAAGTCCAGGAAGACAAGGTCCGGATCAAGGTGGCGGAAGGGGTGGAATTCCACATCCGGAAATCCGCCGTGGGCGGCGTGATCACCTCCGCCTTCAGCAAGAACGACACCAAAAAGAAGGCCGAACCGGAAGCCAAGCCGGCGGAAGCTCCCGCTGAAGAAGCGCCCAAGGCAGAAGGGACCGGAGAAGAAAAATAATGGAAAAGAAAGCTGTCCGCCAGGAAATCCGGGAACGGATCCAGAAGCTGAACCAGCGGGAAATCCACCGGTTCAACCGGGAAATCAACAGCCATATCGTCAACAGCCGGCTGTTCCTGGAAGGGAAAGTGATCATGGGCTACCTGGCAGAACCGGGAGAAGTGAACATTGACCAGTCCCTCCAGACCGCCCTCAACATGGGCAAGACCGTCTGTGTGCCCCAGATCCTGGAGGCTCCGGGAGAGATGGCCGCTGCCCGGCTGGTGACCCTGAAAAAGCTGGGACGGGACCGGTACGGGATCCGGACGCCCCAGGAGCCGGTGGAGACCATCGCCCCGGAAGACATCGACCTGGTGCTGACACCCGGGCTGGGCTTCACGGCCCAGGGAGAACGGCTGGGCCGGGGAGCCGGGTATTATGACCGGTTCCTGCCCCGGTGCACCAAAGGGGTTCCCATGGCAATCGGGTACGAAGTGCAGGTCCGGAAGGAACTGCCCACCAGTGCCCACGACGCAAAAGTCCGTTATCTGTGTACGGAAAAAGGACTGCGGGTATGCAAGACCAACGGAAAATGAGGGGGAATCGTTTTGGAAAGTAAGAATCGGGCCAAGCTGCTGGTTTCAGTACTGGCCATTGTGATTGCGTTTGCCGTGTTCATCAAACCGCTGGTGAGTACGGTGAAGCAGGGCCTGGACCTGCAGGGGGGCACCCATGTGGTGCTCCAGGCCCAGGAAACGCCGGAAAGCAAGGTGGATGACGATGCCATCAACCGGTCCATCCAGATCATCAGCCGCCGGGTCAACGAACTGGGCCTGACGGAACCGGTGATCCAGCGCCAGGGCAAGGACAAGATCATCGTGGAACTGCCCGGGGTCAAGGATCCGGAACAGGCCATTGCCATGCTGGGCAAAACGGCCATGCTGGAATTCAAGGATATGGAAGGGAACACCGTCCTTACCGGGAAAGACCTGAAGGATTCCAAGGCCAGTGCGGACCAGAGCGGTCAGCCGGTGGTCACACTGCAGTTCAATGAAGACGGGGCCAAAAAATTCGCCGACCTCACCGCCCGGAACGTGGGCCGGCAGATTGCCATCCTGCTGGATGGCAAGGTGCTGACGGCACCCCGGGTCAGCGAACCCATTACCGGGGGCAATGCCCAGATCACCGGGTCCAAGGACGCCAAGGAAGCGGAACATCTGGCCATCCTGCTGCGCAGCGGCTCCCTGCCGGTGAAACTGGAAGTGGTGGAAAACCGGACCGTTGGACCCACCCTGGGGCAGGACGCCAAGGACGCCAGCATGAAGGCCTTTGCCATCGGTTTGGCCGGGGTGTTCCTGTTCATGCTGCTGTACTATCGGCTGTCCGGGCTGGTGGCGGACATTGTGCTGCTGCTCTATACCCTGCTGTTGCTGGCGGTGATGAAGGGGCTCAACGCCACCCTGACCCTGCCGGGCATGGCCGGGATCATCCTGTCCATCGGGATGGCCGTGGATGCCAACGTGCTGATCTTTGAACGGTTCAAGGAAGAAATCGCCAATGGCAAGACCCTCCGGGCGGCGGTAAACTCCGGGTTCTCCCGGGCCTTTACCACCATCCTGGACTCCAACGTGACCACCCTGATGGCGGCTGCCGTGCTGTTCTATCTGGGCACCGGGCCCATCAAGGGCTTTGCGGTGACCCTGGCCCTGGGGGTACTGATCAGTATGTTCACGGCGGTGACGGTGACCAAATTCATCCTTGGCGCCCTGATCGGCAGCAATTTCACGAAGAATCCGGCCTGGTTCGGGGCGAAAGCCTTCCAGCCGAAAGCAAAAGACGGAAAAGGGGAGGCGGCACGATGAAAAAGTTTTCCATAGTCAAGCATGCCAGGATCTTCTTTTCCATTACGGCTGTAGTATTGATTGTAGGGATTGTTTCCATGTTTGCCCGGGGCTTCAACCTGGGGATTGATTTTACCGGGGGCAGCATCCTGGATATTAAATTCGACCAGCCAGTAACGGTGGCCCAGGTGCGGACCGTGCTCAGCGATCATCAGCTGGGCAGCAGCGTAATCCAGCTGGGCAGCAGTGACCAGCAGGTGGAAAGCAGCCAGTCGGTGCTGATCCGGACCGGTCTCATCAGCGACAGCCAGCGGGTGGATGTGATGAACGATCTGTCCAACCGTCTGGGGCATAATGAAGTGCTCCGGGTGGAAAACGTGGGCGCCACCGTGGGCGGCGACCTGGTGAAAAGCGCCGTGGGCGCCGTGGTCCTCAGCTGGGTGCTGATGATCATCTACATCACCATCCGGTTTGAGCTGCGGTTCGCCCTGGCGGCCATCGTGGCCCTGATCATCGACGTGATGGTGACCCTCACCTGGTTCTCCGTGCTCCATCTGGAAATCGATTCCTCCTTTGTGGCGGCGCTGCTGACCGTGGTAGGGTATTCCGTCAACGGCACCATCGTGGTGTTCGACCGGATCCGGGAAAATCTCCATACCCACCGGCGGAACGAAAGCATGGGGGATCTGGTGGATGCCAGCATCTGGCAGACCATGACCCGGAGCGTGTACACCACTCTGACCACCCTGTTTGCGGTGGTGGCCATCTTCCTGTTCGGGGGAGAAACCATCCACAACTTCTCCTTCGCCATGCTGGTGGGCTTCTGCAGCGGGTTCTACACCTCCACCTTCCTGGCCGGCAGCATGTGGCTGTTTTTCCGGAAGAAACTGAAAAGATGACAGGATGGCAGCCAGAACCTCTGGCGGCCCGGTCACTGGTCACTGGCCGATGGAAAGAACCCGTGGCTGACGGGTTCTTTCGAATGAAAAACAGGACTGTGCTTTTCTTTTAATGCGCTGCTTGTCTGGATTTCTATAGGAGAGGCAAGGACAAGCCAAAGGCGCGTACGAGCCAGTATTATACAATGAAAGGCAGCCGCAGGCCGGCTGCCTTCTTTCGTCCAGTGACTATGGACCAGTGACGGTGCTGCCGCAAAGGCGGCAGCACCCCATAAGGAAAGGACTGATACCATGAAAATTGCAGTACCCATGTTCATGCGGGACAAGGACAAAAAAGTGCTGGAAGCGGCGGCTCCCGGGGCGGAATTCGCCTACGGGAAGGAGGATGCCGTGCTCCAGGGGGCGGAAGTGATCATCGGCAATGTACGGCCCCAGCGGCTGGCCGCACTGACGGATCTGAAATGGGTCCAGCTGAATTCCGCCGGAGCCGATGCCTACTGCAAACCCGGGATCCTGGATCCCCGGGTGCAGCTGACCAACTGCACCGGCGCCTATGGCCAGGCCCTTTCGGAACACATGCTGGCCCTGACCCTGTCCCTCCAGAAAAAGCTGTACCTGTATCACCGGAACCAGCTGGAGCACCGGTGGAAGGATGAGGGAGAAGTGACCAGCCTGGACGGGGCCACCGTTGTGGTGGTGGGCTTCGGGGACATCGGCCGGGCCTATGGCCGGCTGTGCAAACTCCTGGGCGCCCATGTGATCGGCATCCGGCGGCACCGGGGAGCAATGCCCCCGGAAGCGGAGGAAATGGGGACCATGGAGGACCTGCCCCGGCTCCTGGGCCGGGCGGATGTGGTGGCCAGCGTGCTGCCCGGTACTCCGGAAACCACCCATCTGTACAATGAGCAGCTCTTTTGTGCCATGAAGCCCGGGGCCTTCTTCATCAACTGCGGCCGGGGCAGTGCGGTAGTCCAGGAAGACCTGGCCCGGGCCCTGAAGGAAGGCAGACTGGGGGGCGCCGCCCTGGACGTAACGGATCCGGAACCGCTGCCGGAAACCAGTCTCCTGTGGGATGTGCCCAATTTGCTGATCACTCCCCACATCAGCGGGGACCATCACCTGCCCCAGACCTGGGACAAGGCTGTGGCCATCGCCGCCCGGAACCTGCGGCACTACCTGGCCGGAGAATCCCTGGAAAACCAGGTGGACCGGAAGACCGGGTACAAAAAAAGCATATAACCTGTGAGAAAGGGGCGCTGCACGCCAGGTGCAGCAGCCCCTTCTTTTTCTTCCCAAAATACGGTATAATAGAACATCACGCAAGGTTTGTCCCACATGGATTCGGACGGAAAGGATGTGCTCTTATGCTGTATGCCATCATCATGGGCATCATTGCCCTTTTCATTGCCATTTTTGCTCTCCAGAATGCGGCCGCGGTGGAAGTGAGCTTCCTGGTCTGGCATTTCTCCCTGTCCCTGGCCCTGATCATCCTGGGCTGTCTGCTGCTGGGCTTCCTGCTGGCCAGCCTGTGGACCCTGAAGGTGAAGGCCGGCCATTACATGAAGGACCGGAAGCTGAAGGAACAGCTCCGGCAGCTGGAAGAAAAGAAGGAAAACTGGGAAGCCCGGCAGCGGGAGCAGGTTTCTTCCGGCCGGATCCCCCGGATGGACCTGCCCCGGTCCGGGGCGAAAAAAGGGAGGACTTTCGATCCTTCCCGGGACAAGGACCCCATCATCAAACCTTTTCGGCCCAAGGAGTAAGAAGCAGCCATGATCTACACCAGAATCAGAAGAACGGATGAAGCACGGGAACCCCAGATCCGGACCCTGTGCCGGGAGCTGGGGATCTCTCCCCTTCTGGCCGGCATCCTGGTCCGCCGGGATCTGACGGAACCGGAGAAAGTGAAAGAATTCCTGGAAGGGAAGACGCAGCCCTATTATGATCCCTTCCGGCTGAAAGATATGGACCGGGCTGTGGACCGGATCCTTCAGGCACTGCAGCAGGGCGAACCCATGACCATCTACGGGGATTACGACGTGGACGGTACATCGGCCAGTTCCCTGCTGTATTTGTTTTTGCAGGCCCGGGGGGCCAAAGTGGATGTGTATGTGCCCCGGCGGGATCGGGAAGGGTACGGTCTCAACGGACCGGCCCTGGAAAAAATCGCCGCCCGGGGCACGAAGCTGCTGATCACCGTGGATACCGGGATCAGCGGAGCCCAGGTGGTGGCGGATGCCCCCAAAGGACTGGACATCATCATCACGGACCACCATCTGGCCCCCCGGCAGCTGCCTCCGGCCCTGGCGGTGGTGAACCCCAACCAGCCCGGGGACGAGTATCCCTTCAAGGGCATCGCCGGGGTGGGGGTGGCCTTCAAGCTGTGCCAGGCCCTGGAACAGAGACGCACCGGCCAGCCGGATCTTTACTGGGATGAGCTGATCGAGCTGGTGGCCCTGGGCACGGTGGCGGACATGGTGCCGCTGCAGGACGAAAACCGGGAGATCGTCCGGAAAGGGCTGGCCAGGATGCCCCACAGTCCGCTGCCGGGCCTCCAGGCCCTGATCCATGTGACCGTGGCCCCGGGCAGCGCCATCAACAGCGGCACCATCGGCTTCGGCCTGGGCCCCCGGATCAATGCGGCGGGCCGGCTGGACGACGCTATGACGGCAGTGAAGCTGCTGACGGCCCGGGATCCGGAAACCGCCAAAGAGCTGGCAGAGGAACTGAATTCTGCCAACCAGGAACGGCAGGCCCTCAGCCAGAAGATCTTTGAAGAAGCGGAACGCCAGCTGGCCAAACAGGGTCCGCCGGAATGGAGCCTGGTGCTGGGAGAGGAAGGCTGGCACCCGGGAGTCATCGGCATCGTGGCCTCCCGGATGACGGAGAAGTACCATCTGCCTTCCGTGCTCCTGTCCATTGACGGAGAAACGGCCAAAGGATCCTGCCGGAGTATCCCGCCCCTGGATCTGTACCAGGCCCTGGACCGGTGCCGGGACCATCTGGTCCAGTTCGGGGGCCATGCCCAGGCGGCGGGGCTCACCATCAGGACGGCGGAGATCCCGGCGTTCCGGGAAGCCTTTGCCCGGGTGGTGGCGGAGATGCTGGACCACAAACCCTACGAACCAGCGGCGGTGCCGGACTGGTTCGTGCCGGAAGACCGGGAAATCACCCCGGAGGCAGTGGCTCAGCTGGCCCAAATGGAGCCCTTCGGGGTGGGGAACCCGGCACCGGTGCTGGGGTTCGCCAAGGCCCAGATCCAGGAGGTGTCCCTTCTGGGCAGGGACCACAACCATCTGAAGTTCCTGCTGAAACAGGGGGGCTTCCGGTACAAGGGGCTGCTGTGGCAGGAGGGGCCCCGGTTCCATTCCTTCTATCCGGGGGAAGTGGCGGCGGTGGCCTTTTCCCCCAGGGTGAACACCTTCCGGGGGGTGACGGCGGTGGACCTGGAGGTATCGGCGGTGGAAGCCCCCTATACCATCATCGACTGGCGGCATGAGAACCGGAACAAGGAGACAGAGTTAAATAGTATTTTACAAAAAGATAAAAAGACGGTAGTATATGTAGAGGATAGTGTAGCCCTGAAGGAAAAATATCCGGAAGCCTGCATCCTTCCCTATGGAGACCCCCTGCCGGAAGAGACCGGGGTGGTGGTGTTCTGGGACGGAGGGGCGGAAAAGGTGCTCCAGCCGGGAAAATTCCCCCTGAAAGGGGACCAGCCCGGCCGGCTCTATCTGCTGTACGGCCGGGAAGACCTTCTGGCCCGGCGGGATGCCCTCCGCCGGCAGTATCCGGATCTGGCAGGGCTGCGGGTGTGCTATACGGCCATCCGGAACCGGCTGCGGGAGCAGGGAGCATGTCAGGAAGCCCAGCTGCGCCAGCTGACGGCGGAAAACGGATGTCCGATCAGCCAGACTGTCCTGGACATTTTTTATGAATTGCACCTGTTCAACCGGGAAGCGGGACTGGTTTCCCTGGGAGATACGGGCCACAAGAATATGCAGGAATCCAAAGGGTTCCAGGCGCTGCAGGCGGAATATGACCGCCGTTTCCAGGCCCTGAACCGCAGCTGGAAGCTGCAGCCGGCGGAAATCGCCGCTCTTTGGGCAGCAGGAAGGTGAAACAATGGAACAGCTCGATGACAAGCCCATCAGTGCGGAGGAATTCTATGCCCGCATCAGCAAATATCTGACCCCCCGGCAGGTGGAGTTCGTCCGGGAAGCCTACAATTTTGCGGCAGAGGCCCATGCCAAGCAGAAACGGGCCTCCGGGGAACCCTACATCATCCATCCCCTGGGGGTGGCCAGCATCCTGGCCCAGCTCCAGATGGACGATGTGACCCTGGCAGCCGCTTTTCTCCATGATGTGGTGGAAGACACCGAAGTGACCCTGGACCAGATGGAAGACATTTTCGGCCGGGAAGTGGCCATGCTGGTGGACGGGGTCACCAAACTGGGGAAAATCGAATACATTTCCCGGGAAGAACAGCAGGTGGAAAACTACCGGAAGATGTTCCTGGCCATGGCCAAGGACATCCGGGTGGTGCTGATCAAGCTGGCGGACCGGCTGCACAACATGCGGACCATGAAATTCATGCCCGTGAACAAGCAGAAACGGATCTCCTCTGAAACCCTGGAAATCTACGCGCCCCTGGCCCACCGGCTGGGGATTTACGCCATCAAATGGGAACTGGAAGACCTGGCATTCCGCTATATGGAACCCCAGCATTACTACGAACTGGTGGAACAGGTGAAGGTGAAGCGCCACGAACGGGAAGCCATGGTCCAGGAGGCCATGGATGAACTCCGGAAACTGTGCGAGGAATCCGGCATCAACTGCCAGATCCAGGGCCGGCCCAAAAGCTTCTACAGCATCTACAAGAAGATGCAGCGGGACCACAAGACCATCAACGAAATCTACGACCTGCTGGCGGTCCGGGTGCTGGTGGATACGGTGAAGGACTGCTACGGGGTCCTGGGAATCGTCCACGGCAAGTGGAAACCCATTCCCGGCCGGTTCAAGGACTACATCGCTGTGCCCAAATCCAACGGGTACCAGTCCCTGCACACCACGGTGGTCTCTTCCAGCGGCCAGCCCCTGGAAATCCAGATCCGGACCTTTGAAATGCACAAGGTGTCCGAATACGGGGTGGCGGCCCACTGGCGGTACAAGGAAAGCGGCGGCTCCAAGATGCCCAGCTCTTCCGACAAGAATGTGGATGCCAAGATGGCTTGGCTGCGCCAGCTGCTGGAATGGCATAAGGATATGCGGGATCCCCATGAATTCGTGGATACCGTGAAAATGGACGTGTTCTCCGACGAAGTGTTCGTGTTCACTCCCCAGGGGGATGTACTGGACCTGCCGGAGGGCTCCGTGCCCATCGACTTTGCCTACCGGGTCCATACCGGGGTGGGCAACAGCTGTGTGGGTGCCAAGGTGAACGGCAAGATCGTGCCTCTGGACTACCACCTGAAGAACGGGGACATTGTGGAGATCATCACCTCCAAATCCTCTCCGGGACCCAGCCGGGACTGGATCAACATCGTGGGATCCAGCCAGACCAAGAACAAGATCAAGCAGTTCTTCAAGAAGGAACGGCGGGAAGAGAACATCGTCAACGGCCGGGAAATGCTGGAGAAGGAATGCCGGCGGCTGGGCTATGACGTGAACATCATGCTGACTCCGGAGAACCTGAAGGAAGTGGCGTCCCGGTGCCATATGGACGGCAGCGTGGAGAACCTGCTGGCGGCCCTGGGCTACGGAGGCCTCCTGGTCAACGGGGTCATGGTGAAGCTGGTGGACCTGTACAAAAAGACCCAGCGCCAGAACACCACCAAGAACCTGACCCAGCTCCTCAGCGAACTGAAGCCCAAGACCGTGAAGACCCACAAGGGCAGCCACGGGATCCTGGTAAAGGGCGAGGACGATATCATGGTGAAGCTGGCCAAGTGCTGCAACCCCATTCCCGGGGACCCCATTGTGGGATACATCACCCGGGGCCACGGGGTGTCCGTCCACCGGGCGGACTGTCCCAATGTGCTGGCCAACACGGAAGATCCCAATCGGATGATCGAAGTATCCTGGAACGTGGATACGGATACGGCCTACAAGGTGGTACTGCGGCTGACGGCGGTGGATCAGCCCGGAGTCATGGCCAACATCATGACCGTGGCCAGCGAAACCAAAGTGAACATCAACTCCATCAATGCCCACACCAATCCCAACAAAACCGCCTTCATCGACATGGGACTGGACATCAGCAGCCTGGACCAGCTGAACTACATCATCGGCCGGCTGCGGCGGATCAAGGGCGTGTACAAAGTGGACCGGAAAGTGTCCGGACTGTGAGGAAATCATGCGTGCAGTGGTACAGCGGGTGACGGAAGCCTCCGTCACCGTGGACGGAAAAAACGTGGGAGCCATCGGCCCCGGTCTCCTGGTGCTCCTGGGAGTGGCCCGGGAGGATACGGAAAAGGACGGAGCCTACCTGGCAGAGAAGCTGGCGGGGCTCCGGATCTTTGAAGATGAGGATGAAAAAATGAATCTGTCCGTGGCCCAGGTGGGAGGCAGCATCCTGCTGGTTTCCCAGTTCACCCTTTACGGGGATGTGCGCCATGGCAAGCGGCCGTCCTTTACCCAGGCGGCAGCTCCGGAGGAAGCCAACCGGCTGTATGAAGCGCTGGCGGACAAACTCCGGGCCAAAGGGATCCCGGTGGCCACCGGTCAGTTCCAGGCCCATATGGAAGTGGCCCTGGTGAACGACGGGCCGGTGACCATCCTGCTGGACAGCGGAAAAAGTTTTTAGGAGGAAACAGGAATCTATGAAAATCTATCGGGTGGTCGTGGGACCGATCCAGGAAAATTGTTACATCATCAAAAATGAGGCCAACAACCAGGGCATCATCGTGGATCCGGGGGATGAAGCCAACCGGATCATGGACGCGGTGGCCAAAGCCGGCATCGAAAAGGTCCCGGCCATTTTCATCACCCACGGCCATGGGGACCATGTGTCCGCCCTGGACGAAGTGAAGGCGGCCACCTGCGCCAAAGTGTACATGAGCCGGGAGGATGCGCCCATGCTCCGGGTGTGGAACAGCAGCCTGTCCTATTCTACCAACCGGGACAAGAAATTCGATCCTCCGGATGAATATTTTACCGACGGGGAAAAACTGAATGTGGCCGGCATGGACTTCACCATCGCCGCCACCCCGGGCCACACCGCCGGCGGGGTGTGCATCATCGGAGACGGAGTGGTGTTCTGCGGGGATACGGTGTTTTTGGAAAGCATCGGCCGGACGGACCTGCCCGGCGGTTCCTATGATGCCATCCTGGACTCCATCAAGACCAAGCTGCTGGTACTGCCCGATGACTACAAGCTGCTTCCGGGCCACGGTCCGGCCACCACGGTGGGCTGGGAAAAACGGCGGAACCCGTTCCTCCAGTAAGGTCGTGACCCTATGACGGACAAACAACAGAAGCCCCGGGGACTGGTGATCAAGCTGCTTTTCGGTCTCCTGGGGTTCGGGGCTTTTTATCTGTTGGGCCACTGGTTCCTTCCGGTGTTCCTGGCCATCGGCATGAGCTTCCTGCTGTATCCTATCGTGGACCGGCTGGAACGGCTGAAAATCAAAGGACGGGCCTTTCCCAACACCCTGGCGGTGCTCATTGCCTTCCTGCTGTTCGGGCTGTTCCTGTATGCGGCGGCCAATGTGCTGATCGTTCCCCTGGTGACCCAGGTGAACACCCTGCTGAAGGCCATGCCGGGACTGGCAGCCAAAGCCAATGAAAGCATCAGCCTGTTTTTGGGCAGCGAAGCCCAGAAGCTGCCGCCCAATACCCGGGATATGCTCCAGCAGGCCGGCAGCAGCCTGAGCACCTATGTGATGGGTCTTCTGAAGGACATGCTGGCCTCCACGGTCCAGGCGGCCAAGAGCCTGGTGAGCCTGGCCCTGGTCCCCTTCCTCAGCTTCTATTTCCTGAAGGACTGGCGGACCCTGAAAAAAATGGTGGTGGGGCTCTTTGCCTATGAAAAACAGCCCCTGGCGGACCGGGTGCTGTCGGATATGGGCCGGATCCTCTGCGCCTATGTGGACAATATGTTCAAACTGTGCTTCGTGGCCGCCGCCTGCCTGACCGCCGGTAACTCCATCCTGGGTGTCCAGTACACCCTGGTGCTGGGCTTCCTGGCCATGATCAGCGAACTGATCCCCCTGGTGGGATCCGTGGTGGGGACCCTGTCGGCGGTGTTCATCGCCCTGCTCCAGAAGCCCTCCCTGGCCCTGAAGGTGCTGGTGCTGTATCTGGTGTATTACCAGGTGGATGCCCAGGTGATCATGCCCAATCTCATGGGCCACAGCATCACCCTGCACCCGGTGCTGATCATCCTGGCGGTGATGGTGGGGGGACAGATCGGGGGCGTGGCCGGTCTGATCTTTGCCGTTCCCGTGCTGTCCATCATCAAGGTGCTGTACGGGTACTTCTGGCATGCCGGGGAGGAATGTCCCGGGTCAGTTGATAAAAACCAATAAACTGTGTTAAAATTAATAAGTTCAAACAAGTTCTGTGGACGGAGGGGATTTTTATGTTAACAGGGGTACCGCGTGGTACCAAAGACATTCTGCCGGGCACCATCAATGGCTGGCGCTATGCAGAACAAATCATTCGTGAAGTATGCCGGGAATTCAACTATCAGGAAATCAGAACCCCGATTTTTGAACATACCGAGCTGTTCCAGAGAGGCATCGGGGACGGCACGGACGTGGTGGACAAGGAAATGTACACCTTTACGGACCGGAGCGGCCGCAGCCTGACCCTGCGTCCGGAAAACACCGCATCCGTGGTCCGGTCCTTTGTGGAAAACAAACTGTATGCGGAACCCATGCCGCTGAAAGTGTTCTATATCGGACCCATGTTCCGGTATGACCGGCCCCAGGCAGGCCGGATGAGACAGTTCCACCAGTTCGGGGTGGAAGCCCTGGGGGCGGAATCTCCCGTAGTGGATGCGGAAGTGATCCTGCTGGCCCTGACCGTGCTGAAACGGTTCGGTCTGAAGGACCTGAAGCTGAAGATCAACTCCGTAGGCTGCCCCAACTGCCGGCCCCAGCACCGGAAACTGCTCCAGGATTACTTCCGTCCGCATCTGGACGAACTGTGTGAAGACTGCCAGAGCCGGTTCGACCGGAGCCCGCTGCGGATCCTGGACTGCAAGGTGGATGCGGATAAGCCCTTTATGGCAGGTGCCCCCAAGATCACCGACCACCTGTGCGATGAATGCAGGGCCCACTTCGAAACCGTGAAGAAACTGCTGGATGAGGCAGGGGTGGAATACGAAGTGGACAGCAACCTGGTACGGGGCCTGGACTACTACACCAAGACCGCTTTCGAAATCCAGTACGCTCCCCTGGGCGCCCAGAGCGCTGTAGGCGGTGGCGGACGGTATGACGGCCTGGTGGAAGAACTGGGCGGTCCCAGCACTCCCGGTGTGGGCTTTGCCATCGGCCTGGAACGGATCCTCCTGGCCATGGAAAAACAGAACCTGCTGCCCACCGGCAAGGAAGCCGTGGACATTTTCGCCGTCATCCCTGATGAAGGAGGCGTGACCGATGCCTTCCGGGTGATCACCAATCTGCGGAACAAGGGGCTTGTCTGCGATATGAACCTGGTGGAACGGAGCATGAAAGCCCAGATGAAGCAGGCCAACCGGGAACAGGCCCGTTTCGCCCTGATCTTCGGGGAAGAAGAACGGTCCCGGGGCGCTGTCACTGTCCGGAACATGGCGGACAGCAGCCAGGAAGAAGTATGTTTCGGGGCTTTGGAAGCCTATTTCAACAAATAAAAACCAGAGGTGTAAACAAGAATGAGTATGGAACGCAGTCATCATTGCGGTGACTTGAGAAAAGCAGACGCCGGCAAGACGGTTACCTTGTGCGGCTGGGTAAGCAAACGGCGTGACCACGGCGGCATCATCTTCATCGATCTCCGTGACCGTCACGGTCTGGTGCAGGTGGTCATCGATCCGGCCCACGATGAAAAGGATTTCCACAAGGCTGAAGGGGTCCGCAGCGAATATGTGCTGCAGGTCCGGGGACTGGTCCGGGAACGGAGTGCGGAAACCGTCAACCCCCATCTGCCCACCGGCGAAGTGGAAGTGGTGGTCAAGGACCTGAACGTGCTGAATCCCTCCAAGACTCCGCCCTTCTACATCCAGGACGGGATCGACGTGGATGAAAACGTCCGCCTCCGCTACCGGTACCTGGATCTGCGGCGTCCGGAAATGCAGCAGAACCTGATCCTGCGCCACCAGGTGACCAAGGCAATCCGGGACTTCCTGGACAAACAGGATTTCCTGGAAATCGAGACACCGGATCTGATCCGGAGCACCCCGGAAGGGGCCCGGGACTATCTGGTGCCCAGCCGTGTGAACCCTGGCAAGTTCTACGCCCTGCCCCAGTCTCCCCAGCTGTTCAAACAGCTGCTGATGATTGCCGGCATGGAACGGTATTTCCAGATTGCCCGGTGCTTCCGGGATGAAGACCTGCGTGCCGACCGGCAGCCGGAATTCACCCAGCTGGATATGGAAATGTCCTTTGTGGACCAGGATGACATCATGGCCCTCACCGAAAAGCTGATCGCCTATGTGTTCAAGGAAACCCTGGGCGTGGATGTGCCCGTACCCATGGCCCGGATGACCTGGGATGAAGCCATGGACAAATACGGCAGCGACAAACCGGACCTGCGGTTCGGCATGCAGCTGGTGAACATGAACGGCGCCCTGGAAGGGACCCAGTTCAAGGTGTTCAAGGACATCATCGAAAAGGGCGGTCTGGTAAAAGCCATCAACGTGAAGGGCTACAACAAGATCCCCCGGAGAGAACTGGACGGCCTGGTGGAATTCGTAGGCATCTACGGCGCCAAAGGGCTGGCCTGGATCATCGTCAACGATGACGGTTCCATCAAATCCCCCATTGCCAAATTCTTCTCTGACGAAGAAATGCAGCGGATCCTGGAAGCCGGCAAGGCGGAAAAGGGCGACGTGCTGCTGTTCGTGGCCGACCGGAAACCCCAGGTGGTGGCTGCGGCCCTGGGCGCACTGCGTCTGGAAATGGGCAAACGGCTGGGGCTCATCGATCCCGACAAGCTGTGCTTCACCTGGGTGGTGAAGTTCCCCATGTTTGAATACAGCGAGGAAGAACACCGGTATGTGGCCATGCACCATCCGTTCACCGCTCCCTGCGATGAAGATGTGGACAAGCTGCTCACCGATCCCGGCCATGTGTATGCCAAGGCCTATGACATGGTGCTGAACGGGGTGGAAATCGGCGGCGGTTCCGAACGTATCCATCGGGAAGACATCCAGAAGAAGGTGTTCGAAGCCATCGGCCTCACCGATGAACAGGCCCAGGAAAAATTCGGCTTCCTGCTGAAAGCCTTTGAATTCGGAGCACCTCCCCATGGGGGTCTGGCCTTCGGCCTGGACCGTCTGGTGATGCTCATGGCCAAACGGCCGTCCATCCGTGACGTAATCGCTTTCCCGAAATCCCAGAGTGCCATCGACCTGATGTGTCAGGCACCCAATGTAGTGGACGAAAAGCAGCTGCGGGAACTCCATATCCGGAGCACCGTGGTGAAGAAGGAAAAAGAAGAAAAGAAATAAATCCGGAAAAACGGCTGTCACCAGTGAGAGGCAGCCGTTTTTGCGTTGGGACAAAGATGTGGATGTGCTGCTGACGGCTCTCCGGGAAGGCATCGACAAGGACATCACGGATCTTTCCGTATGGAACAACGGCCAGCCGGACAAGTTCACCAAAAACCTGGTGGAATACTGCCGTTCCGCAGCCAGCTGGGGTATGAAGACATCGATACCCTGGACTGGAAAACCGCCCGGGCCCTGGAAGCCGGGCTGCGGGTTCCCTTAATGGAAAACACAGCCGTAGGCTGCGTTTCTGTTCCAAGGCAAACGCCAGCCGCATTTGCCTGCCTTCGACCAGTGACCAGTGACAAAAAATGAGGTGCAGCACCAAAGTGCAGCACCTCATTTTTCTTACTCCAGGGATTCAAAATAGGAGAACCGCCATCCCTTCAGGGTCTTCACATAGGGGAAGATGGTTTTCCGGGTTTCCACCACATTGGTTTTCCCGTGGACCGGGTCTTCCATGATGGGGGTGGATACCTCCAGGTTGATCCGGGTGGGGGATTCCCGCACGATGTTGATGGTGGAGGTCCCTTTCCGGGGATCCAGGGCTTTGGCACTGGGGGCCACATACAGCTTCCCGTCGAATTCCCGGTACATCCGGCTGTCGCTGATGATGAAGCCGGCCAGGGCTTCGGTGAAGCATTCATTGACCCGGGTCTTCAGGGCCATCATGTTGGGGTAATTCTTGTCGGCCACCGTGTAATAGATCATGTACCCGGTGTCTTTTTCCCCTTTTCCGTCGGTTTTCAGGGGATGATGTTCGAACCATTCATAAACAGTGTTGGCTTCCTGGAAGGCCTGGATCACTTCCTGATCCGTGGGAGCTTCCGGAGAGGCAAAGGCGGTGAACGCCGCACTGACCGCCAGGATGGCCGTCAGCAGTAAAGAACGCAGGATTTTCATGGACCCACTCTCCTTCTGGTTTGATTCTTTTATTGTACCATAGTTTGACAGGATGTGGTATCATCTTCCCTGTGGAGGAAATCCTGTCAACGGTCAGCTGTCAGCTGCCGAATGATAAATTTGCCGGCAAATTTTTTGCAGGGATGAATCGTTCCTTTAGGGGCTGCAGGCCCGGCAGCCCGCCAAATCAACGGTTGTCCGTGTGTTTTGCGGGCCGCCCGGCCTGCGGCCCCTGCGGTTTATGCTGTTTATGATCAATTTGCAGAAATTGCTTTCCAGCGCCTGCAGACCGTTGACAGCGCAGGCATCTGCCTCTGCAGCAGCCTCACGACGAACGATGAACGACAAACGATGAACGATGAATGACGAACGTTAAGGAGTGTGTGGAACGTGAAATACAAGGCGGTGGTTTTTGATCTGGACGGGACCCTTCTGGATACCCTGACGGATCTGTGGAACAGTGTGAATGCGGCCTGCCGGGAAGCGGGCTGTGCCCCCCGTACCCGGCTCCAGGTGCGCCGGGCCCTGGGCAACGGGCTGGAAAACCTGCTGCACAAGTCCCTGCCGGAGACCATGGACCCGGCCCGGTTCCAGCGGGTGTTCCAGGATTTCCGGACCTATTACCTGGCCCACTGCAACGAGGAGACCCGTCCCTACCGGGGCATCCCGGAACTGCTGGAAGCCCTGGAAAAACTGGGGGTGAAGACGGCCATTGTGTCCAACAAGGCCCATCCGGCGGTGCTGGCTCTCCGGGACCGGTATTTCCCCAAAACCATGCAGGTGGCCATCGGGGAAAGCCGGGAGGTGCGGCGGAAACCGGCACCGGATACGGTGTTCCGGGCCCTGGAGGAACTGGGCATCCCCCGGGAAGAGGCGGTGTATGTGGGGGATTCGGAAGTGGATAAAATGACCGCGGACAACGCCGGCATGGACTGTTTCCTGGTGACCTGGGGCTTCCGGGACCGGGATGAACTGGCGGCCCTCCGGCCCACTTCTCTCATCGACAGTTCGGAACAGATCCTGGAACAGGTGAAGGGATAAGGGAAAAGACTGGACAATATTCCCTTATGGCTGTATAATACAGATAAAAGAGCAACCCTCCGATGTGCGAGTCGAATTCCATATGTTTTGAGCCAACACTCTCTATAAGGGAGCCCGTGAACTCCGGCCGTTGATGATATGCCCTTTCGAGGGGACATCAGATATGACAGGGAGGGCACCCACCTGCTTAGGCAGGTTCAAAACTCGGAATTGGTACGGCATTGTAGGGCTCTTTCTTTTTTTATACCAAAATAATCAAAGGAGCCTGTTGCACCGATGCTCAAACAGATTTGTCTGGTGGTCCTGCTGGACCGGATCACCAAACTGTTCATTACCCATACCATGACCGTCGGCATGAGCTTCCCGGTGATCCCCGGGGTGGTCAGCTGCACCTATGTGCTGAACCCGGGGGCGGCTTTCGGCCTGCTGGAATACCAGCGGGTCTTCTTTGTGGTGATCACCCTGGCGGCCGCTGTGGCCATTTTCCTGCTCCGGGACCATATCCGGCGGGAAGGCCCCAGAGCCCGGCTGGGGACGGGACTGTTCCTGGGGGGCGCCCTGGGGAACCTGATCGACCGGATCGCCACCGGGTACGTGATCGACTTTGTGGATTTTCATTTCTGGCCGGTGTTCAACGTGGCTGATATCTTTATTTGTGCAGGAGTGGGACTGATCGTATGGAGTATGCTGGAGAACGAAACCGGGAAGGGACAGCACCCGGAACAACCGGACAAACCCCGGATGGGGCAGAACTGAAGACCCTGGACCCTGCAGCCCCGGAAGAAAAGGGCCTGCGGGCGGATGTGTTCCTGGCTGCCCGGCTGGACTGCACCCGGTCCGCCGTCCAGCACGACATCCAGGAAGGCCGGGTCACCCGGAACGGGAAACCGGCCAAGGCCAATACCAAGGTAAAGGAAGGGGACGTGTTCCAGGTGCAGGTGCTGCCTCCGGTGGATCTGGAAGCCCGGCCGGAGAACATCCCCCTGGATATCCTCTATGAAGACCAGGATGTGATCGTGGTGAACAAACCCCGGGGCATGGTGGTGCATCCGGCCGCCGGGAACCCGGACGGGACCCTGGTGAACGCCCTGCTGTACCACTGCCGGGATCTGTCCGGCATCAACGGGGTGATCCGGCCGGGAATCGTCCACCGACTGGACAAGGACACCAGCGGGGTGATGATCTGCGCCAAGAACGACAGGGCCCATCTGTCCCTGGCGGAGCAGATCCAGAAAAAGGAAGCCAAACGGACCTATCTGGCCATTGTCCGGGGGAACATCAAAGACGACCGGGGGCATATCGAAACCCAGCTGGACCGGGATCCCCGGGACCGGAAGAAAATGGCGGTGGTGCCTTCCGGGGGCCGGTGGGCGGCCACCGATTACGAAGTTCTGGAACGGTACGGGAAATTCACCGTGGTCCGCTGCCGGCTCCTGACCGGCCGGACCCACCAGATCCGGGTCCATATGACGTATATCGGCCATCCCCTGGTGGGGGACCCCAAATACTGTCCCCAGAAAACCTGCTTTTCCATCAACGGCCAGGCGCTCCATTCTGAGCAGCTGACCTTCCGCCATCCCCGTACCGGAGAATGGATGACCTTCAGGGCTCCAGTGCCGGAAGACATGCAAACCATCCTGACCCGTCTGCGCCACGGGCAGTTCCATTGACAAGGAGGAAGTATCATGAGTATTTCTGTGAAGAAAAAAACCATTATGGATGCCGCTGCCATGCGCCGGGCCCTGGTCCGGATCTCCCACGAAATCGTGGAACGGAACAAAGGGGTGGAGAATGTGGCCCTGGTGGGCATCCGCACCCGGGGTGTGCCGCTGGCCAACCGGCTGGGGAAGGAAATCGAATCCATCGAAGGGGTGAAACTGCCGGTGGGCTCCCTGGACATCACCCTGTACCGGGACGACCTGTCCACCCTGGGCTACAACCCGGTGATCAGTGAAACGGACATCGATTTCGACCTGAACAGAAAAACCGTGATCCTGGTGGACGACGTGCTCTTTACCGGCCGGACCATCCGCAGCGCCCTGGATGCCCTGATCGACATGGGGCGGCCCAAAGCCATCCAGCTGGCGGTGATGGTAGACCGGGGCCACAAGGAACTGCCCATCCGGGCGGATTATGTGGGGAAGAACGTGCCCACCAGCAACAGTGAGACCGTGGATGTGGCCCTGGAGGAAATCGACGGCCACGATGAAGTGGCCCTGTCCGACATCCAGGGATAAGAAGGGACTGCCGTGCGTTTAAAAAGTTTCTCAGCCCATGGGTTCAAGTCCTTTGCGGATAAAGTGAATATCGACTTTGAGCCGGGGATCACGGCCATTGTGGGCCCCAACGGCAGCGGCAAAAGCAACATCTCCGATGCCATCCGCTGGGTGCTGGGGGAACAGAGCGTGAAATACCTCCGGGGCACCAAAATGGAAGATGTGATCTTCGCCGGCAGCAGCGGCCGACGGCCTATGGGCATGGCGGAAGTGGATCTGGTGTTCGACAACACGGATCACAGCCTTCCGGTGGATTTCGACGAGGTCTCTCTCCAGCGCCGGGTGTTCCGGAGCGGGGACAGCGAATACATCATCAACGGGAAGAACTGCCGGCTGAAGGATGTGGTGGCCCTGTTTGCGGATACCGGTCTGGGCCGGGGATCCCTTTCCATCATCGGCCAGAACAAGATCGACGAGATCCTCAACAGCCGTCCGGAAGACCGGCGGTCCATCTTCGAAGAGGCGGCGGGCATTGCCAAATACCGGCTGCGGAAGAAGGAAGCCCTGCGGAAACTGGATGACACCGCCGCCAACCTGCTGCGAATCCAGGATATCCAGAGCGAAATCGAAAACCAGCTGGTGCCCCTGGAAGCGGCGGCGGAAAAGGCCCGGCAGTACGGGGAAATCAGTGGCCGGCTCCGGCAGGTGAAGGTGACCCGGCTGCTGACCCAGCTGGGAGCCCTGGAAGGGGAAAAGACCCGGCTGAAGGAAAAGATCCGGTCCCTGGAAGGACAGCTGAAGGAACTGGCGGATCTGTCCGGAAAACTCACCGGCCAGGAAGAAGAACTGGAACAGAAGCTCCAGAATCAGGAAGACGCCTACAGCGCCTGCCAGGAAAAGATCATGGCCCGGGAAAAGGAAGCCGCCGGCTACCGGAGCCAGAAAGCAGTCCAGGAAGAACGGATCCAGCAGAGCCGGAACCGGATGGACCAGCTGGCCAAAGCCCGTACCGGCCTGGAGGAGGAACTGGCCCGGAGCCAGGAAAATCTGCGTCTGGTCACCGAGGAATACGACCGGCTGGAAGAAAACCAGTACCGGTCCCGGAACCTGCTGGAAAAGGCCGCCGCAGAAAAGGAAACCCTCACGGGCCTGGTGAAAGCCGGGGAAGAAAAACTCCAGGCCTATCAGGAGCAGGCTTTCGACAGCATGCGGACCCTGGTGATGACCCGGAACAAACTGGCGGGGATCCGCCAGGAACAGGAACGGCTCCACCGGCAGCAGGAACAGCTGAAGGAAAAGGTCCGGGAAGCGGAAGAAGGCCTGGAAGGTGTCACAGGGGCCCTCCAGGAGGAAAAAGACCGGCTGGAGACCCTGGAAGACCGGAAAAACCAGTTGGAAGAACAGGCCCTCCAACTGAACCGGGACCTGGAACAGAGCGTCCGGGCCTACCGGGAAAAGGAAGCCGGCCTGAATCAGAACCGGCGGACCCTGAACCAGAAAAAAGCCCGTCTCCAGGTGCTTTCCGCCATGGAACGGGAACATGAAGGGTTCAGCAAAGGGGTCCGGACCGTACTGAATGCCCGGGCAGCTTTCCGGCCGAAGATCTGCGGGGTGGTGGCAGAACTGTTTTCCGTGGAGGATGCCTATGTAACCGCCCTGGAAACGGCCCTGGGCGGTGCCCTCCAGAACATCATCACCCAGGATGCCCGGGCGGCCCAGGATGCCATCGCCTATCTGAAAAAAGTCCAGGGGGGACGGGCCACCTTCCTGCCCCTGGATACCCTCCGTCCCCGGGCCCTGGGAACCCGGGAAAAGGCGGCCCTGTCCTGCCCGGGGATCATCGGCATCGCCGGGGATCTGGTCCGGTGCGAAGAGGCCGTCCGGCCGGCGGTCCGGTTCCTCCTGGGCCAGGTGCTGGTGGCGGACAATCTGGACCATGCCATGGCGGCGGCCCGGAAAGCAGATATGCGGGTGCGGATCGTCACCCTGGAAGGGGATGTGGTCTACGCCGGCGGGTCCCTCAGCGGGGGCCAGAAACAGCAGGGGAAAAGCTTCCTGTCCCGGAAGCAGGAAATCCGCCATCTGACGGAAGAGACCCAGGCCCTGGAAAAGGCCGGGGAGACGCTCCGGCAGGAACTGGAAGACCTGGCGGAAAAAGGTCGGCGGGTGAAGGAAAAACGCCAGCAGGGAGTGGAAGCCCTCCAGAAAATCGAAGTGGAAAAGGCCGGGGCAGTGGCCCGGGTCCAGCAGGAAGAAACCCAGAAAAAACGCCAGCAGGAAAATCTGGAACTGCTGCTGGGGGAAAAGCGCCAGGGGGCGGAAAATTTCCTGGCCCTCCAGGCCCAGGCCAAAGAACTGGCTCCCCAGGTGGAAGCCATGGAAAATGCCGATGTGGAAGGGAAAAAAGCGGCCCAGGCCCTCAGTGACGGGCTGGTGGAACAGCGGACCCTGCTGGAAGGGGCCACCCGCCGGCACCAGGATGCCCTGATCGCCGTCAATGCGGGCCAGAGCCAGCTGGAAGCCCTGAACGCCCGGATCCAGTCTATCGACCAGCTGGGAGAAAAGACCCAGCAGGAAATCACCCGGGGAGAAGAAGAGACCCGGCAGCTGGAAACAACCATTGCCGGCTGTGAAAAGAACCGGGCCGCCCTGGAAAAGAAAATCGCCGGGCTGGAAGCGGAACTGGCCGGCAGCGACAGTGCCCGGCAGCAGTTCCTGGACGCCCGGGAAGCCCTGCTGGCACAGCGGCAGCAGCTGACCCAGCAGGGAGTGATCCTCCAGGGCCAGGAAGCCAGTATCCGGCAGAAACTCCACAACTGCGAAATGGACCAGGTGAAAAAGGCCGCAGAGGCCCAGCACAGCCGGCAGCAGCTCCAGGAAGCCTACGGGCTCACCGAGGAAACCGCCCGGCAGGAAGCCCTGGAAGGGGATCTGCCGGAAGGGGAACTGAAAAAACGGGAAGCCCAGGCCGCCCGGGAACTGGAAGAACTGGGACCGGTGAACCAGGCCGCCCAGGAAGAATACCAGGCAGCCCGGGAACGGTACGATTTTCTGAAGAAACAGTACCAGGACATGGTCCAGGCCCGGGAACAGCTGGAAACGGTGATCAGCGGCATCAACAGCGACATGACCCGCCGGTTCCGGGAAGCTTTTAAGCAGATCAACGGGTATTTCAGCGACTGTTATGAGAAGCTGTTCGGCGGGGGCCGGGCTCAGCTGCGGATCCAGGATGAGAAGAACCTGCTGGAATCGGGCATCGAGATCGAGGCCCAGCCGCCGGGGAAAAAGATGCGGAATTTGTCCCTGTTTTCCGGGGGAGAGCGGGCCCTGACGGTGATCGCCCTGCTGTTCGCCCTGCTGACCTATCAGCCGGCGCCCTTTGTGATCCTGGACGAAATCGATGCACCCCTGGATGAAACCAACATCGACCGATTTGCCCAATTCCTGAAAGCCTACGGACAGCAGACCCAATTCATCGTGATCACCCACCGGAAAGGGACCATGGAAGCCGCGGATGTGCTCCACGGGGTCACCATGGAAGAATCCGGGGTATCCCGGGTGCTGTCTGTGAAATTATCGGAGGTAGCCGAATCATGAGTTTTATGGAACAACTGAAAGACGGGCTCAGCAAGACCCGGAAAAACTTCACCGAACGGATGGAGGACCTGGTGGGAGCCAGCGTGGACCTGGACGAGGACTTCATGGATGAGATGGAGATGATCCTGGTGGCCGGGGACGTGGGGATCAAGACCACGGAAAAGATCATGGCCGCCCTGCGGAAGGCTGCTGCCACCCGGCAGATTAAATCGCCGGCGGAGGCCCTGCCCTTCCTGAAAAGCTACATTGCCGACCTGCTGAAGACCACCGGACCCCGGATGCGCTTCAAGGGCCATCCCTCCATCGTCCTGGTGGTGGGTGTGAACGGGGTGGGGAAGACCACCACCATCGGCAAACTGAGCAATTATTACCGGCTCATGGGGTACAAGGTGATGATGTGCGCCGCGGACACCTTCCGGGCCGGAGCCACGGAACAGCTCCAGATTTGGGGCAAAAAAGCCCAGGTGGACGTGATCGCTCACGGGGACGGGGCGGATCCGGCGGCAGTGGTCTATGACGGGGTGAAAGCCGCCATTGCCCGGAAAGCCGACGTGCTCTTTGTGGATACCGCCGGACGGCTCCACAACAAGACCAACCTGATGAAGGAACTGGACAAGATCTACCGGGTGATCCGGAAGGAAATCCCCGACGGACCCCATGAGACCCTGCTGGTGCTGGACGCCACCACCGGTCAGAACGCCATCAGCCAGGCCAAGATCTTCCTGGAAACCGCCCATGTGACCGGGGTGGTGCTCACCAAGCTGGACGGCACCGCCAAAGGGGGCGTGGTGGTCGCCATCAAGGAGGAACTGGGGCTGGATGTAAAGTGGATCGGCATCGGCGAAGGGATGATGGATTTCCGCCCCTTCGATCCCCAGCAGTTCGTGGAAGCATTGTTTGAAACGAAAAAATAAGGGGTGCTGCGGGAGCAGCACCCCTTATTTTTTTATTGTTCCGGTCCGAAAAACTCTACGATCGTGTGGGCGGCGAAATCACTGGTCTTGGGATCGCTGAAGGTGTGGTTGGCGTTTTCCACCGGGAGGAAGGTGATCACGTTGTTCTCCGCAAATTCCCGGGAATCCTCGATGGGGGCCAGCTTGTCCTTGGTCCCGTGGAGAATCAGCATATTGTCCGCCCAGTCGAAGTACTCATACTTCCGGATGTCCGACCGGTCCAGATCGTCCAGGAACTGTTGGTCCATCTTCATCTTCCGTTCGTAGCCCACCTGGACTTCCTTGCCCTTTTTCAGCTTCTCCATCTCTTCCGGGCTCAGGTAGTTCCGGGTCAGCTGGGCCATGTGGATCCCCGGGCACCGGAGGGCCACCTTTTTGAAGGGATTGCCGATTTCCGCCATGTATTTCAGTGTCAGGTAGGCTCCGAAACTGGCGGAATAGTTATACAGGGTGGTGGCATGGAGTTCTTTCCGGGCGTAGTCCACCACCAGGGTCAGGTAGGTCATGAATTCCTCCAGCACCAGTTTCTTCCGGGCGTCGGCCCCGTGACAGGGCCAGTCGAATACCAGCACCCCGTACCCCTTGTATTTGGTGATCAGCTGCTGGGCAAACTTGGCCGCCGAATGGTTCTCCTTGTTTCCCCCGAACCCGTGGGTGCAGATCACCAGGTTGGGAATGTTCCGGAAATCCTTCTGGTAGAACAGCTTGCAGCGGACGCTGTAGCCGTTTTCATTGATATCGATGTATTTTTCCATGAAGCAGGCATCCTTTCCATTTGGTCACGGGTAATAGTATAGAACAGTTGGGGGAAGGGGGCAAGGGGGCTGGGGAAGAAGGCGGAGATCAGATTTGTTCGGCGGGAAACCAACAATCCATTGCGGTACCGTAGGGAACGCAGGCCGGTTGCCCCGCGGGACGCACGAACGGCCGCTGACAGCTGACCGTTGACCGCTGACAAAGGCCGCCGGAACTTCCGGCGGCCTTTTTTCCTATACTTCTTCTTTCATCTCTTCAGCCAGTTTCCGTACGTAATCAATGGGAACTTTGGCTCCGGCAGCTACCTGTTCTACAGACATGCCGCTGGAAAGGAAATTCAGCAGCATCTGCCGCCGGCCTTTTTCCATGCCCTTCTGCATACCTTCCTGCCAGCCTTCTTCTGCTGCTTCTTTTTGGCGTCTTCTGATTTCATCGCTTAAAATCATATATTCTCGCCTCACTTTATCCATACTTTTGACAAGATGGACTTCCTGATCCAGGCTTTCCACGAACCTTCCTTCAGCCGCTTTTCCGTCCACGTACCGGAGAAAGGCGGCGATGTCAGGATCTGCCGCATTCTCGCTGCCCTTGCTGTTCAGGAACATCCGGGTCTCTTCGTCTTTTAATTGTACCCTGTTATCCTCTTTACAGCAATGGGTAAAAGTGTAAATGGGCAGCCCTCTGTGAAAAGGGTCGAAGGTACAGATGAAGATGACATAGGACGGATTCAGTTCTTCGTAGGGTTTGCCCTTGTCCAGCAGCTCTCCATCGATCAGGCTCTGGTAGAAACGGCTGCGTTTGGCCAGGTCATTCCTGGGGGAATTGGAACACTGCATTTCGATGTCGTAAACACGGCCTTCATTGTCTTCCACGAAGACATCCAGGCGGATGCTTTTGCCCTCCAGACGGAGATCGATGGTTTTTTCGAAACTCTGGTACTGGAGGGAACGGATCTGGATGTTCAGGAACTTTTCAATCAGATGTTTGCAAAGCCGTTCATTGCGCATAACATGCTGAAAGAGAAAATTGTCCCGGATGGTGAGTTCGTCAAAGGTTTTGATTCTTTCCATAGACTGGTCTCCTTAAAAAGTTGGTATGGGGAATTTCTTCTGAAGGGAACAGAAAAATTCCTTCCCAACTGGAAAAAGAAGGTCATTATCGGGAGTTTTACCGGTATGAATGGGATTTGGGGGTGATAAGAAGGCAGACACGGACCTGACGGGATGCACGGAGAAGAGTGCAGAGCGGGACGGCGGAAATCCAATGATCCATTGCGATAGCGTAGACCAACTATATAAAGTCAAGCCAATTTTAAAATAAATTTCAGTTGCTATGGATTTTGGCAAAAGGGCGCACTTACCCAAGCCCCCTCTTGTGGGCTTTCAAAAATCAGGCTAAATAAGGGCAGCGACTAACACCAAGCCGGTAAATCAATCGGATCAGTTTCTTGGCCACATGGGACAAAGCGACTTTGTAAGGCTTGTGTTCGGACAATTTCTTTTCAAGGTATTCTTTGAACTTTGGCACATTCTGTGCAACCAGGCGGACAGCGACGAACAGTGTCTTTCGCAAATAGGGGGATCCTCTTTTTTCCATCTTGTTATGGTTCGAATGGAAACCTCCAGATTCATATTTGGAAGGTGACATCCCTGCATAAGCAAGGAGCTTATCGACATCAGGAAAACGCTTGAAATCACCGGTTTCGCCCAGAATACTGGCACAAAGGGTATAACCGATCCCTGGTATGTCAATAATCGAAGATTCCTCCTGGTCTGCCATTTCCTTAATTTTCTCATCGATTTCAGCAACATGCTGCTTCAAAACTTCAATATCCGTAATGGCATGGACGAGTTCCATAGAAGCCGAAAGCGAGACCGTCCCGATAGAACGGCATGCTGCCTGATGAATCTCCAAAGCCTTGCTTTTGTCAAATCTGCCTTGGGAGGCATCACTTAACAGGCGTGTCAGCTGCTTCATGCTGCAATGAGCAATCTGTTCATGGCCAGGATAGGCTTTTAGAAGCGCATAAATTGAAGCAAGATGGATGGACGATGTCAGACCTTCCAGCTCTGGGAACAAAATCGTAACCAGGCGGGAAACCGATATCTTTAGCTTGGAACACTTCTGTATGGTTTGAGATCTGTAACGAGAGAGTGATTTCAGCTCCTCGTTATGGTACAATAAAGGAGAGTAGGTTTGGGATGCTTTTCCTGACACAATCATCTGTGCAATAGCGCAGGCTGAATCCTTGCTTGTATCTATTTGTGAGAAGCGGATTGAAAATGTTCAGGGGAAGGTCATGTTCTGAGATGAAATGGGCGAGATTCGAGGAATAGTGGCCGGTTGCTTCCAACCCTACTCTTATTTTATCTTTTGGGATGCCCAGCTCAGAAATCTTGGAAAGAAGCATGTCAAAGCCTTCCCGTGAATTGGGAAACGTAAAAGATTCAACTGTTTTCAATGCATCCGAGTCGATGATACAGCAGTCATGTTTCCGCTTTGCAACATCAATTCCGACACAAAGCATAAAAATCGACCTCCTTTTTTGAATTGGCAGCTGTGCATCAAAGCCACAGAGACTTCATCATAATGTATCCTCGCTAGATATGAACCGTCGAGCGGTATCCAACTCATTAACAAATTGAATGAAGTCTGTGGTCGGACTCTACGAAAACCGTCAAGCGGTAGGGGGCGCAACCGATCCACAGCTCCATTCTAATCGTACCGTAATTCATTTTAAAAGGGAATATCTGGTACAACTTTATTATACGAGGGGGCGCAGGCCGGTTGCCCCGCCCCTCAAATCTGCCTCACGCCGAAGGATACCATTTGCCCCGGCAAATGTTTCTGAATGGAAAGGCAGCCCTTGGGCTGCTAACCCACCACCCATGCTGCGCATGGATACCCCCGCCCTTGTAAAGGGCGGATAGAAAAAACGGTGGCCGGGGCGCCGGGCCTGCGCCCCCTACGGTCTGTCTTTTTTCTTTCAAAATCAATTTGCAAAATTGATTCCCATCGGCCGCTGACAGCTGACAAAGGGGCTGTTGCGCTTGCAACAGCCCCTTCCTTTATTCTTTTGCCGGAAACAGTTTGGTCAGGCCCCAGGTGAGGCCGGCGAACAGGGCCATGACCACGAACACCAGGGGATAGGCGATGACGAGCAGTTCCAGAGATGCGGTTACGGAATCCATGTTTCTGCCTCCTTTACATCAGGACCGGGATCAGGGCCATGGCCAGGCCGCCGGCCACCACGCTGGCCACCTGTCCGGCCACGTTGACCCCGATGGCCTGCTGGATGATGAAATTGGTGGGATCTTCCTTCAGGGCCATTTTGGCGATGACCCGTCCGGAAATGGGGAAGGCGCTGATGCCGCAGGCCCCGATCATGGGATTGATCTTTTTCTTCAGGAACAGGTTGGCCAGTTTGGCGAAGAGCAGGCCCCCCACCGTATCGAAAATGAAGGCCACGGCCCCCAGGGCCAGGATCTTCAGCACCTGGACCGTCAGGATATTTTCGGCGGTCATGGTGGCCCCTACGGTGATCCCCAGCAGCAGGGTCACCAGGTTGGTCAGTTCATTCTGGGCACAGTTGGACAGGCTGTCGCAGCACCCGGATACCTTCAGTAGGTTCCCGAACATCAGGGCACCGATCAGGGGTACGGAGATGGGGGCGATGATCCCGGCGATCAGGGTCACCATCAGGGGGAACAGGAACAGAGCGGTCTGGGATACGGGCTTTTCTTCCTCGTAGGGCATCCGGATCCGCCGTTCTTCTTTGGTGGTCAGCAGTTTCACCACCGGAGGCTGGATGATGGGCACCAGGGACATGTAGCAGAAGGCGGTGACGGTCAGGGGCGCCAGCAGTTCGGTGGCGAATTTCTGGGCCACGAAGATGGTGGTGGGGCCGTCCGCCGCGCCGATGATCCCGATGGAGGCGGCTTCGTTGAAGGGGAAGCCAACCAGGGCGGCGCAGAGGGTGGCGGCGAAGATCCCCAGATGGGCGGCGGCTGCGAACAGCATCATGTAGGGCGCCCGGAGCAGGGGGGTGAAATCACACATGGCACCGATGCCGATGAAGATCAGCACCGGGAACAGCTCGTTGGCGATGCCCAGGTTGTAGAGCACCGTAAGGAATCCGGGCTCACCGCCTCCGGTGGGCATGACGGCGAAATGGCCGGGGATGTTGGCCAGGATGCAGCCCACCCCCATGGGGAACAGCAGCACCGGTTCGTAGCCCTTGCGGACCCCCAGCCAGATCAGCAGGACCCCGATGGCCAACATGACCCAGACGGTCCAGTCAGCCATGCCCATGACACCGGCGAACAGTTCCTGAAAGACTTGACTTGTGTTTGACATAGAATCACCTCATTGTAGAATGTGCCAGGTGGAACACCAAAAAAGAGGACCGGACATTTTACAATGCCAGGTCCTCATGATCCTTCCTGCCCCTGTGCCATCCGCAGGAAGGGATTATCCAATTGGTATGGGTATTATAGCGTATTCTGGAGGGGATTGCAAGGGGGGAAGATGTGGTATAATAGGTATCGAATCCGGGAGGTGCCGGGGGTACCTTCCATACAGGGGAGTGACAGATATGGATTTTAAGGAAGTTATGGAAAACGCGAGAAAATGTCTGGGCAAGTGCAAGGGGTGCCCGGTTTGCAACGGCATTGCCTGCCGGAACACCATTCCCGGCCCTGGGGCCAAGGGTGTGGGGGATACGGCCATCCGGAACTATGCCAAATGGCAGGACATCCGTGTGGTGATGGATACCCTCTGTGAAAAACGGCCGGTGGATACGTCCATCGAACTGTTCGGCCGCACTTTCAAATACCCGATCTTTGCCGGTCCGGTGGGCGCGGTGGCCATGCACTACAGCGACAAATACAATGATGTGACCTACAATGCGGAACTGGTGCCCGGGTGTGCGGATGCCGGCATCGCCGCCTTTACCGGGGACGGGATGGATCCCCAGGTGATGCAGGGGGCCACGGACGCCATCAAGGCCTGCGGCGGGGTGGGGGTTCCCACGGTGAAGCCCTGGAACGCCCAGATGATCGCGGAAAAGATGGAACTGGTGAAACAATCCGGTGCCTTTGCGGTGGCCATGGACGTGGATGCGGCCGGACTGCCCTTCCTGAAGAATTTCGTGCCCCCTGCGGGGAGCAAATCCGTGGATGAGATGAAAGCCATCATCAAAGAGGCTGGACTGCCCTTCATCATCAAGGGAATCATGAGCGTCAAGGGCGCCCTGAAGGCCCGGGAAGCCGGCGCTTCCGCCATCGTGGTGTCCAACCATGGGGGCCGGGTGCTGGACCAGAGCCCGGCAACGGCGGAAGTGCTGGAAGAAATCGCCGTGGCCGTGGGCGGCACCATGAAGATCCTGGTGGACGGGGGCATCCGCAGCGGGGTGGATGTGTTCAAGGCACTGGCACTGGGAGCCGATGCCGTGCTGATCGCCCGTCCTTTCGTGAATGCGGTGTACGGCGGCGGCCGGGAAGGGGCCAGACTGCTGGCGGACAAACTGGGAGCGGAACTGGCGGACACCATGGAAATGTGCGGTGCCGCTTCTCTCAAGGACATCAATGCTGAAATGATCCGGAAATAAGGTGGACCATCTTGAACCAGATCAAACGGTTTTCTCCTTCCCAGCTGATCGCCCTGACCTTCGTGGGGCTGATCCTGGCCGGGGCCCTGCTGCTGATGCTGCCCTGTGCTAGCGCGGACGGGTCGTCTCTTTCCTTTGTGGATGCCCTGTTCACCGCCACATCCGCTTCCTGTGTCACGGGCCTGGTGGTGGTGGACACCGGGACCTATTTTTCCCTGTTCGGCCAGCTGGTGATCATCGCCCTGATCCAGCTGGGAGGCCTGGGTCTGGTGCTGTTTGCCACGCTTTTTTCCGTGATCATGCGGAAACGGATCGATCTCCAGTCCCGGCTGAACATCCAGGCGTCCCTGAACCAGAATGAACTGGACGGGGTGGTGCGGATGAGCCTGCGGATCGCCAAGTATACGGCGGTGATCGAGGGGGTGTTCGGCACCCTCCTGGCCATCCGATTCTATCCCCAGTATGGGATCCGGGGCATCTATTACGGCTACTGGCATTCCGTCTCTGCCTTCTGCAACGCCGGGTTCGACCTGTTCGGCCATTACCAGAGCCTGACTGCCTATGTGGGGGATCCGGTGGTGAACCTGTGCATCTGCCTGCTGATCATCCTGGGGGGCCTGGGGTTTGCGGTGATGCGGGATGTGATGGAAAAACGGAACTTCCGGCAGCTGAAGCTCCACAGCAAAATGGTGCTGGTGAGCACCGTGGTGCTGATTGCAGGCGGGACGGCGGTTATCGGCCTGCTGGAACGGGACAACCCGGGGACCCTGGGGAGCCTCACCGGCAGCGAGGCCTTCTGGGCCAGCTTCATGCAGTCGGTGAGCCCCCGTACTGCCGGGTTCAATACCCTGGACCTGAACAGCCTGCGGGTGCCCACCATGATTTTCGTGATCATGCTGATGTTCATCGGGGCTTCCCCTGCATCCACCGGGGGCGGGATCAAGACCACCACCTTTTCCCTGCTGCTGCTGAACATCTGGCAGGTGGTCCGGGGCAAGGAGGAATGTGAGATCTTCGGACGGCGGATCACCGGCGAGACCATGTTCCAGGCTTTTGCCATCGCCAGCATGTCCCTTTTGTGGGTGTTCTTTGCCACCCTGATGCTCACCTGCCTGGAGGACACCTCGTTCCTGTATGCGGCCTTTGAAGTGGTTTCGGCCTATGCCACAGTGGGGCTGTCCACCGGGCTCAGCCAGCATATCTGCACGGCCAGCAAGATCATCCTGATGCTGTCCATGTATGCAGGCCGGGTGGGGTTCATGACTTTCGCCCTGGCTCTGGCGGCCAACAAGCCTTCGGGCCATATCCATTATCCCAAGGAAAATATCATCATCGGTTAGGAGCGTTCGGTATACCATGAAAGACAAACGGCAATTTATCGTCTGGGGCCTGGGCCGGTTCGGCAGCAGTGTGGCGGAAACCCTCACTTCGCTGGGCCACGAGGTCCTGGGCATTGACAACAATGAAGATGTGGTGGAAAACATGGCGGACAAGCTGACCCACGCGGTGGTCTGCGACGTCATCGATGAGAAGACGGTGAACAGCCTGGGCATCCGGAACTTCGATGTGGGAGTGGTGGCCATCGGCAACCTGGAACCCAGCCTGCTGGCCACCCTGCTGCTGAAGGAAGCGGGGCTGAAGACCATTGTGGCCAAGGCCTCCAATCCCATCCACGGGAAGATGCTGAAGAAGCTGGGGGCCACCAAAATCATCTATCCGGAACGGGATATGGGCCGCCGGGTGGGACACAACCTGGCCTACACCAATATCCTGGATTTCGTGGAACTGTCGGACAACATCTGCCTGATGGAAGTGAACCTGAGCCAAAGCATGGCCGGGAAGAGCCTGGCGGAACTGGATGTGCGGCGGAAGTACCAGGTGAACGTGGTGGCGGTGAAGCACAGGGACGGCTCCACGGAAATGACCCTGGAACCCACCAAGCCCCTCCAGGAGGGGGATCTGCTGGTGGTCATCGGCAGCCGGAAAAGTGTGGAAGCCCTGGAGGACGGCATATGATCACAACCCTGACATCGTTGAAAAATGACCTGGTGAAGCGGGCGGCTTCCCTGAAAATGAAAAAGTACCGGCAGAAGGAGGGCCTGTTCCTGCTGGAAGGGAAACGGGCGGTGGAAGAAGCCCTGGCTTCCGGCTGGACCATCCGGGCCCTGTTCTTCACCCGGCTGCCGGAAGGCTGGGAACAGCAGGCGGAAAACAGTTCCCTGCCCTGGTATGAAGTGCCCCTGCCGGTGCTCCAGAAGATCACGGCCACGGAAGATCCCCAGAGCGTGGCGGCCCTGGTGGAACTGCGCCGGGAAGAACTGGCCGCCTTTGCCCCGGAACGGGGAATGGTGCTGGTGCTGGACCGGATCCGGGACCCGGGGAACCTGGGAACCCTGATCCGCACCGCAGATGCCCTGGGAGCCGCCGGGGTGGTGCTGCTGGAAAATACGGCGGATCTCTACAATCCCAAGGTGGTCCGGTCCACCATGGGCTCCCTGTTCCACCTGCCGGTGTTCACCGGGGTGAAGACCGGGGAACTGGAAGAATGGTGCCGGCAGCACGGGTATGCCCTGTGGGCCACGGCCCTGGAAGGGGCGGAGGACATGACAAGACTCACCTGGCCGGAAAAGACGGCCCTGGTGCTGGGCAGCGAGGCGGAAGGGGTATCCCCGGAAATCCTGGCCGCTGCGGACCAGAAGGTGAAGATCCCCATGGCCGGCCATGCGGAAAGCCTGAACGTGGCCGTGGCCGGGGGAATCGTGATGTTCGAGGCGGCACGGGCCTTTTCCAGTTGACCTGCCTGTGGAAGAAGTGTATAATATACAGGAATTTGATACCAACAGGCGATGACAGAGACAGTACGCCGCCGGGCTGGTGCAGCGATCCGGGGAGGGTGGGAGCCCGGACAGGAGGCCTTGCGGAAGAAGATCACTCTGGAGCCGGTCATCGAACCAGCAGTAGATGGACCCGGGTTATGACCGTTACCTCATACAGAGTGGCAGCACAGCTGTCATGAGGGTGGTACCACGGGCCCTTTTGTCCCGTCCCTTTCGGGGGACGGGACTTATTTTTTGGAGGTGTAAAGCAGTGAGCAAGAAAGACGACAAGTATGCAGCGACGTTGAACCTGCCGGAAACTGAATTCCCTATGCGGGCGGGCCTGCCCAAACGGGAACCGGATTTCCTGGATTTCTGGTATAAAAACGATATCTATGGAGAAAAACAGAAACTCCATGCAGGCCACAAGAAGTTCGTCCTCCATGACGGACCTCCCTACGCCAACGGCAAGATCCACATGGGCCATGCCCTGAACAAGGTCCTGAAGGACATCATCATCAAATACAAATACGCCCAGGGGTATGACACCCCCTATGTCCCCGGCTGGGATACCCACGGCATGCCCATCGAACATGCCTGCCTGAAGGCCACCGGCGTGGACCGTCACAAGCTGTCCCCGGTGGAACTGCGGAAAATGTGCCGGGAATATGCCCTCCAGTGGATCGATACCCAGCGGAAGGATTTCAAACGGCTGGGTGTGCTGGGTGACTGGGACCATCCCTATGTGACTCTGGATCCCCATTTCGAAGCGGAACAGATCCGGGTGTTCGGCACCATGGCCAACAAAGGCTACATCTACAAAGGCAAGAAGACCGTATACTGGTGCCCTCACTGCGAAACGGCCCTGGCGGAAGCGGAAATCGAATATGCCGACCAGAAGACTCCGACCATTTTCGTGAAGATGCCTCTGGTGAAGGACAACGGGCTGACCCCGGAAGCCGCCCAGGGCAAAAAAGCCTATATGGTGATCTGGACCACCACCCCCTGGACCATTCCCGCCAACGTGGCTGTGGCCCTGAACCCGGACTTTGACTATGCCTGGGTGGAATACAATGGGGAAGTGCTGATCATGGCTGCCGATATGGTGGACAAAGTGGCCCAGGAATGCGGCGTGGAATTCGGGCCGGTGCTGGGGACCATCAAAGGCCGTGCCTTTGAATATGCGGAATGCGAACATCCCTTCCCGGAATACAACCACCGGAAATCCCTGGTGGTACTGGCGGACTATGTGGACAAGGAAGCCGGTTCCGGCTGCGTCCATACAGCTCCCGGCCATGGGGACGTGGACTATCTCACCGGTCTGAAATACAATCTGCCCATCCTGTGCCCGGTGGACCAGAAAGGCTGCTTCACGGAAGAAGCAGGGGAACTGTTCCAGGGCAAGTTCGTCTTTGACAGCAACGGCCTGGTGATCAAGCACCTGGCGGAACAGAATGCCATCCTGGGCAAAAAGACTATCCATCACCAGTACGCCCACTGCTGGCGCTGCAAGAACCCCATCATCTTCCGGGCTTCCGAGCAGTGGTTCGCTTCTGTGGACGGGTTCCGGGACGATGCCCTGAAGGCCATTGCGGAGGATGTCCAGTGGATCCCCAGCTGGGGTGAATCCCGGATCCACAACATGGTGGCCGACCGCCATGACTGGTGCATTTCCCGGCAGAGAGTCTGGGGCGTGCCCATCCCCATCTTCTACTGCGAAGACTGTGGGGAACCCCTGATCAACGAAGAAACCGTGGAAAAGATTGCCACCATCTTCGACAAGGAAGGCAGCGATGCCTGGTGGAACCATACGGCGGAAGAACTGCTGCCGGAAGGGACCAAATGCCCCAAATGCGGCGGCACCCATTTCCGGAAGGAAAAGGACATTATGGATGTGTGGTTCGACAGCGGTTCCTCCCACATGGGGGTCTGCAAGCGCCGTCCGGAACTGAGCTGGCCCGCTGACATGTACCTGGAAGGCAGCGACCAGCACAGAGGCTGGTTCCAGAGCTCTCTGCTGACTTCCGTGGCCGTGACCGGCAAGGCTCCCTACCGGAGCGTGCTGACCCACGGCTACGTGCTGGACGGGGAAGGCCGGAAGATGAGCAAATCCCTGGGGAACGTGGTGGTGCCCCAGGAAGTCATCGACCAGTATGGTGCCGACATCGTCCGTCTGTGGGCCGCTTCTTCCGACTACAAACAGGACGTGCGGATCTCTCCGGTGATCCTGAAACAGCTGGCGGAAGCCTACCGGAAAGTCCGGAACACCATCCGGTACATCCTGGGGAACACCCACGATTTCGACTACGAAACCCAGAAGGTGGCGTTCGCAGAGATGGAAGAACTGGATCAGTGGGCCCTGATGCGCTTCGAAGCCCTGAAGAAGGACGTGACCGAAGCCTACGAAACCTACGATTTCCATGTGCTGTTCCATGCCATCCATGATTTCTGCACCGTGGACATGAGCTCCTTCTACCTGGATATCATCAAGGACCGTCTGTACACCAGCCGGAAGGACGGCAAGGCCCGCCGGTCTGCCCAGACCGCCATGACCCAGATCCTCCGGGAACTGATGGTGATGCTGATGCCGGTGCTGAGCTTCACCATGGAAGAAGTCTACCAATATATGAACAAGCCGGCTGACGCCCCCCAGAGCGTGCAGATGCTGCCCTGGCCCCAGGCCCATCCGGAATATGTGAAGGAAGACCTGAAGGCCAAATGGGATGCCTTCATCGCCATCCGGGGCGAAATCACCAAAGTGCTGGAAGGGGCCCGCCGGGCCAAGACCATCGGCCATTCCCTGGATGCCAAGGTGGAACTGTTCGCCACCGGGGATGCCCTGGCGGAACTGAAGGCGGTGGAAAAAGATCTGCCCACCCTGCTGATCGTTTCCCAGGCGGAAGTCCACGAAGGACTCACCGACGCCGGGGAAGCCACTGGCCGGGACGACCTGAAGGTGCTGGTGGAAGCCGCCGAAGGGGAGAAATGCGAACGGTGCTGGTGCTACAGCAAGACCGTGGGCCAGGATCCCCAGCATCCCACCCTCTGCGCCAAGTGCTGCGAAGCGGTGGAGTGACCCGGCTTCCATTGTCCGCTGACCGTTGACCGTTTATCGGGAAAGGGATTGTCATCTTGACAATCCCTTCTTTCATGGCTACAATATACGTAACGGAGGTATAGTACCATGGAACATCTGAAGACAGTACGGGACAAGGACTGCAAGGAATATCAGGACCTGATTACCCGGCTGAACCGGATCGAAGGCCAGGTGCGGGGAGTGAAAAAAATGCTGGAAGAGGACCGGTACTGTGTGGACATCCTGACCCAGGTCAGTGCCATCAGCAACGGGCTCAATGCCTTCAATAAAAAGCTCCTGGCCAACCACATCAAGTCCTGTGTGGTGAACGATATCCGGGCCGGGGATGATTCTGTAGTGGATGAGCTGTGCGAAACCCTGCAGAAACTGATGAAATGAAAAAAAGGCCGATTGCCTGTGTAATCTGAAGGAGGAAAAAACAATGGAAAAAGAACTGAAAGTCAACGGAATGATGTGTGTGAACTGCCAGAAACATGTCCATGATGCCCTGGCCGCCATGGCCGGTGTATCCGCCGTGGACGTGAACCTGGAAAAAGGCACCGCCAAAGTGACCGCGGACCGGGAAATCTCCCAGGACGAA
The DNA here is from genome assembly GCF_000025305.1 of Acidaminococcus fermentans DSM 20731. NCBI lineage: Bacteria > Bacillati > Bacillota > Negativicutes > Acidaminococcales > Acidaminococcaceae > Acidaminococcus > Acidaminococcus fermentans. The sequence continues at coordinate 1,649,572 of NC_013740.1, read as the reverse complement.
TTCAAAAAGGTCATCGAAGACGCAGGGTACGAGCTGGCGTAAAAGATGGTCAGGGGCAGCGAAGCTGCAGGTCGCGGGTCTCGGCTCGCGACCCATGACCTGCGACCGGGGGTGTGAATTCTTTCACACCCCCTTTTTCTCTTGCACCCGAAAACCACTCATGATATAATGACTCCTGTTAGATTCACTTTTACTTTAGGAAGATTTTCTCAACAGAAAGGATGATTTTCGTGAAAAAACAATTGATGGCTATGGTTATGGCCCTGCTGCTGTGTGTCGGGTATTCCGGCGCTCTGGTACCGGCTACGGCCTATGCGGCTGAAACCATCGGTTATGTGGATTTAAATACGGTCTTTTCCCACCATCCTGATTTCGCTTCTGCCCGGGCAGCCATGAGCCTGGAACAGCAGAACGCCCAGAAGGAGTTCCAGGAAAAGGCTCCCAGCCTGGACGACAACGGCAAACGGGCCCTGGACAACAATCTGACGGAACGGATCGCCAAGAGAGAACAGTCCCTGTTCGACCCCATCCGGAAGAAGATCCTGGATGCCGTCCATAAAGTGGCCAAGGAAAAGGGTATCAATACGGTCCTGAGCGCCGGTGCCGTAGTTGACGGCGGCGTGGACATCACCAACGATGTGATGAAGGCCGTAGGAGCCAAATAAATCAGAACACGGAAGGTGCTGCCCGGCAGCACCTTTTTTATTTGAAAGGATGATATGATGAACAACGACGAAAGCCGCAATCTGGGGGGCGTGGCCTTTTTGCCCCTTCTGGTGTTCCTGTGCCTGTACATTGGCTGCGGGCTGGCCTTTACCCTGCTGGGGATCCCCAAGCCCTTCAGCTTCCTGCCCCGTCACGTGGCCCTGCTGGCCGGGACACTGGTGGCCTTCCTGCTGTGGAAGAAGGGCCCCATTGAGGAAAAATTAAAAGTCTTCTGCTCCGGCATGGGGGATTCCGGGGTGATGATGATCGTGCTGATCTACCTGCTGGCCGGCGGGTTCCAGGGGGCGGCCGCCGCCATCGGGGGCAAGACCAGCGTGGTGAATTTCTGCCTCCAGTTCGTGCCGCCCTCCTTCCTGATCCCCGGGGTGTTTTTGATGTGCTGCTTCATTTCCACCGCCATCGGCACCAGCATGGGGACCATTGCGGCCATGGCCCCGGTGGCCATCGGGGTGGCCCAGGGGGCCGGCCTGAACCTGGCGGCGGTGTGCGCCGCGGTGATCTGCGGATCCTATTTCGGGGACAACCTGTCCATGATCTCTGACACCACCATTGCTGCAGCGGAAGGCTGCGGCTCCCGGATGAAGGACAAGTTCCGGATGAATTTTGCCATCGCCCTGCCGGCGGCCCTGGTGAGCCTGGTGCTGTACTACCTGGTCAGCGGCCAGGTCCAGGGCGGCATCCAGGTGGGGGATTTCAACCTGTTCCAGGTTCTGCCCTATGTGGTGGTGCTGGTGCTGGCCCTGATGGGCATCAACGTGGCCCTGGTGCTGTTCGGGGGCATCCTGCTCACCGGGGTTATCGGCCTTCTCCAGGGAACGGTGGACATCTTCACCTGGGCCAAGGGTCTGGGGGACGGCATGGCGGACATGTTCTCCATCAGCATGGTGGCCATCCTGGTTTCCGGGATCATCGGCCTGGTCCGGTATTACGGGGGCGTAGAATGGCTGGTGGAGAAGATCACCGGCTGGATCCACGGCCGGAAAGGGGCGGAATACGGCATCGGGCTCCTGTCCGGGCTGCTGTCCGCGGCCATGGTGAACAACACCATCGCCATCATCGTTACCTGTCCCATTGCCAAGGTGATCGGGAAGAAATACGAAATCGCACCCAAACGGCTGGCCAGCCTGGTGGATATCTTCGCCTGCAGCTTCCTGTGCGTCATGCCCCATGACGGGGGGATGCTGATCGTGACCCAGCTGGCAGGCACCTCGCCTCTGGACGTGATGAAGTACTGCTACTACGTGTACGCCCTGCTGATCGCCGCCTGCGTGACCATCCAGCTGGGGACCCATGAGGGGAAATAAGCCTGCCGCAGGTTCCTTCTTTTTTTGCCAGTGAACAGAGAACAGTGACGGAGGATGCCGGGATGCCGGCATCCTCCTCTTGACTTTCTTAACTGTATTTGCTAAAATTACAGTAAATCGAAAATCCACTGTTTCCAATGGACTGAAGGAGGTCATATTCATGGAATTCTTACATATCACCAAAGACAATTTTGACAAAGAGGTGCTCCAGAGCAGCAAACCCATGGTGGTGGGCTTTTCCGCTCCCTGGTGCGGGTACTGCAAACGGCTGAAACCGGCCCTGGGCCAGCTGGCCATGGAAATCGCCGACAAGGTGTCCTTTGGCGGAGTGAACATTGATGAAGAACGGGAACTGGCGGAACAGTTCAAAGTGGAAACCATCCCCAGCCTGATGCTGGTGAAGGACGGCCAGTGCAGTGAACTGCTGGTGAACCCGCCCTCCAAAGCGGCGGTGAAGACCTGGCTCCAGGAGAAAGGCGCATTATGAGCAAAGTCTATGATATCCTGATCATCGGCGGTGGGCCCGCCGGCTATACTGCAGCCCTCTACGGGGCCCGGAGCGGCTTTGCCACCGCGGTGCTGGAAAAACTGTCCCCGGGAGGACAGATGGCCACCACCAGCGATGTGGAAAACTATCCCGGATTCCCCGGGGTGGTGGATGGTTTCGAGCTGGGGGAACGGATGCAGGAAGGGGCCGAAAAGGCTGGGGCAGAGACTTTCTTTGCGGAAGTGAGCAAAGTGGATCTCTTGGCGGACCCCAAAGTGGTGGAAACTTCTGAAGGCACTTTCCTGGGCCGGACGGTGATCCTGGCCACCGGGGCCCATCCCCGGAAACTGGGGATCCCTCAGGAAGAAGCCCTGGTGAACCGGGGGGTGGCCTACTGCGCCACCTGTGACGGGAACTTCTACAAGGACAAAGTGGTGGTGGTCAATGGTGGGGGCAACACCGCCGTAGGCGACGCCCTGTACCTGGCCAAACTGGCCAGCAAGGTGTACCTGGTCCACCGGCGGGATACCCTCCGGGCTACCCCCATCTACCTCCAGCGGCTGAAGGATGCCGGGGTGGAAATCATCTGGAACAGCGTGGTTTCCGGGCTCCAGGCGGACAAAAAGCTTACCGGGGTGGAACTGACGGATGTGAAGACCGGTGAAAAACGGGTGCTGCCGGCGGACGGCCTGTTCGTGGCCATCGGGCAGCTGCCGGAAAGCAGCCTGGCGGCCGGTCAGGTGGCCACCGACAAGGCAGGATACATCATGGCGGGAGAAGATACCAAAACGTCCGTCCCCGGGGTGTTTGCCGTGGGGGATGTGCGGACCAAGGCCGTGCGGCAGATCATTACGGCAGCCGCTGACGGAGCGGTGGCCATCCACTATGCTGAGGAATATCTCAACGAAAAATAGAAGGAAGGGGAAAAGCAGGCTGGCGGAAACCGGCCTGCTTTGCGAGCAAGTATGAAAAGTGATTTTATTGTGGCCGTCCATGCGCTGGTGTACCTGTCCCATCGGGGCTGCCTGGCTTCCAGCGAGGAACTGGCCGAAAACATCTGCACCAACCCGGCCCGGGTCCGGAAAATCATGGGGAAACTGAAGAAAATGGGGATCATCACCACCCGGGAAGGCCATGTGGGGGGATACTGCCCCTGTGAAGGCCTGGAAAAGGTGTCCCTCTATGAAATCGCCCAGGGCATGGATACGGTGTTCGTGGATACCAAATGGCGCAGCGGCAATGAGGAGAACAACTGCTTCATCAGCAGCGGCATGTCCTCGGTGTTCGATTCCCTGTACCGGGAGCTGGACCGGCTGTGCATGGATCATCTGAAGGGGATCACCCTGGGGGATGTGACGGCACAGATCGTGGAAACCCAGCGCAGCAGCCGGAAGGAATGCCACGGAGCCATCAGCGGGGACTGCCCGGCCTGGCAGAAGGCACTGGAAGAGGAAAAATCCGGGAAAAAGGACTGACCGTCACCTTTTGCCCAGAAGTGTGTTATAATACCGATGTTCACAATTTTCTTATGAGGTGATTGTATGAAAAAAATCGGAGCATTGTTCGCGGCAGCAGTCCTGGCTTTCAGCCTCCATGCCACACCAGCCTGGGCGGATCAGCCCCTGGATACCATCCAGATCACCGGGACGGCCACCCGTACGGTGGACCCGGATATGGCCACGGTGGATTTTGCTTATGAAAAACAGGGGGCGACCCTGGATGAGGTCCGGGAAGCCGGGGCCCAGGCCAGCCAGAAGTTCATCCGCACCATGGTGGCCCAGGGAATTGCCCGGGATGACATCGCCACCACCGGATACAATGTGTCTCCCCGGTACACCTACCAGAAAAACGGGGGGCAGAAACTGGCCGGCTACCAGGTGACGGCGGACTGGAGCGTGAAGGTGAAGAGTCTGGACAATCTGGGCACGGTGATCGACAAGGGCCTGGAAAGCGCCAACCGTCTGGACAATGTGCGGTTCGGGCTCCAGGATGAGAACCTGATCAAACGGCAGCTGCTGGGCCAGGCCGTGGAAAATGCCAAATATACGGCCCAGGCGGTGGCCAGTGCCGGCGGACGGGGACTGGGTGTGCTCCGCCAGGCCAGCATCCCCACCACGTCCGTGGTGGAAGCCCAGCCTTTGCTGATGGCCCGGATGGAAAAAGTGGGGGCTGCCAATGATGCCGCCACTCCCACCCAGCTGGCCCCCAAGGCCCTGACGGTGACGGTACGGGTGAATACCCTGTTCGCCCTGACCCTGGAGTAAGGGGATGGGGGCACAGAACAAGAAACCGGCTTTTCTCCTGGGGGAAAAGCCGGTTTTGCTGCAGGGAGCCATGGAACTGGAAGTGGCCGTGCTCCGGGAGGCACTGAAGGACTGTCGGAGCTGCCGGTTCGGCGGATTCGCCTTCTGGGAGGGAACCCTGGGCGGCAGGCCGGTGGTGGTGAGCCGGACTGGGATCGGCACCGCAGCCGCGGCGGCGGCCACGGCGGTGGGCTGCGCGGAATTCCACCCCTCCCTGGTGCTGAACCAGGGGACCGCAGGGGGCTATCCGGAAGGGGTGCAGCCCTTCGACCTGGTGCTGGGAGAACGGTGGTACAACAGTAATGCCCTGTTCCAGAGCCGGTATGGAAAGGATTATTTCCTGGACCTGGAGGCCCTGGAAGGGGAAAGCAAGGAAAATGAATTCACCGGGGAAAAACCCTTCTGGCACTGGACGGACCGGGAAGTGTTGGCCTGGCTGGACCGGGAAGGGGTCCGCTGGCAACGGGGCCGGGCCCTGGTGGGGGCAATTGCCTCCGGGGACCGGTGGAACGACTGCCCGGATACCATCCGGGCGTTGGAACAGGGAACCGGTGCCCTGTGCGAAGAGATGGAAACCGCCGGAGCCGGGGAAACCGCAGCCCGGTTCGGGGTGCCCTTCGGGGCCGTCCGGGTGATTTCCAACAACAACCGGACCGGGGAGCCCTTCAATCCGGAAACGGCCAGGGCGCTGCAGGAGTGGATTGTGAGGGTGATGGGGTAGGGGGTGTTGCATGTTATGTGCAACACCCCGGTCGCGGGCCGAGGGTCACGGCCGCGAGCCTGGATGTTTTGGCCGTTTGTTGTTTTTTTCTATAGAGAAGATAATTCGACAGAAATCTGGAAAATCGGATTTTCGGGCTCCGCTAACAAGCCCACGACTCGCGACCCGTGACAAAAAAAGACGCTGCGGAGGCAGCGCCTTTTTTCTATCCCTTACTCCCCGAACTTCTTTCCGGTGAGCATTTCGTAGGCTTCTTTGTATTTGGCGATGGTCTTGTCGATTACGTCCTGGGGCAGCAGGTAGTCGCTGTCCGGGTTGGCTTTCAGCCAGTCACGGACGAACTGCTTGTCGTAGGAAGGCTGGCCCTTGCCGGCTTCGTACCCTTCCAGGGGCCAGAACCGGGAGCTGTCCGGCGTGAGCATTTCGTCACCCAGGACCACTTCGCCTTTTTCGTTCAGGCCGAATTCGAATTTGGTGTCGGCGATGATGATGCCTCTTTCATAGGCATAGTCCGCACATTTCTTGTACAGGGCGATGGTGGCGTCCTTGATGGCTTTGGTGTATTCCGCCCCTTTGCCCGGGAAGATCTTTTCCAGGTAGGTGACGCACTGGTCTTCCGTGATGTTTTCATCATGGTCACCCAGTTCGGCTTTGGTGCTGGGGGTGAAGAGGGGCTCAGGCAACTTCTGGCATTCTTTCAGCCCTTCGGGCATCTTGATGCCGCAGACGGTGCCGTTTTCCTTGTAGGATTCCCAGCCGCTGCCGGTGATGTAGCCCCGGACGATGCATTCCACCGGGATCATGTTCAGTTTCCGGCATTTCATGCTCTTGCCGGCGAATTCCGGAGTCCGGAAGAATTCGGGCATATCCGCAGGATCCACACTGATCATGTGGTTGGGGATGATGTCTTTGGTATAGTCGAACCAGAATTTGGACATCTGGGTCAGGACGGCCCCTTTGTCCGTAATGGTGTTTTTCAGAATGTGGTCGAACGCGGAGATCCGGTCGGAAGCCACCATGATCAGGCTGTCGCCCAGATCGTAGATTTCACGAACTTTCCCAGATTTAACGGGTTTGTATTCCTGCATGATCCATCCTCCTTGAAAATAGACAGTACGGTTTTGTATCCTTATCATATCACAGGAACGGGGTTTAGTCGAATAATTTTCTCGTTATGGGTGTGAATGTTTGTTTCATATGATACGGAAGGGGGACACACGCTCCGCTGCCCGGACCATTCCTGCAAGGCGCGGGTCCTTTCCCCTGGCCGCTGACTGCTGACCGTTGACAAAAAGGGGGGCCATGCGCAGCATGGTGGTGGGGTTTGGCCGGAGCCGCCTGACCCGTGCACCGGAGACGGAAAATGGTGAAATCCTTGTGGATTCTTCCAGTAACATTGAAGCTTACGGGATTTTATCGTATAATAAACTGTAAACTCCTCTGGCAAAATCATTCCGGAGTTCCTGAAACAGAAAGGATGTTATTTATGCGTATCGTTATGACCATCGTAGGTGTGGACAAAGTGGGCATCATTGCCAAAGCCAGCACGCTGCTGGCGGAAAACAACGTGAATATCCTGAACATCAACCAGAACATTGATGACGGATTCTTCAACATGGTTCTGATTGGTGACCTGGACAATGCAGCCGTATCCGTGGAAGCCCTGAAGGAAAAAGCCACGGCCCTGGGCAAGGAACTGGGCGTGGAAATCCGGGTGCAGAGCGAACAGATCTTTACGGCCATGCACCGGATTTAAGGAGGCCCGTACATGTTCTACGAAATCAAAGACGTACTGGAAACCACCCGGATGATCACCCAGAACAACCTGGATGTGCGCACCATCACCATGGGCATCAGCCTGCGGGACTGTGCGGATCCGGATGTGAAGGTGTGCGCGCAGAAAATCTATGACAAGATCACCACCAAGGCCAAAGACCTGGTGAAGGTGGGGGAACAGCTGGAAGCGGAACTGGGGGTGCCCATCATCCACAAACGGATCTCCGTGACTCCCATTTCCCTGGTGGGGGAAGCCTGCAAAACGGACAGCTATGTGCCCCTGGCCAAAGCCATGGATGACGCGGCCAAAGCCGTGGGGGTGAACTTCATCGGCGGCTTCAGCGCCCTGGTGGAAAAAGGCTATACCCATGGGGACCGGACCCTGATCCGCTCCATCCCGGAAGCCCTGTCCACCACGGACATTGTGTGCTCTTCCGTGGCCATCGGTTCCACCAAGGCCGGCATCAACATGGACGCCGTCCGGGAAATGGGCCAGGTGGTGAAGGAAACCGCCCGCCGCACCGCGGACCAGGATGCCCTGGGCTGCGCCAAACTGGTGATCTTCTGCAACCCGGTCCAGGACAATCCCTTCATGGCAGGGGCCTTCCACGGGGTAACGGAACCGGAAACGGTGATCAACGTGGGGGTATCCGGCCCCGGGGTGGTGAAGCACGCCCTGGAAGCGGTCCGGGGGGAAGACATCGGCGTGGTGGCAGAAACCATCAAGAAGACCGCCTTCAAGATCACCCGGGTGGGCCAGCTGGTGGCCCAGGAAGCCGCCAAACGGCTGAATACCCAGTTCGGCATCATCGACCTGTCCCTGGCACCCACCCCGGCGGTGGGGGATTCCGTGGCCCATATCCTGGAAGAGATCGGCCTGGAATCCTGCGGCTGCCCGGGCACCACGGCGGCCCTGGCCATGCTGAACGATGCGGTGAAAAAGGGCGGCCTGATGGCCTCCAGCTATGTGGGCGGCCTGAGCGGCGCCTTCATCCCCGTTTCGGAAGATGCGGGCATGATCGCTGCGGTGGAAAAAGGCTCCCTGACCATCGAGAAACTGGAAGCCATGACCTGCGTGTGCTCTGTGGGCCTGGATATGATCGCCGTCCCCGGGGACACCACGGCTGAAACCATTTCCGCCGTCATCGCCGATGAAGCGGCGGTGGGCATGATCAACAACAAGACCACCGCAGTCCGGCTGATCCCCGTACCGGGCAAGAAGGTGGGGGACAAGGTGGAATTCGGCGGTCTGCTGGGCTATGCGCCCATCAGCGCCGTGAATTCCTTCAAACCCGATGTGTTCATCCATCGGGGCGGACGGATCCCGGCACCGGTACGGAGCCTGACCAACTGATGCGGAAGAAAGAACGGGTGGCGGCCATCCTGACGAAACTGGAGGAGACCTACCGGGGACAGGGCACGGCCCTCCATTACCGGACTCCCTTCGAACTGCTGGTGGCAGTGGTCCTTTCCGCCCAGTGCACCGACGAACGGGTGAACAAGGTGACCGCCCGGCTGTTCCCGGAGTATGATACCCCGGAGAAGCTGGGCAACCTGACCCAGGAACAGATGGAGGAGAAAATCCGGGACTGCGGCCTGTTCCGGTCCAAGGCCCGGAACATCCTGGGCCTGTGCCGGAAACTGGTGGAGGAATTCCATTCGGAAGTGCCCCAGGATATGAAAAGCCTCCTGAGCCTGCCGGGGGTGGGCCGGAAAACCGCCGATGTGATGCTCAGCGTGGCTTTCGGTCAGCCGGCCATCGCGGTGGATACCCATGTGTTCCGGGTGGCCCACCGGCTGGGCCTGTCCCAGGGGGCGGATCCCCTGGCGGTGGAACAGGATCTGATGAAACTGATCCCCCGGGCCCAATGGGGGGAAGCCCATCACTGGTTCATCTGGCATGGCCGGAAACTCTGCAAGGCCCGGAAACCGGAATGCACCGCCTGCCCGGTGGTGGATCTCTGTCCTTCCCGGATCCTGTAAGGGGGGAAAGCCTTTCCGGACCACAGGAAAGATTGGAAAAAGTTAGGGGAGAAGCAATGGCGAATGTCTATGACGCAATAACAGCCTTTTACAACAACGATCCCGGCTGGGATCAGGTCCTTCCCCGGGCGGATGTGGAAGCCTATTTCCGCCATCTGGCCTGGCACGGGGTGCCTGACCCGGAACTGCAGCACCAGTGGGAACATCTGGTGATGCTGTGCATCTACATAGAAAACGCAGAACTGACCCTGGAGGAACTGACAGAGGACGACATTGTGGATCTGGTATCCTGGTGCGGCCGGAATGTGGTGGAATTCAAGGTTTCCTACGATTCCATCCGGGACCTGCTGGATACCCTGGGTTCTTTCTTCGTGTTCCTGAAACAGCAGGGACGGCTCCAGAACGCCCTGGCCCCCTACCTGGCCCGGCAGCAGCTGCTCCGGGACGACGGAGGGGTGGCCATCATCGACGGCTTTGGCAATTACCTGCCGGGAGAAGAGGAACGGGAAGCGGCCGGCGCACCCCCTCCGGAAGGCCGGGTGTTCCTGAACGCGGGAGCCTCCCTCCGGGGGCTGATGGAGGAAATCCACCAGTTCTTCCAGAAAGAGGAATTCGATACGGACTTCCAGCATTCCCTGGTGCTTTACGAACAGGCCCTGGGGATCCTGGAGCTGGAGGAGGAATGCGGGGAGGATTTCTGGCGGGGGTACTGGGATTATTTCCTCTTCGACTACCATCTGCTGGAAGAGGATGTGACCCCCCTGGAGATCTTCCGGCGGACCGGGAGCAGCGCCTATCCCCAGCTGGTGAACGAACTGAGCCAGGGGTTCCTGGCCCTGTTCACCATCGAGGAAGTGCTGGATGAGAACCGGTTCGTGTGCCGGGATTTCCTTACGGGAGAACTCTATTACCTGAGTTTCCCCCTGACCGGCACGGACCCCCTGGAAGACCGGGTGTTCCTGGGCCATGTGTTCTACAACCGGAGCATGGGGATGAACTGGCTCCAGAGCTACACCCTGAAGCCCCTGGCCCGGAAACGGCTGCTGGAGGTGCTGGAAGCCTGCCGGGACTGGTATGATGTCCAGTTCCCCGGGGCGGACTGGGGGGAATTCCTTTCCCGGCAGGCCCTGGTGTGCCGGGAGGTGCTCCGGAAGGTGAGCAAAAATCCCGCCGCCTGCCGGTTCCCCTACGAAACCCGCCACCGGGACTATGTGCCCGGACCCCTGCCGGAAAAAATGACCCCGGTGGAAAAAATGGTCCAGGAAATCGTCCTGGTCAGCGGCCGGGGGGAATACGACATCCGGCTGATCCGCCACATGTGGGCGGATTTCAAGGACCTCTGCCCCCATACCGGGCTCTATGAACCCCAGGTGTGGGCCGCGGCCCTGGTGGAGAATTTCCTGGAAATCAACGACAAACGGGCCGCCCGGCAGAAACCGTTCCTGCTGGAGACCTTCGGAGTCCCTCACCGGGACCTGACCCGGGCCTATATGGAAATCCGGAACCAGCTGAAACTGGAACCGTCGGACCCCCGGTATCTGGATGAAATGGGATTCCTGATGCTGTTTTCAAAATTTGTCTAGGAGTAACACGATGATCTGTAAGCACTGCGGATTGGAATATCCGGATGATCTGGAAGCCTGCCCGGGCTGCGGCACCCTCAACGAAGAGGGGGAAGCCCAGGTGATGAGTGAGGAAGAACGGGACGCCTTTGACGGGGTGACCATCGAAACGGGGACGGATGAGGAAAACCGGGGAGACTGGAAGGTCTACGACCGGGAAGATATCCGGAAGGAGCAGGAGAAAGAGGCCCGGAAGGAAAAATGGGCGGCGGTCTGGGAAATTGTGAAGCTGAACGGCCGGCTGATGCTGGTGGCAGCGCTCCTGATCCTGGGCATCCTGTTCCTGCTGCCCACCCTGCTGGGCTTTGCCCTGGTGGGAGTGGGGGCATTCCTGGTATGGACACTTTTTCGCAATTTTTTCATCAGAGGGTAAACAGCCAATTTTCAGAAAACTAGGGGCTTCCTTTTGCGCTATAATTAGTGTATAATCAAGTCCATAAGTAAAGGCTGATTGCATTTTTGCCTGATCCAATCGGAACGGCAGCGGCTGGAACCCTTACCTCATGCCGCTGCCGCCACGATTGTCATTGAATGCTTCAATTTCAAAACTAGAAGGGATGGTTTGAAAATGCGTGAAGTTGTTATTGTAAGTGCTGTAAGAACGGCAATCGGTAAGTTCGGCGGAAGCCTGACCCCGCTGTCCGCTCCTCAGATGGGCGCCATCGTCATCAAGGAAGCCCTGAACAGAGCCGGTGTGAAACCGGAACTGGTGGATGAAGTGATCATGGGGAACGTGCTCCAGGCCGGCCTGGGCCAGAACCCTGCCCGTCAGGCTGCCATTTTTGCCGGCATGCCGGTGGAAGTCCCTGCCTTCACCGTCAACAAAGTCTGCGGTTCCGGACTGAAATGCGTGGAACTGGCTGCCCAGTCCATCCTGGCCGGAGATAACGACATCGTTGTGGCCGGCGGCATGGAAAGCATGTCCAACGCTCCCTTTACCGTACCGGGGAAAGCCCGCTGGGGCCTGAAGATGGGCGATCAGAAAATGATCGACGTAATGATCCGTGACGGTCTGTGGGATGCTTTCAACGACTACCACATGGGCATCACCTCTGAAAACGTGGCGGAAAAATTCGGCGTAACCCGGGAAGACCAGGACGAAGTGGCTGCCCGTTCCCAGGCAAGAGCCATTGAAGCCATCAAGAGCGGCGCTTTCAAGGAAGAAATCGTCCCTGTTACCATTAAAACCAAAAAAGGCGAAAAAGTCTTCGATACCGATGAATTCCCCAGAGAAGGAACAACCATGGAAGTCCTGGCCAAACTGCGCCCGGCCTTCAAGAAGGGCGGCACCGTTACCGCCGGCAACGCTTCCGGCCTGAACGACGGGGCTGCCGCTCTGGTCCTGATGACCGCTGAAAAAGCCGCAGAACTGGGCCTGAAACCCATGGCCAAGATCGTTTCCTACGCTTCTGCTGGTGTGGATCCCGCCATCATGGGCATCGGACCCATCCCTGCCAGCCGGAAGGCTCTGGCCAAAGCCGGTCTGGAAGTGAAGGATCTGGATCTGGTGGAAGCCAACGAAGCTTTCGCAGCCCAGACCGTAGAAGTGGGCCGGGAACTGCAGCTGGATTGGGACAAGACCAACGTGAACGGCGGTGCCATCGCCCTGGGTCACCCCATCGGTGCTTCCGGTGCCCGTATCCTGGTCACCCTGCTGTATGCGCTGAAACACAGAAATAAGAAACTGGGCCTGGCCACCCTGTGCATCGGCGGCGGCATGGGCACGGCCACTGTTGTGGAAATGCTCTAAGCAATTCAGGGAGCACTGCTTCCTGAAGCGGGGTTCCCTCTCACCATCTAAAAAGATCAAGAGGAAAGAGGTACAAACATTATGGATTTCAATCTGACTGAAGACCAACAGATGATTAAGGACATGGCTGCGGAATTTGCTGAAAAATTCCTGGCACCCACCGTTGAAGAAAGAGACAAAGCCCATATCTGGGACCGCAAACTCATCGACAAGATGGGCGAAGCCGGTTTCTGCGGCATCTGCTTCCCGGAAGAATACGGCGGCATGGGACTGGATGTGCTGAGCTACATCCTGGCTGTGGAAGAACTGTCCAAAGTGGATGATGGTACCGGTATCACCCTGAGCGCCAACGTTTCCCTGTGCGCTACCCCGATCTACATGTTCGGGACCGAAGAACAGAAACAAAAATACCTGGCTCCCATTGCAGAAGGCACCCATGTCGGGGCTTTCGGCCTGACCGAACCTTCCGCCGGGACCGATGCCTCCGCCCAGCAGACCACTGCTGTGCTGAAAGGCGACAAATACATCCTGAACGGCTCCAAGATCTTCATCACCAACGGCAAGGAAGCTGATACCTACGTGGTATTCGCCATGACCGACAAGAGCCAGGGCGTACACGGGATTTCCGCTTTCATCCTGGAAAAAGGCATGCCCGGCTTCCGCTTCGGTAAGATCGAAGACAAAATGGGCGGCCATACCTCCATCACCGCAGAACTGATCTTTGAAGACTGCGAAGTCCCCAAAGAAAACCTGCTGGGCAAGGAAGGCGAAGGCTTCAAGATCGCCATGGAAACCCTGGATGGCGGCCGTATCGGCGTAGCCGCTCAGGCTCTGGGTATTGCGGAAGGCGCTCTGGCTGCTGCCGTGAAATATTCCAAAGAACGGGAACAGTTCGGCCGTTCCATTTCCAAATTCCAGGCTCTGCAGTTCATGATGGCTGACATGGCCACCAAGATCGAAGCTGCCCGGTATCTGGTATACCATGCCGCCATGCTGAAGAACGAAGGGAAACCTTATTCCGAAGCTGCGGCCATGGCTAAATGCTTCGCTTCCGATGTGGCCATGGAAGTGACCACCGATGCAGTACAGATCTTCGGCGGCTACGGATACACCGTTGACTACCCTGCAGAACGCTACATGCGGAATGCCAAGATCACCCAGATCTACGAAGGCACCAACCAGGTTATGCGGATCGTAACCTCCCGTGCCCTGCTGCGTGACAAGAAAAAATAATCCTTTCTCCGGGAAAGGGACACAGAGGGGCTGGTGTATGCCAGCCCTTCCTTTGCACAGAGGGAGAGGGATTCCCTTCCTCTGGAATGCTTTGCAGAAATGCAGATTTTCTCATCATACACGAAAAGGAGATCTTCAACTATGGAACTGAAAAAAGTTATGGTAATCGGCGCCGGCCAGATGGGGAGCGGGATCGCACAGGTCATGGCTGCTCACGGGGTGGAAGTGACCCTGCGGGACATCAAACAGGAATTCGTTGACCGGGGCATTGCCAAGATCGAAAAAAGCCTGGCTCACAGCGTAACCAAGGGCCGCATCACCGAAGACGACAAGAACGCCACCATGGCCCGGATCCACGGTGTGGTGGACCTGACCCCGGAAGCCTGCGATGTGCATCTGGCCATCGAAGCCGCTACGGAAAACATCAAGATCAAACAAAGCATTTTCAAGGAACTGGATGAAAAGATGCCGAAAGATGCCATCATCGCCAGCAACACCTCTTCCGTTTCCATCACCATGCTGGCTGCCGGCACTTCCCGTCCGGACAAATTCATCGGCATGCATTTCTTCAACCCGGCTCCTGTGATGAAGCTGGTGGAAGTGACCAAAGGACTGGGTACCTCTGAAGAAACCTTCGAAAAGGTCTATGAACTGGCCAAAGCCCTGGAAAAGAACCCGGTAAAGGTCAACGATGCTCCCGGCTTTGTGGGCAACCGGATCATGATCCCCATGATCAACGAAGCCATCTTCACCCTCAGCGAAGGGGTTGCCAGCAAGGAAGACATCGATGCCGTTGCCAAACTGGGCTTCAACCATCCCATGGGGCCTCTGGCTCTGTCCGACCTGATCGGGAACGATACGGTGCTGGCCATTATGGAAGTGCTGTACAAGGGCTTCGGCGATCCCAAATACCGTCCGGCTCCTCTGCTGCGGAAAATGGTGGAAGCCGGCTATCTGGGCCGCAAGACCGGCAAAGGTTTCTACGATTACAACAAATAATCTGATGGGTGGTGTGGTCGATGACGTACGAGTACAAGAATCTGCTGGTGGAGATCCAGGATGACGGGGTGACCACCGTTTCGGTGAATCGTCCCAAGTTCCTGAATGCCCTGGATACGCCCACCCTGGAAGAAATGAAGGACTGCTTCGGCAAACTGGCCACGGATCCGGCGGTAAAGGCCGTGATCATCCGCGGGGCCGGGGAGAAAGCTTTTGTGGCAGGAGCCGACCTGAAGGCCATGAGCACCATGACCGCTGTGGAAGGGAGAGATTTCTCCAACCTGGGCCACGAAGTGTTCGATGCCATTGAAAAGCTGCCGGTGGTGGCAGTGGCGGCCGTCAACGGCTATGCCCTGGGCGGGGGCTGCGAACTGGCCCTGGCCTGTGATTTCCGGTTTGCTTCCACCACGGCCAAGTTCGGCCAGCCGGAAGTGAACTACGGGATCATCCCCGGGTTCGGTGGGTCCCAGCGTCTGGCCCGGCTGATCGGCAAGGGCTATGCCAAGGAAATGATCTACACCGGTGCCATGGTGGATGCGGAAGAAGCACACCGGATCGGCCTGGTGAACCGGGTGGTGGAACCGGAACAACTGATCCCCACCTGCGAGGAAGTCTGCCGGAAGATTATGAAGAAGGCACCCATTGCCATTGCCAGCGCCAAGGATGCCATCAACCGGGGCCTGAGCATGGATCTGGAATCCGGGCTTAGCTACGAAGCCCAGGTGTTCGGGACCTGCTTCGCCACGTTGGACCAGAAGGAAGGCATGAAGGCGTTCCTGGAAAAACGGAAACCGGTGTTTATGAATAAGTAAGGGGATTGCTGCTTCTGCAGCAATCTGTCAACGGTCAGCTGTCAACGGTCAGCGGCCGATGGAAAGGACCCGCCTTTGCAGACGGGTCCTTTTTCTTGCAGGGGAAGGTTGGTCAGCCCGCTGGCAGGCGCAACTGGAAAAGGAAAGGAAGAATATGAAAAAACTCTGGTTTTGCATTTTTTGCATCTTTTTGGTGGGATTTGTGGGGATGGTGTTGCGGCCCCGGTTTCCCCGGGAGCACGGGACGGGGAAGCCGACCCAGGGGGATCCCATCCGGGAAAAGATCGCCGCCATGGCCCCGGAGGAAAAAGCCGGCCAGCTGATGCTGGTGGGCATGGAGGGCACGGAACCTTCCGCCGCTTTCCAGAAGGAGCTGCAGGAGAACCACTACGGCGGGGTGATTCTCTTTGACCGGAACATGAAGGATCCAAACCAGGTGAAGGCCCTGAACAGCCGTCTCCAGGACCTGGCCCGGCCGGAACCTCTGCTGATCGGGGTGGATGAGGAAGGGGGACAGGTGGCCCGGATGAAGGACCAGCTGCCCGCCCCTCCTTCCCAGGAAGCCATCGGCCGCACCGGGGACCCGGCACAGGCGGAAGCCTGGGCGGCGAAAACCGGGACCCGGCTGAAAGCCCTGGGCTTCAACCTGAACCTGGCTCCGGTGGCGGATGTGGGCAGCGGCATGGAACGGTCCTACAGCAGCCATCCGGCCACGGCGGCCAAATTTGTGGAAGGGGCCCTGGCTGGGTATCAGAAGGTCCATCTCCTGGCCTGCCTGAAGCATTTTCCCGGGCTGGGGAAGGGAAAAGAGGATACCCACAAGGGCCAGGTGATCGTCTCCGCGGACCGGGAGACCCTGCTCCAGGAAGACGGGCTGCCCTTCCGGCTGGCCCTGGAAAAATACCCTGAGCCCTGGTTTGGGGTCATGGTGACCCATGTGCGGTATCCGGCCCTGGATCCGGACTATCCCGCCTCCCTGTCTCCCAAAATCATGGGGGATCTGCTCAGGGGCCAGTTCCATTTCTCCGGGCTTGTGCTCACCGATGACCTGACCATGGGGGCCATCGCCAGCCAGTATCCCCTGGAAGAAGCGGCGGTCCAGGCGGTACGGGCGGGCGCGGACCTGGTGATGGTCTGCCACGGTCCGGAAACCATCCGTCGGGTCCATGGGGCCCTGGCCAAAGCCATCCGGGAAGGTACCCTGCCCCGGGAACAGGTGGACGCCGCCCTGTACCGGATCCTCCGGACAAAGGAAGCTCTGTAGCCGGGGAAAATATGGTATACTGGTGGGAAAAGCGAGAGAAAACAGGAGGTCTTGAACCATGAAAGAACCATACAGCAGAAAAGAATCCGCCTGGGCGCGGATGGACGAAAAAGAACGGCAGGAAACCCTGGCCTACGGGGAACGGTACAAAGCGTTCCTGGACCGGGCCCGGACCGAACGGCTGGCCGTGAAGGAAATCCTGGCAAAGGCGGAAGCCGCCGGTTTCAAGCCTTTATATGAGGCGGGCCAACTGAAGCCCGGGGACAAGGTGTACTGGAACCAGAAGGGCAAGGCCTGCATCCTGGCGGTGATCGGCCGGGAACCGGTCCATGAGGGACTGAAGATCGTGGGCTCCCACATCGATTCTCCCCGGCTGGACCTGAAGGGGAACCCGGTCCATGAACAGGACGGGGTGGTGTATTTCCGCACCCATTACTACGGGGGCATCAAGAAGTACCAGTGGCCCTGTCTGCCCCTGGCCCTGGTGGGGATCATCCACACCAAAGACGGCCGGACCCTTGAGGTGAACATCGGCATGGACGAAAAGGATCCGGTGTTCTACATTACGGATCTGTTGATCCACATGGCCCAGGACCAGATGAAGAAGACCCTGGCGGAAGGGGTCACCGGGGAACAGCTCCAGGCGGTGATCGGCACCCATACGGACAGGGACCAGAAGGCGAAGGATGCCCTGATGGCGCTCCTGAAGGACAGCTACGGGGTAGAGGAGGAAGACTTCACCACGGCGGAACTGGAACTGGTGCCGGCCCTGAAGAGCCGGGATGTGGGCTTTGACCGGTCCCTGATCGCCGGCTACGGCCAGGACGACCGGGTGTGCTCCTATGCCAACCTGGAAGCCATCCTGGAGGCGGTGCCGGGAGAAAAGACCCAGGCGGCCCTTTTCGCGGACAAGGAGGAAATCGGGTCCTACGGGAACACCGGCATGCAGTCTTCCTATTTCGCCAAATTCGTCATGAAGCTGCTGGCTCTCCAGGACCGGGGCAGCCTGCTGGATTTCTATGAAACCATGGAAAACAGCGAGATGCTCTCCGGGGATGTGAACAGCTGCCTGGACCCCATGTTCCCGGAAGTGACGGAAAAGGACAACGCGGCCCTTTTGGGCTACGGGGTGGCCCTGACCAAGTACACCGGTGCCCGGGGCAAGGCAGGGAGCAACGATGCCAACAGTGAGTTCATCCAGAAGATCCGGACCATCTTCAACGAAGCCGGGGTGGCCTGGCAGATCGGGGAACTGGGGAAGGTGGACCAGGGAGGCGGCGGCACCATCGCCTTCATGCTGGCGGACTGGGGCTGCGAAGTGGTGGACTGCGGCACCGCCATGCTGAGCATGCATTCTCCCTATGACCTGCTGAGCAAAGCCGATGCCTACGAGACGTACCGGGCGTACAAGGCGTTCTTTGAGAGCAAGTGAGTGGGTTAGCAGCCGCAAGGCTGCGTCTCTTTCCATCGGCCACTGACTGTTGACAGCTGACCGTTGACAAGGGCTGTTGCTCATGCAACAGCCCTCTTTCTTTGTCTTGTCAACCAAAAGCCAAAGTGCTACAATAAAAATGCAATCATTTTGAATTTTCAGAGGAGGGGTTTTCATGAAACTGAAAAAACTGGCTGTGCTGCTGACGCTGGGGGCCACCCTGCTGACCGGGACTGCTTTTGCCGCCGGGTCGCCGGCATCTCCTTTCAAACCCGATGAACAGGTTTATCCCAAAGGAGAACTGTTCACCTTTGATAAACAGGATGTAGCCAAAGGCAAGGGGACTGCTTACGGCAAATTCGCCTTTGCCCGCGACAAGGCTGCTCCGGATTCCGCCATCAAGGAAATCTGCTATCTGACACTGAAGAAGGGCGCTTCCATCGGCTGCCACAAACATGGTTTCAATGAAGACGCCTACATCATCATCTCCGGGGAAGGGATCTTCACCGACGGCACCGGCAAGGAAACCGTAGTGAAGGCAGGGGATGTGACCATCGCCCGTCCCGGCCAGTCCCACGGGCTGCGGAACGTGAAGAAAACCCCGCTGGTGTTCCTGGATGTGATCGCCCAGAACGACACCTATCTGAAGAACCATCCGGAAGCTGCACCGAAGAAATGAGAAGCAATTGACAATGGACAATTGCTGAAGGAAAGGACCTGGATTTGCCATCCAGGTCCTTTTTATCAGAATATTACTTGTTTTGCATTGGGGAAAGTTCTGATTTGGCATTGCGGGAAAAAGTGATATAATAGAAGCTGTGAAAAGGGGCGCCGTGCGCCAGCCTTTTAATATTTGGGTAGGAGTGATATGGAATGGCATTTATGGACGAACTGAAGGCTCGTGTAAAACCTGCACAAAAGGTGATTGTGCTGCCGGAAAACGACAGTGACAGAGCTCTGAAGGCTGCTGCTATCGTTACGAAGGAAGGGTTTGCTAAAATCGTGCTGGTAGGGGATCCCGCCAAACTGCAGAAAGATGCAGAACGTCTGGGCATCAGCTTTGACGGCGTAAAGATCGTCAACCCTGCAACCTATGAAAAAATGGACGAACTGTGTGCTTACTTCGCAGAACGGAGAAAGAAAAAGGGCATGACCGTGGAAAAAGCACGGGAAATCATGCTGAACGATACCACCTTCTTTGGCGCCGGCCTGCTGGCCATGGGCGATGCTGACGGCGTTGTTTCCGGTTCCACCCGGACTTCCGCTGACACCATCAAAGCCGGTCTGCAGGTTGTTGGGGTGAAACCCGGCAACAAGACCGTATGCAGCGGTTTCATCGTGCTGAGCGACAAAGAAAACCTGGGCGACCACGGCAAACTGGTCTTCGGGGACTGCGGCGTCATCATCGAACCGACGGCTGAACAGCTGGCTGACATTGCTGTAAGCTGCGCTGAACGGGCCAAGACCACCCTGGAAATCGCAGAACCGAAAGTGGCTATGCTGTGCTACTCCACCAAAGGCTCCGGCTCCGGTGAAGAAGTGGATAAGGTCAAGGAAGCAGTTGAAATCCTGAAATCCCGGAACGTGGACTTCGCTTTCGACGGCGAACTGCAGGCCGATGCTGCCCTGGTTCCCGAAGTGGGCGAACGGAAGGCTCCCGGTTCCAAAGTGGCTGGCCATGCCAACGTGCTGATTTTCCCGAACCTGTGCGCTGCCAACATTGGCTACAAACTGGTTGAACGGTTCAGCGGCGCCACCTGCCTTGGGCCTCTGGTACAGGGCCTGGCCAAACCGGTTCTGGACCTGAGCCGCGGCTGCTCCACCCAGGACGTGGTGGACGTAGTGGCTGTCTGCGCCAGCGACGCCATTGCTGCGGAAGGAAAGTAAGATTTGAAAAGAAAGAGCTGTTGCGCAGGCAACAGCTCTTTTTTCATTTCCTGTACGCCAGCGCCAGATCGGCGTTGGTGAACTGGGTCCCTTCCAGGTTGGCGTGGCTCAGGTCCGCGTCGTCCAGGTTGGCGTTGGTGAGGACGGCCCGGGACAGGTTGCTGTCTTCCAGGGTGGAACTCATGAGATTGGCGTTCTTGAAATTGGCTTCCGGCAGGCTGGCCTTCCGCAGCCGGGCGTTGTACAGGTTGGCGGAGGTGAAATTGGCCCCCCGGAGCTGGGTACTGAAGAACCAGCTCCGGGCCAGGTTGGCGGAAAAGAAATTGGCCATGGCCCCGTTGGCGTAGTCGAAATTGCTTTCCCGCAGGTCCGCGGTGTACAGGTTGGCAAAGGTCAGCAGGGCATGGGAGAAGCTGGTCCGGTAGGCAGTGACCCCCACCAGGGAGCTCCGGTTCAGCACCGTGTGGGACAGGTTGGCGTTGGAAAGGTCCGCCCCTTCCAGATTGACCCCGGCCATGTAGGCGTTCCGGAAATTGGCCTTCTGGAGATTGGCCTCCTTCAGGCTGGCGTTTTCCAGGATGGCGTTGGTCAGGTTGGCGTAGCTCAGATCCGCCCCCTGGAGATCGGCCCCGGTCAGGTCCTCATCCCGCAGGTAGGCCCCCCGCAGATCTCCCCCGGGGCAGGAACGGGTGGCCAGCAGCCGGTCCACATCGCTTTGCCGGTAGGCGGCCGCCGGCAGGGCGGCAGAAAGGACCAGCAGGGCCGTAAGCAGCAGTTTTTTTCCAGACAGCATGTCAGTCCTCCTCCAGGATGGCGTTCAGATCCCGGGGATCTTCCGGCAGTTCCGGGATGATCTTCCAGGGATGGTACGCTTCCAGACGGTCCGGGGCATAGGCGGAACCCTTCAGCACGATCAGGCTCCGGACCCCGATGGCCTGGGCGCAGGTAATGTCGTGGGGGGTATCCCCGATGACCACCAGCTGGTCCCGGGTCACGCCGGGATCCGTTTTCCGCACCCTGTCCCACAGGGCCTGGGAAAGATCGTCCCGGAGCTCGCTGATTTCCCCGAAGGCGCTGCGGCTGTAGTCGAATTCCTCTTCGATGCCGAAATAGGCCAGCTTGGCATGGGCGGCCACTTCGCAGTTGCCGGTGAGCAGCAGGGAGGTGGTATCCGGATCCTGCCGGATCCACTCCAGGGTCTCCTTTACATGGGGCAGGAGATGGCCCTGTTTTTCCACCAGGGAAGCAGGCAGCTTTTTTCCGTAGGCCTGGAGCATCCGGGTCACTTCTTCCGGGGTGCAGCGGCCCTGGATCCCCTCGATGGCCTTCCGGGCGATGTAGGTGTCCGTCCGTCCGGCCATGCCGTAGGTGAATTCAAAATTGTCCAGACCGTACAGGTCGATGATGGTGGATTTCATGGCGGCCACCCCGGCATAATTGGTGAGCAGCAGGGTACCGTCAATATCCCAGCAGATGTATTTCATGGTTGTTCTTCCTTTGATTGTCAAAAACAAGAGGCGCCAACGAGAGCCTCTTGTTTTCCGTCCTATTCTTTGGTGTTTTTCCAGGTCATGAATTTCTTCAGTTTGGCCCCGGCGTTCTTGGCCCGCCGCATGGTCTTCACCATCTTTTTCCGCTGGGGTTTCATGTCCTTGATGGAACCGTAATCCCCCCGCTTCAGGGTGGTGAGCTTGGACTGATCCGGACCGAATTCCTGCCGGAGGAAAACCGCCACCTGTTCCGGGTTGGCTCCGCTTTCCAGGGTGAAGATATCCGCTTCCACATATCCGTAGGTGGGGAATACATGGAGGAAGAGATGGCCGTTGGTGCACAGCATGACAAAGCAGAAGTCGTCCCCTTCATCATTTTCCGTGGCATACAGCGCGAGTTCCTTCAGACTGAACCGGTCAGCGGCTTCTTCCAGGATGTCCCGGATCTTTTCCTTGTCAAATACGACGTCTTCGGCACAGCGGTACATATCCAGTGCTGCCTGTGTCCCTTTTCCAATCACGTGGCGTTCACTTCCTTTATTTTTCTTCAGTTTCGTTCACATTTCAGCCTTCTTATTATACCGTAATTCGCCGTGGACTGTCAAAAAAAACCGAAAACTATGGTATAATGATGGAAACATACGTTCAGAAGGAGCAGAAGGGGTATGGCCGAATCCGTTACCATCGAAATCACTGTCAAAAACATCGTCTTCCAGGCAGACACAGGCACCTTCAGTGTCTTTCGGGGCGAGAACCCGGAAGTGGGG
Source organism: Acidaminococcus fermentans DSM 20731 (assembly GCF_000025305.1). NCBI lineage: Bacteria > Bacillati > Bacillota > Negativicutes > Acidaminococcales > Acidaminococcaceae > Acidaminococcus > Acidaminococcus fermentans. The sequence goes on along the minus strand of NC_013740.1, from coordinate 1,627,016 downwards.
ACCATTTCCATCGTCTACCGGGGGCAGGCGCCTTATGCGGGAGAGCAGATCCGGCTGGCCGGGATCTGGGGGGACCATCCCCGGTTCGGCCGGCAGTTCCAGGCCCAGAGCTGGGAAGCCGTCCAGCCCAGGGGGGCGGAAGGCCTGGTGCGGATGCTGGGCAGCGGAGTGCTCAAGGGAGTGGGCCCGGCCATGGCCCAGCGGATCGTGGACCAGTTCGGGGAGGACACCCTGGAGGTGCTGGAAAAATTCCCGGAACGGCTCCGGGAGGTCAGCGGCATCGGCAAGAAAAAGGCGGAAGCCATCATCACCTCCTACGGGGAACTCCGGGAAAACCGGGAGCTGGTGTTTTTCCTGGAAAGCCACGGGATCAGCGGGAATTTTGCCCCCCGGATCCAGGCCCTCTACGGCAGCACGGCGGTGACCCGGATCAGCAACAATCCCTACTGCCTGGCGGAAGATGTGGAAGGCATCGGGTTCCGGACGGCGGACGCCCTGGCCCGGAACCTGGGGATGGATGAGCACGGGGACGAACGGATCCGGGCGGGGATCCACTATACCCTGCTCCAGGGGGCCGGCCAGGGGCATACCTGCGTGCCGGATTCCTGGCTGGTGGGCAATGCGGCCAGGGTGCTCCAGGTGGACCCTCTGGAAGTGCGCCAGGTGTTCGACCAGCTGCTCCGGGACAACCTGCTCCGGGCGGAGGACCGGGGGGACCATGTGTGCGTGTACCCGGAATACCTGTACCGGGCGGAAGAGGGGGTGGCCCACCGGCTGCTGGCCCTCCGGGACAATGTGAACGCCCTGTGGAAGGTGGATTACCAGAAGATCATCCGGGAATGGGAACGGGATGAACGGATCCGACTGGCACCGGAACAGGCGGAAGCGGTGAAGGCTTCCGTGGATCACGGGGTGTTCGTCCTTACCGGGGGCCCGGGTACCGGGAAAACCACCGTGGTGAAGGGGATCCTGTCGGTGATGGAACAGGCCGGCTGCAAGATCCTGCTGGCGGCTCCCACGGGACGGGCGGCCAAGCGGCTGTCGGAAAGCGCCGGGAAGCCGGCCCTCACCGTGCACCGGCTGCTGGAATACACTCCCAACGGGGAGGGGGATTCCTTCTGGGGACGGAATGAGGACAATCCCCTGGAAGCCGATGCGGTGATCGTGGACGAAGCCTCCATGATGGACATCGTGCTCATGTACAACCTGCTGAAGGCCCTGCCCCTGGGCTGCCGGCTGATCCTGGTGGGGGACGTGGACCAGCTGCCCAGCGTGGGCCCCGGCTCCGTGCTCCAGGACATAATCCGCAGCGGCACCATGCCCATTGTCCGTCTGGAAAACGTGTTCCGGCAGGCGGAGCTGAGCCCCATTGTCCGGAATGCCCACCGGATCAACCAGGGACTGATGCCCCAGTGGGAAGGGGAAAAGGATTTCCGTTTCCGGGAATTCGCCACGGAAGAGGAGACCATGCACTACATTGTGGATCTCTACGTCCATCTGGCCGCCCGGCAGCCCCAGGACGCCATCCAGGTGCTGACCCCCATGCACAAGAACCTGTGCGGGGTGGAGAACCTGAACAACATGCTCCAGGCCCGGATGAACCCCCCGTCCCCGGAGAAACAGGAGTACCGGGGCAGTTTCCTGCTGCTCCGGGAAGGGGACAAGGTGATGCAGATCCGGAACAATTACGACAAGAACGTGTTCAACGGGGACATCGGACGGATCTGCAGCATCCAGGGGGCCCATGTGACCGTGGATTTCCCGGATCGGGCGGAAGGGGAAGCGGTGACCTATGAGGGAGCGGAAGTCTCTGATCTGCGGCTGGCCTACGCCATGAGCGTCCACAAAAGCCAGGGCAGCGAATATGCGGTGGTGCTGATGCCCCTGGTACTGAGCCACTACATCCTGCTCCAGCGGAACCTGTTCTACACCGCCATCACCCGGGCCAAGAAGCAGGTGTACCTGGCCGGCAGCCGGCGGGCCCTGCGCACCGCCGTGGAAAACGACCGGACCCGGAAGCGCTACAGCCTCCTGGCAGAGCGGCTGAAGCGGTATGGGGAGTGAAGGGGGAAGAGCCTCCGGCCAAATCCCACCACCATTGCGCAAGCGCAACGGTCCCCCGCCCCTTTCAGGGGACGGACAGCTCTTCGGGCCAATAGCGAAGCGTGTGTCCCCCTGAAAGGGAGAAAGGACCCGTGCCTGCACGGGTAGGGGGTTCCACAGCGACTCACAATGAACGACTCACGATGAACGACTCACGGAGGTGCTCCATGTTTTCTTCTTTTGTCCGCCTGCTCCAGTCCCTGTTCTATCCCCATGGCTGCCCGGGATGCGGGGAGGAGGTCCGGGAGCCGGGGGTGCTCTGCGGCCGGTGCCGGGAAAAGATCTGGCATCCCCGTTCCTTCCATCCGGAGAGTCTGGGCTGTCCCCATGTGGATGGGCTGTTCTTCCTGCTGGATTATGCCGGGGCCATCCAAAAGGCCCTGTGGATGGCCAAGTTCCGGGGACGGGAAGACCTGCTGCCCCGGCTGGGGGAGGAATGGCTCCAGGGCCTCCGCCGGGAACATAAGTTTGCCTGGGAATTCCCGCCGGGGGTGGGCCTTTCCGTCACCGGCATCCCCACGGACCCGGACCGGCGGAAGCAGCGGGGGTACGATCTGCCGGAAGAAATCTTCCGTCCCTGGTGCCGGGAGGCTGGGTACCGGTGGGAATCCCTGCTGGTCCGGAACCGGCCCACCCGGTCCCAGTACGGGCTCACCCCGGAAGAGCGGAAAAAGAACCTGAAAGGCTGCTTCACCCTGGTCCGGCAGGAAGATCTGCCGGATATCGTGCTGCTCTGCGACGACATCTGCACCACGGGCAGTACGATGGAAGAAGGGGCCAAAACCCTGAAACAGGGCGGGGTGGCCCGGGTGTACGGCCTGGCCCTGGCCAGCGGGAACTGACAGGGGCGGCACAACCGGCGGCCCGCAAAACAAACTGTAGGGACCGCATGCCGGGCGGCCCGCAAAACACAATCAAGGGGATGGAGTATGGAAAAGAAAAATCGACAGAATGAACGGGATTTCCGGAATGGCCGGGATGCCTGGCTGCTGATGCTCCGGTCCCTCCGGGAATTCAAAAAAGATGCCCTGCTGGCCCCCGTCACCGTGATGGGGGAAGTGGTGTTCGAGGCCCTGATCCCCTATGAGATCGCCCTTTTGGTCAACGAGGTGAAGGATGGCTGCGGACTGGACCGGATCCTCCATTACAGCGGGATCCTGCTCCTGATGGCCCTGTGCGCCCTGGGCTGCGGCTATGTGGCCGGGATCACCTGCGCCCGGGCCTCCTGCGGCTTTGCCCGGAATCTCCGCCAGGACGTGTTCTGCCAGATCCAGGAGTTTTCCTTCGGGAACATCAACCGGTTCTCTTCCGCCTCTCTGGTGACCCGGCTCACCACGGACATCCAGAACATCCAGATGGCCTTCATGATGCTGGTGCGCACGGCTTTCCGGGCCCCCTTCAACCTGCTGGCCTCCTTTTTCATGGCCTGGTACATGGGAGGCCGGATGGCCCTGTGCTTTCTGGTGGTGATCCCGGTGCTGGGCTGGGGCCTGTACAAGATCGCCCGGCGGGCCCTGGGCCTGTTCCGGCAGGGGTTCCCCCAGTACGATGCCCTGAACTACAAGGTGGAAGAAAACATCAAGGGCATCCGGGTGGTGAAATCCTTTGTCCGGGAAGAAACGGAAACCGCCAAATTCGACGCAACCGCCCGGAAGGTCCAGGCCCTGTTCACCAAAGGGGAACGGATCGTGGCCCTGAACAACCCCCTGATGCAGATCTGCATCTACGGGATCATGATTTTCCTTTTGACCCAGGGCTCCCGGCTGATCCTCACCACCCGTGGCCGGCTGCTGGACATCGGCCAGTTTTCCACCCTGCTCACCTACAGCTTCCAGATCCTGGGGTCACTGATGATGGTGTCCATGATCCTGGTGATGCTGACCTTTACGGAAGAATCGGTCCAGCGGGTCCGGGAAGTGCTGGAGGAAAAAAGCACCCTCACTTCGCCGGAACAGCCGGTGGAAACGGTCCGGGACGGATCTGTGGCGTTCGACCAGGTTTCCTTCCAGTATGAAGGCAGTACCGGGGAACCGGTGCTCCGGGACATCACCCTGTCCGTCCGGAGCGGGGAAGTCATGGGCATCGTGGGGGGCACCGGCAGCGGGAAATCCTCCCTGGTCCAGCTGATCCCCCGACTCTATGATGCAACGGAGGGCACCGTCCGGGTGGGGGGCGTGGACGTGCGCCGGTATAATCTGGCAACCCTCCGGGACAGCGTGGCCATGGTGCTCCAGAAGAACCTGCTGTTTTCCGGCACCGTGGCGGACAACCTCCGGTGGGGGGCTCCCCGGGCCACCCAGGCCCAGCTGGAAGAAGCCTGCCGCCAGGCCTGTGCGGACGAATTCATCCGGCGGCTGCCCAAAGGGTACGATACCTGGATCCGGCAGGGGGGCACCAACCTGTCCGGGGGCCAGAAACAGCGGCTGTGCATTGCCCGGGCCCTTTTGAAACGGCCAAAGATCCTGATCCTGGACGACAGCACCTCGGCAGTGGATACCCGGACGGACCGGGCCATCCGGGAGGCCCTGGCCACCGCCCTTCCCGGCACCACCGTCTTTATCATCGCCCAGCGGCTGTCTTCCGTGGAACGGGCGGACCGGATCCTGGTGCTGGAACAGGGAAAGATCAACGGTCTGGGCACCCATCAGGAACTGCTCCGGACCAATGCCATCTACCGGGAAATGGCCCGGTCCCAGAATCTGCTGGAAAAGGAGGAGAAGGCCCATGGCTGAGAAAAAGAATATCTTCAGCCGGAAAATGGCCTGGCGGTTCTTCCGGACCCTGTGGGGGTTCTATCCCCGGCTGCTGCCCGGGATCCTGGTCCTGATTTTCATCAATGCGGGCATCCTGTCCCTGCCGGCGGTGTTCATGCAGAAAGTGGTGGCGGTGCTGGAAAAAGCCTGGGCCCAGGATCTTTCCTGGTCCGCCGTCCGGCCGGAAATCTACGGGTATGTGCGGATCCTGGCCCTGCTGTACCTGGTATCCCTGGCCGCCAATGTGACCTACAACCAGCTCCTGGCGGTGTTCAACCAGGGCTGCCTGGCCAAAATCCGGGAAAAGCTGTTCACCCATATGGAAACCCTGCCCCTGGGGTATTTCGACCGGCACCAGCGGGGGGATCTCATGAGCTATTACACCAACGATGTGGAAGCCCTCCGGCAGCTGATCTCCCAGGCCTTCCCCCAGCTGTGCGTCACCGCCGTGACCCTGACGGTGCTTCTGGCCATCATGCTGTATTACAGTGTGTGGATGAGCCTGGTGGTGGTGGGAGGCTCCCTCTGGTCCGTGGTCATCACCCGGAAGGTGGGGGGCCGGAGCGCCCGGTATTTCATGGCCCAGCAGCACACCCTGGCGGACTGCGAAGGGTTCATGGAAGAGAGCATCAACGGAGGCAGGGTGATCAAGGTCTTCAACCATGAGGCGGCAGCCCGGGCGGATTTCGAGCGGGTGAACCAGTCCCTCTATGAGGCGTCCTATCAGGCCAACCGGTATTCCAATACCCTGATGCCCATCCTGAACAATGTAAGCTACCTGATCTACATCATCGTGGCGGCCTGCGGAGGCCTGCTCCTGGAACGGCAGGTGCCCAACCTGTCCCTTTCCGGGCTGCCCTTCAGCCTGGCGGTGATGGTGCCTTTCCTGGGCATGAGCCGGCAGTTTGCCACCAATATCCAGATGATCTCTCCCCAGATCAACGCCATGGTCATGGGCCTGGCCGGGGCGGAGCGGATCTTCGGGCTCCTGGATGAAAAGCCGGAACAGGACAAAGGAACCGTGGAACTGCGGCCCCTGGCAGAAGGGACCGGTATCCGGCACTGGGCCTGGGTGCTGCCGGGGGACAGGGGGCAGGAAGAACTGCGGCCCCTCCGGGGAGAAGTCCATTTCCGCCAGGTGGATTTCGGCTATGAAAAGGGCAAGCCCATCCTCCGGGACATTTCCCTGGATGCCCTGCCCGGTGAGAAAATCGCCCTGGTGGGGGCCACGGGGGCCGGGAAGACCACCATCACCAACCTGCTCACCCGGTTCTACGATATTTCCTCCGGCACCATCACCTGTGACGGGATCCCCCTGGAACGGATCCGGAAGGGGGCCCTCCGCCGGTCCCTGGGCATGGTGCTCCAGGATACGGTGCTGTTCACCGCCACGGTGCTGGAAAATATCCGGTACGGACGGCTGGAGGCCACTGATGAGGAATGTGTGGCGGCGGCCCGGCTGGCTGGGGCCGATGATTTCATCCGGCATCTGCCCCAGGGGTACCATACGGTGCTCCGGGGAGCCGGGGCCGGGCTCAGCCAGGGACAGTGCCAGCTGCTGGCCATTGCCCGGGCGGCGGTGGCGGATCCCCCGGTGATGATCCTGGATGAGGCCACCTCCAGCATCGACACCCGGACGGAGCAGATCGTCCAGCGGGGGATGGATGCCCTGATGGAAGGCAGGACGGTGTTCGTCATCGCCCACCGGCTGTCCACGGTGCGGAACGCGGACCAGATCCTGGTGCTGGACCAGGGAAAGATTAAAGAAAGAGGCACCCACCGGCAGCTCCTGGAACAAAAAGGGATGTACTGGCAGCTGTATACGGGAGCGGTTGAACTGGAATAAAAAGGGGTTGTTGCACGTCCTGTGCAACAACCTCTGTCCAAATCGTATCCGTAGGAGCGGCAGGCCCGGCCGCCCGCCTGATCAAGGTTGTCCGTGTGTGTTGCGGGGCGCCGGGCCTGCCGCAGCTGACAGCAAAGAGGCGGCCTTATTGGGCCGCCTCTTTGCACATCTTCATGAACTTTTCCGGATCCCGGACGTAATCGTACCGGATGGCTTCTTTGCCCTGGCCGATGACCAGGGTGCCGTAGCCGGCCTTCCTGCCCAGGAATCCCTGTTCCATGGTCATATGGGCGGCCATGTCCAGGGAGATCATGTACTGTTTCTTTTTGAACACGCCCTTGAACAGCACCAGCCGCTTGTTGGTGAGGAGCAGCAGCTGGGATTTGTAGGCCATGAACCGGAAACACATCCAGATGAGGCCTACGGGCACGTACAGGGCCGTCACCACCAGGGGCCAGAAAAAGAACATCAGGGACCGGTCCGCCCGGCCCAGGGGCTTTTCCTCCTCTTCTTCCACCGGCTGGACCGGGGCTTCTTCTGCTGTTTCCGTTCCGGCGGCTGCTCTCGTTTCTTCGGTTCCGGCGGTTTCTTCCGTCCCGGCGGCTGCTCCGGCTTCCGGGGTCACCGGTTCCGGGGCTTTTTCCGGCTGTCCTTCTGTTTGTTCTGTTTGTTCCGCAGGGGTTTCCTGCTGGGGATTGGGTTCCATAAATGCATCTCTCCTTCAAAAAAATTCCTTCCACCCGATTATAGCATATTCCGGGACGGTTGGGGGATGGGTGCCCCTTGTCACCGGCCTCCTTCCGTACTATACTATTCCATGGTTCTTTTGACGAGGGGAGGCCTGTGGAATGGGCATGAACAGGAAAAAAACGGCGGCGCTGGTGCTGGGGGCCCTGCTGGGCTGTCAGCTGGGGTGGGGTGCTCTGCCGGCGGGGGCGGCGGCACCGGAGAACCTTTCCGGGAAAACGGCCCTGGCGGCGGAGGTGGATCCGGGCAGCGACGATGTCCTGGCCCTGTTCATGATGAAACGCAGCGGACAGGTGCCGGATCTGGTGCTGTCCACCTACGGGAATGCTCCGGAAAAACAGACCAGCACCAATCTGGGACTCACCCTCCAGGTGCTGGATCTGGACCTGCCGGTGTACCACGGAGCGGACCGGCCCTGGAAAGGGAAGAAATGGAAAGCCCCCCGGGATGGATCCAATAGAAAGGACGGGCTCCTGGGCCTTTCCGGTGCCCTGAAGGAAAAAGCGGAAAAAGCCGGCCGGGAGCCCCGGAAGCCCGGCAGCCTGGAGGAGGCACGGGACCGGCTGAAGACCTTCCATCATATTGCGTATATCACGGCCGGCCCTCTTTCTACCCTGGCCGGCCTGCTCCAGGATCCCCGGATCCGCAGCCGGGTGGACCGGGTGTATCTGGTGGGGGGCTCCCTGGCGGGGGAGACGGCAGAATTCAACTTCGCCCAGGATCCCAAAGCCGTCCAGGCGGTGCTGGCAAGCGGGGTGGACATCACCCTGTTCCCGGTGGAACTGACGGCCACACAGTATGTGGAAGAGGAAGAACTCCGAAAACTGGCCCGGTACGGCACCTGGCCGGAATTTATGGAACTGCTCCAGGCCAACCAGGCAGCCCATGCCCGGCAGGGAGAGGAACCGGCGGCGGTACTGCCGGCCCTTTTCCCCGTGCTCTACCGGATGGATCCGGACCAGTTCGCCGTGGAGGACCGGCGGGTGACCGTGGACAAAACCGGCCGCTTGACGGAAGATCCCCAGGGGACCCTGGTCCACGCCGTGCTGGGGGTGAATCCCCGGTACCAGTGGAGGATGCTGGAAAAAAGCTTCAGCCAGTAAGGCTGTGCCGGAGCTGGAAAAATGTGGTATCATAAAACCGTATGACCTGTCATGTTTGTGGGCAGAAGAATAGCTGCAAAGGGGAAATTGACTATGAAATCTACGCTGCGCCGTACCTGGGCGGAAATCGATCTGGACGCCCTGGCTTACAATTATCATAAAATCCGGGAACACATCGGGCCCCAGGTGAAATTCCTGGGGGTGGTGAAGGCGGACGCCTACGGTCATGGAGCCGTCCAGGTGGGGAGCCACCTCCAGGCCCTGGGGGCCAATTATCTGGCGGTGAGCAGCATCGATGAGGCCATGGAACTCCGGTTCAACGGCATCACCATGCCCATCCTGATCCTGGGCCACACCCCCCGGGAACAGGTGGACCGGCTGATCTGCTTCAACATCACCCAGGCGGTGACCTGCGAGGCCAAAGCCCTGGAATACAGCGAAGAAGCCGTGAAATACGGGGGAACCCTGAAAATCCATGTGAAGGTGGATACGGGGATGTCCCGGCTGGGATACATCTGCGAAGGGGATTATTTCGAACATGGGGTGGAGGGCATCATCCATGCCTGCAGCCTGCCGGGGCTGGAACCGGAAGGGATCTTCACCCATTTTGCCGTGGCCGATGAACCGGGGGAGGATGCCCTGGCCTATACCCGGCACCAGTTCGCCCTGTTCAGGAAAGTCTGCGACGAAGTGGAAAAACGCACCGGGAAGAAATTCAAACTCCGCCACTGCGCCAACACCGGGGCCACCACCCTGTTCCCTGATACCTATCTGGACATGGTCCGGCCGGGGCTGCTGCTCTACGGCTACGGGGAACACGCCCGGATGCTGGGGCTGAAACCGGTGATGACGGTGAAGACCACCATCAGCACCATCAAAATCTATCCCAAAGGGACCAAGATCAGCTACGGGGGCATCTACACCTGCCCGGACACCACCCGGATGGGGGTGGCCCCCATTGGCTACGCCGACGGGTTCATGCGCTGCCTGTCCAACCGGTGCAGTTTCGTGACGGAAGAGGGCCCGGCGCCCCAGCGGGGACGGATCTGCATGGACATGTGCATGGTGGACCTGACCGGCAAGCCAAAGGTGGACGTGGGCAGCGAACTGGAACTGTTCGGCACCCGCCAGTCCCTGGACGACCTGGCCCAACTGGCCGGCACCATCCCCTACGAAATCACCTGCAACATCAGCAAGCGGGTGCCCCGGGTGTACCTGGAAAAAGGGAAAGTGGTCGGGAAGGAATTGTTGCTGAGGATGTGAAAAAAAGGGGCTGTGAAAAAATGATTTCTCATTTTTCACAGCCCCTTTTTTACAACATCGGAACCACCACATTCGTCCACAGGGCCGATAAGGGCATGACCAGTGCCATGGCCGGGATCATGTCGGCGATGGGGAAATCTTTCAGCTGGAGCATCCGGAAACCGGTGGCCACCAGCAGGGTGCCTCCGCAGGCCTTGAAATCCCCGATCATGTCCGGGGTGCAGAAGGGCAGCAGGATATTGGCCAGGGCAAACAGGGCCAGGAAGATCACCAGCTGGGGCAGGGCGATGAAGCTGACGATGATCCCCAGTTCGCAGGCGAAAAGTGCAGCAGTGGGCAGGTCCATGATGGATTTGGCGATGAGGATGCTGTGATCCCCGGCCATGCCGGACACCATGCTGCCGTAGATGCCGGTGCCGCTGGCACAGAACAGCACAATGATGGTGATCAGCCGGCTCTCATATTCGTCCCGGGGAATCAGGGTGTCCCCGGCAGAGGCGGGCAGCACCCGGCTGATGGCCTTTTCCAGGTTCCGGGAGCCGGCGGTGATCCGGTCTCCCATATGGATCCCCAGGCCCACAATGGTGCCGGCGATCACCGCAAAGACAACCGCCGGCAGGTTTTTCATAAAGGTAATGGAAATGATCCCCATGAGCAGGGCACAGGAGCCGAACACGGTGGTCAGTTTTTCCTTGAAATCTTCTGAAAGCCGGGGCCCCAGGAAATTCCCCAGGATACCGCCCAGAACAACCGCCGCCACATTCAGCAAAACTCCAATTGGCATAAATAAAAAATCCTCCTTCTTATTCTTCCTTCAACGCCTCTTCCACACCCCGGGCCAGCTGGTCCGCACAGGAGGTGGATTTGTTCCCACAGGTGTTTCCCTTCAGCAGATCCACGACCCGGCGGGCATCGGCCCCTTCCAGCAGTTTGCTGATGGCCGACAGGTTGCCAGAGCAGCCTCCCTGGAAATGGATGTGGTGGAGCCGGCCGTTCTCCAGACCGAATTCAATCTGGCGGGCACAGGTCCCCTGGGTTTTGATGGTGAAGTTTTTCATAAGTATGGTACTCCTTTCTGTCAGCGGTTGTCCAAATCGTATCCGTAGGGGCGGCAGGCCCGGCCGCCCGCCCAATCACCGGTTGTCCGTGTGTTTTGCGGGGCGCCGGGCCTGCGCCCCCTACGGTGTCGATAGCGTCAGGGTGCGTGCTTTGCGGGCTTCCCGGCGTGGAGCCCCTGCGGTTTTTCTTTATCCGTTCAGGAAATTTGCCTGCAAATTTCATCCTGCGGCAGCTGACCGTTGACGGGGGTGCTGCCAAAGCAGCACCCCCTCTATCCCGGATTGGAAATGGAAGCGAAAAAGGCCTGGACCGCGTCGGGATCGAATTTGACACCGGCCAGGTCCCGGATCACCTGGGGGCTTTTGCAGCCTGCGATCTGCCACTGGCGGGTGCAGGGATTGCATTTCCGGTCGTAGAAATTGGCCACGGCGATGATCCGGCTGCCGATGGGGATGTTTACGCCCTTCAGCCGCTTGGGATACCCGCTGCCGTCCCAGTTTTCATGGTGGTGGAGGATAATCTTCCTGATCTGAGAAAAGGAAGGGATGTTCTCCACCATGCTGGCCCCGGCCTCACAGTGGCGCCGGTAGGCAGCCCGTTCCCGGATGTTGAAATAGGGATATCTGGCCAGAATGATGTTGGGGATGGCCAGCTGTCCGATATCGTGGAGCAGGGCAGCGGTCTTGATGCCGTTCACCTCGCTGAGGGGCAGCCCCATCTTGATGGCTGTGGCAGCAGCATAGTTGGCCACCTGCTGGCTGTGGAGGAAGAGACCGTGGCTTTTCAGCTCCAGCAGCTTCAGGAACCCCTGTACAATTTCCGTATTATCCGTATCCGTGGCAAAATCCAGGAACTGGGGAATGGTGATCATGGGAATTCGACCTTTGCTTGAGATTTCTAAACCTTATTCAGTATACACTAAAACCCGGGCTTTGTGAATTTCCGGTTGTCAAACTTTGCCCAGACTCTTATAATAGAACAAACAACTCAGGTCTGTGGTTGCAAGTCGATGCCAGTTGCAGGCAAAACGATCCACGTAAGCAATGAAAAGCCATTGTGAGCACGGTGCAGCTTAGAAGTAAGTCCTGCCGCGAAAAGCGAGAGAAGCAGTAGTGGGGAGCATGAGGCTTAGGAGCGAACCTTCCAGCAGGCGGGTGTGGGGGCGAAAACCAGGTCAGCTGAGTTGTTTTTTGTATTTTTATTAAAAAATTGTTGCATAATAATACATGAAGTCGTATAATTAATCCCAATCAAAGCCATACAATACGGAAAGGACTGAATGAGGGAGGAATAAATATGAAGAAGATTCTCGCTGCCATCTGCATTTTCGCTGCACTGATGGGGACACTGGGCTGCGGGGGCAGCCAGACGGCAGGAAACAAACCTGCAGAAAAGAAGGAACTGATCGTTGGGACGGAACCTTCCTTTGCGCCCTTTGAATTCCCGGACAAAAAGAGCGGGGAAATCACCGGCTTCGACATGGAACTGATCAAAGCCATGGGGAAGAAGGCCGGGTTTGCAAAGGTCACCGTGAAGGGTATGGGCTTCGATGCCCTGATCCCGGCCCTGGATGCAGGGAACATCGATGTGGCCATTGCGGGGATGAGCATCACCGATGCCCGGAAGCAGAAGGTGAATTTCACCGATCCCTACTATGAATCCGGCCTGGCTACCCTGGTCCGGAAGGACAACACCACCATCAAGAGCCTGAACGACCTGAAGGGCAAGACCATCGCCGTCCAGCTGGGGACCACCGGCGCCGAAGCGGCAGGCAAGATCGAAGGGGCCACAGTAAAGACCTTCGATACTTCCGATACCGCCTGCCTGGAACTGAAGAACGGGGGCGCGGATGCGGTGATCAGCGATCTGCCGGTGCTCCAGTATTTCCTGAAGCAGGGAGGCGGGGAATACGCCAAGATGGTGGGCGAACCCACCAAAGGGGATATGTACGGCATTGCCACCGCCAAGAAGAACAAGGACCTGGCCGACAAGCTGAACAAAGCCCTGGCCGACCTGAAAAAAAGCGGGGAATACCAGAAGATCTATGATAAGTGGTTTAAGTGAAAAAACGGGCGCTCCGGGCGCCCGTTTTTTGTCAGCTGTCAACGGCTGCAGGATGAAATTTGCTGGCAAATTTCCCGAACGGATAACGAAAACCGTAGGGGCTCCACGCCGGGGAGCCCGTTTTTTTGCCAGCTGGCCGCTGACAGCCTTTTTTCAAAAAACTGTTGACAGAAATCCATAAATCGTGTATTATAAACAAGTCAGCTGATTCAAACGGAGTGGTACTCAAGTGGCTGAAGAGGACGGTTTGCTAAATCGTTAGGGGGGTTAAACCCCGCGAGAGTTCGAATCTCTCCCACTCCGCCATTCAAAAACAAAACCTGCCTGAGGGCAGGTTTTTTTGTGCGGGAAAACAGTTGGTTTTTTGGTCCTTTCCATTGGCCAGTGACCATTGACCAGTGACAGGGCCGGCGGAGGTTCCGCCGGCGTTTCTTTTGGAAGGAAAACGCCTGGACGTTTTCCAACTATTTCTTCGGCACCAGATCCCCGATCCCGTTCAGGATATAATGGGGCTGGTAGGAGAACCGCTTGATGTTTTCCCGGCTGGAAACGCCGGTGAGCACCAGCACCGTTTCCATGCCCGATTCCACGCCACCGATCACGTCCGTATCCATCCGGTCCCCGATCATCACCGCGTCTTCGGAATGGACTCCCAGCCGTTTCAGGCCGGTGCGCATCATCAGGGGATTGGGCTTGCCGATGAAGTAGGCCTTTTTCCCGGTGGCCAGTTCAATAGGGGCGATGAGGGCCCGGCAGGCGGGGATGATGCCCCGGTCGCTGGGGCCGGTCATGTCGCTGTTGGTGCCGATGAGCTTGGCCCCTTTGTGAATCAGTTCTGTGGCCTTGATGATCATTTCATAATTGTAGCCGGTGGTTTCGCCCACCACCACATATTCCGGGTTCACATCATTGTAGGTGATCCCGGCATCATACAGGGCGTTCATGAGCCCGTGGGCCCCGATGATGTAGGCGGAACAGCCGGGGGCCTGGGTCTTCAGGAAATGGGCCGTGGCCAGGGCGCTGGTGTAGAAATGGCTTTCCTCGATGTCCAGCCCCATGGCCTGGAGTTTCTTCCGCAGTTCCAGGGGAGACCGTTCGCTGGAGTTGGTCAGGAACAGGAACTGTTTCTTTTCTTTCTGGAGCCAGGCCACAAATTCCTTCACCCCGGGCAGCAGGGTGCTGCCATGGTAGATCACACCGTCCATATCACTGATGAAGCCTTTCTTTTCCCGAATGATGTTCAAGTCCCGCATAGAAATCCTCCCTTTTTCTGGAAAATGTTTTTTGTTATAGTATCCCCCCACAGGAAGAAAAATACAAGCACCCTTTGCAAAGTTCCTGTTAAAATTCGGTAAAATTTAGTTGGTGGTTTTTCCATTCATTGCCTCTTTTTTCCCGTTAATACCCCAATTTTTCCAATGAAGAAGGAATTTTTTCTTCCGTTACAGAAAAGCAGGAGAAATACCCTGGAAAAGGAGGAAAAAAAGATGGATCCGTGGGAAAAGAAAAAGTGGTTGGCAGTAGTGGCTCTGGTACTGCTCTGTGTGACTGGCAGCTGGTGGCAGAGCAGGGAAAACGTTCCGGAAAAATCTGTCGTACAGGCGACAGAGGCGGGGGTGCCGGAAAAACGGGAAAAAATAGCCAAAATAACGGTATATATCAGCGGAGCCGTCCAGGAACCAGGACTCTACCAGGTGAAACCGGATATCCGCTATCAGGAAGCGCTGGAAGAGGCGGGCGGGGCTACGAAAGAAGCAGATCTCACCCGGGTGAATCTGGCCAAAAAATGCAAAGACGGCAGTCAGGTGAATGTTCCGTACCTGAAGACCAGCATCCGGAAAAGGAGTACCGGCAGAGCTTCGGCAGACCAACGAGAACCGGGACAGGATGCAAAGGGCGGGGCCGGAGAAACTGCCCAAAATGGCAGAGGGACGGAAAAAGACAATCGCCGGATCAATTTAAACCGGGCAGGGGAAGAAGAACTGACCCGGCTTCCGGGAATCGGGCCGGCTCTGGCCAGGAGAATCGTGGAATACCGCCAGCAGGCTCCCTTTCGCAGGGTAGAAGACCTGCAGCAGGTATCCGGCATAGGTCCATCAAAGTTCCAGCGGCTGAAACCGTTGGTGGAGGTGTGAAATGGATCCGGTATTGGCAGGAAGCCTGGCCTATGCACTGGGCATCCGTACGGGGCTGGAACATTTTTTGCCGGTCCAGGTCTGGATTGGTGCTTTGGGATTGGGAGCTATCCTGACCTTTGCAGCATGGAAAAAGGAATGGAGCCGCGATTTTTATATGGGGCTTTTTCTGGTGTGTATATTCTGCGCCGGAACCAGCCGGGGAACCGTGGAAAAAACAGCAGCCCAACGGATGGCGCAGCAGTTGGGCCGGACCGGACGGTTTACCGGCCGGGTGGTTCCTGGCTCAATACGGGAGGGCCGGCATGGGAACAGTTCCTTTTTATTGGAAGAACAAAAGGGCCGTATTCGTGTTTTCGTTCAGAAAAGCGGACGATTCCGGCCAGGAGCTGGTATTGTCCAAGTGACAGGCGTCCTGAAACCGGTGGATGGCTTTTTTAACCCTGGCATGCAGGACCCGGAAGTGGGAGCTGCCATACGGAAAGAGGGTGGAAGGATCCAGACGGTGGGGAAATGTTGCCGTTTCCTGTCCCGAGATCCATCCTGGATGGATCAAATACAGACCGTGGGAAACAAGCTTCGGAGGCAGCTGCGCTGTTCCATGGGGAACGGAGACAGTGCCCTTCTGGAAGGAATGATGCTGGGCGGCAGCTCACAGATTGAACCTGAAACTCTTCAGATGTTCCAGCGCTGCGGCCTGAGCCATCTCCTGTCCGTATCCGGAAGTCATGTGGCTCTCCTTATGGGCCTTTTTACTGGGGCGGTACAGTATTTCCGGATTCCCCGGAAGGCTGTAGTTCCTTTTGGCGTTCTGCTGCTGTCTGGATATGCGGTACTATGCGGTCTTCGGGCGTCGGTCTGCCGGGCAGTGATCCTTGGCGCAGGGGTACTGTTGGGAAAAGCCGGACGGCGCCGGGCAAAGGGAACAGCTTTCTTGGGGCTGGCTGCCATTTTGCTTCTTTCCTGGAATCCCTGGTGGTGTCGGGATCCGGGTTTTCAACTGTCTTTTACAGCAGCCCTGGGACTCATGACACTGCGGAAACCGGTAAGCGAGAAACTGGATGTTTTTCTGCCGCGGCCGGTGGCAGGAGGACTGTCCGTTCCCATCAGCGCCCAGCTGCTGAGCCTGCCTTTTTTGGTGATACATTTCCATACTTTATCCCTGGTTTCTCTTTTGGCTAATGTGCTGTTGGTACCTGTTTTATCCCTGTGTGTAACGGGCAGTGCCATAGGGGCCATATTGGGATCTCTGGGATTGATTTTACCGGGCCGGCCAGTTTTGGCTGTAGTTTCGCAATTGATGGGATTTGCTCTATGGGGTGGGGAGAAATTGGCCCAACTTCCCGGTACCCACCTGGTGACAGGCCAAGTGCCTCTGTGGGGGTGGCCATTGTACTTCCTATTAATAGGAGCTGTTCTGGAAAAAGGCTGGTTCCAACCCTTCCGTCCCAGACTGCGCAGGGGAACCATCCTGGCAGCCGGTTTCGGCCTGGGGGCGCTGGTAGCTTTTTGCCAGTTCTGCCCCCAGGCTTTTACGGTTTATTTTTTGGATGTGGGACAGGGGGACTGTGCCGTGGTCATAACTCCGGAACGGGAAATCATCGTGGTGGATACGGGAGGTCTTCCCGGCAGATATGACACGGGTGAACGGATCCTGGTGCCCTTTCTCCGGTGGCTGGGAGCTGATAGGGTGGATCTTCTTATCCTGAGCCATGGCCATCTTGATCATGCCGGAGGGGCCGCCGCTCTTTCCCGCTGGTTCCCTATTTATTCCGTCGCCCTCCCCCCGGATCTGTGGCCTTCTGCGCCGGACCTGGCGGTGGAAGAGGAAATTCCCACCAAAGAAGTAGCAATTATGCAACAAGTGAAACAGTTTGGACAATTGAATAAAATTGTATACAAAATGCAAACAAACCAGAAAATATGCAAAAAAGGGAGTATAATACAAATTGTAGAAGCACCGACAATTCAAAAGAAGGGAGGAGAAAAGAACGAAAACTCTGCCATTGTCCGTGTGAGCTGCGGGGCGGGCAGTGTCCTTTTTACCGGTGATGCACCGGCGGAAGGGGAACTGGCGGCGGCCCGCTGGCCCATCGGGAGCGATGTGCTGAAGGTTTCTCATCACGGTTCCCGTACTTCCTCGTCTGAAGGGTTCCTGGCGGCGGTTTCACCACGGTTGGCGGTGATTTCTTCCGGCCGGGAGAACCGGTTCGGTCATCCTCATCCGGAGATCCTGGAAAGGCTGGAACGGTTCCACATCCCCTGTGCCCGGACGGACCGGGGAGGAGCCATCAAAGTGGTTTTTGATGGGTCCGGTCCTGTATGGTATAATTATCGCTGGCAACGAGATTTTTTCTAGGAGTGGATCGATTGTGAACACAACGGCGGATGTATTTCTGGAAAGTCTGCGGAAAAATCCAGCGTGTCCCCATGTTGTCGTGGCCTGGGGGGAGGAGGAGTATTTCAGGAAAGCCGTGGGCAGGGCCTTCCGGCAGCGGGCGTTCGCCCCTGGGGAAGAGCCCACTGAATGGAGCTTCCAGAAGGATTTCCAGATGGAGGCTTTGGGAGAAGCCATCAACACCATGCCTTTTTTCGGCGGGGGCAACTGGGTGGTCATCGAAGATCCCCGGGTGCTCACGGAAAAGGCACCGGCCCGGAAAACGGGCACCAAAGGGAAGGGAAAGAAGGTAACGCCTCTGGAACAGTTCACGGAACTGCTCAGTGACGTGCCGGATTATGCCTATGTTTTCTGTCTGTGCACCAAGCTGGACAAGAGACAGGGGTTCTACAAAGCCATGAGCCGGAAGGCTGTGGTGGTGGAATGTCCCACCCTTCGGTCCTACCAGCTGCAGCCCTGGCTCCGGAGCCAGGCGGATCAGTACGGCGCCCGGTTCACCCCGGATGCCCTGAATCTGATCCAGGAATACGCATCGGCGGCGGATACGGTTCCCCTGCTGTTCCTTCAGCAGGAAATCGCCAAGATCGCCCTGTATGCGGGGGAACGGAAGCTGTGGCAGGCTGAGGATGTGGCGCAGATGTTTTCCCAGCTGCCGGAGATTTCCGGTTTTGCCCTGGGGAACGCGGTGGAGGAGAGGAAGCTGGACAAGGTCCTGCTCCTTCTGAAAGAGGAGCGGAAGAACAGCGGCAGTGACGGGATCACCGGACTGGCCATGCGGCTCTTTGCTTCGCTCCGGCGTCTGCTCCAGGTGAAGGAAATGGTGAAACAAGGTGCTCGCCAGGACGCGATTGCATCCACGCTGAAAATGCACCCCTATGCGGTGAAGCTGGCCATGCAGCACAGCAATTATTTTTCTGAGGAATCCTTACAAAATGGCATGGTCCAGCTGGCACGGCTGACGGCGGACTCCCGCCAGGGAGGACGGACCTGGTCGCGGCTTGAGGAAGTGTTGGTTACCCTTGTAGGAAGAAGTTGAATTTGAAGGAGGAAATGTGTAAATGTTTGCCCTGAATTCTTATCAGACTCTTGCTGTAGGTATTTTACTGTACTATCTGGGAAAACTGCTAAAGCAGAAGATTAAATTTCTCCAAACCTATTGTATCCCGAACCCGGTTATCGGCGGCGTGCTGTTCGCCCTGCTGAACCTGGCTCTGTTTGAAGCTGGCACTGGCGCCATCAAACTGGACACGGTGCAGCAAAGTTTCTTCATGAACATGTTCTTCACCAGCGTAGGGTTCAGCGCCAGCTATGCCCTGCTGAAAAAAGGCGGCCGTGACGTATTCATCCTGACCATCATCTGCGCCATCCTGATCACCTTCCAGGATATCATCGGCGTGTCTCTGGCCAAGGTTACCGGCCTGCATCCGCTGCTGGGCCTGTGCGCCGGCTCCATTCCTCTGGTTGGCGGCCATGGGACTTCCGGGGCTTTCGGTCCCATGCTGGAAGGCATCGGGGTTGAACGGGCCACCACCGTGGCCATCGCCATGGCTACCTTCGGTCTGATTTCCGGATCCCTGATGGGCGGCCCTGTGGCTCACCGTCTGCTGGAAAAATATCATCTGCACAGCACCAAGGAAGATATGGAAGGGGCCAATGAAAAAGCCCAGAGCATGGAAGAAAATGCCACTCTGACCATGACTCCGGAAAACTTCATGCTGGCTACCGGTGAAATCCTGGTTGCCATGGGTATCGGTACCATCGTCAGCAAGTTCTTCACCAGCGTTGGTCTGACTTTCCCTGGATACATCGGCTCCATGATCGTGGCAGCTGTGATCCGGAACATCTCTGACCACGCAGAAGGGCTGCCTGTTCCCATGCAGGAAATCGGCACCGTTGGGGATGTTGGCCTGAACATCTTCCTGTCCCTGGCCATGATGAGCCTGCGGATCTGGGAACTGTTCGACATCGCCGGCCCTCTGGCCATCATCGCTGTGGTACAGGTTGTATTCATGGCTCTGTACACCACCTTCGTGGTATTCAACGCCATGGGCAAGGACTACGATGCGGCTGTTGAAGTTTCCGCCGTGTGCGGCTTCGGTATGGGCGCAACCCCCAACGCCATGGCCAACATGAGTGCCATCACCGCCAACTATGGTCCGGCTCCCCGGGCATTCTTCGCGGTACCGCTGGTAGGGGCCATGTTTGTGGACTTCTGCAACTCCGGTATCCTGATGGTGTTCATCAATATGTTTAAATAAGATAGGGAAGAAAAAAGGCTGTTGCGTGAGCAACAGCCTTTTTTTGGTCGCGGGCTTGGACGGCTAAACCGTTTGACCTTTTTCTATCGGATGGGTAAGGTTAAATCGGATGTATTCTGCCAAATGGGACATTAGGTCTGCACCAACAAGCCCGCGACCCATGACCCGAGACCCGCGACAGATGGTGTTGCTCATGCAACACCACCTATTTCCTCATCCTCTTCTCCTCTTCCAGATCCAGGTTGGGCTGGGTGAAGCCCCGGCCGAACACGTTGTTGGCGTCCTGGATGGTTACGAAGGCCACCGGGTCCACTTCTTTGATGATGGTTTCCAGGTGGGCCAGCTGGGTGAGCTTCACCACCACCAGGATCACTTTCTGGGGCCGGCGGGTGTAGCCTCCCTGGCCGTCCAGCAGGGTGACGCCCCGGTTCACCTCGTCCATGATCCGCCGGCTGATCTCTTCGGCGTGGGTGGAGATGATGAGCACCTGCTTCTTGTAGTCGAAGCCCACCATGAACAGGTTGGTGGCTTTCAGGGTGATGAAGAACAGCACCATACTGTAGAGCACCGGGGTGAGCCCCAGAAACACCACGGCGGCGGCCATGACGCAGGTGTCGAACAGGAAGTTGGTGGTGCTCACGGAAATGTGGTAGTACTTCCGGGTGAGAAAGCCCAGGATATCCACGCCTCCGGTGGAGGCTTCGGACCGGTACACCAGGGCGCTGCCCAGACCGCCCAGGGCGCCCCCGGCAATGGAGCACAGCAGCTTGTCCGGGATGGCCACGTAAGCTTGGACAAAGGCGGTGCCGTCCAGGGCCAGGGAGAAGAGCACGGTGCCGATGACGCTGTTGATGAAGAACTGCCGGCTCATGTATTTCCAGGCGATCCAGAACAGGGGAATGTTGAACACCAGGCTGGTGATGCCCGGGGGCCAGCCGGTAAGGTAGTAGAGGATGATGGCTACCCCGGAGATGCCTCCGGAGAGGAAATGGTGCTGGACAAAGAAGGCGTTGATGGCAAGGGCCATCAAAAGGCATCCCAGGGCCGTCATAAAGTAACGGATGCATTGTTTTTTCAATGGCAGGACCTCCTCGGGGAATGATTTGGCAGGGGCCGGCCGCAGGGGCAGCCGCTCCTTCCCATTGTATCATCTCCCCTGGTTTTTTCACAGAAAATTATAAATAAAGAACGTTCGCGAAAAATTTTTGAAAAAATGTTCATAAAAACCCCTTCCTCCTATTGCGGACGGGGCCGTTTCACGGTACAATAACATGGATACAGAATACATAATTGCTTTTTTTATTTTGAGGGGAAAATCTTTCAGCAGACCGGCTTTGGCCGGCGAAGGGAGCGGACCATGGAGCGGAAGGCATACAGTAAAATCAATCTGGGGCTCAGTGTGCTGGGCCGCCGTCCTGACGGCTATCATCAGGTGGATATGATCATGCAGTCCATTTCCCTGGGGGACACCATCACCTTTGCCCCGGCGGACCGGCTGGAGCTGGTGACGGACAATCCGGACCTTCCCTGCGACGGCACCAACCTGATGGTGAAGGCGGCCCTGGCTTTTGCCCAAAAGACGGGAAAATCGGCGGACTGGCAGCTGACCTGCGCCAAGCGGATCTTCCTGGCGGCGGGTCTGGCCGGGGGCAGCACGGACGCGGCGGCGGTGCTCCGGGGGCTCAATGACCTTTCCGGGCAGCCTCTGGACCGTCCGGCCCTGGAAGAACTGGCGGCCGCCATCGGCAGCGATGTTCCCTTCTGTCTCTACGGAGGCACCCAGCGGGCCCGGGGACGGGGGGAACAGATGACGGTGCTGCCTCCGGTACCCCGGCTGGACCTGGTGCTGGCAAAACCCCGGGATCTGGGGGTGTCCACCGCCTGGGTCTACAGGGAAATCGACCGGATCCCGGGCCGGGAGCCTCTGGATATCCGGGGGCTGGAAACGGCCATCCGCCGGGGGGACCGGCAGGGGATCCTGGACCGGATGGGCAACGACCTGGAAAAAGTGACGGTGGCCCGGTATCCGGTGCTCCGGAAGCTGAAAGAAGAACTGGAGGCCCTGGGGGCGGAAAAGACCCTGATGAGCGGCAGCGGCCCCACGGTGTTCGGCATCTTCCCCGGCCGGGAAGGGGCGGAACAGGCGGCGGAGGCCCTGGGGAAGCAAGAAGTGGATATTGAGATCGAAGTGGCACATACGGTGCAGGAGGAGTAGACGAATCATGGTGCAGCATTTGAAACAGATCCCTTTGGACAGTTACAGACCTTTGCGGGATGTGGTGGTGGACAATATCCGTCAGGCCATCATCAGCGGCCAGTTCCCGGCGGGCATGCGGCTGATGGAACTCCAGCTGGCGGAGGAGATGGGGGTCAGCCGGACTCCCGTCCGGGAAGCCATCCGGAAAATGGAACTGGAAGGGCTGGTGGTGATGATCCCCCGGCGGGGCGCTTATGTGGCGGACATTTCCATCAAGGACATCAACGAAGTGTATGAGATCCGGACGGCCCTGGATGTGCTGGCAGCCGGCCTGGCGGCGGAACGGATCGGGGATGACGAAATCAGGGAAATGAAGACTCTGCTGGATGCGGACAAGCCGCTGGTGGCGGCCAAGGACTATCCCCGGATCATCGAAAACGATACCGCCTTCCATGACATCATCTACAAGGCCAGCCGGAACCGCCGGTGCATGAACATCATCAGCAACCTGCGGGAACAGATCACCGCCATCCGGGGACGGTCCATGCCCTATCCGGGCCGTCTGGACGACATGATCCGGGAGCACCAGGCCATCTATGACGCCATTGCCCAGCGCAGTGTGGACAAGGCCCAGAAGGCGGTACGGACCCATATGGAAAACGCGGAACGGACCCTCCTGAAGGTGATCGAAGCCCAGGAGAAGGAGAAGGAAGCGGCTGAAAAGAAAGAGGGGAATGCATAATGGCGAGAATCAAGAGACTGGAACGCATTGTGGCGCTGACCAAGGAACTGAACGACCATCCTTTCCAGCTGTTCCCTTTCAGCTATTTCTGTGAAAAATTCACCGTGGCCAAAAGCACTCTCAGTGAAGATGTCCAGACCGTGCGGAACGGGCTGTCCACCTACGACCTGGGGATCATCGAGACGGTGGCGGGGGCCAGCGGCGGAGTCCGGTTCATTCCCTACCATTCTCCGGAAGCGGACAATGAATTCCTCTGGACCCTGGCCAAGAAGCTGAACGACCCGTCCCGGCTGCTGCCCGGGGGGATGATCTACATGAACGACCTGCTGTTCGATCCCCAGATCTCTTTCCGTCTGGGCGAGATCATCATGCAGCGGACCCTGGAACTCCAGCCGGACTACATCATGACCGTGGAAGCCAAGGGGATCTCCCTGGCCCTGGCCACCGCCCGTGCCTTCAACATCCCCATGGTGATGGCCCGGAAGGAAGCACGGATCACCGAAGGCCCGGCGGTTTCCATCAGCTATGTAAGCGGCTCCAGCAAAAAGATCCAGACCATGAGCCTGCCCCGGAAGGCCCTGCCTCCCAAGAGCAAGGTACTGGTGGTGGACGATTTCATGCGGGCCGGGGGCACCGCCCGGGGCATGCAGGAACTGGCGGAGGAAGTGGGGGCCGAAGTGGTGGGCACCTACCTGTTCATCGCCAGCAGGGAACCGGAAAAGAAGATCATCAACGAATATGCGTCCCTGATGACCCTCCAGGGGGTGGACGCGGAAACAAAGGCCATCAGCATCGTGCCGGAAATGCTGTAATCCCACAAACCAGACAAATAGAAGGAGAGATGACCCAATGACTGAAATGATCCCTTTGGAGACCATCCGGGCCGCCCAGGAGCGGCTGGAAAAACTGGTCCACAAGACCCCTCTGGAACGGAACCACACCTTCAGCACCATCAGCGAGCGGGAGGTGTACCTGAAGCTGGAAAATCTCCAGCGCACCGGGTCCTTCAAGGTACGGGGGGCTTCCAACTGCATTATGACCCTCAGCGAGGAACAGAAGGCAAAGGGGATCATCGCCGCCTCCGCCGGGAACCATGCCCAGGGGGTGGCCCTGGGCAGCCGGATGGCCCACTGCAAATCCACGGTGGTGATGCCGGAAGGGGCCCCCCTGGCCAAGGCAGAAGCCACTAAGGGCTACGGGGCGGAAGTGGTGCTGTACGGGAAGACCTTCGACGAATCCCTGGCCAAGGCCCAGGAGATCCAGAAGGAAACCGGGGCCTATTTTGTCCATCCCTATGACGACCCGGCGGTGATCGCCGGCCAGGGGACCATCGGTCTGGAGATCCTGGAACAGAATCCCTACATCGAAAGCATCGTGGTGCCGGTGGGGGGCGGCGGCCTCCTGGCAGGGATCGCGGCGGCGGTGAAGCAGGTGAACCCCAAGGTGAAGGTGTATGGGGTCCAGACGGAACAGGCGCCGGCCATGTACCTGAGCAAGAAGGAAAACAAATGGGTGACCCACGGGGTGGGCAAGACCATTGCGGACGGGATCGCCGTGGGGATCCCCGGGAAGCTCACCTGGAAGCTGATCAACCAGTATGTGGACGATATGCTGCTGGTGAATGAGGAAGATATCTGCGCCGCCATGCTGCTGATGCTGGAACGGGGCAAGATGGTGGTGGAAGGGGCCGGGGCTGCTCCTCTGGCCGCCCTGCTCCACCACATCGTGCCGGGCAGTGACCGGGCGGCGGCGGTGATCAGCGGCGGGAACATCGACGTGAACACCATCTCCCAGATCATCGAACGGGGGCTGGTGCGCACGGGACGCCGGGTGAAGATGGTGACCTGGATGGTGGACCGGCCCGGGGAACTGCTGAAGTTCGTCAGCTATCTGGAGGAAATGAAGATCAACATCCTCTACATCAACCACGACCGGGCGGACCGGTCCGTACCCCTGGGGGTGACCCGGGTGGAACTGGATGTGGAGACCCGGAACGCGCAGCACGCCAAGGAAGTGGCGGATACCCTGCGCAAGGCGGGCTATAAAATCGAAATGCGGTAATTTTTTAGGAGGCAAGGAAGAATGTCTGATTTGGCGGCAATTATCCTGGCAGCAGGGAAGGGGACCCGGATGAAATCCAAACTCCCCAAGGTGCTGCACAAACTGAGCGGGAAACCCATGTTGGAACATGTGCTGGACGCGGCGGACGAAGCCGGGGCCGATGACAAGATCGTGATCGTGGGCTTCGGGTCCGAACAGGTGACGGAATTCCTGGGCACCCGGGCCCGGGTAGCGGTGCAGGAAGAACAGCTGGGCACCGGCCATGCGGTGCTCCAGGCCCGGGACCTTCTGGGGGATGAAAAGGGCACGGCCCTGATCCTTTGCGGGGATACCCCTCTCCTGGAAGGGGCGGAACTGAAGAAGTTCTACGAAACCCATGTAAAGAGCGGCGCCGGGGTCAGCGTGCTCACCGCGGAAGCACCGGATCCCTTCGGCTACGGCCGGATCCTCCGGGATGATGCCGGCCAGGTGACCGGGATCGTGGAGGAAAAGGACGCCACCCCGCTGCAGCGGGAGATCCGGGAAATCAACACGGGCATCTACTGCGTGGAACTGCCATTGCTGTTCGACCTGCTGGTGAACCTGAAGAACGACAATGCCCAGGGAGAATACTACCTGACGGACATCCTGGCGGAATGCCTGAAACGGGGCCGGACCGTGGCCGGCATCAAGACCGGGGATTTTGACATGGTAATGGGGATCAACTCCCGCCGGCAGCTGGCGGTGGCCCAGCAGGTGATGAACGCCCGGATCGTGGGGAAACTCATGGACGAAGGGATCACCGTGATGGATCCGGCCAGCACCTTTGTGGAAAAAGGCGTGAAGGTGGGCCGGGATACGGTGCTGTATCCCTTCACCTGGCTGGAAGGGGAAACGGAAATCGGGGAAGACTGCGAAGTGGGTCCCCAGGTCCGGTTCACCAATGTGAAGGTAGGCAATGACACCCACATCCAGTTCGCCTATGCCCATGACTGCCAGGTGGGCAGCGGGGTCCACATGGGGCCCTATGACCATCTGCGGCCCAACACGGTGATCGGGGACAAGGTGAAGATGGGGAACTTCGTGGAAGTGAAGAACTCCAGTGTGGGGGTGGGCACCAAGCTGCCCCATCTCCAGTACATCGGGGACAGCGACATCGGCAGCGGGGTGAACATGGGCTGCGGCACCATCACCGTGAACTACGACGGGAAGGTGAAGCACCGGACGGTGATCGAGGACGACGCCTTCGTGGGCTGCAACAGCAACCTGGTGGCGCCGGTGACCATCGGAAAGGGCAGCTACATCGCCGCCGGATCCACCATCACCAAGGACGTGCCGGAAAACGCCTTGGGCGTGGCCCGGGGAAAACAGGTGAACATCCCTGGCTGGGCGGAGAAGTACAGGAACAGGAAATAAAAAAGGAGCCAAAGGCCCCTTTTTTATTTGGCTGTCAATGGTCAATGGAAATCAATTTTTGCAAAACGGTTTAAACGTCCAGGCTCGCGACCCGTGACCCGGGGCCCGCAACGGGGGTGAATTTTTCACCCCCCTTTTTTAACCCCTTGCCACAATCCCCAATGAGTTGTATACTTTTTAATAGAATTACATTATAAAGCAGTGGGGGTATTAATTGTATGTTGGGTGATAAAACAGGCGAAGACATGGCGATTTTCTCCGGCAATGCCAACCCTGATCTGGCTCGTGAAATTGCGGCCTATCTGGGGACGACGGTGGGGGATGCGGTGATCAACCGGTTCAACAACGGAGAAGTCCAGGTCATGATCAATGAAAGTGTCCGGGGCAAGGATGTATTTGTGGTACAGCCCACCTGCGGACCGGCTGTCAACGACAACGTGATGGAACTGCTGATCATGTGCGATGCCTTCAAGAGAGCCAGCGCACGGCATATTACCGCAGTGGTTCCTTTCTATGGCTATGCCCGTCAGGACAGAAAGGCCCGGGGCCGGGAACCCATCACTGCCAAACTGATGGCGGACCTGATGACCGTATCCGGGATTACCCGTCTGGTGACCGTGGATCTCCACGCTGCCCAGATCCAGGGCTTCTTTGATATCCCGGTGGACCATATGCCCGGCGGCCCGATCCTGGCCGACTATGTGAAGGAAAAAGGCTTCGCTCCGGAAGACATGGTGGTCATTTCTCCGGATCTGGGCGGGGTCAGCCGTGCCCGGAACATTGCCAACCGTCTGGAATGCGGCCTGGCCATCATCGACAAGAGACGGCCTGAACCGGGTGTGGCGGAAGTCATGAACCTGATCGGCAACGTGGAAGGCAAGATCTGCATCATGGTGGATGACATTGTGGATACCGCCGGTTCCCTGTGCGAAGGGGCCAAGGCTCTGAAGAAATTCGGCGCCAAGGACATCTACGCCTGCGTAACCCATCCCATCCTGACGGATCCGGCACTGAGCCGCATTGCCCAGTCCGAAATCAAGGAACTGATCGTGACCAACACGATTCCTCTGCCGCCCAACAAAAAGCATCCGAAGATTACCCAGCTTTCTGTGGCTCCGATCCTGGCAGAGACCATCCTGCGGATTTACAACCAGCTGTCCATCAGCCAGCTGTTCCAGATCTGAGGGAGGGAAAGAGGGTGCTGCACTTTGTGTGCAACACCCCCTTTTCCATTTATAGGAGAGAATAAACAATGAAACTAGTGGTTGCCCTGGGAAACATCGGGCGGGAATATGCCGGCACCCGGCACAATATCGGCTTTATGACCGCGGACCTTCTGGCAGAGCGCTGGGGGGACACGGAGGCCTGGCGGAAGGCGGACAACGCCTTCTACCTGGAAAAGCGCATGCCGGAAAAATGCTGGGTGATCAAACCCACCACCTATATGAACAACAGCGGAGTGGCGGTGGCGGATTTCGCCAACTTCTATCACATCCCTCCGGAAGACGTGCTGGTGATCCAGGACGACATGGACCTGCCGGTGGGGACCCTGCGGATCCGCCGGAAAGGGTCTTCCGGCGGCCACAACGGCCTGAAATCCATTGAGCGGGCCCTGGGCAGCCAGGCCTATCCCCGGATCAAGGTGGGCATCGGCCACCCGGTGCACCAGGAACAGGCGGTGATCAGCCATGTGCTCCATCCCTTCCAGCGGGAGGATAAGGAAAAGGTCCAGGAAGCCCTGGACCAGGCCGCCGATGCGGTGGAAGCCTGGATGAAAGGGGCGGCGGTGGGAGAACTGATGCAGCAGTTCAACAAAAAAGCCCCCAAAAAGCCCAAAACGGAAAAAGTTCCCAGTGAAGAAGCAAAGGAGAATGCCCAATGATGAAAGTCCGTAAAGCCGTGATCCCGGCCGCCGGGTTCGGTACCCGGTTCCTGCCGGAAACCAAAGCCATGCCCAAGGAAATGCTGCCCATTGTGGACAAACCCACCATCCAGTACATTGTGGAAGAAATCCTCCAGAGCGGCATCGAACAGATCCTGATCATCTCCGGCCATGCCAAACGGGCCATCGAGGACCATTTCGACAGCTCCCCGGAACTGGAAGAGCATCTGTACGAAAGCGGCAAGATGGAGCTGCTGAAGCAGGTGCGGGCCATTTCCAGCATCAAAATCCATTATGTGCGCCAGAAATACCAGCGGGGCCTGGGGGACGCCATCCTCTGCGCCAAGGACTTCATCGACGGGGAACCTTTCGGGGTGATCCTGGGGGACGATGTGGTGTACAACGGCCAGGGAGAACCGGCCCTGAAGCAGCTCATGGACCAGTATGACAAAACCGGGGGCACGGTGATCGGATGCCAGGTGGTGAAGCCGGAACAGGTGTCCGCCTACGGAATCATCGACGGGGAGGAAACCGATGACCACAACCTGCTGAAGGTGAAGGATATGGTGGAAAAACCCAGCGTGGAAGAGGCCCCCAGCCGGTTCGCCGCCCTGGGACGGTACGTGATCACCCCGGATGTGTTCGACGTGCTGGAACAGACCCGGCCCGGCAAAGGCGGGGAGATCCAGCTCACCGATGCCCTGCGGGTGATGGCCCACAACGAAAACGTCTACGCCTACAATTTCGAAGGGAAACGGTACGACACCGGGGACAAGCTGGGCTACCTGAAAGCCACGGTGGAATTTGCCCTCCGGCGGGATGACCTGGGCCCGGCGTTCCGGGAATATCTGAAGGAACTGGCAGGGAAGGAATAAGGGCCGCCGGGCCTGCGGCCCCTACGGTTTTTCCATCGGGTGGAACGCCCCCTATGACTATTGCGGCACCGTAGGGGCTCCACGCCGGGGAGCCCGCCAGCTCGCCGTTTGTTCACAGGTGGAACGGGCCGCCAGGCCTGCATCCTCTTCCCTTTTTCCCACCCATATGGTATACTATCTTCATGAAATGTATTTCACAAAATAACAGTTAAGGAGATGACCATCATGACGGAACGGAATTTTTATGAAGCAGTGGCCCACCGGCGGACCAATTATGCCCTGGGACGGAACATCCCGGTGACGGAAGAGACCATCATCGACACGGTGGAAAAGGTGACCCGGGAAGTGCCTTCCGCCTTCAACATGCAGAGCGGACGGGTGATCGTGGCTCTGGGACAGTACCATGACAAGGTGTGGGAGATCGTCATGGACACCCTGCGGAAAATCGTGCCGGCAGACAAATTTGCCCCCACGGAAGCCAAGGTGAAGGGGTTCGCCGCCGCCTATGGCACCCTGCTGTATTTTGAGGAAACGGACACGGTGAAAAAGCTCCAGGAACAGTTCCCGGGCTATGCGGCCAACTTCCCGGTATGGGCCAGCCAGGGCAACGGCATGCTCCAGTTCGCCCTTTGGACGGCTCTCACGGACCTGGGGCTGGGGGTGAATATCCAGCACTACAACCCCATCATCGACGCCGCCATCAAGGAGGCCTTTGAGGTGCCGGAAAGCTGGACTCTGGTGGCCCAGATGCCCTTCGGGGAACCCACCGCTGATCCCAAACCCATCGAGAAACTGCCTGTGCAGGAACGGGTGTGGGTGAGGAAGTAAAGAAAAAGGTTTGCTGTACCGCATGTGCAGCAAACCTTTTTTATGGTATAATGAAAATATATTTATCAGAGAAGCTGACTGTCTATTTGACTTGTCAGATAGACAGTTCAGAAGGGAAGGTTAGTTATGGACGATACGGGACGGAAGGCGCTGGACTTCTACCGGGATATACCGGCCGCTTATGCGGTGTTCCAGGTGATCCCGGGAGAATCGGGGGACAGCGCCCAGAATGCCCGGTATGTGTTTGTGAACCAGCGGTACTGCCAGGTGGCGGGGAAGGAGCCGGAAGAGCTGCTGGGCCGGCTGTTCTATGAAGTCTACCCCCAGGGGAACGCCCTGTGGATGGACTGCTGCCACAAAGCGGTGACGGAACGGGTGGAAATCCGGAACCGGTACTTTGAGGAAGCCATCGGCCACTGGCTGGATTTTGCCGTGAAACCCCTGGCCCATCCGGACTGGGTGGCCTTTGTGTTCATGGTCGCAGACCGGGACCGGGCAGAAAAGGAAGCCATCCGCCGGGGCCGGGACACCGATGACGTGATTCTGCAAATCTCCAAGATCCTGAACAACGGGGAGGACTACGCGGAATCCCTGGACCATGCCCTGGAAGCCCTCAGTGAAGTGATCCATCCGGACCGGCTGTACATCCTGGAAACGGACCGGAAGACCGTGACCAACTCCTTTGAATGGTGCGCTCCGGGGATCAAACCGGAGCTGGAGACCCTCCAGCACCTGGACTACCAGGATTACATCGGGGGCTGGGAAAAATTCCTGGAAAAATCTTCCTGCGTGCTGATCGAAGACATCGAGATGCTGAAAGCGGACGACCCCATCGACTACGAAAACCTGAAACGCCAGGGAATCCACCGGCTGCTGGCGGCGCCTTTCTACCACGAAGGCCAGCTGGTGGGCTACCTGGGAGCGGACAATTATGAGGTCAATGACCTGCTGAACACCCGGGAAATCATGGAGACTCTCTCCTATTTCCTGGGGGCCAAGGTGACCAATCACCAGCTGATGGAAGAACTGTACCGGCTGAGCCGGTTCGATTCCCTCACCGGGGTGTGGAACCGGAACGCCCTGGAACGGAAGACCGCCTGCCTGGAGAAAAAACGCATTTCCGTGGGTATCGTCTACGGGGATGTGAACGGTCTGAAGGCCACCAACGACCGGTACGGCCACTGGGCCGGAGACGACCTGATCCGCCGGGCGGTGGGGGCCCTGGAGGACAGTTTTTCCCGGAAGTGGATTTACCGGGAAGGCGGGGACGAATTCCTGGTGCTGGCCCAGGGCATGGGGCAGGAGGATTTTGCCCGGCAGGTGGACCGGCTCCGCCGGAACCTGGACAACCGGACGGATCTTTCCATGGCCCTGGGGATCCTGTGGCTGGAGGATTCCGCCACCATCCACCAGGCCCTCCGGGAAGTGGACCAGGCCATGTACCAGGACAAAGCCGCCTATTACCGGAAACACGACCGGAGAAGACACGGGCAGGACGCAGCACAGAGTGCAGAATGAAGAGCGGGACGGCGTGGGTCGGCTGATCCATTGCGACACCGTAGGGGCTCCACGCCGGGGAGCCCGCCCCTGCGGCAATTGTCCGGCGCAAATCCATTGACCCCGCCCCATATTCACGGGTATAATAAGAAAAGCCGCGCTTGGAGAGGCGTTGGCTTTTCTTTTTATTTTTCTTTATTTGTCAAAGTACTCTTATATCTTATTTTTATTTGGAGGCCATCATGAAATCACCGAAAAACCAGAAATCCCATATTTCTGCATCCTCCCTGCCCATTTCTGAAAAAAGGCTGACCCAGATCAGCGACCGGTACCTGCAGATGATCTATGACACCACCCCGGTGGAAGTGCTGCTGAAACCCATGAAGGGGAACAGCCGGAAATACCGGAAATACATCATCCAGCTGGGGAAACTGGACAAGCGGTCTCCCCGGGTCCGGGAGAAAATCGTTCCCTTTGCCGTGGAACTGTACAAGGAAGGGGATAAAATCTACCGGGACATTGCCCTCTTTACCTACCAGGCCTTCCTGGGCCAGGTCTGCAAGGTGCTGGAGCAGCTTGTGGGGAAGGACATGGAAGCCATCAAAAAGGTCTGCAAATATACTCCGGAAGCCATGGCGGACCTGCTGCTGAAATATGAACGGATCTGCCTGAAGAAAAAGCAGCCCTTCCGGCCCAATGCCCTGTGGATGGTACTGGAAGTGATGGAAATGCCCTATCCGGAAGGAAAGCAGCACCAGGCGGAATCCCTGCTGAAGAAAAAGGAAAAGGAAGCCCGGGAAGCCCAAAACACCAAAGAACCCAAAGAGGACAAAGAATCCGGGGGAGAACCGGAAGAGAGCCGGGAAGAGGCCCCGGCGGAACAGCCCCGGAAAGCCCGGAACGGCCGAAACCGGGACAAGGGGGCCCGGAACCGGAACGGACGGGGAAAGAAGAACGCCGCCCCGGAACCGGCTCCGGAAGAAGAAGCGCAGCCGGAAGCCCTGAAGGAGGCGGAAACGCCCAAAGCCCCGAAAGAGGCGGAACCCCCGGCCCCGGAAGCACCTGCGGAGCCTGCTGCACCGGCCCCTGCTCCGGAAGCACCGGCCCGGCCGGTACCGGAGAAACCGGAAACCCGGGAAGCCGCCCCGGGGGAACCGGCTCCGGAAGAACCGGAAGAGGAACCTCTCACCACCTATGTGGGCCGGATCAACATTGTGGACAGCTTCTACAACTTCACCCCCATGGGGGTGTGGGAACAGGGGACCTACCGGGCCCTGACCCCGGAAGAGATCGACGGCCTGATCCCCCGGGCGGAACAGTACAAGAACATCAACCTGTGGTACAGTCTCCACAGCGACCAGAAATACATGGAGGAACATTTCCACGAAAACGACATTGTGTTCCTGGACCTGGGACCCCATTCCCTGGCGGAAAACAAGGACAGCCAGGGGAATCTCCGGTCCACCGCCTACCGGGTGTTCTGCATCGATGCCCTGAAAAACGGCCGTCTCCGGTTCCCCTATGAGGAGGGGATCTACGAACTGGTGCCGGAAAGCCGTCTCTTGGATCCCCTTTCTATGGATACGGTGCTGCGGCTCCAGGAACCGGGGCTCTTTGCCGGGAAACAGCTGCTGCTCCAGCTCCGGGATGGCTGGATCGCCGGGCCCTATGAGGTCCAGAAGAACATCCGCTTCGGCTGCTTCATCCAGAGCGATGTGCCGGAAAACCAGTACCTGCTCACCGCCTGCCCCCCGGAAGCCTGGCAGAAAGTGACCTTCTTCCCGGCGGAAGGAACCTGGGCCAGCCGGCAGGAAAAGACGGAATGGGTGTTCTGGCACCGGGTACCCGGGTCTCCTTCCCAGCTGGTGGACCGGGTGCCCGACGAAGTGCTGGTCCGGAGCCTGGTGAAAAGCGTCCAGGTGGAGGAAGGGGACCTGGTGAAGCCGGCGGTGCTGAAAAGCTTCCTGGAACGGGAAAAGACCCGGCTGTTCACCGACCTGCCCTCGGGAATCCGGAAAGGACGGCTGGAACGGCTGGAAGCCATCCTGGAAGGGGATGAGGCTGCCCGGGAAGACTATGCCCAGGTAAGCGCTTTCCTTTACCGGCAGCTGCTGGACAATGGGGACAAACGGTGGAGCCAGGATTTCATCACCCGGCTGCTGGAACGGTATCCGGATATCTGGCAGGAACTGGGCAGTGCCAAAGGGCTGCCTTCCCGCACCCGGAAGGCCCTGGCCCAGGCGGAGCAGCGGAAGATCCGGCAGGCCCAGCCCCGGTCCCTGGAAGAACTGGGGGAACGGATCAACGGCCTGCCCGCTTCCGGCACCAGCAGCCGGAAGGCCCTGGACTACCTGGTCACCGCCATCCAGAAGGAACGGCCCCAGTACAGCCGGAACCTGATCCTGAACCTGCTGATCTGCACTCACCAGGGGTTCCTGACGGTATTCTCCGGGGCCCCGGGCAGCGGCAAGACCTCTTTCTGCAACCTGCTGGGGAAGGTGCTGGGGCTGACCCAGTTCGACCGGAAAACCGGCCCCCAGGACATTATGAGCACCGCCAACCGGTATGTGCCCGTGTCCGTGGAACGGGGCTGGACCTCCAAACGGGACCTGATCGGGTACTACAACCCCCTTACCCGGACCTTCGAGGAAAGCAACCGGGAGGTGTATGACGGGCTGCGGCTGCTGGACTGGGAAAAGACCCACGGCGTCCGCCAGTATCCCTATTACATCCTGCTGGACGAAGCCAATCTGTCCCCCATGGAATACTACTGGGCGGACTTCATGAACGTGTGCGATGACTGGGATGGGGAGCACACCCTGAGCCTGGGCCACAACCACCGGTTCCAGCTGCCGGAGACCCTCCATTTCCTGGCCACCATCAACAACGACCACACCACCGAGACCCTGTCTCCCCGGCTCATCGACCGGGCCTGGATCGTCACCCTGCCCCACAGCGATGTGGTGCCGGAGATCCAGCCGGGGCTCAGCCAGGGCGAGATCCAGCTGCTGTCCTGGAGCCAGCTGAAGAGCCTCTTTGACGTGGCCCACCGGGAAAGCTGCCAGCTGACGGGGGTGGAACAGAATGTATACGACCGGATCCGGGCCCGTCTGGCGGAACAGAACATCTACCTGAGCATGCGGATCGAACTGGCCATCCGCCGGTACTGGAAGGTGGCTTCCCGGCTCATGGAATCGGAAGACCACATCCGGCCCGGGATCATCGCCCTGGACTGGGCGGTGGCCCAGAAGATCCTGCCGAAACTCAGCGGCAACGGGGCGGAATACGAAAAATGGCTGATCCAGTTCCGGGACGACTGTGCAGGCAACCGGATGGTCCAGAGTGCGGCTCTCCTGGACCAGATCCTCCAGTGGGGGAACCGCCGGATGAAGTTCTTCCAGTTCTTCCATTAAGATGGATATGGAACCGACCATCCGTCTCCGGGAACAGAACGGAGAAACCCTGACCCTGCCGGTGACCCGGGAGGCCCGTCCCTATTCGGCGGAACGGGTGCTGGCCGCAGCCGGCCGCCAGGGGGTACGGGAAAATCTCCATTACGACCTGGAACTGCCCGCCCAGTGGACCGGCATCCAGGAGGCGGCGGCCGCCCTGAACGGGAAGCCGCTGAACAGCCTGTTCGACAGCCGCCGTCACATGGTTCTGTTTCCCTACAATATCTTTGCCTATCACATGGGGCTGGTGGAGCTGGAACTCACCCTCCGGCTGGAGGACGGCAGCCAGCAGATGTGGTACACGGACCTGCTGCCGGTACTGATCCAGCCCTCCCCCCAGCAGGAAAACCTGAAGGCCATGGTGGAATTCATCTACGCCCACCAGGGGCCTCTGCTCCGGGAAAAAGGGCCGGGGACTGCCGGTCCGGACCGGGACGGGTTCCAGGATTTCCTCTCCCAGCTGACCCTGGCGGAGGAGACCCTCCAGGTGTATGAAGAAAACTACGGGTATTTCAAGGCCAACTGCCGGCACACCCTGGAGAGCGCGGAAGTGGTGGACTGGACGGAACGGGTCCAGACCGTAAGCCCCCACACCCTCCAGTACCTGGTCCGGCATCCGGAACATCTGAAGGAAGCCCCCTTCGGGATCCCGGTGGGGAACCGGACGGTGCTGCCGGAAAAACTCCTGAGTACCCAGGACAAAATGAGCCGGGACGTGTACGAAAACCAGGTGGTGGTCAGCTTCCTCCAGCGGATGCTCTACGACATCGGGGAGGAGGGGAAGGAGATCCGGACCCTGCTCCGGGAAATGGATCTGCCGGACCAGGACCGGGAAGGGTACCGGCTGTCCTCCCAGGTGCTGTACGAAAATGCCGCCCATATGCTCCGGAGCTTCCTGGAACGGTGTGAGGAAGTGGAGGAGCGGCTCCAGGAAATGTTTGTCAGCTACCGGCAGATCCTGCCGGTGACCCTTCTGGACGCCTCCCATCTGCCAAGGCCCACGGAGCCCTTTTTCCGGGTGCCCCAGTATTACCGGATCTATCTGTGCATCCACCGGTGGTACCAGACCGGCTGCCGGCACTTCCCCCGGGAGCGGATGCTCCTGAACCTGTACGAAAACACCTTTGTGTTCGAGATCTACTGCCTGGCCCGGCTGCTCCACCTGTTCCGGCAGGAGGGGTTCGTGCTGGAAGAGGGCCGGCACCAGGAGTACAGCCTGGGGAACCGGCACCTGTACGACACCAGCGGATACCAGAACGTGTACCGGCTGCGCCAGGGCGGGGAAGAGCTGACCCTGTACTTCCAGCCGGTGATCACCGACCACCCGGAAGAGGGGGCCAGCGGCATCCACCTGTACCGGAACACCACCTACGCCTTCAAGGCCCTGGAAGAGGGCCATTACTACACCCCGGACTATCTGCTGAAGTGGAAATCCGGGAACCGGGAAACCTACCTGATCCTGGACGCCAAGTACAGCTACCGGAAAAAGGTACTCCAGGAACTGATGCCGGAAATGAGCTACAAGTACCTGCTGTCCCTCAGCCCGGTGCCCTACGAGGAAGAGGGGAAGAAGGTGGAGCCGGCGGTCCGGGGCCTGGAGATCCTCTACGGGCTCACAAATGGGGAGCAGGAACTGGAAAGCTTCTACAACTGCCGGCTCCCGGGCACCAGCATCCTCCCTGCCGCCAACGTGATCCCCTTCGCCGAAACCGTAACCGAAGAGAACCAGCAGAAGAACATCCGGGAGCTGCTCCGGGAGATGAGGGGGTAAGGGCTGCGTTTGGCTTCCATCAGCCGCTGAACGCTGACCGCTGACGGGGGACTGTTGCATGAGCAGCAGCCCCCTTTTCCCGTGCATCTCCCGTCCATTTGTGATATGATAATATATCAGAGTGTTATTTTTATTTGACAAAGGGGAATGACCATGACGAAACCTGCTTTTTATATTACGACGCCCATTTACTATCCCAGCGCCGACCTGCACATCGGACACGCCTACTGCACCACCATTGCCGATACCATCGCCCGGTACAAACGGGCCAACGGCTTTGATGTCCAGTTCATCACCGGCAGCGACGAACACGGCCTGAAGATCCAGCGGAAAGCGGAATCCTTCGGGGTGAAGCCCATCGAATACACCGACAAGATCGTGGCGGACTTCAAGAAGCTGTGGGAGATGCTGGGGGTCAGCTACACCTCCTTCGTCCGCACTTCCAGCCCGGAACACGAAAAGACCGTCCAGACCCTGCTCCAGAAAGTCTGGGAACAGGGGGACATCTACAAAAAGGACTATGAAGGCCTGTACTGCGTGCCCTGCGAATCCTTCTGGACCGAACACCAGGTGGAGGAAGCCGGGGGCGTGTGCCCGGACTGCGGCCGTCCTGTGGAAAAGATGCGGGAAAGCAGCTATTTCTTCCGGATGTCCAAATATGCGGACCGGATCTTGGAATACATTGAGACCCATCCGGATTTCATCCAGCCCGTATCCCGCCGGAACGAAATGATCAACTTCATCAAACAGGGGCTGGAAGACCTGTGCATCAGCCGGAGCAGCTTCGACTGGGGCATCCAGGTGCCCTTCGATCCCAAACACGTGGTGTACGTGTGGTTCGATGCCCTGCTGGCCTACTTCACCGGCATCGGCTTCGGCCGGGATATGGACAAGTTCAACCGGTTCTGGCCGGCGGACCTCCACCTGGTGGGGAAGGAAATCGTCCGGTTCCATACCATCATCTGGCCGGCCATGCTGATGGCCATGGGCTTCGACCTGCCCAAGGAAGTGTACGGCCACGGCTGGCTGGTGGTGGACGGGGACAAAATGTCCAAATCCAAGGGCAATGTGGTGGATCCGGTGCAGCCCATCCAGGAATTCGGGGCTGATGCCGTCCGCTATTTCCTGCTCCGGGAAATCAACCTGGGCAGCGACGGGAACTATTCCCGGAAGGGCCTGATCAAGCGGTTCAACTCCGATCTGGCCAACGACCTGGGGAACCTCCAGTACCGGACCGTTTCCATGATCGACAAATACCACGGGGGCATCGTCCACAAGACCGTGGTGGAAAGCGAAACCGATGAGAAGTTCCGCAGCCTGGCCGCCGAAACCCTGCAGAACTACCGGGCCGCTATGGACAAATACGCCCTGAACGACGGGATCAAGGCCATCTGGGCCTATGTGGGGGCCGCCAACAAGTACATCGACGAAACCACGCCCTGGATCCTGGCCAAGGATCCGGCCCAGGCCAAACGGCTGGAAGCGGTGATGTACAACCTGGCCGATGCGGTCCGGAACATCGCCATCCTGATTTCCTCCATGATGCCCTTCACCGCGCCCAAGATCTTCGAGCAGCTGGGTCTCACCGTACCGGAACAGTTCAATCTGAACGACGTGGCCTGGGGCAATTTCCCCGACGGCACCAAAGTGGCCAAGGGCCAGCCCATCTTCCCCCGGATCGAGGAAGAAGAGGAAGACAAGCCGGCAGAAGCCAAGAAGGAAGCCAAACCGGCCAAAAAGGAAAAGAAAGCCGACAAAAGAAACGCCGGCGTGGTGACCCCGGACCAGTGCACCATCGAAGATTTCGGCAAGCTGGACCTGCGGGTGGGCACCATCCTCAGCGCGGAAAAGATGCCCAACGCGGACAAGCTGCTGAAGATCCAGGTGCAGGTGGGGGACGAAACCCGCACCATCGTATCCGGCATCGCTCCCTACTATAAGGAAGAGGAGCTCACCGGCAAAAACGTGATCGTCATTGCCAACCTGAAGCCCGCCAAGCTCCGGGGTGTGGAATCCAGAGGGATGCTCCTGGCCGCTTCAGACGGGCAGGGGAACCTGAAACTGGCGGAAGTGCCGGGGATCGCCTCCGGCAGCAAGGTGAAATAATATGAAAAAACTTCCTTTGTTCGATACCCATGCCCATGTGGACGTGGAGGATTTCGACGCTGACAGGGAAGAGCTGCTCCGGGCAATCGGAGAGACCATGGCCGGGATCATTGATCCCGGCTGTGACATTCCCAGCTCCAAAATGGCCCTCCGCCTGGCCCACCAGTACCCCTTTGTGTGGGCGGCGGTGGGAATCCATCCGGAAGAGATCGGCCACAGCTCCCTGGAGGACCTGGACCAGATCGAAGCATGGTGCGCGGATCCCCGGGTGGTGGCCATCGGGGAGATCGGCCTGGATTATTACAATGACGAGCACTCGCCCCATGGCCTGCAGCAGGAATTCCTGATCCGCCAGCTGGACCTGGCCCGGAAAACCGGCCTGCCGGTGATCATCCACGACCGGGAATCCCATGAGGACGTGCTCCGGATCATCCGGGAAGAGGGGAAGGACGTCCGGGGGGTGCTCCACTGCTTTTCCGGGGACTGGGCCATGGCGGAAGAGGCCCTTGCCCTGGGCTGGTACCTGGGGTTCGGGGGCACCAGCACCTTCAAGAACGACCGGGGGGTGCGGGCCATCCTGGCCCGGGTGCCAGAAGAGAGGATCCTCTTCGAGACCGATTCCCCCTACATGGCGCCGGTGCCCCACCGGGGGAAGCGGAACAACCCCCTCTACACCGCCATCGTGGCGGAACGGGCGGCGGAACTCCGGGGCACCACACCGGAAAAAATCATGGAAAGTTCAACAAATAATGCAAAAAAGCTGTTTTTCCGGCTGAAAACCCGGTAATACACGTGTAAAGTCTACAGATTCGTCACAAATTAGATCAGCCAAAACGTACAGAATTATCACCAGGTACTAATTTATTTTTGACAGGAATCGCCTTCTTATGGTATGATGCAGGCACTTTAAGGAGGCGAAACTTTGCGAAAATCACAACCTTTTAAGCGTCCCTACAAGTGGATTGTCGTTTGTCTGATGCTGGCTGCCAGCGTGAACTTCCTGGGCTTCGCGGCCCAGCCCAAGACCGTAAGCATTAAAGTGGACGGACAGACCATCAATCTGAAGACCAGAGCCCTGACGGTTCAGGGTGCCCTGGAAGAAGCCGGTGTCGTTCTTCAGAAAGCCGACGGATATGAACTGGTCGGCGATGAAAAAATCAGCGACGGAGCCACCATCGAAGTGGTACGGGCCATGCCTGTAAAAGTATGGAAAGCGGGAAGAACCACCGAATATACCATTGGACGCAAAACTGTGCGAGATGTATTGAATGCTGTGGGAGTGGACTACAGTGGATTCCAGGTCTACCCGGGACTGGACACGGAAGTGACCCCGGACATGACCATCCACATCATTTCTCCCACCAACAAACTGGCCACCGAAACCCGGGAAATCCCCTATGAAGTGGAGATGCGGAACAATGACAACCTGCCCCGTGGCAGACAGAACGTGATCTCTGCCGGCCAGAACGGGGTGGAAAAAGTCACCTACCGGGAAATCAGGGTGGGCAGTGAAACGGTGAGACAGGAACTCCACAGGGAGGTCGTTGCGGAACCTGTTTCAGAAATCGTGGAAGTGGGTACGGGGAACAACCTGAATATGATCGAAACCTCCCGTGGTTTCGTCCGTTACCGCTCCGCCCGGACGGTGGAGGCTTCGGCCTACACCCTGGCGGAAGGCAGCGGCACAGGACTCACCTCCACCGGCGTGGTCCCCTATCATGGGGTAGTGGCCGTGGATCCGGACGTGATCCCCTACGGCACCCGCATGTACATCCCCGGCTACGGCTTTGCTGTGGCGGCGGACTGCGGCGGCGCCATCAACGGGAACACCATCGACCTGTTCATGGAAGATTATGGCGATGCCATTTCCTGGGGCCGGCGGGACGTGACCGTATATTTCTTGGAATGACAGACAGGAGAAAATCGTGCTGAAAGAAGTGCTGGTAGTAGAAGGCAAGATGGATACCGTGGCGGTGAAGAAGGCAGTGGATGCCGAAACCATCGAGACCGGCGGGTTCACCCTGGCTCCCTATACGCTGGCCCGGATCGAAGCAGCCTACAGGAAACGGGGGATCATCA
The DNA here is from genome assembly GCF_000025305.1 of Acidaminococcus fermentans DSM 20731. Lineage (NCBI taxonomy): Bacteria > Bacillati > Bacillota > Negativicutes > Acidaminococcales > Acidaminococcaceae > Acidaminococcus > Acidaminococcus fermentans. The sequence continues at coordinate 1,586,402 of NC_013740.1, read as the reverse complement.
TCATGACTGATCCCGACGGCGCGGGGGAGAGGATCCGCAAGTTTTTGACGGAGCGCTTTCCCCAGGCCGGACAGGCTTTTGTGCCCAAGGCGGAGGCCCTGGCCCACCATGACGTGGGCATCGAACAGGCCCGGCCCGAAGCCATCCGCAAAGCCCTGTCCAGGGTCCGTTTCCAGGAAATGAAGCCCCGAAAGGAATTTTCCTCTCGGGACTTGTTTGTTTCCGGGCTGTCCGGGTCGCCGGAGGCAGTGGCCCGGCGGGACAGACTGGGGGCCATCCTGGGCATTGGCTACGGCAATGCCAAACAGATGGTGAACCGGCTGAACAATTACGGGGTGACCCGGGAGGAATTCCAGGCCGCCCTGGCAGAAATCGAAGGGGAAGGGAAATAAGGTATGCTGCATCCAGTGATCGCCAGCCGGGACGTGACCCGGTACATCCTCGATACATTCGGCCTCCGGGCCAAGAAGAAATTCGGCCAGAATTTCCTGATCAATGAGCAGGTGGTCCGGGGCATCGCCCGGGAAGCCCAGGTGGGCCCCGGGGACCTGGTGCTGGAAATCGGACCGGGGATCGGCACCCTGACCCAGGCCCTGGCGGAAACCGGGGCTCAGGTGAAAAGCGTGGAGATCGACCGGACCCTGCTGCCGGTGCTGGCCAAAACCCTGGAAGGGTATGACAATGTGGAGATCGTCCCCGGGGACGTGCTGAAGGTGGACCTGGGAGCAGTGACGAAGCACCGGCCCTTTACGGTGGCCGCCAACCTGCCCTATTACATCACCACCCCCATCATCTTCGCCCTGCTGGAAGAGGATCTTCCCCTCCAAAGACTGGTGGTGATGGTCCAGAAGGAAGTGGCGGAGCGGATGATCGCTTCTCCGGGAGGGAAGGACTACGGCCCCCTGTCCCTGGCCCTCCAGTATTATTCCCGGCCCAGACTGGCCATCCCGGTGCCCGCCCGGGACTTCATGCCCGCCCCCAGGGTGGATTCCATGGTGGTGGTCTGCGAGAAACGGGAACATCCGGCGGTGGACGTGCCCGCCAAAGTGTTTTTCCGGGTAGTGAAGGCGGCCTTTTCCCAGCGGCGGAAGATGCTCAGCAACTGCCTGAAGAACCTGGGGCTTTCCGGTGACCAGGTGCAGCAGCTGCTGGCGGAAGCCGGCATCGACGGGAAGCGCCGGGGAGAATCCCTGACCATGGAGGAATTCGGAAACCTGGCCCGGGCCTACCGGAACCAGGCGGAACCATGAGCAGCCGGTACAAGTTCTTTGCCCACCGGCAGTGCGAATTCTTTCCCTGCCACCAGGGAGCGGATCCGGAACGGTTCAACTGCCTGTTCTGCTTCTGTCCCCTGTACCTGGTGCCGGACTGCGGCGGGGAGTTCACCCGTCTCTCCGGGGGCGCCAAGGACTGCAGCGGCTGCCTGCTGCCCCACGATCCGGACCGGTATGACCAGGTGATCCGGACCTTGCAGAAAAAAGTTTTCAGGCCTTTTGACAAAAAATAGTCAAAGGGCTTGATTTTTTTTGGAAACATGCTATTATAGATACTGTAGTTAGCACTCCAGCGAAATGAGTGCTAATAAAAATCACAAACAACCCATTGCTCATAGAATGAAAGGGGATACGTAAGATGTTAAAACCTTTGGATGATCATGTTGTAGTTGAACCCATTGTACAAGAAGAAAAAACCAGCAGCGGCATTTATCTGCCGGATACTGCCCACAAGGACAAACCCCAGACCGGCAAAGTGGTTGCCGTAGGCACCGGCCGTCTCATGGAAAACGGCACCCGGGTTCCTTCCGAAGTGAAGGCAGGGGATGTGGTGGTATTCGCCAAATACTCCGGCAGTGATGTAACCCTGGACGGGAAAGATTACATCATCCTGAGAGACAGCGATATCCTGGCGGTTGTGGAAGACTGAACGCTTTCCTCCGTCCCGTTTCTGGTAGAAGATACCAAACCGTACATTATCTGGAATTAAGGAGTCGATTAGAATGGCTAAACTGATTAAATTTGATGAAGATGCCCGCCGCGGCCTGGAACGCGGTGTCAATGCCCTGGCTGATGCCGTAAAGGTAACCCTGGGGCCCAAAGGCCGGAACGTTGTACTGGAAAAGAAATTCGGTTCTCCCACCATCACCAATGATGGGGTGACCATTGCCAAGGACATCGAACTGGAAGATCCGTTCGAAAACATGGGCGCCGCCCTGGTCCGTGAAGTAGCCACCAAGACCAACGACATCGCCGGCGATGGGACCACCACCGCTACGGTCCTGGCCCAGTCCATCGTCCATGAAGGGATGAAGAACGTGGTGGCCGGTGCCAACCCCATGGTCCTGAAGAAAGGGATCAAGAAAGCCACCGATGCCCTGGTGGACGAACTGAAGAAGAGCGCAAAGACCGTAAGCACCAAGGAAGAAAAGGCACAGGTTGCCTCCATTTCCGCCGGTGACGAAGAAATCGGCGGCCTGATCGCCGATGCCATGGAAAAAGTGGGCAACGACGGGGTCATCACCGTGGAAGAATCCAAGACCATGGAAACTTCCCTGGAAACCGTGAAAGGCATGCAGTTCGACCGTGGGTACATCTCCCCCTACATGGTAACGGATCCGGACAAGATGGAAGCCGTTATGAGCAATCCGTACGTATTCATTACGGATCGGAAGATCACTCTGATCAACGACATTATGCCCGTACTGGAAAAAGTGGTGCAACAGGGCCGTGAACTGCTGATCATCGCTGAAGACGTGGAAGGCGAAGCCCTGGCCACCCTGGTTGTGAACCGTCTGCGTGGCACCTTCAAGGCTGTAGCTGTGAAGGCTCCTGGCTTCGGTGACCGCCGGAAGGCCATGCTGCAGGATATCGCCACCCTGACCGGTGCCACCGTGATCAGTGAAGAAGTGGGCCGGAAACTGGACAGCGCTACCCTGGCTGACCTGGGTACTGCCGGTCAGGTACGGGTGACCAAGGACATGACCACCATCGTGGACGGCGGCGGCGACAAACAGGCCGTGGCTGACCGGGTGGCTTCCATCAAGGCCCAGATCCCTGAAACCACTTCCCAGTTCGACAAGGAAAAACTCCAGGAACGCCTGGCCAAACTGTCCGGCGGCGTAGCCGTAATCAAGGTTGGGGCTGCCACCGAAACCGAACTGAAAGACAAGAAACTGCGTATCGAAGATGCCCTGAACGCCACCCGTGCTGCTGTGGCGGAAGGCATTGTGGCCGGCGGCGGCACTGCCCTGCTGCAGGTACAGCCGGTACTGGATGAACTGGAAGCCAAGGCTGAAGGGGACGAAAAGACCGGTATCGATATCGTAAGACGGGCCATTGAAGCACCGGTACGGCAGATCGCCAGCAACGCCGGTCTGGAAGGGGCCGTCATCGTGGAAGCCGTGAAGAAGGCTGCCAAGGGCACCGGCTTCAACGCTGCCACCGAAGAATATGTGGACATGATCAAAGCCGGTATCGTGGATCCCTGCAAAGTGACCCGTTCTGCTCTCCAGAACGCCGCTTCCATCGCTTCCATGATCCTGACCACGGAAGCCGTAGTAGCCGACAAACCGGCTGAAAAAGGCGCTGCTCCCGCTCCTGCCATGGGCGGCGGCATGCCGGGCATGATGTAAGAAGAAGCCGTCAGGCGGTAAAAAAAGGGGTTGCTGTACGGAATGTGCAGCAACCCCTTTTTTGCACAGAAATCCTATTTACGAATCATTCTTAAAATGCTATACTATATCCATCAACAAGATTTGATCTGTACGAACAGAGGAGGAATATACTATGGAAAAACGGACTGTGAATTTTGCCGGCAACCCTGTGGCCCTGGTGGGGCCGGAAGTGAAAGTGGGCCAGCAGGCTCCGGATTTCAAACTGCTGGACAACAAACTGGGAGAAAAGACCCTGAAGGATTACGCAGGGAAGATCAAGGTGATCTCCGTGGTGCCCTCCCTGGATACCGGGGTGTGCGATGCCCAGACCCGCTGGTTCAACCAGGATGTGACCGGCCTGTCCCCTGATGTGGTGGTGCTCACCGTTTCCATGGACCTGCCCTTTGCCCAGGCCCGGTGGTGCGGTGCCGCCGGGGTGGAAAATGTGGTGACTTTGTCCGATCACCGGGACGCTGATTTCGGGAAGAACTATGGCTTCCTGATGGACGGCCTGCGGCTGGAAGCCCGGGGCGTGGTGGTTGTGGACAAAAACGACAAGGTGACCTACGTGGAATACGTCCCCGAAGTGACCCACGCCATCAACTTCGACGGCGTGCTGGCCGCGGTGAAAGGGCTGCTGTAAGGATATAAAGGGGATGCTGCCGGGGCAGCATCCGGTCAGCTGTCAACTGCCAAAGGAAAGAACCCGCCTTTTTTGGGGGCGGGTTCTTTTTTGTGAAAAAAGGAGTTTCCCATGCCATCCCTGTTCCATTTCCTCCGCTCCAACCCCGTCCTTTTCCTGGCCTCGGCTGGGGCTTTGCTGTCTTTTTGGGTGGTGCCTCCTTCCGGGGCCCTGCTGGAGGTCCTCAATGTGCCGGTGCTGGCCATCCTGTTCTGCCTGATGGCGGTGATCGGGGGCCTGCGGGAAACGGGTTTCTTCGACCGTCTCCTGGACCATCTCCTGGGCCGTCTCCAGGATACCCGGCAGCTGGGGGCGGTGCTGGTGTTCGCCTGCTTCTTCGGGAGCATGTGGGTCACCAACGACGTGGCCCTGCTCACCTTCGTCCCCTTTGCCCTGCTGTCCCTGGAAGGGCAGGGGACGGAAAAACAGGCGGCCCGGGTCATCGTGCTCCAGACCCTGGCCGCCAACCTGGGGAGCATGGTGACCCCGGTGGGGAATCCCCAGAACCTGTACCTGTACTTCCGGTATCAGATGGACCTGGGAGAATTCCTCACCCTGCTGCTGCCCTACACCCTGGCCTCCCTGGTCCTGCTGGCGCTGGGGGTGGTCTTTTGGATCCCCCGCCGCCCCCTGGAGAAAGGGGGGAGGGGAGAAGCCGGACAGAAGGGGAACCGGCGGCCGGTGAGAGAGGAACGGGTCCTGGGGGGCCTGTTCCTCCTGTGCCTTCTCACCGTGGCCCGGATCATGGACTGGAGGCTCACCCTGGGGGTGGTGACTTTGACCATCCTGCTGTACCGGCCCCGGTGGTTCCGGTGGGTGGATCTTCCCCTGCTGGCCACCTTTGTGGCCTTCTTCGTGCTGATCGGGAACCTGGGCCAGGTGCCGGCCTTCCGGCAGCTGCTGATCGGGTTCCTGGAGGGGCGGGAATTCCTCACCGCCCTCCTGGCCAGCCAGGTAATCAGCAATGTGCCGGCGGCGGTGCTGCTGTCCGGGTTCACGGACAACGGGAAAGCCCTGGTGCTGGGCACGGACATCGGGGGCCTGGGCACCCTGATCGCCTCCATGGCCAGTCTGATCTCCTACGGCTTCTACGTCCGCCGTTACCCCTGGCTCCAGGGCTACTATCTGAAAATCTTCACCCTGGCCAACCTGGCCTTCCTGGCGGTCCTGGCCGGGATGGCGGGGTGAGGGAAACCTTGTCACCGGTCACCGGAGGGAGGTCAATGGGTGGAGGAAGGAATCCGGGCTGCGTTTCTGTTCCGGGCCAAACGCCAGCCGTGTTTGGCTTCCATCGGCCGTCGACCGCTGACCGTTGACAGGCCGGCTGCCCCTGCAGCGGCCCTTTCCCATTGACAACCCCCGGGAAAAACTCTATAATTTACAAGATATGGTAGTAGCCAAAAAGCCTATAAAGGAGTCGTGAAACATGGCTGAACAAACAATTTTGACCGAAGAGGGTCTCAAAAAATTAGAAGACGAACTGGATTACCTCCGGTCCGAGAAACGGCAGCAGGTTGCCGAACGGCTGAAAGTCGCCATTTCCTACGGGGACATCAGCGAAAACTCCGAATATGACGATGCCAAAAACGAACAGGCCTTTGTGGAAGGTCGGATCCTGACCCTGGAAAACATGATTCGGAACGCCCAGATCATCAAGGATACGGACATTACCAAAAACGTGGTATCCCTGGGCTGCAAAGTGAAGATCGAAGACATGGAAACCCATGACCAGGAAGAATATACCGTAGTGGGGACCACCGAAGCCGACCCCATGGCCGAACCGCCCCGGATCTCCAACGAATCCCCGGTGGGCAAAGCCATCCTGGGCCAGAAAGTGGGCGCTGTGGTGAAGGTCACCACCCCCATCGGCGAACTGGATTACAAGATCGTGGCGGTAAGCCGTCCCGGCAGCAAGAAGAAAGCCGCCGACAAGGCCGCCAAATAATTTCGAATACAGAGAGAGCAGGAGGAATTTCATGTCCGACGAAAAGAAGAACCAACCGGACGTAGAGAAGGAAGCCCTGGCGGACGAAGACGTCAGCGAGCAGATGCAGGTCCGTCTGGACAAAATGCATAAATTGGAAGAAAAGGGCATCCGGCCTTTCGGCCATGCCTACCAGTGGACCCACCACACCAAAGAGGTCCACGACCAGGTGGAAGCCATGGAAGCCGCAGGCACCGTGGTGAAAGTGGCCGGCCGTCTCCTGGCCATCCGGGGCCATGGCAAGACCTGTTTCATGGATCTCCAGGACAAGACAGGCAAGATCCAGCTGTACGTCCGGAAGGACGAAATGGGCGAAGATGCCTACAGCGTGGTGAAACTGCTGGATATCGGGGACATCGTGGGGGTGGAAGGCCCTGTCTTCAAGACCCACATGGGAGAACCCTCCATCCGGGTCCAGAAACTGGAATTCCTCTCCAAGGCCCTGAAACCCCTGCCGGAAAAATGGCATGGGCTGAAGGATAAGGAAATCCGCTACCGTCAGCGGTATGTGGATCTGATCGTGAACCCGGAAGTCCGGGACGTGTTCGTGAAACGGACCCAGATCATCAAATGCATCCGGCAGGTGCTGGACGACCAGGGCTACCTGGAAGTGGAGACTCCTGTGCTGAACACCATTTCCGGGGGCGCCACCGCACGGCCCTTCATTACCCATCACAATGCCCTGGACATCGATCTGTACCTGCGGATCGCCACGGAACTGAACCTGAAGCGTCTGGTGGTAGGGGGTCTGGAACGGGTGTACGAACTGGGCCGGGTGTTCCGGAACGAAGGGATGGACATCAAACACAACCCGGAATTCACCACCCTGGAATGCTATGAAGCCTTCGGGGATTTCAACACCATGATGGACCTGACGGAAAAGATCGTCACCACCTGTGCGGAAAAGGTCCTGGGGACCCTGAAAATCCAGTATGAAGGCACGGAAATCGACCTGACCGGTCCCTGGCCCCGGATGACCATGATCGACGCTGTGAAGAAATACAGCGGCAAGGACTTCACCGGGGTGAAGGACGTGGAAACGGCCCGGCAGCTGGCCAGGGAGGCCGGCGTGGCAGTGGAACCCGCCTGGGGTGTGGGTAAGATCATCAACGCTTTCTTCGATGAATTCGTGGAAAAGAACCTGATCCAGCCCATTTTCATCACCGGCCATCCCAAGGAAATCTCCCCGCTGGCCAAGAGCAGCGCGGCGGATCCGGAAATCACCGACCGTTTCGAAGGGTACATCTTCGGCCGGGAACTGTGCAACGGCTTTACCGAACTGAACGATCCCCTGGACCAGAAGGAACGGTTCGAAAAGCAGGTGGAAGAACGGAACGCGGGGGATGACGAAGCGGGCATGATGGACGAAGACTTCATCAACGCCCTGATGCACGGCCTGCCTCCCACAGGGGGCCTGGGCATCGGCATCGACCGTCTGGTGATGTTCCTCACCGGGGCCGTCTCCATCCGTGACGTGCTGCTGTTCCCCACCATGAAGCCCCTGGACGGCGGGAAGAACGAAGCTCCCAAGGCTCCTGCCGCCGCTCCTGCTGCTGCAGCCGGGGAAACTGCCGCTGCACCGGCATTCACAACGGTGGCTCCCGAGAAGATCGACTTCTCCAACGTAACCATCGAACCCCTCTTCACCGACTATGTGGACTTCGACAAGTTTGCGGACTGCGATTTCCGGGTGGTGAAGGTGAAGGACTGCTTCGCCGTGCCCAAGAGCAAGAAGCTGCTCCAGTTCACCCTGGACGACGGTACCGGCACCGACCGGACCATCCTCAGCGGAATCAAGGCCTACTACGAACCGGAAGAGCTGATCGGCAAGACTTGCGTGGCCATTGTCAACCTGCCGCCCCGGAAGATGATGGGCATCGAATCCTGCGGGATGCTGCTCAGCGCGGAACATATGGAAGGGGAAGAACGGAAACTCCATCTCCTGATGCTGGATCCCCATATCCCCGCCGGCGCGAAATTGTGCTAAAGGATGCGGCATAGCCGTATCCTTTGTCAGCGGTCAATTGCCGCAGGAGAAATTTGCAGGCAAATTTTTTGCATGGGAAATCGGCACCGTAGGGGCTGCACGCCGGGCAGCCCGCCCAACGGCCGGCTGTTGTGCATAACGGGCCGCCGGGCCTGCGGCCCCTACGGTTCTGCCATCCCATCAATCACTAAGGACCCGTCTCTCATAAAGACGGGTCCTTTCCTTCGGCCATTGACAGAGGTACTGAATCATTATGCAAAAAGACATGACCCGGGGACCCATCGTCCCCATCATCCTCCATTTTTTGTTCCCCATGTTCGTGGGCAATGTGTTCCAGCAGCTGTACAACATGGCGGACATGATCATCGTGGGCCGGTATGTGGGGGCCGGGGCCCTGGCGGCGGTGGGTTCCACCGGCACCCTGATGTTCCTGGTGCTGGGCTTTGCCCTGGGGATCACCGCCGGCTTCGGCATCCTGACCTCCCAGCGGTTCGGGGCCAAAGACGAAGCGGGGGTCAGGCGGAGCGTGGCCAACGGCACCCTGCTGGCCCTGCTGCTCTCTGCTGCCATGACACTTTTGAGCACCGCCGCCGTGCCCTGGCTCCTGGATCTCCTGAACACCCCGGCGGATATCATGGAGGACGCCCGGGCCTACATCACCATCATCTTCCAGGGGCTGTTCACCAATGTGTTCTACAACATGGCCTCCGTGTTCCTCCGGTCCGTGGGGAACAGCAAGGCACCGCTGTTTTTCCTGGTGTTCTCCGCCTGCCTCAATGTGGGGCTGGATCTTCTCTGCATCATCCAGTTTCACATGGGGGTGGCCGGGGCGGCCCTGGCCACGGTGGTGAGCCAGGGAATCTCCGTGCTCCTGTGCATTCTCTACATTGTGCAGAAGGTGCCGGTGCTGGTGCCCTGGCGGGAAGACTGGAAGCTCTACGCCCATGAGACCCGGGAACAGCTGCGGATGGGGGTGCCCATGGCCCTCCAGTTTTCCATCACCGCCTCCGGGATCATGATCGCCCAGGCGGCCATCAACCTGTTCGGTTCCACGGCGGCAGCGGCCTATACGGCGGCCTCCAAGGTGTCCATGCTGCTGACCCAGGGGTGCCTGTCCATGGGCCAGACCATGGCCACCTATGCGGGCCAGAACTTCGGGAAAGGGGACCTGGGGCGGATCCGGGAAGGAGTGAAAAAGGGCCTCCGGATGATGGCCCTGTATTCCCTGCTGGCGGCGGTGGTGCTCCACTACCTGCTGCCCTTCCTGACCGGCTTCTTCTTCTCCGGGGACGTGGATGCCGCGGCCCTGCTGCCTTGGGCCCGGACCTACGGGGACATTGCCATGTGGTTCTACCTGCCCCTCAGCATGATCTTCATCTACCGGAACGCCATGCAGGGGGTGGGGTACGCCCTGGCGCCCACCCTGTGCGGGGTGATCGAACTGGCCGCCCGGGGCCTCACCGCCCTGGTGGGCATGAAGACCCACAGCTACGCCATCTCCGCCGCCTGCGACCCCATGGCCTGGCTGGCCGCCGGCATCTTCGGCTGGTGCGCCTGGCAGTGGGTGATGCGAGATCTGGAAAGGAGAGCGAAGAAAGGGGCTGCAGCATAGGCTGCAGCCGCTGACCACTGACAAAAAAAGACTGGCGCCCAGGCGCCAGTCTTTTTTTTATCAATTGTACTTCAGCACCGCACCCTGTGCCGCGGAGGACACCAGGGAAGCGTACCGGGCCAGGTAGCCCTTCTTCACCTTGGGGGGCGGGCAGACCCAGTTTTCCTTCCGTTTGGCCAGCTCTTCGTCGCTGACCCGGACGTTCAGGGTCCGGTTGGGGATATCGATATCGATGATGTCCCCTTCTTCCACCAGGGCGATGTTGCCCCCTTCCCGGGCTTCCGGGGAGATGTGGCCGATGCAGGCCCCCTGGGTGGCTCCGGAGAACCGGCCGTCGGTGAGCAGGGCCACGGATTTGCCCAGGCCCATGCCGGTGATCACGGCGGTGGGGTTCAGCATTTCCCGCATACCCGGGCCGCCCTTGGGCCCTTCGTAGCGGATTACCACCACGTCACCCGGGTTGATCTTCTTGCCCACGATGGCTTCGATGGCTTCGTCTTCGGAGTTGAACACCCGGGCCGGACCGGAATGTTTCAGCATTTCCGGAGCCACGGCGCTTTCCTTCACCACGGAGCAGTCCTGGGCCAGGTTGCCTTTCAGCACGGCGATGCCCCCGGTTTTCCGGATGGGGTCCTTCACCGTGTGGATCACTTTCGGACGGAGAATCTTGGCTCCCTTGATGTTCTGGCCCACGGTCTTGCCGGTGACGGTGAGGCAGTCCTTTTCAATGAGTCCGTGCTTGGCCAGTTCGTTCATCACCGCGCGGATGCCGCCGGCTTCCTCCACATCCACCATGTGGAAGGTGCCCCCGGGGCTCAGCTTGGTCAGGTAGGGGGTCTTCTTGCTGATTTCATCGAATTCTTCCAGGGTCAGGTCCACTCCCGCTTCATGGGCGATGGCCGGCAGATGGAGGCAGGTGTTGGTGGAACCGCCCATGGCCATATCCACGGTGATGGCGTTCTTGAAGGCTTTGGCGGTCATGATGTCCCGGGGCCGGATGTTCTTTTCCAGCATTTCCATCACCTGTTTCCCGGCCTGTTTGGCCAGGGCAATCCGGGCCCCCTGGTAGGCGGCGGGGATGGTGCCGTTGCCCGGCAGGCCCATGCCCAGCACTTCCGTCAGGGAGTTCATGGTGTTGGCGGTGAAGAGGCCGGCGCAGGAGCCGCAGCCCGGGCAGGCACAGTGTTCGATGGCGGACAGTTCCTGCTTGCTGATGGCCCCGGCTTCAAAACGGCCGGCGGCTTCGAACACGGTGCTGACACTGATGTCCCGGCCCTGGTACCGGCCTGGCAGCATGGGGCCGCCGCTGACCACCACGGTGGGGATGTTCAGACGAGCTGCCGCCATGAGCATCCCGGGGACGATCTTGTCGCAGTTGGGGATCAGCACCAGGGCGTCAAAGGCATGGCCGTTGGCCACCGCTTCGATGCTGTCCGCCACCAGTTCCCGGCTGGCCAGAGGATATTTCATCCCGTCATGGCCCATGGCGATGCCGTCGCAGATGCCGATGGCCGGGAATTCAATGGGGGTGCCGCCGTTTTCCAGCACGCCGTATTTCACGGCCTTGGCGATCCGGTCCAGATCCATATGGCCGGGAATGATTTCATTCTGGGCATTGCAGATGCCGATCAGGGGCTTCTTCAGCTCCTCTTCCGTATAACCCATGGCATAGAACAGGGAGCGGTGGGCTGCCCTGGTGGAACCTTTTTTCACAGTTGTGCTTTTCATAGTATTCCTCTTTTCCCTCATATACTGGCATTGTCGCCGTAATATAACCAATACTGTAACACGGGAGCAGGGGAGTGTCAACAAAAACGGAAATCAGTCGTTTCCAACGTGGACAGTTGTACAGGGTTTAACAAAAAGGGTGGTCTGGCCGGTGTAGATCACGAACCCGGGCTTGGCTCCGGAAGGCTTTTTCACCATCCGTTTCTCCACATAATCCACCGGCACCCGGTCGGCGTTCCGGCCCTTGCTGTATCCGGCGGCCAGCCGGGCGGCGGACAGGATGTCATCTTCCCGGGGCTGGGGCAGGGTGGTCTTCAGGATCACATGGGAACCGGGGATGTTCCTGGCGTGGAACCACAGGTCACTGCCCCGTCCCAGCTTGAAGGTCACGTAATCGTTCTGCCGGTTGTTCTTTCCAATATAAAGGAAGGTGTCCGGGGTGAGCTGGACCCTGAGAGGGGTGGAACGATTTTGGGAAGGCTGTTTCTTCCGGGGCTGGGGCAGGAGACCAAGGGAGATGATCTCCTGCTTGATTTCGGCGATTTCCCCCTTGGTGGAGGCGGTCTCCAGGGATACCTCCAGGCTCTGGAGATAGTCCAGGAGGTCCCGGGCTTCCTGCTGCTGCTGCCGGATCTCGCCCACCGCCCGTTTGTACTTGTTGTACCGTTTGTAGTAGGCCTGGGCATTTTCCATGGGGGTCAGTTCCGGGGCCAGGGCAATCTTCAGTTTTTTCCCGTCGTACAGGCTGTCCAGTTCGCAGGAAGTGAGACCCTTTTTCAGGGACCATCCGTAGGCCATCAGGGTGTCCGCCATGATCTTCTGGCCCTCGGCATTCTCCGCTTTGGCCAGGTCCTGGGCCAGGTATTTCAGCTTCTTTTCCGTTTTGGCTTCCTGGCTGGCCACCACTTTGGTGAGCAGGTCCTTTTCCGGGATCTGGACCGGGATCAGGGACGCACTGTAGGCCTGGGCCGCCAAAAGGGAGGGGAACACCTTCCGGGTCCATTCCGGATGGGCCAGGGGGGCGTAGGGCACCAGGTTCTTCATCCGGTTCCGGCTGTCGATCTGGGCCGTCACCGTGGGGTCCATGCCTTCCAGCCGCTGGCGGATCTCCTGCTGGATGCCCCCGATGGCTTCTTCCACCTTCCGGGCGGCGGTCAGGTCCATCAGGTTCATCCGACCCGTAAAGCCGCTGCGCAGCTCCACTTCCTGGGCGGTGTATTTGCCGATGCCCTGGGTAGCGGCGATCAGCCCCTGGACCAGGGACACATCCCCCTGGGCCAGGGCGGCTTTCCGGATGGCGTGGGGGTCGGCGGTGAGGAAATCCAGCCCTTCCTGGGCGGGGGGCAGCTGGTAGGGCAGGTTGGGCAGGATCTGCCGGACCCGGCTCTGGGCCTTGCCGATGTGTCGGAGGGCATCCAGGATGATGCCCTTTTCGTCGGTGAAGATGATGTTGCTGTTTTTCCCGGTAAGCTCCAGGATCAGCTTTTTGGTGATGATCTTCCGCTCCGCCCCGATGAGATCCACATCCAGGGTCAGCACCCGGTCCAGGCCGGCCTGGGTCACCTTGGCAATCCGGCCTTCCTCCAGGTGCTTCCGCAGCAGCATGCAGAAGCTGGGGGGCAGGTCCGGCCGCTCCGGCAGGGTCTCCGGCAGGGTGATCAGGGGGGAGGCCCCGTTCATGTCGATGAAAAGATTCACGGTACGGCTCTGCCGGTTCACCTGCAGCAGCAGGGAAGAACGGCTGGGCATGAAGATCTTGTATATTTTGCCGCCGCTTAAGGCAGCGGTCAGTTCCCGGGTCAGGAGCTGCAGGGTAATGCCTTCCAGATTCATGGTTTCCTCCAAAATTTGCACGGTTTCGTTAAATTCGTTATAATATATTGATTAGTATAAACCGTACAGGACTTTTCGGTCAAACCATAGAGGAGAGGATACCATGAAAAAAACCGGTTACCTTACGGCAGCCCTGTTGCTGTTTGCCCAGCCCGCCTTCGCCATGCTGCCCCTGACCCCCGCCACCATCCAGGCGGCCCAGGTCTACGGGACGGAACGGAAAGGGGCCTCCCTGGGCGAACTGCTGGCACCCTGGACCGTCTACGACCGGAAGCAGCGGAACCCTTACGGGCTCCGGGAACGGGCGGTGGTCTATACCCCCTTCCTGACCGCCGCCGTGGACGCCCGGCAGACCGCCGCCGACGGAGGCACCCCCAGCGTGCCCCAGGGAATGAAGGTGGCCAAACAGTACGACGGGGTGCTGGCCCTGGGCCTGAACCTGAGCACCAGTGTGAAGCTGGAGCCCCGGAACCTGAAGCTGCGGATGTACCAGGGCCGGAACGTGCTGGAACCCTATGCCTGCAACCTGAACAGCGCTTCCCAGCGGGATATGCAGATCCTCAACAAGAACAGCGGGGAGCTGGAGGACAACAATGTGTGGGATCTCCAGTACTTCGTCTATTTCGACCTGTCCAAACTGGATCCCCAGCGGACCATGGTGCTGGCGGCCACCGATGAATACGCGGGCACCCGGGAATTCGTCCTGAAGCTGCCGGCCATGAACTGAGGAGGGAGGAGCCATGATCCAGAGCATGACCGGCTACGGCCGGGGCACCTGTGATCTGGAAGATTTTTCCTTCCAGATCGAGATCAAGACCGTGAACCACCGGTATGCGGAGCTGGCCCTGCGGCTGCCCCGGTTCCTGAACCCGGTGGAAAACCGCATCCGGAAGCAAATCCTGGACCGGATCAGCCGGGGCCACGCCGATGTGTTCATTACGGCGGAATATACCGGGACGGAAGGCCGTCAGGTAAAAGTTGACAAAGGTCTGGCAAAAGCTTATCATGATAGTTTGAAAGAACTTGCCTGCCTGCTGGGACCTTCGGAAGAGGGGGCCCGGCAGGACCTGTTTTTCATTGCCGGCTGTGAAGGGGTCCTGGTGCCGGAAGATGCCGCCCTTGATCTGGACCGGTTCTGGCCGGCCATGGAACAGGCTGTGGATACGGCCCTGGACCATCTCCTGGCCATGCGCCAGACGGAAGGGGCCCAGCTGGAGGCGGATCTGGAACGGCGGATCGGCACCATTGAAGGGCAGCTGGGCATCATCGAAGCCCGGGCTCCGGAAACGGTGAAGGAGTACCGGGAACGGATTACATCCCAGCTCCGGGACCTGCTCCAGGAAGCGGGGGCCGGGCCCCTGGACGAGGGCCGGGTGATCCAGGAAGCGGCCCTTTATGCGGACCGGGTGAACGTGACGGAAGAAACCGTCCGGCTCCACAGCCATCTAGCCCAGTTCCGGCAGCTGCTCCGGGAAGAGAAACCTGTGGGACGGCGGATGGATTTCCTGGTCCAGGAGATGAACCGGGAAGCCAATACCATTGCCTCCAAGGCCGGGGATGCCCGGATCATCCAGACCATTGTGGATATGAAAAGTGAAATCGAGAAGGTAAGAGAACAGATCCAGAATATACAATAAGAGTAGGAGAGAAATCATCTATGGACATCAAAATGATCAACATCGGCTTTGGCAACATGGTCTCCGGTCAGCGTGTCATCACCATCATCGGACCGGACAGCGCCCCCATCAAGCGGATCGTCCAGGACGGCCGTGACAAGGGCGTGGTCATCGACGCCACCTACGGACGGCGGACCAGAGCCGTATTGATTATGGACAGCGGCCATATCGTCCTGTCCGCCCTCCAGCCGGAAACCATCGCCAACCGGTTTGCCACTCCGGAAGACGATGAGGATACGGCTGCAGAAGAAAAGGAGGAACCCAATGAATAAACCTCAGGGAATCTTGCTGGTGCTCAGCGGCCCCAGCGGTGCCGGCAAAGGCACCATCTGCGCCCGGCTCCGGGAAAAACGGGACCACATGGCCTACTCGGTGTCCTGCACCACCCGCCAGCCCCGGAACGGGGAAGTGGACGGGGTGAACTATTTCTTCAAGACCCGGGATGAGTTCGAAGAAATGATCAAAAACGGAGGCCTGCTGGAACACGCTTCCGTATACGGGAACTATTACGGCACCCCCCGGCAGTATGTGCTGGACAAACTGGCGGAAGGGCTGGACGTGATCCTGGAAATCGACCCCCAGGGGGCCCTCCAGGTGAAGAAAAGCTATCCCGACGGGGTGTTCGTGTTTATCGTGCCTCCTTCCCTGGATGAACTGTCCAAACGAATCTACAAACGGGGCACCGACGCGGTGGACGTGATCAAACGCCGGCTCAGCGCTGCCACCAGCGAACTGGCCTATGCGTCCAAGTATGACTACATCGTGGTCAACGACGAAGTGGAAAAAGCTACCGACAAGGTAAGCAAGATCATCGATGTGGAACACCTGCGGGTGGGTCGCACCTACTATATTGTTGATGAAATCTGCCACAACGGCACCTGTGACTGCGGCGAACCGCAGAAGAAGTAAAGGAGAGTATGCATTATGACCATGATTGATCCTTCCATTGATGTTCTGGCTGACAAAGTAGGGAGCAAATACGCTCTGGTGATTATGGCTTCCAAACGGGCCCGGCAGCTGGTGGACCATGCACCGGCCCTGGTGAAATGCGATTCCAACAAACCGGTATCCATCGCCCTGCACGAAATCGGCGAAGGCCTGGTGACCATTGCCACCAAAGAAGACCTGAAGGAAATGAAGAAATAAAAGGAGAAAACCAGTGCTGGAAGGCAAAAAGATTGCATTGGGAGTCACCGGGGGCATTGCGGCCTACAAGGCTGTGACCCTGGTGAGCCGGCTGGTCCAGGCCGGGGCCCAGGTGCGGGTGATCATGACCGACGCGGCCACCCACCTGGTTTCTCCCCTGCTGTTCAAGGAAATCAGCGGCAACCCGGTGGCCACGGACCTGTGGGCCGGGAACGCGGAATTCAACGTGGAGCATGTGGCCATCGGCCGCTGGTGCGATGTGATGGTGGTGGCTCCGGCCACCGCCGACATGATCGGAAAAATGGCCAACGGCATTGCCGACGACCTGCTGTCCACCACCCTGATGGCCTGTGACCGGCCCAAGATCGTGTGTCCGGCCATGAACACCAACATGCTGGAAAATCCGGCAGTGGTCCGGAACCTGGCCACCCTGCGCCAGGATGGGATCACCATCATGCCCAGCGCCGCCGGCCACCTGGCCTGCGGGATCAACGGATCCGGACGGCTTCCGGAACCGGAAGACATCAAAGCCTTCATCGACGGTTTCCTGGCCAGCCGGGAAGGGGACCTGCGGGGCCTGCGGGTGCTGGTCACTGCCGGAGGCACCCGGGAAGCCATCGACCCGGTCCGGTTCATCGGCAACCGGTCCAGCGGAAAAATGGGCTATGCCATTGCCCGGGACGCCGCCCGCCGGGGTGCGGAAGTGCTGCTGGTATCCGGGCCCACGGCCCTGCCCGCGCCCCGGAACGTGAAGTTCCAGAGCGTGGAGACCACCCGGGAGATGATGGATGCGGTGCTGGCCGCCTATCCGAAGGTGGATGTGGTGATCATGGCCGCTGCCGTGGCTGATTACCGGCCCCACCATGCGGAAGAACAGAAGATCAAAAAGAACGACGATACCCTGACCCTGTCCCTGGACAAGAATCCGGATATCCTGAAGCAGCTGGGGCAGCAGAAAGAGCACCAGTTCCTGGTGGGCTTTGCCGCTGAAACCCAGCACCTGCTGGAAAACGCCGCCGCCAAGGTGAAGAAAAAGAACCTGGACATGATCGTGGCCAACGACGTGACCATGAAAGGCGCCGGTTTCAGCACCGATACCAATGTGGTGAAGCTGCTGTTCCCCAGCGGTGAAATCCGCAGCCTGGAGCTCATGAGCAAAGAGGCCGTAGGGAACCACATCCTGGATATCGTGAGGGATGCGGTGAAAAGGAAAGTATAAAAAAGGCTGTCAACGGTCAGCTGACCGTTGACCGTTGACAGCTGACAAAAAAGACGGGGATGTGAAAAAATGATTTTCACATCCCCGTCACTAGTCTCTAGTCACTAGTCTCTAGTCACTAGTCTCTAGTCACTAGTCTCTAGTCACTAGTCTCTAGTCACTAGTCTCTAGTCACTAGTCTCTAGTCACTAGTCTCTAGTCACTAGTCTCTAGCCGATGGAAGCCAGCTTACGCTGGCAAATTTAAGGCGCTGTGAATGATTTTTTCACAGCGCCTTCTTTTTTATGGTACCATAATACCCAGAAGGAGGTGCGGCCATGAAACTTTTGTTCCGCCAACGAATCTTTTCCTGGTTCGACAGCTATGACATCTATGACGAAAACGGCAATACCGTCTTTGTGGTGAAAGGCCAGCTGGCCTGGGGCCACTGTTTGAAGATCTGCGATCCCCAGGGCCATGAACTGGGCCTGGTGAAAGAAAAAGTCATCACCTTTCTGCCCAAGTTCGAACTGTATGAAGGAGGCCGGCATATCGGCCGGATCAGCAAGAAACTGAGCCTGTTCTCCCCGAAATTTTCCATCGACTTCAACGGCTGGCAGGTGGAGGGAAACTTCCTGGAATGGGACTACACCATCCGGGACGCCCGGGGAAACTGGGTGGCCACCATCGGCAAGGAACTGTTCCACCTCTCCGATACCTATGTGATGGAGATCCGGGACCCCAGCGACGCCCTCCACGTGCTCATGTTCGCCTTGGCCATGGATGCGGAAAAATGCAGCCGGGAGGAGAAGTAGGGGCCGCACGCCGGGCGGCCCGCCAGAAGAGAACCCCGCCCCGCCCTTGACAACCCTTCCTTTTCTACGCTATACTTAATCTGTTCTGTACATGGAAGGGTGGCCGAGCGGTTTAAGGCACCAGTCTTGAAAACTGGCGATCCTGCAAGGGACCGTGGGTTCGAATCCCACCCCTTCCGCCATATATGAGGGGCCGTGAAAAGATGAGAAATCATTTTTTCACGGCCCCCTTTTGTCAGCCGTCAGCGGCCGGGCCTGCAATTTCCGGCTCACCCCGGTTCCGTGCCCCCTTCAGGCTGCTCATCGATGAACGGCACCAGGTGGAATTCTTCCGGGACCGGGGCTCTCCGGTCCATGCCGTCTCCCTGCCCCTGGTGGACAAGAGCCCCCTCCAGGCTTTATAATAGAAGTACTGTGAAAAAACGAAAGGGCGGGTGGACATTGTGGACCTGGTGGATAAGCTGAAGGAATATTCCGTGCTCACGGATGAGGAATATAAAGAGCTCCTGCTGACGGAAGACCCTCTGCTCCGGGCCAAGCTGTTCCGGGGGGCCCAGGAGGCCATGAACTTCGTGTTTCACCGGAAGGTCCATTTCCAGGGGGTCCTGGAATTCACCAACCACTGTCCCCGGAACTGCCTGTTCTGCCGTCGCCGGGAGGAAAACAACGATCTGCCCCGGTTCCGGCTCAACTGGGAGCAGATCCGGGGGGCCTGCGAACTGGGCTACCGGATGGGCATCCGTTCCTTCCTGCTCCAGGGCGGGGAAGACCATTACTATACGGACATGATCATGTGCAACCTGCTCCGGAACCTGCAGCAGCAGTTCCCGGACTGTGCTCTGGGCCTGTCCATCGGGGAACGGAGCCGCCAGTCCTACCACCGGCTCCACCAGGCCGGGGCCCAGAGGTACTTCCTCAGCTTCCAGACCGCGGATCCCCTGCATTTTTCCCGGCTCCATCCGCCCACCCATGCCCTGTCCACCAAAATCGCCTGTTTCAACGACCTGAAGGACCTGGGATATGAAACGGATACCGGGTTCCTGGTGGGGGCGCCCTACGAACAGGTGGAATACCTGGTCCGGGATCTGACCCTGCTCCAGGAACTGGCTCCCCATTCCATCACCCTGATCCCGTTCCTTCCGGAAGAGGGGACGCCTTTTTACCAGCAGGACCGGATGGCCCTGGAAGAATACCTGCGGCTGACGGCGGTGCTGCGGATCCTGTTTCCCCGGGCCAACATCGTGGCTCCCTGGTCCATCCGGCGGATCCATGCCCACGGCCAGATCCTCAGCGTCCAGAGCGGGGCCAATGTGTTGCGGATGCCCATGGCGCCTCCGGCCGGGCCTGAAGACCTGAACCAGGACGCCCGGAAAAAAATGCTCCATACGGTGGAAGTCATGTACCGGTACCTGAAGAACTGCGGCTATGCTTTGATCCCGGGCCGGGGGGATTCCCTGCTGTATCCCCACCGGGTGGAGGATCCCCAGCCGGCAGCCCTGGAAGAGCCCAAACCGGAAGAGGGGGAAACTCCCGGAACTGAATAAGAAAAAAATCAAGATATGTTGTTTTAACAACATATCTTTTTTCGTTCCTCCAGTATACTAACAACTGTAAGGAAACAACAAACAAAATTGGAAAGAATAAAATCATCATACAATGGAGGAAACGAAAATGGAAAATACCAAGAAAATCACGGGCGATATGCTGGTTGGACAGATCTGTGCAGAACATCCGGAAGCGGTTCCCGCTCTCCAGGCTGTGGGGATGCACTGCCTGGGATGCCCCTCTTCCCAGATGGAATCCCTGAAGGATGCGGCCTTCGTCCATGGGCTGGATCCGGAAAAAGTGGTGGCTGCCGTCAACGCCGCCCTGGCAGACTGAGGGGAGGGGAGACCATGAGTGCATTTCTGGGACCCATCCATCACTGGCTGTACGGCAAGATCCAGCTCCAGGAAGCCATCATCGCCCGGATCGCCGCAGAAGCGGAAGTCCAGGGCTGGAGCACCGGGGACAAACCGGCAGCGGACTATGTGAAAGAAGAAACCCGTCCTCTGGACGAACTGATCGATACCATGAACATCCACGGCTGGCTCCAGGGCCGGATCCACGATGCGGAAGGCCGCTATGCCCAGCTGGTTTCCGCCCTGCTCCACAACAATGAAGGACTGCTGCCCCGGCTGGAAGACCTGGCCCGGGAAGTGGGCCGGGACCGGGCGCTGGGGGCGGATGCCGATGCTTCCGCCATCTACCGGGCCTTTGAAGACGCTTTCCTGAACGGGATGCCCTGCGACCGGGTGAACAATGTGACGGACCAGAATCCGGACGCCTTCACCTGGGACCAGACGGAAGACCTCCACGGGGGCTACTGGCAGGAAGCGGATGTGAATCCGGCGGTGTATTACGCTCTTCGGGACGCCATGATGGCAGGGATGCTGGAAAACACCGGCTACACCCTGGAACAGGAAGACCACACCCATTATGTGCTGCGCCCCAAAGCGGCGTAAAGGAGGCGTGCCATGACCTATGCCATTGATCTGATGGTCCGGGAACACGCCAACATCAGCCGGATGCTGGAAGTGATCCGCCATGCCTCCATCGGTATCCTGGAAGGGAAGCCGGTGGACCTGGCCGACTTCCGGGAGATGGTGGATTTCATCCGGAACTATGCGGATAAGCACCACCACGGGAAGGAAGAGAAGTTCCTGTTCCCGGTGATGGTGCAGAAGCTGGGCCGGGTGGCGGACAACCTGGTGACCCACGGGATGCTGGTGGAACACGATCTGGGACGGGACCATGTGATGAGCCTGGTCACGGCCCTGGAGGAATACGAAAAGAATCCCAAGACCGAATACAAACTGGATATCCTGACGGAAGCCATGGGCTATGCCCGGCTGCTGAAACGCCACGTGGAAAAGGAAAACAATGTGGTGTACACCTTCGCGGAACGGCAGCTGAGCCCGGAAGACCTGGGCAACGTGGATGCCAGGAGCCGGAAGTTCGAAGAAGAAGAACAGGCCAAAGGCGTCCAGGACCATTACCTGGACCTGCTGGAACGGCTGGAGAAGAAGTATTTGTAAAAGGTGCTGCTGACAGAGAGGGTACCGCACACAATGTGCGGCACCCTCTTTTGTGCTATAATAAAACCATCTTCGCAACAAAGGGAGCGTGACCATGGTATGGATGCACAGAAAATCATTGAACAGGCGGTGGACGGCCGGTACCGGGACGAACTGGTGGACCTGAGCCGGCAGATCTGGGAACTGGCGGAAGTGGGCTATGAGGAGAAACAGTCCGCAGAAACCCTGTGCCAGGCTCTGGAGCGCCACGGCTTCACCGTCACCCGGAATCTGGTGAACATCCCCACGGCATTCAAGGGAGTCTGGGGCCAGGGGAAACCGGTGGTGGGGATCCTGGGAGAATACGACGCCCTGCCCGGCCTCAGCCAGGAAGCCGGCTGCCCGGTGAAGAAACCGGAACATGAAGGATGTGCCGGCCATGGCTGCGGCCACAACCTGCTGGGCACCGGGGCCCTGGCCGGCGCCCTGGCCCTGAAGGATTATCTGGAAGCAACGGGGCAGCCGGGCACCGTGGTGTATTTCGGTACCCCGGCGGAAGAAAACCTCAGCGGCAAGGCCTTTATGGCCCGGGACGGCGCCTTTGACGGGGTGGACTTCTTCCTTACCTGGCATCCCGCTCCGGAAAACCGTACCGCCACGCCCCATCTGAACGCCAACGTGTGCCGGACCTACAAATTCAAGGGCATCACTTCCCACGCCGGGGGCGCTCCGGAACTGGGCCGCAGCGCCCTGGATTCCTGCGAGATCATGGGGGTGGGGGCCAACTACCTCCGGGAGCACGTGATCATGGAAGCCCGGATCCACTACGCTTATCTGGATGTGGGAGGCCGGGCACCCAACGTGGTCCAGGACCATGCCGCGGTGCGCTATGTGGTCCGGGCTCCCTACTACCGGCAGGTGAAGGAGATCGTTCCCCGGCTGGACGATGTGGCCCGGGGAGCAGCCCTTATCTGCGGCACCCAGGTCACGGTGGAACGGGAATCCGGCTATTCCGAATACATCAACAACCAGGTGCTGGCCCAGGCGGCCACCGAGGCCTTCCACGCCATCGGGGTGCCAAAATGGGATGACCGGGACTTTGCCCTGGCCAAAGCCTTTACCGATTCCTTCAGCGACAGCATGAAGGAGAAGGAAAAGCAGACCATCCTGAAACGGTACGGCCGGGACCGGCTGGAAGAAAAGCTGGCCCAACCCCTGGATACGGATATCAAGGATTTCGACCCGGACCGGGAAGAACTGGATTTCGGCTCCACGGATGTGGGGGACGTGGGCTTCATCGCGCCCACCTATTATTTCAACGTGGCCACCGAAGCCATGGGCACCCCCGGCCACTCCTGGTACAAAACCGGCCAGGTGAATTCCTCCATCGGCCAGAAGGGGATGCTCACCGCCGGCAAGGTGATCGCCCTGACCGCGGTGAAGCTCCTGGAAGACCCGGACCGTCTGGCCGCCGCCCAAAAAGAGTTCCAGGCCAAGAACAATGGCCAGTACGACTGCCCGGTGGCGGGAGTGGAAAAGCTGCCGAAGTTGTAAAAAAAGGGGCTGCTGCATGGGCAGCAGCCCTGTCAACGGCCGCTGACCGTTGACAGCTGACAAAAAAAGACCGGCAGGCCGCCGGTCTTTTTCTTTATCCTTCCACCTTTTCAATGGCTCCCACCGGGCACCCTTCCAGGGCTGCCTGGGCGTTGGCTTCTTCGCCAGCCGGAACATCATCGGGAATGGCTTCCGCCACCCCGGCATCCGTCATGTGGAATACTGCCGGGCAGGTGCCTTCGCACAGCCCGCATCCGATACAGGTATCCTGATTGACTTTGAATTTCATAATGGAACACTCCCCTTTTTCCGGGTCCCGGTTCATTGTTCCCCGGTCCCTTTGATGGTTCCAGTATAGCCCCAGGGACAGAAAAAATCTGTTGGCAGGACAACGAAATTGAAAGATCCATTGCGAATCCGCAGGGGCCGCACAACCGGCGGCCCGCCTGGCACCTGGATCGTTCTTCTTATGGCCAACAGGCTGATGCCTTCTCCCAGCTCCCTTACAGGCTGTGGATCTCCTTCAGCCCCTGGACCAGCCAGCGGCCCTGGCCATCCATGAGCCCCCAGCCCTGTTTTCCTTTGGCCGGGGCCGCCTGTCCCTGGAAGGAACCGGTCTGGGTCACTCCGTCCGGGACCCGGGCAGGGAGGATCTCCCCATCCCGGTCCATCAGCTTCCAGGTCTTTCCTTCCCGGATCCAGGTGGTTTCCGCCTGGCTGCCAAAGGGGGTCAGGGTCACCGGCTGCTGCCAGGTACGGAGCACCTGTCCGGTGGTTTCAGAAACCAGCCGGGATATGGACCCTTCCTTCACCAGCATCCGCTGCCGTCCCAGGAACTGGACCCCGTCCCAGGCAAAGGGCAGGCGCAGGGAGCCGTCGCTTACGTCCACGATCCCGTATTTCCGGGTCCCTTTGTCCAGGACCGCCGCCAGTCCTTCCTGTTCGTCCAGACCGCCGCCGTCGATGTCGTATTTCCCCGGCCCGAACAGCACCCGGCCTTGGCGGTCCACAAACCACATTTCTCCCTTGTCCTTCACAAAGGTCCCCCAGAGGGTCATGGGGAACACGGCGTCATTCCGGTCATCCACGATCACCTGGCCCGTCCGGTCGATGTAGCCCCGCTTCACCCCGTCCCAGGTCAGGCTCAGGGGCTGGTCCGGCATATACACACTGTGGTCCCAGAAAGCCGCTCCCAGGGTTGCGCTGGCCAGAGTGGCCCAGTTGAAGGAACGGACCGTGCGCCGGGTTTCCGCCAGGCCATCCTGGAAGGGGAACACCTGGTCATAGGGGGCGGCAAACAGCTCCCGGCCCTGGGTATCGATGGCCACGGATTTGCCCTGGGCATTGACCACAAAGGCGATTCCTTCGCTGAAATCCCCCCGTACTTCCCGGTACACCGGAGCCAGCACCGTCCGCTGATTGGCATCCCGGAAGCCCCAGCGGCCCTTTTCCTTGGAGGGGATGAGGGCATCCGGCGCCGCAGGAGCCTGGGCCGGCCGGCCTTCCCGGGTGAAGTACAGCAGGTCCTTCTTGCCCTCCCGGGCCGCCAGGAGGCCCTGGGAAGCCGCTTCCAGGGAGTTGTACCGGGGTGCCAGGATTTCCCGTCCCCGGGCGTCCCAGAGCCCCCACAGGCCCTTGCTGTCCCGTCCGGCAAACACCGGGGCCAGGAGGCTTTCCCGGGCCGCACGGACCAACCCCGGCACCTTCCGGTTGGGGTTGGGGACCAGGAGCCCGCCCAGGATCTCCGCGGTGCCGGCCTTGTCCACATTGACGCTGCTGCTGGTGTGGGTGGAAGTGGTGGAAGACGAGGTGCGAGTGGAAGATTCCGTCCGGGTGGTGGTGTGGGATTCCCGGTGTTCATGGGAATAGATCTCCGCCGGCTTTTCCGCCGAAGCAGAAAGGGGCAGAGCCCAGGAAGCCGCCAGGACAGCGGCCAGCAAAGAGGATTTCAGGGAAGATCGGTGCATACAGGTCTCCTTTCAGATTCACGAAAATCATAAAACAATGCAAGAATGGGAAATTTATAACATAAAGAACGATTATCCGTAAAGGAAGAGGAAAGAAGGAAAACGTCAGATTCCTTGCGAACCCGTAGGGGCCGCACGCCGGGCGCCCCGCCAAAGGACGAATCTGGCTCCTGATCCCAACCCCGTAGGGGCCGCATGCCGGGCGGCCCGCCAGAGGATACTTTTTTTCTTCGCCCGGTTATGGTAGAGTAGGGACAGAGGATTGCAATGGGCCAGAGGACCCGGAAAACGCTCTATCCAGAGGAGGACAACAAATGTTTTGCATAAATTGTGGTACGAAATTGCCCGATGGGGCAAAATTCTGTTTCAACTGCGGGGCCAGGGTGCCTGATCTGGCAACGGACGATGCACCGGAACAGGCGCCGGCAGCGGAAAAGGGAGATGCGGCACCGGTCGTCCAGAACGCCGTTCCGGCCGCCTCCGCCGGGGCCGGACAGACCGGGGGAGAGCCCGTCCCTGCACCCAAAAAGGAAACCCTGCCGGAGGTGCCGGGCAGCCATGCCCTCATCCTTGGCAGATATCCCATTGATTTTCCCCGGCCGCTGGCCCTGCGGCGGCAGCTGTGGGCTCCCTTCAACCGGGAAGGGGCCCGGCAGAGACGGCTGGTGGGGAAGTATATCCGGGAACACCTCCATGTGGAGGACTATACGGACCCGGCCGCCCTGGTGGAATTCCTGACCCGGATTATCTTCGATGCCTGCGAGCCTGCCATGGATGCGGCGGTGGAAGCCCTGATGGATCACGGCATCGATTTTGTCAGTAAAAAAGATCTGCTGGACAAACTCTTTGAGCAGTACAAGGAAACCGACCTGGTCCGGGAGCTGGCCGAAGACCAGGCGGCGATTTCCCGCTATCTGGAGCAGCTGGGAGAGGAAAAAGAGATGAACAAGGCCCACTGGCAGGGAGGCGGCTTTGGCATCACCGGGGCCATCACCGGAGCGGTGAAAGCCGGCATGCTGAACATGGCTTCCGACGGACTGAGCGCCCTGGGACGGGCCGTTACCGGCAATACCTATTCCGGCCGGGCCCAGCGGTTCATCCGGCAGCGTCTGGACAGCCACAACTATGCAGGGATGGGAGCCAGCCTTGCAGACAACATCATTTCCGTCTGGCTGGTCAACGAACTGGTCCATGTCCTGGAAGACAGCCACAAGCTGCCCCCCTTCCACTTCCGGACCAAAGAAGTCAAAAGCCGGATGGACAACCTCCAGGTGATGCTGGAAAATGGCCGGTACAGCAATGAGAAGGCCATGGAGACCCTTTGTGAATGCCTGACCCAGACCGGAGCCACTTTTTCCGTTTATCTTGCCATGGCCAAGCTGGCGCCGGATGCCATTCCGGATATCCTGGACGTGGCGGATACGGAAGGGGAAGGTCTTTCCCTGGCCGGAAGCCTGTGGCAGGACCTCCATCAGAAAGGCGACATTGCGTTTCCCCGGTGGGTGGACTGCCTGGGCGTCGAAAGAGGGTATGCCGTCCGGACACCGGAGGAAATGGCCGTGCTGCGGTACCTGATGCGGGAGTATCCGGAGGGGTATGAGGGACTCCGGATTGTCCTGGTCGATGCCAGCGGCGTGACCCTTCCTTTTTACCCGGATCTGGAAGAGGTTTCCTATTACGGGTTCGGCGACCAGCTCCATTTTGCTTACAAAGGGACGGAACCCATCGACTTTGCAGCCAAGAAAATCCGTTTCTATGAGATCCGGTTCGCCCCGCCTTATGGGGAAGTGGCGGCAGCCCAGGTGGAAACGTTCAAACAGGACGCCCAAAAGGCCCTGGACCAGGGAGAACAGCAGCAGGCGGCGGCTTCTTACCAGGCGGCAGCGGATATGGGCGACCGGGAAGCCATGTACCGGCTGGGGCTGGTCTGTCGGAATCTGGGAGAACCGGAAGAAGCGTCCAAATGGCTCCAGACGGCGGCAGAACTGGGAGACCCCGATGCGGCCTGGGAATTCTACCGGCAGAGTGTCCAGGATGGATCCCCGGAATCCGATTACCTGTTCGCGGCAGCCAAAGGCGGCCAGGGAGAAGCCAGCATGCAGCTGGGCGAACTCTATGAAACCGGAACGGAAATGGAAGATGGAAAGGATTTTGACAAGGCGGCAAAATATTATGAGCAGGCAGCTGTCCTGGGGATCGCCGGGGCGGCAGAAGCCCTGGAACGGACCCGGAAGGCCCTCCATACCCCTGAATTCCAGGAGACGCTGTTCCGCAACTATCAGAAATACAGAGACTGTGACGAAGAACGGGCCCTTGACTATCTCCGCCGCAGTGCCGGACTGGGCTATGAGGAGGCGCGGAGGGTCCTGGGGATTTGGGACCTGAAAGAGGCGGCCAGACTCCGGCAGGAGGAAGCAACGGACTGGGCAGAAGTCCGCACCCTGTATGAAGAGTCGGTGGACTGCGGCAGTCCGGAAGGCTGCTGGGAACTGGCTCTTTTGAAAGAAAGCGGAAAAGGGACTGCCGTGGATCAGGAAGGGGCGGACGGCTTGATCCGCCGGGCCGCTGAGAAAGGCTTTGGACCGGCCTGTACCCGGATGGGACTGGAGGAAGCCCGGGCCGGCCATGGAGAAGCAGCCTTTGCCTGGTACCAGAAAGGGGCCGCTGCCAACGATCCCCAGGCCTGCCTCCAGGCCGGTCTGTGCCGGGAAGGGGGGAAGGCTGCGCAAAGGATCTGGAAAAAGCCCGGGAACTGCTGGGCAGAGCACGGGAAGGTGGTCTGGATGAGGCCCGGGAACCCCTGGAGCAGGTGGACCTGGCCCTGGGAGACGCATTCCAGGCGGCAGGACGCTTTGAGGAGGCCCTGGGCTGTTACGAAGAGGCAGCGGAAGGTGAAAATGCCGAAGCCATAGTGAAGGCTGCGGCTATCCGGGGCAACCAGGATCTGGAAGACTGTTACGATTATGGGAAGGCCATGACCTGGTATGAACGGGCGGCCAGCCTCCAGCCGGAAACAGAGGAAACGAAAACGGCCCGGATCTGCCTGAAGGCTGCCGGTGAATATCCGGACCTTCTGGCCTATCTGGAAAGCAAGCATGGGGCTCAGCTTGAAGGCAGCCATTACTATCTGGGGGACAATATCCCTGGAGACCTTCTGGAAAACGCCATGAAGGCCTACGGCAGCCGGCTGGGTGTGGACCGCTCTGAAGTTCTGCTGCTCTGTGATGCCACCAACGCCCTGCTCTGGGGAAAGGGAAAGAAAGGGTTCCTTCTGACAGACGAAGGGGATATTTTTACCTCACAAGGGGAAAAAGCCTTTGTGGATGATTTCTGCCGGGTCTTCCTGAACCAGGATCGTGTGCTCCAGAGTGACACGGGTTTTGTCCTTTGTACCTTTGAAGAAAGTGACTGCAGCAGTCTGGATGCCAATTTTGCCTCCTGGCTGTCAGAAGAAGTGATCCTGTCTAAGGAAGAATACGATCTTGCCGAAGCGCACGGCATCTTTGAGGATGAGGATGAGGAAGAAGAGGAAACGGAACCATCCGGACATCCGGCAGCTGCCGAAACACAGCCTTCTGTGCAGGAGGCTCCCCTGGCTTCTGGTGCCAGTTCTGTCAGCGGAACGGCAGGCTTTTGTTCCCACTGCGGCGCACCGGCCAAACCGGGGGCACGGTTCTGTACCCAATGCGGGGCACCTCTGGCCGCCGCAAAAGAAGCGCCCTCTGACGGACCCGGCCGGGAAGCCCTCCTTGCCTTTGTGCAGCAGCTGGCTCCCCTGGTCAATAAAACCAATACCTATCTGTACTGCGCCCCTGATATCCCGCCCAAGAAGATGGCCAATGCCCTGTCCAGCTATGCCCAAAGCTATGGGCTGGACCCGAAGGATATCCTTGTCCTTTGCGACAAAACCGTAAGGGGAACCGCCCGGGACGGCTTCCTCCTGACCTGGGATGCGCTTATTTCCTCGGAAAAGGGAGTGTTTCCCCTCAAAGAAATCGGCCGGATGGAACCTTCCACCAGCATGTGGAACGGGAAAATCACCCTGCAGCCCGGGAACCGGAAATTCCTGACCATCGGTCCGGATAAAGAACTGACGGCGTTCTGTGAGGGAATGAACAGGCTGCTGAAAGGTTGAGGGCAAGTGCAGAGGGAAGAGTGCAGAGTGAAGAGCTGGACGGCGGGAAACCAACGATTCATTGCGGTACCGTAGGGGGCGCATGCCGGGCGGTCCGCCAAGACCGGTTCTGACGACATTTTGCTTCGCGGAAGTTTTGAGCCGCCTCTACGGATTCGAGTCGATTGTTTGATGGAAATCCGCAGGGGAACCCATCCCGGCCGCCCAGGGGGCCAATACGTTTAAAGGCGCTGTGAAAAAATCATCCACAGCGCCTTTATTTCGCTTGCGTCAGCTGGCTTCCATCGGCTAGTGACTAGAGACTAGTGACTAGTGACGGGGTGTGAAAAAGCATTTTTTCACACCCCCTTCTTGTTTCAATGTATGTTATACTGTACACGGTGTTGTCTATACGGCAGGCGGTCAAATCTTGCCCCAGAGATGGGGTGGTGCCCTATGACGAAATACGATTTTTTTACCTTTTTGGTAATCCTCTTCGTAATCATCGTTGCAATTCGTGCATAAAGAAATCCGCCTCCAGCTTCCAACAGTAGGCGGATTTCTTTCCATATACTGCTATGGGGCTGACCGTCACCAGACAGCACCATTTGTATTTTCATTATAACACAGTTACAGGGGATTGCAAGAGAGGTATATAAGGGGGGCATAAGGAAACCCGCCGTCGGTCACAAACGATAGGCGGGTTTTCTTAAACCAAAATCCAACGGGGCTGACCAAATGGACAGCTTCTTTTTCATTGTATCACAGGTCCCTGAGATTGACCACCTTATGAATATTTTTGTGAAAAAATGAAAATCTTGTCATAAAAAGACCCTTACGGTATACTGAACCCAGAAAGTATCAACAAACAACGGGGATTGTGGATCATGGGGAGACAATGGACCGGGATTATAGGGGCAGTGGGTGTGCTGTGGGGGACGGCATGCCCTGTTTTTGCTGCGCCCAATCCATTTTTGCAGCAGGAACAGCTGCAGCAGGCCAGACAGGAACAGAGAAAGCGGATGGAGAGGCTGGAAAACCCGGGAGAACGGCAGCCGGATGGAAGGCCGGCAGGTACAGGCGGAAACTGGAGGAAATCTGCGCCTGGAAAGCCTCCAGGATCGGGAGACCTATGACAGCCGGAATACAGGAGGGGGAATTTCCGTCTCTGCCGGAGGAGGCCATGTTTCCGGAAGGGGCAGCGCCCAGAAACAGACACTCCGTTCCGATTACGAAAGCGTGACGGAACAGGCGGGGATCTATGCAGGAGACCAGGGGTTCCGGATCCAGACAAGGGGAAATACCCATTTGAAGGGAGCCGTGATCGACAGCGATGCGCCAGCAGAAAGGAACTGTCTGGAAACGGGAACCCTCAGCTGGGAAGATGTGGAAAACAAAGCGGCGTACAAAGCGGATGGACAGGGTGTGGCTTTTTCTGCCACCACCCGGACCGGACAGGAAGACCGGCAAAAACTCAATGAACGGGGACTCTATCCTGAAGTGGTGAGCACTGTCAAAGGACGGGCAGAAAGCACCACAAAAGCCGGTATCTCTGTCGGAAGTATCATCATCCGGGAGAGAGAAAAACAGGTCCAGCCGGTAAAACAGCTGAACCGGGACACGAAAAACAGCCTCCAGAAACTGGCGACCATCTTTGACAAGGGGAAAGTCCAGGAAAAGCAGGAACTGGTGAACGAACTGAGCAAAAGTGGGGAACCGGGTCATCCATGAACTGGCCGCACGGAAAGGCTGGCAGGAAGGCAGTGATGAAAAGATCCTGTCAAGCCCGGGTTCAATTTGACCCCCTTTAGGTCAATTATAGTCCGGCCTTAACAACTTCTTCTGAATGGAACAGAAAAAATCCTTCCCAACTGGAAAAAGAAGGTCATTATCGGGCATTTTACCGGCATGAATGGGATTTTGGGGGGATGGTAAGAAGTTAGACACGGCCCTGTGAACGGCGGAAATCTAATGATCTATTGGGGTACCGTAGGGGGCGCAGGCCCGGCCGCCCAGGGGGCCAATACGTTCAAAGCCAGATGCCCGGCATCTGGCTTCCTCAACGACAAACGACAAAATCCAAAAAAGCCGCCACCCGAAGGTGACGGCTGTCCTTTTTCAAGTTGGTCGGGGCGACAGGATTCGAACCTGCGGCCTCTTAGTCCCGAACCAAGCGCGCTACCAAACTGCGCTACGCCCCGACAACACAAATAGATTATAGAGGGTTATTGGCCTTTTGTCAACTGTTCTTTGCCAAATTCCGGAAAAATTTTCAGGCGGATCTCAAAAGGCCGCTCCCAGGGCAGGTTCACGGCAAACTGGGCATCCCGGAACCAGTACCGGTTCTCCCCGTCCTTGTAGTAGGGGAACTGGCGGCAGTACCACAGCAGTACCTGGTGGTAGATTCCCAGTTCCCGGGACAGGTAGCAGGTGGCGGCGTTGGGGTAATCCCCGCCTTTTTCCGGGGCTACCCCGTTCAGGTCCTGGAGTTCGGCCATGTGGGGACGGATCAGCTTCTGGTAGGCCCAGTCGTCCAGGAACCGGGCGTAGTTGAACTGGAAATTGGCGCTGTACAGAGCGGGCAGCTGGTCCCTGGGCAGTTTTTGGGCCTGGCCGGATACGATGGTCCCCTGGGCCAAGGCGGTGCCGATGGCGTTGGAAGCGGTGTTCCAGCCGGAATAGGCCAGCAGCCGGGGCAGCGGCGTTCCGTTGGCCATGAGATGGGGCAGGATGCAGTCCCCGGCGGCAAAACGGGTGGAAAGGTCCACCAGGGCCACGGGCTTCTTTTCCATCAACTCTTTGATGTCCCGGGCGATCCGGGTGCTGTCTTCCGCTTTTTCTCCGCCGCAGTGGATGTACAGGACGAAATCCGCATCCTCCAGGGAACCGGTTTCAGTGCCGTTGGCCAGCCGGATCTTTTCCTCGGCGATCTGGCCCAAAGTCAGGGGCACGAAATGGAGTGTATAGTCCTTCATGGCCGGATCCCCGTACAGCACCCGGATCCTGGGCCGGTAGCCGGTGCGCCGGCTGTAGATCCGGGCGGCGGCCAGGGCCCCCAGTTCGTCGGCTCCCTGGGAGGTGTAGATGGGCGGGTGCAGGTCGTAGGCCTGGGGATAGGCCCCTGCGTTCAGCCGGTTGTAGTTGGGCAGTCCGTAGGGATGGGCATCGTCCTGGCCGATCACCAGGTCCGTCAGGTTCTCCTCGGTGACGAACTGGACCAGTTCCTCGTTGAACCGGTCGTTGTCCCGGTACAGGGTGATGTACTTCCACTTCAGGTCCATGGGGATCAGGGCCTTGACTTCTTCGTAGTTTTCCCTGTCGTAGGGCAGCCCCCGGATCTTCTTGTCCATGTTGATGGTCCAGGTCATGAGATGCCACTGGTACCACCGGTCCGGCAGCACATGGTCGCTGATCAGCAGCCGGGGGATGATGGAGTACAGATAGAACTGTTTGTCCGGATTGTCATCTTTCAGTTCTTCCAGCCAGGTGAAAAAGTCCCCGGCCTTCCGGTCCGTCAGGGGTTCCATCCGGGAATGGAGCAGGCCTCCGAAGATCATCAGGTCTGTGGAAAGGAGGGCCCCCTGCTGCCGGGGCAGGGTACCGGCCAGCCAGGTCTTCAGGGCCGGGATATGGGCCGGTTCGTCGTACCAGTCCATGATCTCACTGGGCGGAGCCGTGAAATGGATGCCTCCCAGGGCCCCCAGCTCTTCGGTGAAATCCCGGCAGGGGGGACGGTTGTCCAGGGGCAGCAGGGCCCAGTTTTCTGCCGCCGGCACCGGTCCCGGGGAAAAAACAGCCCCTTTGGGCGCCAGAGTATGGTACAATACACCTGCGGCCGCAAAGACCGTGACGGCCGGCAGGAGAACGTTCTTCCACTTCACGGGAGGACCCTCCTTTTATAGGATATTTATCTATTATAACGTACGGAAGAGGTTTTGTGTATGCGAATCATAACGGGAAAGGCCAGGGGACTGAAACTGGTGACCCCGAAGAATTACCTGGTGCGGCCCACGGCGGACCGGGTGAAGGAAGCTCTGTTCAACATCATCCAGAGCCGGATCCCCGGCAGCACCGTGCTGGACGCCTTTGCGGGCACCGGGAACCTGGGCCTGGAAGCCTGGAGCCGGGGGGCGGAACAGGTGGTGTATTTCGACAAAAGCCGGGAAAGCCTGAAGCTGGTGAAGGCCAATGTGGAAAAGGCCCGGGCCGGGGAGCAGGTAAACATGATCCACACCGACGCGGTGAACGGCCTTGCCATGATGGCCCAGCAGGGAAAGACCTTCGATCTGATCTTTTCGGACCCGCCCTACAACAAGGGGCTGAACCGGAAGGTGGTGGAGGCCCTGGAGAAATGGCCGGTGCTGAAGCCTGGCGGCCTGCTGGTGCTGGAACATTCCCTGGAAGAGGACCCGGGGGACTATCTGCCCCAGGGCACGGAATTTCGGCAGGAAAAGTACGGGGATACGAAAATCTCCCTAATAGTGTGGAAAAGCTGAATCGTTTTTGTTATAATGGTACGTAGCAAATCTGCTTCTCTTGGAGGTTCAACGTGCGTAAAGCGGTATGTCCGGGCAGTTTCGACCCGGTGACCATGGGACATCTGGATATTTTTGAACGGGCCAGCAAAATGTTCGATGAGCTGATCATCAGCGTTTTCGTGAACCCGGCTAAGGACAAGGCCATGTTCTCCATGGAAGAACGGGTTGCCATGATCCGTCAGGCAACGGCCCACATCCCCAATGTGCGGGTGACCAGTTTTTCCGGTCTGCTCAACGAATTCTGCGAGAAGGAAGGGGCCCGGTTCATTGTCCGGGGTCTGCGGGCGTTTACGGATTTCGAATACGAATTCCAGCGGGCGCTGCTCATGAAGGAAATCGATGAACAGCTGGAAACGGTGTTCATCATGACCAACGCCAAATATTCCTATCTCAGCTCTTCCGGAGTGCGGGAAATGGTCTATTTCGGCGGCGATATTTCCGGTTTTGTACCGGACTGCATCCGGGCGGAAGTCATGGCCCGGGGGAAACAATCTCTCAAACGGTAGGATCGAATACAAAAAAGGAAGGAAAGATGGTCATGGAATTGGATAAAATCTTGGACGAAATGGAAAGCATTCTGTCAGATGGCTGGAGGATCCCTCTTGTCAACAAGGTAATGATCGACGAAAACGAGATCACCATGGTGATGGACAAACTGAGAGCCGCTGTGCCTCTGGAAGTGAAACGGGCCCATGACCTGCTGGAAGAACAGAAGAACATCATCGACAAGTCCCGGGCGGAAGCCGACCACATTGTGGAACAGGCCCATGCGGAAGGGGGACGGATCGTGGATCTGGCCAAAGCGGAAGCAGACCGTCTGGTGCGCCAGGAAGAAGTGGTGAAGGCCGCCGAAGAAAAGGCCAACGGCATCATCGCCACCACCCAGCAGTACGACAAGGACATGCGGGCGGCTGCCGATGCCTATGCGGAAAAACTCCACAGCGAATCCATGCAGTATGCCATGGATGTGTTCAACTATCTGGAAGAAAACCTCACCAAGACCCTCAGTGCCGTACGGGACAACGGGAATGCCCTGAAATCCAGCTATGACGCCGATCACCAGCTGAATGCCGGGAACAACGGGGGAGAAGAGAAATAATCGGTCAGAAAGAAAGAAGCCTGTTGTGCTGTCAAAAGAGCACAACAGGCTTTTCTTTGTAATCCCGGTCCGTCACCCGGCCCTCCGTCACCAGCTGGAACAGGTCCTGGGCCCGGATATCCAGCTGGAGCTGCTGCCGGAAGCCGGGATCCGGGGCCTTGCCCAGGGTGTTCTTTTGGATGCCGGTCAAAAGGGGCAGACGGGCCGTCTTTTTCATGGCCCGGAGCAGCTGCCGGCCGGTCTGGGTCATCCCCAGCACCCGCAGGTACCGGGGACCGGCCTGGGCGGCATCCCGGAACCGGCAGTCCGGACCGGAGAGAAGGTACTGCCACAGGAGCCGCCGGATCCGGGAGGGGGAGTACCGCCGGGTGCTCACCTGTTCCACCAGGGCGGCGAAACCGCCGGAGTGCCGCAGCTTCCAGATCCGGTCTTCCAGCCCTTCGGACACCTGGGTGCAGGCCGCCATGCCTTCCGGGGAACCGGTTTCCAGGGCATAGGCCAGCAGGGTGTCCAGGGCCCGTTCCCGGTCCGGCAGAGGGAGCCCGTCCTCCCACCAGGCTCTGCACAGGGGCCGGAGGGCCGGGGGCAGGGCGCCTGCCGCTGCTTCCGTGAACCCGTGGCACTGCAGCTCCTGGCGGAGAGCGGAAGCACTGGGCCAGCCGTTTTCATCGAGGGTGCGGCTGCCGTAGAGGGTGCCTTCCCGGCGGATAGGCAGGGGACGGATCTCCGGATGGGGCCGGAGGGCCCGGAGGTATTCCAGGGCCAGCAGGTTGTTGGAACCGGTGAACAGGTCCCCGTAGGCCGGATCCCGCTCACTGGCCAGCCGGGCCGCGGCGGCTCCGTAGGAGAGCCCGTCCCCCAGGGCCTGCCGC
The DNA here is from genome assembly GCF_000025305.1 of Acidaminococcus fermentans DSM 20731. Classification (NCBI taxonomy): domain Bacteria; kingdom Bacillati; phylum Bacillota; class Negativicutes; order Acidaminococcales; family Acidaminococcaceae; genus Acidaminococcus; species Acidaminococcus fermentans. The sequence goes on along the minus strand of NC_013740.1, from coordinate 1,550,892 downwards.
CATTCCTCCGGGGTGAATTCCTCCCGGGAAAGCCGGACCAGGGCCTCCGGGTCCCTGGCTTCGCAGCCGAAGGAAAGATGGGTCACAAGGCCGGTGGCAGCCAGCAGCTCCACCCCGAAAAAGGCGAACCCCTGGGCGCTTTGCAGGCTGCCTGTCACCGGCAGTTCCAGCACCAGGTCCGCGCCTCCCAGAAGGGCCAGACGGGTCCGCCGCCACTTGTCCCACAGGGGCAGTTCTCCCCGCTGGGTGAGGCTGCCGCTCATGACGGCGATGACCGGGAGGGCAGGTCCCAACAGGCTCCGCACTGCCTCCAGCTGATGGCCGTGGCCCCGGTGAAAGGGATTGTATTCGGCCACCAGGCCGACGACAGAAGGATGTTCCATGGCAAATCTCCAAATTTTTATTTTACAAATTCCAAAATCTTTGCTAACATATATTAGTATTATAGCATAAGCATAATACTGGTTTAAAATCAGTAGTCGATCAGGAGGCAATGTAATGAAGATTTTTGTTGTAAACTGCGGCAGCTCTTCCATCAAATATCAGCTGATTGATATGAAGGATGAATCTGTCATCGCAAAAGGTCTGGTAGAACGTATCGGCATCGAAGGTTCCGTTCTGACCCACACCCCCGCCGGCAAGGACAAAGTAAGACTGGAAAGCGCCATCCCCGACCATGTGGACGGCATCAAGAAAGTCCTGGCTGCTCTGGTTGACCCCAACCACGGTGTCATCAAATCCATGGATGAAATCGATGCAGTGGGCCACCGTGTGGTGCACGGCGGTGAAATCTTCAACGAATCCGTTGTGATTACCGACGAAGTGCTGAAACAGATCGAAGATCTGAGCGATATGGCTCCCCTGCATCAGCCGGCCAACGTTTCCGGTATCCGTGCCTGCCAGAAACTGATGCCCAACACCCCGCAGGTTGCCGTATTCGATACCGCCTTCCATCAGACCATGCCTCCTGTGGCATACATGTTTGGCGTGAAATACGAAGAATACAAGGACTATGGCATCCGGAAATACGGGTTCCACGGGACTTCCCACAAATACGTGTCCGGCGTGGCCGCCCAGCTGCTGGGTAAGGACATCAAAGACACCAAGATCATCACCTGCCACCTGGGCAACGGCTCCAGCATCACCGCTGTGGACGGGGGAAAATCCGTGGATACTTCCATGGGCTTCACTCCCCTGGACGGCGTGCTGATGGGCACCCGTACCGGTTCCATCGATCCGGCTGTGGTTCCTGTGCTGATGCAGAAGAAGGGCCTGGATGCTGCCGGCGTTGACAAGTACATGAACAAGGAATGCGGCGTCCTGGGCGTATCCGGCGTTTCCAGCGACTTCCGTGACCTGGAAGATGCTGCCGCCAAAGGCAACGAAAGAGCCCAGCTGGCCCTGGATATGTTCTGCTATCAGGTGAAACGCTATGTAGGTGCTTATGCAGCTGCCATGGGCGGCGTTGACGCCATTGTGTTCACCGCAGGCGTGGGCGAAAACGACATCCACACCCGTCAGCAGGTTTGCGCAGGCCTGGAATTCCTGGGTGTGAAACTGGATGCTGACCGGAACAACGTTCGGGGCAAAGTCACCGAAATCAGTGCTGCTGATTCCAAGGTAAAAGTATTCCTGATCCCCACCAACGAAGAACTGGCCATTGCCCAGGATACCCTGAGACTGTGCAGCAAATAAGATGATTTGGGCTTTTGCTTGACAAAGGCCGGTTTCATCGATATAATGTAACGGTTGATAATATGATTAAAATCAATGTAGCAGAAATCAAAAAAAGACTGACAGGGTCGGAATCTTTCCAGTACGACCTTGCCCCGTCCCAGTTGAACCTGACGCCGGAAGATGCGGACCTGGAAGGGCGCATCCTGGTGGAAGGGGAGATCTCCAACGGGGGAGACGTGCTGCTTCTCACGGCCACGGAACGGTTCGTCTGCCACGGCACCTGCGCCCGCTGCCTGAAAGATGTGCGGCTGGAGCTGAGCGCCCAGGTGGAAGAGCGGTATTACCCGGAAGGGACCGAAGGGCTGGAAGAGGATGCCTTCACCTATCAGTTTGACGTGGTTGATGTTACGGATGCTTTGAGGGAGTCCCTGCTCCTGGCCATTCCGGCCAGAGTCCTGTGCAAACCGGACTGCAAGGGAATCTGTCCGGTCTGTGGAGCGGACCGCAATGTGACGGACTGTCACTGCGATACCCATTCCATCGACCCCCGGTTGGAAGCTCTTAAGGCGTTGTTAGAGAAATAGGTTGAGTTTAGGAGGTGTACGAATATGGCAGTACCAAAGAGAAAAATGTCTAAAGCCCGTCGGGATTCCCGTCGTGCCAATTGGAAACTGGCTGCTCCTGGCTTGGTTGAATGCCCTCAATGCCACGAGCTGAAGCGCCCTCACCACGTATGCACTGAATGCGGCTATTACGATGGTAAGGAAGTCGTGAAAGAAGACGAAGAATAAGGATTGCCGGCTAGCCGGGAACCTTGAAAAGAACACCGTCCCTCCGGGGGCGGTGTTCTTTTCATGTCCCCCTTTCTAAATCCTCCAAACTGGCTTATAATGATAGAATAAGCATCAACCCAATATACATGAGGGGAGCAGCGGAGTATGAAATTCTTTATCGATACAGCCAACCTGGACGAGATCCGGGAAGCGGAAGCCATGGGCATCATCAGCGGAGTCACCACCAATCCTTCTCTGATCGCCAAAGAAGGCCGGGATTATGAAGAAACCCTCCGGGAAATCGCCCAGATCGTGGACGGGCCCATTTCCGGGGAAGTGAAGGCCAGCACTACCCTGGCCCGGGACATGGTGATGGAGGGCCGGGTGATCTCCCAGATCCATCCCAACATGGTGGTGAAGATCCCCATGACGGCAGAGGGCCTGAAGGCCGTGAAGATCCTGGCTTCGGAAGGGATCAGGACCAACGTGACCCTGGTCTTTTCCGCCACCCAGGCCATCCTGGCCGCCCGGGCCGGTGCCACTTATGTATCTCCCTTCCTGGGCCGTCTGGACGACATTTCCACCGACGGCACCCGTCTCATCCGGGAAGTGATGGAGATCTTCCGGATGTACCCGGATATCACCACCAAGGTGATCTGCGCCTCCATCCGCCATCCCATGCACGTGGTGGAGTGCGCCAAGGTGGGCGCGGATATCGCCACGGTGCCCTACAAGGTGCTGATGCAGATGGTCCAGCATCCCCTGACCCGGACCGGCATCGAGAAGTTCTGCCAGGATTTCGAAGCGGTGTTTGGCCGGTAATCTATGAACAAGCTGTAAATTCTGTAACAGACTCCCCAGTCAAGTCTTGTTTTTTGCCCTTACTCTGGTATAATTAACTCTAGTGTTATGACTAGGTACTAAAAGTAGGTGGTAGAATGGGTTCTGTGGGACAGAAAAAGGCAAGACAGCAGCGTCTGCAGCAGCTGCTGGCCAGGAATCCGTTCCTGACCGATGAGCATCTGGCCGAAACCTTTCAGGTCAGCATCCAGACCATCCGTCTGGACCGGCTGGCCCTGGGGATCCCGGAACTCCGGGAACGGACCCGCCACATGGCGGAGGATGCCCAGGAAAAACTGAAAGCCATTACCAGCGAGGACATCGTGGGGGAACTGATCGACCTGGAAATCGGGGTCAGCGGCATTTCCATGATGACCGTGGACCGGGAAATGGTGCTGCAGAAAACCGGCGTGTGCCGGGGGCAGTATATGTTCGCCCAGGCCAATTCCCTGGCCCTGGCGGTGATCGATGCCCCGGCGGCTCTCACCGGGGTGGCCAATGTGAAGTACAAGATCCCTGTGACCGTGGGGGCCACGCTGGTGGCAAGAGCTGAGGTGGTCCGGAAGCAGGAGGACAAATATACCATCTGGGTGAAGATCAGGAACAACCACCGGGAAGTGTTCCGTGCCAAGTTCCTGATCGTCGCCATACCGGAACAAAGGAGCCAAGAAGATGAAAATCGCAGTTGACGTAATGGGCACAGACTATGGCCCTGCCGAGATCATCAAAGGGGTGCTTCAGGCAGTAAGCGAATACGGCTGCGACGTGGTGCTGGTGGGGGATCAGGAAGTGATCCGCCGGGAACTGGCCCGGGAACATCAGGAAAACAACCCCCGGGTAACCATCCATCATGCCAGCCAGGTCATCGAAATGCAGGATCATCCGGGCATCAGCGTAAAGAAAAAGAAGGATGCCTCCATTGTGGTGGCCACCCATCTCCTCCATGAAAAGGAATGTGACGCCCTGGTGTCTTCCGGCAGTACCGGCGCCGCCGTGGCTTCCGCCCTGTTCGGCCTGGGCCGGATCCGGGGCATCGAACGGCCGGCCATCGCCACGGTGATCCCCAATGTGAAGGGGGCCACGGTGCTGGTGGATTCCGGCGCCAAGGTGGATGCCAAACCGGAACAGCTGGTGCAGAATGCCATCATGGGGTCCATCTATGCGGAACTCCAGCTGGGGATCCCCCAGCCTCGGGTGGGACTGCTGAACATCGGGGAAGAGGAGACCAAGGGCAATGAACAGTGCCTGGCCACCTACCCCCTGCTGAAAAAAGACCCTCACATCCATTTCATCGGCAATGTGGAAGGCCGGGACATCAACAAGGGTACTGTGGATGTGGTGGTCTGCGACGGGTTCGTGGGCAACGTGGTCTTAAAGACCATGGAAGGCCTGGCCGCCGCGGTGATGGAGATCCTGAAAAAGACCCTGATGGAAAGCGGCCTCTTTGCCAAACTGGGAGCCCTGCTCATGAAGCCGGCGCTCCTGCGGATGAAGAAGCAGATGGATGCCTCTGAATACGGCGGCGCCCTCCTGATGGGGGTGCGGGCTCCCTTCATCATCTGCCACGGCAGTTCCAAGGCCAAGGCCATCAAGAATGCCGTACGGGTGGCCATCGAGCTGACCCAGAAAGACGTGGTGGGACGGATCCGCCAGGAAATCATGCACGACGAAGAAAGTGGTGAATTATAAATGACGAAACCTGCAGTAGGCTTTCTGGGCATGGGCTATTACGTGCCGGAGAAAGTACTGACCAATTTTGATCTGGAAAAAATGGTGGATACCAGCGATCAGTGGATCGTGGAACGGACCGGGATCCGGGAACGGCACATCGCCGCTCCGGACCAGGCCACGTCCGATCTGGCCTACATCGCCGCCCAGCGGGCCCTGGAAGACGCCGGGCTCACGGCGGAAGACATCGACCTGATCGTGGTGGGCACGGAATCCCCGGATATGAAATTCCCCTCCGTGGCCTGCATCCTCCAGGACAAACTGGGGGCTTCCCATGCGGCGGCCTTCGACCTGGCGGCGGGCTGCTCCGGCTTTGTGTATGCCTGCGGCATCGCCAGCCAGACCATCGCCAGCGGCCTGTACAAGCATGTGCTGGTGGTGGGGGCGGAAACCCTTTCCCGGATCCTCAACTGGCAGGACCGGAACACCTGCATCCTCTTCGGGGATGGGGCCGGTGCCGCCGTGCTGGGGCCGGTGGAAGAAGGCTACGGCATCCTGTCCGTGGACCTGGGAGCCAACGGGGCCGGGGGCAAGTTCCTGACCATGCCCGCCGGGGGATCCCGGAAGCCGGCCAGTGAAGAGACCGTGGCCAACCACGAACACTGCATTCACATGGTGGGCAAGGAAGTGTTCAAGTTCGCCGTGAAGGTCATGGGCCACAGCGCCCTGGCCGCCCTGGAAAAAGCCGGCATGAGCAAGGAGGACATCGATCTCCTGATCCCCCACCAGGCCAACCAGCGGATCATCGATTCCGCTGCCAAGCGGCTGAAACTGTCCACCGACAAGATTTTCGTAAACCTGGAGAAATACGCCAATACGTCCGGCGCATCCATTCCCATCGCCCTTTGCCAGGCGCGGGATGCAGGCCGGCTGCATAAAGGTGAGAACGTGGTGATGGTGGGCTTCGGAGCCGGTCTCACCTACGGTTCCCTGGTAGTGAAATGGCAAAAAGATGAGGAGGCCAGAGGATGAGTAAAATCGCTTTTGTGTTCCCGGGACAGGGGTCCCAGACCGTGGGCATGATGAAGGAACTGTATGACAACTATGCCTGCGTCCGTGAAGTATTCAAGGAAGCCGATGAGGCACTGGGCTTTTCCATGACGGACCTGTGCTTCAAAGGGCCGGAAGACCAGCTGCGGCTCACCTACAACACCCAGCCCGCCATCCTGACCTGCAGCATTGCGGCCATGAAGGTGCTGAACGAAAACGGGGTGTTCCCGGATGTGGCCGCCGGTCACAGCCTGGGGGAATATTCCGCCCTGGTGTGCGCCGGGTCCCTGAAGTTCGCTGACGCCGTCCGCACTGTGCGGAAACGGGGCCAGTTCATGCAGGAAGCCGTTCCTGTGGGCCAGGGAGCCATGGCCGCCATCATCGCTCTGGATACCGCCAGGATCCGGGAAATCTGTGCGGAAATCCAGGAAAGACGGGGGGAAGCCGTCCAGCCGGTGAACTTCAACTGCCCGGGCCAGGTGGTCATCGCCGGGGCCACGGAAGCGGTGAAGGAAGCCTGCGATGCCCTAAAAGCCGCCGGCGCCAAGAGGGCCATCCTGCTGCCGGTAAGCGCACCCTTCCACAGCACCCTGATGCAGCCCGCCGCGGACCGGCTGAAGGAAGTGCTGGACGGGATCGAAGTGGCGGATGCCAAGATCCCGGTGATCGCCAACGTCACCGCCCGTCCCGAACAGAAGGGGGACGAAATCCGTCAGGTACTGGTGAAACAGGCTGCCAGCCCGGTGCTCTGGGAAGACAGCGTCCGGTACATGATGGAAAACGGCGTGGATACCTTCATCGAAGTGGGCCCCGGCAAGGTGCTCACCGGCTTTGTGAAGAAGATCGACCGGTCCTACACCGGCCAGAACGTGGAAGACCTGGCCAGTTTGGAAAAAACCCTTGCTTATTTAAAGGAGGTCAGATAAAATGACTTTAGTCGGGAAAGTGGCGCTGGTTACCGGCGGCTCCCGGGGCATCGGCCGTGCCATTGCCCTGAAGCTGGCGAAAAACGGGGCTGACGTAGCCATCAACTATGCCGGCAATACCGCTGCGGCAGAAGAAGTCAAAGCCGCCATCGAACAGATGGGCCGGAAGGCTCTCCTGATCCAGTGCAGCGTGGCCGATACCGACGGTGTCCAGGCCATGGTGAACCAGGTGGTGAAGGATCTGGGCCGTCTGGACATCCTGGTGAACAACGCGGGGATCACCCGTGATGGCCTCCTGATGCGCATGAAGGAAGCCGACTGGGACGATGTGATGAACACCAACCTGAAAGGCGTGTACAACTGCTCCAAGGCAGTGATGCGCACCATGATGAAACAGAAAAGCGGCCGGATCGTGAACATGGCCTCCGTAGTGGGGGAAATGGGCAATGCCGGCCAGGCCAACTACGCGGCTGCCAAAGCCGGGGTCATCGGCTTCACCAAGAGCCTGGCCAAGGAAGTGGCTTCCCGGGGCATTACGGTCAATGCCATTGCTCCCGGCTTCATCGCCACGGATATGACCAGTGTGCTCTCCGACGACCAGAAGGCCGAAATGGCTCGGACCATCCCTCTGGGACGGGCCGGCCAGCCTGAAGATGTTGCCAATGCAGTCCTGTTCCTCGCAAGCGAGGGGGCTGCTTATATAACCGGCCAGGTTTTAAATGTGGACGGTGGCATGGTAATGTAGTATCATTATCTATTAGAGGATTGGAAGGAGGTGAACTGGCATGAGCGAACAGAGCACTTTTGAAAAAGTAAAGGCCATCACCGTTGATCAGCTGAGCGTTGCTCCTGAAGACGTAAAAATGGACTCTACTTTCATCGATGACTTGGGAGCTGACTCTCTGGACATTGTGGAACTGATCATGGCTTTCGAAGAGGAATTCAACACTGAAATCCCCGACGATGTGGCTGAAAAGATCCGCACTGTGAGAGACGCAGTCGAACTGTTGGATAAAGAAGGCAAATAATAGCATCCCATTATTTTCGGAAGGCCCTGCAACAGGGGCTTTCCGAACTTTATCCATGATCTTATGATCTGAAATGGGGGATTTTTGTTGAAAGTGCCAGTGCTGAAGATTGGTGAAAAAGTAGCAACTATGCCTATCGTCCAAGGCGGTATGGCCATACGCTTGTCCACGGCGCGTTTGGCAGCATCTGTGGCCAATGAAGGCGGTGTGGGTCTGATCGCTGCTTCTGGTCTGCCCTTCGATGAGCTGCGCAAGGAAATCCGTCTTGCCCGGAAATTGTCCAACGGCAAGGGAATGATTGGCATCAATGCCATGGTAGCCGCCCGGGAATTCAAAGGCCTCATTACAACTGCGGCCCAGGAAAAAGTCGATCTGATTGTGGCCGGGGCTGGCTTTTCCAGAGATATGTTTTCTGTCGGCCGGGAATACAATGTTCCCATCGTGCCGATTGTGTCCTATGCCAAACTGGCAAAGATTGCGGAACGGCTCGGTGCCTCCGCCGTTGTGGTGGAAGGGACTGAAGCAGGGGGCCATTTGGGGACCCAGCGTTCCATCAAAGATATCCTGCCGGAGATCCTTTCGGTGGTGAAGATTCCAGTCATTGCGGCTGGTGGCGCTGTCACCGGCAAAGATGCGGCGGAATTGCTGAAAATGGGTGCCAGCGGCGTCCAGATGGGCAGCCGGTTTGCTGCCAGTGAGGAGTCCAACGGGTCTCCTTTCCTGAAACAATTTTATTTGAAAATGACCCAAGATGATGTGGTTCAAATAGATAGTCCGGTAGGCTTCAAGGGCCGGGCCGTGCTGACACCGTTCTCCAAGGCGGTGCTGGAAGGCCATCCTCTGAAACCCTCCACCTGCGACAGCTGCCTGAAGCACTGCTCCCGCAGCTTCTGTATCATCCGGGCCCTGACCCGGGCTCAGCAGGGGGATCTGGAAACAGGTCTGGTGTTTACCGGAGCCAATATGTGGAAAATCAAAGAAATCCTTCCCGTCCATGAAATCTTCAGACGGATCCGGGAAGACTGGGACAATATTGAGTAGAGGTGATCCTGTTGAAACGAAGAGTGGTTGTGACCGGCCTCAGTGCGATTACGCCCATTGGCATCGGTAAAGAAGCATTCTGGAACAGCCTGATGGAAGGCAAATCCGGTATCGGTCTGATTACCCAGTTCGATACCACTGATTTTAACTGCAAAATCGCCGGGGAAGTCAAAGGCTTTGACTTTGCGGACTACGGCGACAAAAAAGAAGGCAAGCGGATGGACCGGGTGACCCAGTTCGCCGTGGCCTGCGCCAAAATGGCGGTGCAGGATTCTGCCCTGGATCTGGAAAAAGAAGATACGGACCGGATCGGCGTGTGCGTAGGCACCGGCATCGGCGGCATCCATACCTTCCTGGACGCGGCCAGCAAGCTGGTCTCCAAGGGACCGGGCCGGATCAGCCCCTTCTTCATTCCCATGGAAATCCCCAACATGCCGGCAGCCCAGATCGCCATCGATCTGAAGGTGAAAGGCCCCAACACGGCCATTGTCACCGCCTGCTCCACCGGTTCTGACTGCATCGGGGACGCTCTCCGGACCATCCAGTACGGGGATGCGGACGTGATGCTGGCCGGGGGTACCGAAGCCGCCATCTCTCCCATTGCGGTAGCCGGCTTCGACAACATGAAGGCCCTGTCCCGGAACAACGACGCTCCGGAAAAGGCTTCCTGCCCCTTCGACAAGAAGCGCAGCGGCTTTGTTATGGGCGAAGGCGCCGGGATTGTGGTCCTGGAAGAACTGGAACACGCCAAGGCCCGTGGGGCCCATATCTACGCCGAAGTGGCCGGCTATGGCCACAACAGTGACGCCTACCATATCACTGCTCCGGATCCGGAAGGGGATATGCAGGTGAAATGCATGGAAATGGCCATCAAGGATGCCGGACTGACCCCCGGGGACATCGACTATGTGAATGCCCATGGTACCAGCACCCACCGGAACGACCTGAATGAAACCAACTGCTGCAAGCGGGTGTTCGGGGACCGGGCCAAGGAGGTGCCCATCAGCTCCATCAAATCCATGACCGGCCATCTGCTGGGCGGTGCCGGCGGCGTGGAAGCCGTGGCTACGGTGCTGACCATCGAAAACGGCATGATCCCTCCCACCATCAACTATGAGGATGTGGATACGGAAGAAGGCCTGGATCTGGACTATGTGCCCAATGTGGCCCGGAAAGCCGATGTGAAGGTGGCTCTGTCCAACAACTTCGGGTTCGGCGGTCACAACGCCATCCTGTGCTTCAAGAAGTACGAAGACTAAGAGGCGTCGGTGATGGAGGAACAGCGTCAGAAAGAGCTGGAAGGGCTCTGCCGTCAGCTGGGCATGGAAATGAAAGACCTGCACCTGCTGGACATGGCACTGACCCATACGTCCTATGCCTATGAATCCAAGAAAAATCCCCGGCCCCAGCACAATCAGCGGCTGGAGTTCCTGGGGGATTCGGTGCTGAGCCTGGTGGTCAGCACCCATATCTACAAAACCTGTCCCCAGATGGACGAAGGGGAGCTTTCCAAGCTCCGGGCCTTCCTGGTGTGCGAGGAGACCCTGGCCCAGCTGGCCACGGAAAACCATCTGGGAGACCATCTGCTCCTGGGCAAAGGGGAAATCAACCTGGATGGGGAGGAGAATCCCTCCATCCTGGCCGATGCCTTTGAAAGCGTCCTGGGAGCCTATTACCTGGACCAGGGCTTTGCCCGGGTGACGGGGCTGCTGAACCGGCTGCTGATCAGCCGGATCCCGGAACTGACGGCCGACGGCATCGACCGGGATTACAAGACCCGTCTCCAGGAAGTGGTGCAGAAAGATGGCCCGGCGGAAATCCTGTACGATCAGGTTTCCGCAGAAGGCCCCAGCCACAACCGGACCTTTGTGATGCGTGTCCTGGTGAACGGGAACGAATTGGGCAAAGGCCGGGGAAGAACCAAAAAAGAGGCGGAACAGCGTGCCGCAAGGGAAGCGTTGAAAGCCCTCCGGTAAAAAAAGGTGCTGTGAAAAAATGACGGATCATTTTTTCACAGCACCTTTTTTATCCATTTTATCTCATTTCTTTTCCTTCCCTGGATTTCTTGTCCAGGTACATGGCAGCGTCCGCCCGGAGGAACACCTGGAGGTAATTTTCGTCGGTTTCCGGATCGTAGTTGCTGAAACCGGAAGCAAAGGCCAGCTGGAGCCAGGGTTCTTTCAGGGAGTAATCCCGTTTCCGGCTGTAGGGCCGGAGTTGTTCCAACAGGGCCTTCCGGTTGGTGTAATCCTGGTTCTGGAGGATCACCACGAATTCATCCCCGCCCACCCGGTATACCGGGCTGTGCTTGAACAGGTCACAGATGGTCTTTACCGTATGCTTCAGCAGCAGGTTCCCCTGCTCGTGGCCGAACCGGTCGTTGACCCCCTTCAGACCGTTTACGTCCACCATCAGCACCCCGAAAGCGGGTTTGGGCTCCTGATACATCCGGTGATTCAGCTCATGGACCATCTGCTCATAGGCCCGGTTGTTCTTCACCCGGGTCAGGGTGTCTTCCATGGCCTGTTTTTCCAGACGGGCGAACATGTCCTTCATGAGTACCATGGTCTGGTTCATGTTCTGGGCCAGTTCACCCACTTCGTCCCCCCGGTTGTTGTGGATGAAGGTGTCATAATCTCCCTGGCCCATCCGTTTGGCCGCCGCATCGATGTCTTTCAGGGGGGCGATGATCCGGTTGGCGGTGATGATGGCCAGCCCGGAAGTGAACAGTCCGAACAGGATAGTCAGGAACAGCAGCCGGCCGTAGGTGGTTTTCCGTTCCTCATAGATTTCACTGTCAGGCGCCACAATCCCCAGGTTCATACCGTTTTTCAGGGTGATGAAGGCCATTTCTTTTTTGATTCCCCTGTAGTGATGAGATAAGAGGTCCATGCCGGAATCCCGGTCCTTAAGCTGTTCCGCATAGGGTTCCAGGCCGAAATCCTTTAGGGTGGTGGGGGCCCCGTCCGGATAGTCCGGATGGTAGAAAATCTCCCCGTCATCGGAAAACAGGGCCGCATAGCCGGTGTCGTAGATCCGGGCGTGGGACATCATGGTCACCAGGGTATCCATCCGGATGCTCATGCCCAGGAAGGCCACGAAGGTGCCGTTGCTGTACACCGGAACGATATAGGAAATCCGCCGGACCCCGAAGTTGTGGTCGTCATAGGGGTTCCGCCAGACCGGTTTTCCATCGGCAATCAGATCCCGGAAATAGGGGAGGAAACCGCCCTTTCCATAGAAATAGGCCCCCATGGCTTCCCGGGAATGGGAAATGTACTGGCTCCGCCGGGGATCCCAGGTGTACCAGAACCCGGCAGGCCCTCCGGTCAGCTCCGGATTGAACTGGACATAATAGCCAAAGACCGTGGTGGAATTCCTGGCGGACAGGTTGAAATGCTTCTGGAGATGGACCAGGATACCTTTCCGGAAAGCCGGATCACTCAGCCGGCCGGGGTCCGGTACATCTTTGATCAATCCATTGGCCAGGATGTCCGTCATGTCCATGGTGCTGGTGAGCACCCCCTGGATGGGGGCGGAAGTCCGCTGGGCCTGCCAGTTCAGGCTCATGGCGGCAATCCGGGTGGAGGTACCGTTGACGGTCTGCAGGTTCAAAAAGCCCAGCACCAGGATCAGGGCCAGGGTGATCCCCAGGATCAGCACCAGAAACTGGGCCTGTAGACTTCGGATTAATCTTCGCACAATGCAACTTCTCCTTACTTATTGGATGGCAAAACAACGAAAAGCCGCCTGTCCCATAGACAGACGGCTGACGGTTCTCACCATTCCGCATTTTTCAGGGCGGAGGAAAAACACTGTGCAGCTGGCTGCCATTTTACAGGCCCTGTTAGCTTTGCGTCGCTGGATTTCTCCAGGTTTGCCAAAAGGTTTTGTGTTTTTTTTTTTTTGATTATCATTATTATAAACGTTATGTTGTGATTTGTCCAGCCATACTTTTCCTTACCGGGCCGCGTCCCCTTCAATGGAACGTTTCACCTGGTACATGGCTCCATCCGCCCGGCGGAACACTTCCGTAAAGCTGATATCACTGCCCGGCTGGTATTCCGCATGGCCGGCGGAGAAGGAAAGCTGTTCCCAGGGCTTTTCTCCGGTCCAGTCCCGTTTCCGGAGATAGGGGAGCAGCTGCTGCCACAGAGCTTCCCGGTTTTCATAATCCCGGTTCTGGAGCAGTACCAGGAATTCATCCCCGCCGATCCGGTACACCGGACTGTGGGCATACACATCGCAGATGGTTTTGGCGGTGAGCTGGAGCAACAGGTTCCCCTTTTCGTGGCCGTAGGTGTCGTTGATCCCTTTGAGTCTGTTGCAGTCCACCATCACCACCCCGAAGGCCAGCTGGGGATCCTTCTCGGTGATCCGGCCGTTCAGGTCCAGGATTCTGGTTTCCAGGGCGCTGACATTCTTCACATGGGTCAGTTTGTCCTGGAAGGCCTCGGTCTTCAGGCCCTGGACCATGGTCTTCATCAGGCCCATGGTTTTGTTTATGTTCTGGGCCAGCTGACCGATCTCATCCTGGCTTTCGTAGGATACCGGGATATCGTAATTTCCCTGGCCCATCCGGGAAGCCGCCTTGTTGATGGCTGCCAGGGGCTGGAGGAATTTGTTGGCCAGGTAGGCCGCCAGGGAGGAGCCACAAATGGCAAACAGGATCAGCAGGAAAAAGGCCCGGAAGGTGGCTGTTCGCTGGACTGCATAGATTTCACTGCTGGGGGCTTCCACTCCCAGCTTCATCCCGTTCACCAGGGTGGTGAAGGCCAGCTGCCTTTGTTCCTTTTTATAGAAGATCGGCAGGGTGTCGGAACCGCTGTCGTGCTGCCGGAACAGGCTCTGGTACTGGGACAGTCCGAAATCACTCAGGTTTGTATCCGGGAGTCCATAGGGATGGTCCGGATGGTAGTACAGCTCTCCTCCTGCGGAAAACAGCAGGGCATAGCCGCTGTCGTAGATATGGACGTTCTTCAATCTGCCGATGAGGGTATCCATCCGGATGTCGATGCCCACCAGGCCGATGCACCGGCGGTTCACAAAGATAGGCTTGGTGTAGGAAATAACCCGGGGGCCATTGGGGCTCTCCTGATAGGGAGGGATCCACACGGGGGACAGTTTTTCCATGGGTTCGTAGTACCACCGGTTATTTGCCTGGGCCTCCTCTTCCGGCCCTTCCTTGGGATGGGCGATGGGCTCTTCCTGGAATTCCGTCCGGCCGGGCAGTTTCTGGTAGGAAAACCCGTCAGGTTCCGGAAGCAGATCCTCATTGAAATGGAGATAGAAACCGGATACTTCCGGGATGTTGCGGACAGCCGCCTGGAACTGGCGGTGAAGGCGGATTTTGATATCGGCCCGGAAGGCCGGATCCTGCAGCTGGTTCTTGGAAGTGAAATACTGCTGGGCCGTGTTGGCGGCGAAATCCACCGCGTCCTGGGACTGGAGCATCATTTTGTCCAGATGGGATGCTTCCCGCTGGGTCTCCCAGTTGAGCCCGGTATTGGCCACCTGGGTGGAATAAATATTGATGCTCCGGATGTTCATCACCCCCATGATCAGGGTCAGCACAACGGTGATGGCCACAATGACGATGGTGAGTTGAAGACGGAGACTGCGGATTTTAGCCATGACGGATACACCTCGAAAAAAGTATACTCCCCTCAGCCAGGAGAAACGTTGCATAAAGTTACCTGTTTATTCATTATAAGAAAAGAAGGGAGATTTGTCCACTCGGGTATTTTCCTGGTGGGGGTCAACAAGTTCCTGGCGAAACCTTCATCGCAGTATGGTTATGCAGCAAAGTGACGAGTACGGGACCGTAGGGGGCGCAGGCCCGGCTCCCCGCCATATACTCTTGAACGGAAAAAACGGTGTATTCTGTTTCAAAATCAATTTGCAAAAAATGATTTCCATCGGCCGCTGACCGTTGACCGCCGACAAAAAAAGACTGCCGCGGAAGCGACAGTCTTTTTTCTTGCCATCAATTATTTCACTTCGTGGATCCAGCCTTCCGGGCCTTCGATTTCGCCCATCTGGATACCTCTCAGGGTCTTGTACAGTCTGGTCAGCACAGGGCCCATTTCTTCCATCCCACTGGGGATGCAGATTTCCTTGCCGTGGTCCACCACTTTGCCCACCGGGCAGATGACGGCAGCGGTGCCGCACAGGCCGGCTTCGGCAAAATCAGCCACTTCGGAGAATTTCACCGGACGGTGTTCCACTTTCATGCCCAGCATATCCGTTGCGATGGTGATCAGGGAACGGCGGGTGATGGAGGGCAGGATGGAATCGGATTTCGGGGTGACCAGGGTGCCGTCCTTTTTCACGAACAGGAAGTTGGCGCCGCCGGTTTCTTCCACGTAAGTCCGGGTGGCCGGATCCAGGTACATGTTTTCATCGAACCCGTTGTGATGGGCGGTGATGTAGGCGTGGAGGCTCATGGCGTAGTTCAGGCCGGCTTTGATGTGGCCGGTGCCCCGGGGTGCCGCACGGTCGAAATCGGATACGCAGATGGTGATGGGCTTTACGCCGTTTTTGAAGTAGTTGCCCACAGGGGTCCCGAACAGACGGAACTGGTATTCAGCGGAGGGTTTCACCCCGATCACCGGGCCGGTGGCAAACAGGTAGGGGCGCAGGTACAGGGCGCCGCCGCTTTCAAAAGGAGGAATGTAGTCTTTGTTGGCCCGGACCACTTCGTCCACGGCTTCCATGAACATTTCTTCAGAGACCGGAGGCATTTCCAGCCGTTTGGCGGAATCAATCATCCGTTTGGCGTTCTGATCCGGACGGAAGGTCACAGTGCGCCCGTCTTTGGTCTTGTAGGCTTTCAGGCCTTCGAAGACTTCCTGACAATACTGCAGGATGCCGGCACATTCATTCAGGACCACGTTGGCATCACCGGTGAGACCGCCTTTGCCCCATTTGCCGTCCTTGAAGTTGGCAACATACCGCTGGGCAATGGGCTGGTATTCAAATCCCAGTTTGGACCAATCGATGTTTACATTAGACATACAAACCCCTCATTTCTTTCCTATAGATATGCTATAGATTATGTTACAAAAATGAATTTTGCATACCTCAATATATTACCCATCTGCAACGGGTTTGTCAATGAAATAGTAAAAAAGACGGTGGGATGGCCACAGGAATTGCAACATCTGATACAGAAAGGGTATAATGGGAGGGAATAGCGAACACAATCTGAAAGGAGTCCCGATTCCATGATCCTTCCCATTTTCATCCCCCACGCCGGGTGTCCCCACCTTTGCTCCTTCTGCAACCAGCGGACCATCAGCGGGGAGGGGGACAGCAGCCTGGCCGGAGCCCGGCGGCAGATGGAAAACCTCCTTGGCTGGGTCCGTCCCGATCCCGCCAACGAACTGGCTTTTTACGGCGGCTCTTTCACTGCCCTGGATCCTGACCGGCAGGAGGCCCTGCTGGATCTGGCGGAAACCTGGAGAGGGCAGGGGCTGTGCGGCCCTCTCCGGCTGTCCACCCGGCCGGACGCCATCACCCCGGAAATCCTGGACCGTCTCCGGGCCCACCAGGTGGAAACCATCGAACTGGGGGCCCAGTCCCTGGATGACCGGGTGCTGGAACTGGCCCGGCGGGGCCATACGGCTGCCCAGGTCCGCACGGCTTCCCGGCTGATCCGGCAGGGGGGCTTCCGGCTGGGGCTCCAGCTGATGACCGGGCTCCCGGGCCAGGACGGGCCCAGCCTGGAAGACACCAAAGCCCAGGTGCTTGCCCTCCACCCGGATCTGGTGCGGATCTACCCGGTGCTGGTGATCGAAGGGACGCTCCTGGCGGACCAGTGGCGCCAGGGAGCATACAGGCCCCAGACGGTGGAGGAGGCGGTGGATGCCTGCTGGCCCCTGTACCGGGACTTCACCGCCGCCGGGATCCAGGTGATCCGCCTGGGCCTCCAGCCGGACCGGGAACTGTGCGCTCCGGGGCACATCCTGGCCGGGCCCTTCCATCCTGCCTTCGGGGAACTGGTGAAAAGCCGGGGGGTGGGGCTCCAGGTGCTGGAGAAGATTGCAGAGCTCCCCGGTGGGGATTATAATATGATTATCACCTGTCCGGACAGGCTGGCTTCGATCGTCCGGGGCCAGCACCGGAGCAATGTCCGTCTGTGGGAAGAGACGGGAAAGGTCCGGGTGGCATTCCAGACAGGAGAAAAGTTCGAGGTGAGGTTCCATGACAGAAAAACTGTATGAAAACGATTCTCTGCTCCAGAGCTGTACGGCGGTGGTCCGTTCCTGTGAGCAAAAAGAGGACCATTATGAAGTGATCCTGGACCGGACGGTGCTGTTCCCGGAAGGGGGCGGCCAGCTGTCCGACAAGGGCTGGCTGGATATGGTGCCGGTGTACTATGCCTCGGAAGACGGACCGGAGGTGCGCCACTGGACCCATGCTCCGGTGGAACCGGGGAAGACCGTCACCGTGAAGCTGGACTGGCCGGTGCGTCTGGACCGGATGCAGCAGCACTGCGGGGAGCATATCCTCTCCTATGCCTTCTGGAAAACCTGCGGGGCCAACAATGTGGGCTTCCATATGAATGAAGACAGTGTGTTCATCGACCTGGACCAGGAAATCGACGAGGAAAAGGCCAAAAAGGCGGAGTGGATGGCCAATGAGTGCCTGTGGGCCAACGAACCTGTTTCCCTCCATTATGTGGATGCATCGGAACTGGGGAAGTATCCCCTGCGGAAAAAGAACGAAAAACTCAGGGGCACCGTGCGGCTGGTGGACATCAAGAACGGGGACATCTGCACCTGCTGCGGCACCCATCCCCCCTATACAGGCATGGTGGGGTCCATCCAGATCATCCGCTTCGTCCGGCACAAGGGAGGCAGCCGGATCGAGTTCCTCTGCGGGAACCGGGCCCTGAAGGCCATGCATGAACGGAACCGGATCCTGGAAGAAACCAGCAACTTCCTGTCCGTCAAGGCGGAAGACGTGCTGCCGGCGGTGGAGAAGCTCCACCAGGAAATCCTGGATCTCCGGGGGAAAGTCCGGGAAAAGACCCAGGAACTGATCCGCTTCCAGCTGCCCGACCTTCTGGCCCAGGCCCCGGTGCTGGCCGACGGCACCCGGCTGCTGGTGCTGACCCTGGAAGGGACGGCAGCGGACGGGAAGAGCGCCATGAAGCTGGCCTCCGCGGAACCCGGGGTGCTGGCGGCAGTGTTCACCAAAGACGGGGACCGGATCATGTACCAGTTCGCCCTCAGCGAAGGGGCGGAAGGGGACTGCAAAGCCTGCTGCACCAAAGCCAATGCCCTGTTCGGAGGCCGGGGCGGGGGACGGCCCCAGAGCGCCCAGGGCGGCGGCACCGCCGGAGCGGACTGGGAACAGAAGGTCCGGGAACTGGTGGCAGAGATTAAAAAGTAAAAAGCGGGAAACCTGCCGGCTGGCAGGTTTCCTCCATGGGCCGTTGACCGTTGACAGTTGACCGCTGACAGCAAGAGGATATGGCACGTTCCGTGCAATACCCTCTTGCAACTTTTGTAACAAATATGATATAATTTCTATCGGCTGTGATTGCACAGCCGGAGAAAAAACACACGCAGAGTCAGGACGCGGCTGTCCTTCTTTGGAAGGTTAAGCGAAAAATGATCTGCGGAGGTAAAAACAGGAGGAAACAAAAATGGCAATTGTATCCATGAAACAACTTTTGGAAGCAGGCGTACACTTCGGTCATCAGACCCGCCGCTGGAACCCCAAGATGGCTCCCTACATCTTCACCGAACGGAACGGGATCTACATCATCGATCTGCAGAAAACCGTGAAAAAGGTGGAAGAATGCTACAGCTTCCTGCGTGAACTGGCTGCCCAGGGCGGCACCGTGCTGTTCGTAGGCACCAAGAAGCAGGCTCAGGCTGCCATTAAAGAAGAAGCTGAACGCTGCGGCATGTTCTATGTGAACGAAAGATGGCTGGGCGGCATGCTGACCAACTTCAAGACCATCCAGACCCGGATCAAGAGACTGCATGACCTGGAAAAGATGGAAGAAGAAGGCACCTTCGAACTGCTGCCGAAGAAAGAAGTTATCGTTCTGCGCCATGAAATGGCCAAACTGGAAAAATACCTGGGCGGTATCAAAGACATGAAGAAGCTGCCCAGCGCTCTGTTCGTCATCGATCCCCGGAAGGAACACAACGCCATCCTGGAAGCCCGGAAACTGCACATCCCCATCGTGGCCACCGTTGACACCAACTGCGATCCCGATGAAGTGGATTACCTGATGCCCGCCAACGACGACGCCATCCGTGCCGTCCGTCTGCTGACCAGCAAAATGGCTGACGCTGTCCTGGAAGGCAAAGCCAGCGCTGTGGATGAAGAAGCTGCCGCTGCTGACGAAGCTGCTGCTGAAGAAGAA
This sequence comes from Acidaminococcus fermentans DSM 20731, assembly GCF_000025305.1. Lineage (NCBI taxonomy): Bacteria > Bacillati > Bacillota > Negativicutes > Acidaminococcales > Acidaminococcaceae > Acidaminococcus > Acidaminococcus fermentans. Next base: position 1,531,502 of record NC_013740.1, on the reverse strand, counting down.
GCCAAGGACGCTGAATAAGCTTCCTTTCCCAAATTCCATAAAGTTACAGGAGGAATACTGATGGCAATTACTGCTAGCATGGTTAAAGAACTGCGTGAACGTACCGGCGCCGGCATGATGGACTGCAAAAAGGCCCTGACCGCCACCAACGGCGATATGGATCAGGCAATCGACTACCTGAGAGAAAAAGGCCTGTCCAAGGCTGCCAAAAAGGCCAGCCGTGTGGCTGCTGAAGGCCTGGTGGAAGCATATGTGGACGAAGCCAATAAAGTGGCTGTCCTGGTGGAAGTCAACTGCGAAACCGACTTTGTGGCCAACACCGACGAATACAAGAACCTGGTGCTGAGCGTGGCCAAACACATTGCCGCCCACAAACCGGCTGATGTGGCTGAACTGAACGACCAGACCTTCGAAGGTACGGACAAGAAAGTCAGCGAAGTGATCACCGAAGCCATCGCCAAGATCGGCGAAAAGATCGATGTCCGCCGCTTCGCCGTGTATGAATACGGCAACGATACCCTGGGCCATTACATCCATGGGGCCGGCAAGATCGGCGTCCTGGTTGAACTGGAAGGCGGGGATGCGGAAGTGGCCAAAGACGTGGCCATGCACATCGCTGCTGCCAACCCGTCCTATCTGGACCGGACTCAGGTTCCTGCCAGCGAACTGGATCACGAAAAAGAAGTCCTGGCTGAACAGGCCAAGAACGAAGGAAAACCGGAAAAAATCATCGAAAAGATGGTTATGGGCCGTATCCAGAAATTCTATAAGGAAATCTGCCTGGTGGATCAGGAATTCATCAAAGATCCGGATAAATCCATCAGCACCCTGCTGAAGGAACACAATGCCAAGGCAAAGAGATTCGTCCGCTTCCAGCTGGGCGAAGGCATTGAAAAGAAGAAGGAAGACTTCGCTGCTGAAGTTGCCAGCTTCGTAAAATAACACTCTTGCAAGGGGCTCTCGCTTGTGCGGCAGCCCCTTGTTTTTTGAGACATTCTAGATTCAGTCTTGCAGGAAAGACCATTTTCACCTATAATGATAAAGAACGGAAGGGGACGGCTGGTCCGGACCTTTCAAAAGCATTGTAGAACTGTGGATGACTTCTTGTTCAAGATCTGCGGAACTCTGTAGGAGGTACTGTCAGTGTCGGGTAATAGAAAGTTCAAGCGCGTGATTCTGAAACTCAGTGGGGAAGCCCTGGCCGGTGAGAAAGGCTACGGCATCGATCCCAAAACGGTGGACGCCATTGCGGCCCAGATCCAGGCAGTCCGGGAAAGCGGACTGGACGTGGCTGTGGTCAACGGCGGCGGGAACATCTGGAGAGGCCTGGCCGGTGCTTCCAAAGGCATGGACCGGGCAACGGCGGACTACATGGGGATGCTGGCCACGGTCATCAACTCCCTGGCGCTGCAGGATGCTCTGGAAAACCGTGGGGTGCCCACCCGGGTGCAGACGGCCATTGAAATGCGAGCCATTGCGGAACCCTATATCCGCCGGAGAGCGGTGCGGCACCTGGAAAAGGGCCGTGTGGTGATCTTCGCAGCCGGCACCGGCAATCCGTATTTCTCCACGGACACCACGGCAGCCCTGCGTGCGGCGGAAATCGAAGCCGACGCCATCCTGATGGCCAAGAAGGGCGTGGACGGGGTCTATGACAGCGATCCTGCCGTGAATCCCAACGCCGTGAAGTTCGACCATCTGGAATATATCGAAGTGATCCAGAGAAATCTGGGTGTCATGGACTCCACCGCCATCAGCCTGTGCATGGACAACCACATTCCCATCGTCGTGTTCAACATCGATGAGGAAGGGAACATCCTGAAGGCCGCTGCCGGTGAAGAAATCGGAACCCTGGTAGGAGGATTCTAAATGGCAACGATTGAAGAACTGCAAACCAAAACCCAAGAAAAGATGGATAAAGCGCTCCATGCGCTCCGGAACGAACTGACCAACATCCGCACCGGGCGGGCTACCCCGTCCCTGCTGGACCAGGTGAAAGTGGACTACTATGGGGCTCCCACTCCTGTGACCCAGGTGGCCAATGTGTCCGTGCCGGAACCCCGTATGATCGTGATCCAGCCCTGGGACCGGAGCCTGCTGAAGGTCATTGAAAAGGCCATCATGACTTCCGACCTGGGCCTGAACCCCAACAACGACGGGACTGTGATCCGCCTGAACCTGCCTCTCCTGACGGAAGAACGCCGGAAGGAACTGGTAAAGGTGGTCAACAAAAAGGGCGAAGCCAGCCGGGTGGAAATCCGGAACATCCGCCGGGATTTCAATGACGCTGTGAAAAAACAGGTGAAAGCCAAAGAAATCACCGAAGATGATGCCAAAGATGCAACGGATTTTTCCCAGAAGCTGACGGACAAATTCATGAAGAAAATCGATGATGTCCTGGCCCAGAAAGAAAAGGAAGTCATGTCGGTGTGAGTACGGCAGCTCCCAAGGCCCCCGATGTACTGGCCCGGCCCCTGGCCCTGGCTCTGAAAAAACTGGAGCAGGCCGGCTGGCAGGCTGAAATCGTCCGGGCGGAACCTTATCTTCACCATCCTGCGCTAGTCTGGCATGATGACTCTGCTTATATCCTTAAGCAGACCGTTGTGTCTGACCATACATTACAAATTATTGTTGGTTGCAAATTCGAAGGGAGGTGTACTGACCAATGGCACACAAAATTAACCAAGACGAATGCATCGGCTGCGGTTCCTGCGCTGGGACCTGCCCGGTAGGTGCAATCGCTGAAGACAACGGCAAGTACAAGGTTGACGAAGCCAGCTGCATCGATTGCGATGCTTGCACCGGCGCTTGCCCGGTTGGCGCTATCAAAGCTGAATAAGCTTTCTGGCGTTGTTGCGCAGCCCGCGTAAGCAGGCTGCGCAAATTTTTTTATAGGGGTATGCCAATGCTGAAAAAACTCTTAGGCCTCACTTCCAAACCGGAACCCATCCCGGAAACCGACGGGGTGGATACTTCCATGCTTCAGCCCGATCTGATCCCCTGCCACGTGGCCATCATCATGGACGGCAACGGCCGGTGGGCCAGAGCCCAGGGAAAACCCCGGACCTTCGGCCATGCAGCCGGTGCCCGCACCCTGCGGCGGATCGTGAAGTTTGCAGACCATCTGGGCATCAAGGCCCTGAGCGTCTACGCCTTTTCCACGGAAAACTGGAAACGGCCCGTTACGGAAGTCCGTTTCATCATGGATCTTCTGTGCCAGTATCTGACCAGTGAACTGGAAGAATTCAATCAGTACAATGTCCGTATCCGTTTCATGGGCTCCCGGGAGGGACTGCCCGCCATTGTCCAGGAAAAGATGGACCATGCCCTGGACGTGACCAAGGACAATACGGGAATCATCCTGAATATCGCAATCAATTACGGCGGCCAGCGGGAGCTGGTGGAGGCCGTGCGGGAAATCGCCGGCTCCGTCCAGCAGGGGACCCTGACCCCGGATGCCATAAATGAAAAGACCATCGAAGAACATCTGTATACCCGGGGCCTGCCGGCACCGGATCTTTTGATCCGCACCGGGGGTGACCTGCGGGTGAGCAATTTCATGCTCTGGCAGATCGCCTATTCGGAATTCTGGACCACGCCTGTTTTCTGGCCGGACTTTTCCGAGGAACTGCTGACGGAAGCGGTGTTCAGTTATCAGAAACGGGACCGCCGGTTCGGCGGCCTGAATCAGAAATAAGAGGCGCTGACTATGGGACAGAGAATACGGACGGCGATCGTCGCCATCCCCATTGCATTGTTTTTGATCAAGATGGGGGGCCTGCTGTTTGCTCTGGGAGTACTGATCCTGGGGCTGGTGGGCTTCCGGGAATACCGGAACATGCTGACCCGGGACGGGATCCAGGTGTACCGGGCCACGGGACTTGTGGGTACGGCTCTTCTCATCGGGGCGGCCGGGCTGGGGAGACCGGACTGGCTGCTGCCCCTGGTGACCCTGTTTTCCCTTTTGGTGCTGCTGGAAGGGCTCTGTTTTTATGCCCAGGGCCATTTTCCGGAAAACACCGGCCTGACCTGCATGGCTCTGGTGTACCTGGGGCTGCCCTTTGCCCATTTCATCCTGCTCCGGGAACTTTCCGGTCCCTTCCACACCATCCCCGGATGGGGGACGGTGAGCCTGGGGGAAGCCCTGCTGTGGACGGTGATGTTCGCCACCTGGGCCAGTGACACCTTTGCCTATTTCGGGGGACGGGCTTTCGGGAAGACCAAGCTGCTGCCCAGGGTGAGCCCCAAAAAGACCCGGGAAGGGGCCCTGTGCGGCTTCCTTGGCTGCGTGGCCACCGTGTGGCTCCTGGGCTCCCTGTGGCTCCGGTATCCTCTGGTGCCGGTGCTGCTCCTGGGGGTGGGCATCGGGTTCTTCGCCCCTCTGGGCGACCTGGTGGAAAGCATCCTGAAACGGTCCTGTGACATCAAGGATTCCGGCAATTTCTTCCCTGGCCACGGGGGTGTGCTGGACCGGTGTGACAGCCTGATCTTCTCGGTGCCCTTTGCCTATTATTTCATTACCCTGTGCCTGCTGGGCTGAAGGAGGTTTCCATGAAGAAAATCGCAATATTGGGGTCCACCGGTTCCATCGGCACCCAGACCCTGGATGTGGCGGCGGCCAACCCGGAACGGATCCGGGTGGTGGCTCTGGCGGCCCATAAAAACGATGCCTTGCTGGAAGCCCAGATCCGGAAGTTCCAGCCCCTGGTGGCGGCCCTTTCGGATCCTGCAGCGGCCAAAAGGCTGAAGGAACGGTACAACGGACCTACGGAGATCCTCAGCGGTCCCGAAGGGATCATGGCCGCAGCCACCTGCAGCGAAGCGGATACGGTGCTGGGTGCCATGGTGGGCTATGCGGGGCTTCGTCCCACCCTGGCGGCCATCCGGGCCGGGAAGCACATTGCCCTGGCCAACAAGGAGACCCTGGTGGCGGCGGGCAGCCTGGTGATGGACGCGGTGAAAAAGGCCGGGGTCCGTCTGACCCCTGTGGACAGCGAACACAGTGCCATTTTCCAGTGTCTCCAGGGCAACGCCCACAAAGACCTGAAACGGATCCTGCTGACGGCCTCCGGGGGGCCCTTCCGGGGCAGGACCCGGGAAGAACTCCAGGGGGTGACCGTGGAGCAGTGCCTCCATCATCCCACCTGGACCATGGGCACCAAGGTGACCATCGATTCCTCCACCCTGGCCAACAAAGGACTTGAAGTGATCGAGGCCCACTGGCTGTTTGATGCTCCCTATGAAAAGATCGTTCCCATCATCCATCCCCAGAGCATCGTCCACAGCCTGGTGGAATACAGCGACGGGGCGGTGATGGCCCAGCTGGGGGTAGCGGATATGAAGCTGCCCATCCAGTATGCCCTCAGCTGGCCGGACCGGTGGCCGGTGGCCTTTGACCAGCTGGACCTGGTGAAGGCCGGGGCCCTGGAATTTTATGAACCGGATACCAAAGTCTTCCGTGCCCTGGCCCTGGCCATCCAGGCTGGGAAAACCGGCGGCACCCTGCCCTGCACCTTCAATGCGGCCAACGAAGTGGCGGTGGCTTCCTTTCTCCAGGGCCGGCTGTCCTTCCTGGGCATTGCCGACCTGATCGAAAAGGTGCTGGAAGCCACGGTGCCGGAAAAAGTGGACGGGTACGAAACCATTGTGGAAGCGGACCGGAAGGCCCGGGCCCTGGCGGAAGACCTGGTGGCCCGGGGACAGTAGGAGGGAAAAGCCTTGTTGACGATTCTTGCAGCCATCGTCCTGTTCGGTGTGCTGATCACGGTCCATGAACTGGGCCATTTCCTGGCGGCCAAAGGTACCGGCATGCTGGTTACGGAGTTTTCCATCGGCTTCGGGCCCAGGCTGTTCCAGAAAAAAGTGGGGGAGACCCTGTATTCCCTCCGGCTGTGCCCTCTGGGGGGCTACAACCGCATTGCCGGCATGGAGCCGGGGGAGGCGGTGACGCCCCGGGGATTCAACGGCCGTCCCCTGTGGGCCCGGATGCTGGTGATCCTGGCAGGGCCCTTCATGAATTTCCTCCTGCCTTTCCTGATCTTCTTCGGGGTGTTTGCTTTCAGCGGCCTGACCCTGCCGGTAAACGAACCGGTGGTGGGCTCCCTGATGGAAGGATATCCGGGAGCGGAAGCGGGGCTCAAGGCCGGGGACCGGCTGGTGAGCATCAACGGCCGGAAACTGGAAAAATGGAATGACATCAATGCCCTGGTCCAGCAGAACGGACCGGAACCGGGCCAGGTGGTGATCGATCGGAACGGGACGGAACGGACGGTGGTGCTGAAGCCCCGGTATGACGGGGAATCCCACCGGTTCCTGATCGGGGTCCGGCCCCGGGTGGAACACCGGCAGCTGTCCCTGGGAGAAAGCCTGAAGACTGCGGCCCTGGCCGTGGGCCGGACCACCGCCGCCATGGTGGACGGACTCCGGAAGATGATCACCGGCAAGGTGAACGCGGATATCGCCGGCCCCATCGGCGTGGCCCACATGGCCGGGGACGTGGCGGCCCAGGGGGCGGTGCCCTACCTGGAGTTCATGGCCTTTCTGAGCCTGAACCTGGCGGTGCTGAATCTGGTGCCCATCCCGGCCCTGGACGGAGGCCAGTTCCTGGTGCTGGTGGTGGAGGGGATCCTGGGCCATGCCCTGGCCCCCAAAGCCAAGGAAGTGATCCAGATGATCGGGGTGGGCTGCATCGTGGCCCTGACCATTTTCGCCACCCTGCATGATCTGCTGCAGTAGGAGGAAACCATGGAAAGAAGAAAAAGCCGTACCATTGCCATCGGCCAGGTGACCATCGGGGGAGAGAACCCGGTGGCCGTCCAGTCCATGACCAATACGAAAACCGAAAATATCCCCGCCACCGTGGACCAGATCCACCGGCTCACGGACCGGGGCTGTGAAATCATCCGCTGCGCCGTGCCCACCCTGGAAGCGGCCCAGGCCCTGAAGGAAATCCGGAAACAGATCGCCATCCCCCTGGTGGCGGACATCCATTTCGATTACCGGCTGGCCCTGGCGGCCCTGGAATCCGGGGTGGACGCCCTGCGTCTGAACCCGGGGAACATCGGGGGACGGGACCGGGTGGAAAAGGTGGTGGAAGCCGCCCGGCAGCGGCAGGTGCCCATCCGCATCGGGGTGAACGCCGGGTCCCTGCCCAAAGACCTGCTGGAAAAATACGGGCACCCTACGGCGGAAGCCCTGGTGGAAGCCGCCTGGCGCCATATTCATATTCTGGAAGAAATGGATTATAATAATATCGTCATTTCTCTCAAAGCCCACGATGTGCCCCTGACCCTGGCCGCCTACCGGCTCATGGCCAGAGAGTGCGACTATCCCCTCCATGTGGGGATCACCGAGGCGGGGACCATCCGCAGCGGTCTCATCAAAAGCGCCGTGGGCATCGGCACCCTGCTGGCCGAAGGCATCGGGGACACCATCCGGGTTTCCCTTACCGGGGATCCCCTGGCGGAAATCGATGCCGGGTTCGAGATCCTGAAATCCCTTGGCCTGCGCCAGCACGGACCCACCCTGGTATCCTGCCCCACCTGCGGCCGGACCTGCTGGAGCCTGGAAAAGGTGGCCAAAGAGGTGGAAGCCCGGCTGGCTGAGATCCCGGAACCCATTACCGTAGCCGTCATGGGCTGCGTGGTGAACGGACCGGGTGAAGCCCGGGAGGCCGATGTGGGCATTGCCGGAGGCAAGGGCGAAGGTCTGTTGTTCCGGAAGGGACAGATCCTTCGGAAGGTGCCGGAAGCCCGGCTGGTAGAAGAACTGTTTGAAGAAATCCAAAAGATCACAGACGAAAGGAAGTTGTAAACATGCGCGTTTCCCAATTGTATGCTCCCACTCTCAGAGAGGTTCCGGCAGAAGCCGTCATCGAAAGCCACAAGCTGATGCTCCGGGCCGGATACATCCGGAAGGTGGCCGGCGGCCTGTACAGCTATCTGCCCCTGGCCTGGCGGAGCCTGCGGAAAATCGAGGAAATCATCCGGGAGGAAATGGTCCCCACCGGAGCCCAGGAAATCATGATGCCCATTGTGCAGCCCTCTGAAATCTGGCAGGAAAGCGGCCGGTGGCCGGCATACGGGGCGGAAATGTTCAAGCTGAAGGACCGGCACGGCCGGGATTTCTGCCTGGGGCCCACCCATGAAGAACTGGTGACCACCCTGGTCCGGGATGACCTGCGCTCCTACCGGCAGCTGCCGGTGACCCTGTACCAGATCCAAAGCAAGTTCCGGGATGAAAAGCGCCCCCGTTTCGGGCTCATGCGCAGCCGGGAATTCATCATGAAGGACGCTTATTCCTTCGACAAGGATGCGGAAGGCCTGGACAAATCCTACCAGGATGAATACGATGCCTACAGCCGGATCTTCACCCGGTGCGGCCTGGATTACCGGCCGGTGGAAGCGGACAGCGGCGCCATCGGCGGCAAGGGCAGCCATGAATTCATGGCCCTGGCGGACAGCGGGGAAGCGGGCATTGTGTACTGCGATACCTGTGAATACGCCGCCGACGTGGAAAAGGCCGAATGTGCCGCCATCGAAGCTCCGGCTGAAGAACCGAAAGAACTGGAAAAGAAAGCCACTCCGGACTGCAGCACCATCGAAGCGGTGTGCCAGTACCTGGGATCTCCCATTGAAAAGAGCGTAAAGGCCGTGGCCTTTGTCACCGACGAAGGGAAACTGGTGCTGTGCTTTGTCCGGGGGGACAAGGAAGTGAACGACACCAAGGTGGTGAACGCCGTGGGCTGCAACGAAGTGGACATGGCTCCCGACGACCTGATCCGGGAAGCTGGCACGGTGCCTGGGTTCATGGGCCCCATCGGCCTGAACAAGGACAAGGCCATCATCCTCATCGACCATACGGTGATGCACATGCACAATGTGTGCTGCGGCGCCAACGAAAAAGACGTCCACTATGTGAACGCGGAACCCTCCCGGGATTTCGTGTACACCCAGGTGGCGGACATCAGCACCGCCGTGGCCGGGGACAAATGCCCCCACTGTGACGGGCACCTGAAGGAAGCCCGGGGCATCGAAGTGGGCCAGGTGTTCAAGCTGAACACCAAGTACAGTGAAGCCCTCCATGCCACTTATCTGGATGTGGACGGGAAGGAACATCCCCTGGTGATGGGCTGCTATGGCATCGGCGTGGGCCGGACCCTGGCTGCGGCCATCGAACAGCACCACGACAAGGACGGGATCATCATGCCCAGGAACATCGCCCCCTACCAGGTGATGGTGCTGGCCATGAACGTGAAGGACGAGGAAAGCTGGCAGAAGGCGGTGGAAATCCACGACGCCCTGAACCAGGCCGGCATCGATACCCTGCTGGATGACCGGGACGAACGGGCCGGGGTGAAGTTCAAGGATGCGGACCTGATCGGCTGCCCCCTGCGGATCGTCATCGGGCCCAAGACCATGAAGCGGAACGCCATGGAAACCAAGCTCCGGTGCAATGGGGAAATGGCCGACGTTTCCTTTGAAGGCGACTGGATCCAGGCCATCCGGGACATCCTAGACAAGGCGCTGTAATTGGGTCACGGGTCGCGGGCAAGTGAGTCGCGGGCTTTGACCGCAATCCCTATAGAATCCTGCTGCTTTGCAGAAAAGAGCAGAGCATGTTTCTATGGACAGGAAAGACGGCCGTTTGATTCAACGGAACAGAGCACGCGATTCGCGACCCGGGCTGCTTTCTGCAGCCCGTAATTGGAGGTGGAAACCATGGAAAACGAAATGCTGGCCCAGATGACTTTGCGGATCCTTCTGGCCGCCTTCCTGGGCGGTCTCATCGGTCTGGAACGGAGCAGCGGGGACCGGCCGGCCGGGCTGCGGACCCACGTGCTGGTGGCTACCGGCTCGGCCCTTCTGATGGTGGTTTCCATCTACGGCATCGACGGACACCCCCAGTACCGGGATCCTTCCCGGATCGCCTCCCAGGTGGTCAGCGGCATCGGCTTTCTGGGGGCCGGCACCATCCTCCACGAGGGACTGACGGTGAAGGGGCTTACCACCGCCGCCAGCCTGTGGATCGTGTCGGCCATCGGGCTCACGGTGGGCTGCGGCATGCTGGCCGTGGGGATCTTCACCACGGTGATTACCCTGGTGACCCTGATCATGATCCGGGGGCTGGAAAAGAAGGTGCTGCCCACGGGCAAAGCCACCCGGTGCAAGCTCCATGTGGTGCTGGACAAGAATCCGGACAGCATGATGGACGTGATGGATTTCCTCCAGGAACGGAACATCAAGACCCGGATCCTGGGAATCCACAACGACCCCCAGCGGAATGTGATCGAGGTGGACCTGGCGGTGAAAATCGGCAAGTACTACAACGCCAATACCATCATCAGCGGCCTGGAAAGCACCAAAACGGTGCAGCACGTGGCCCTGGTGGATGAGTGACGGAATAACAAAGAGGTTGGAATGAGCGCAAGTTGCTATAAGATCGTACCCAACAGGCATGTGTTCCTGGACTTTATGATCACCCTGGATCTGAGCCCGGAACAGCGGCACTGTGTGGAAACCTTTCCCATCCGGTATGTGGAAGTGGATGAGGCCAGGAACACCTGGAAGATTTTTTACGATGCGGCGGCGACGGCTCTGGAACAGCAGGAACTGGCAGCGGCAGCGAAAAAGCTGGCCGCTGCCTGTTCTGTTGCCCAGGTGGCTTTCGTGAATGTCCACGCAGACCAGGTGGCGGCGCCCTGTCTGGAGGATGAAGAAGTCCCCCTGCCCCCGGAACCGGAAGAACCCCCGGAAGAAGAACAGGCACAGGATGATTTCTTCCAGAGTGAGGAATATCTCCGGGCCCTGGAGGCGGTGGAAGCCAGCCGGGGCGGGGGAAAACTGACCGACGGGGTGGTCTTCGGCCGGAAGATCACCAAAAAGGCCCGGACCATGGCGGAAGTGGTGGAAGAAGAGAACAATGTGGTGGTGGAAGGCACCGTGGTGGGGTTCGAAGTGCGGGAACTGCGGACCGGCGCCGTGATGCTCACCATCAAGCTCTCCGACGACACCGAAGGGCTCTTTGCCAAGATCCGCTTCGGCGAACGGAACGAAGGCAACGACCCCAAGAAGAACCAGAAGGAGTGTGCGGACCTCCAGGCCAAGATCCCGGAAGGATCCCTGGTGAAGATCCAGGGAAACATCACCGTGGACAAATACGCCAACTCCGAACTGGTGATGGTGGGGGTCAAGGGCATCATGAAGGAACCGGTGGAACTCCGGGAAGACAGGGCGGAAGTCAAGCGGGTGGAGCTACACTGCCACACCAAGATGAGCAAGATGGACGGCCTCACCCCCATCAAGGAACTGGTGGATACGGCGGTGCGCTGGGGCCACAAGGCCCTGGCCCTGACGGATCACGGGGTGGTACAGGCCTTCCCCTTTGCCTATGATGAAGCCAAGGACCTGGCCAAAAAGAACGGCTGGGAACTGAAGCTGATCTACGGGGTGGAAGGATACCTGTGCCACAGCCGGGAGGACAAGAAGAACTACCACATCATCCTGCTGGCCAAAAACGTGGAAGGGCTCCGGAACCTGTACCGGCTGGTGTCCCTGTCCCACCTCCAGTATTTCGGGGGCAAACCCAAGCGGCCCCGGATGACCAAGGGCCTCCTGGACCAGTACCGGGACGGGCTGATCATCGGATCCGCCTGTGCCGCGGGGGAAGTGTACCGGGCCATCCTGGCCGGGCTCCCCGATGAGGAAGTGAAGGAGATCGCCTCCTACTACGACTATCTGGAGATCCAGCCCACGGGCAACAACAACTACCTGATCCGGGATCCCCGGTTCCCGGACATCCATTCGGTGGAAGACCTCCAGGCCATCAACAAAAAGATCCTGGCCCTGGGGGACGAACTGGGAAAACTCACCGTGGCCACCTGCGACGTCCACTTCCTGAATCCGGAAGACGCCCTGGCCCGGAAGATCCTCCAGGCCGGGATGGGCTATCCTGATGAGGAACAGCCGCCCCTGTACCTGCGGACCACCGAAGAGATGCTGGAGGAATTTTCCTACCTGGGGGACCGGGCCTATGAAGTGGTGGTGGAAAACGCCAACAAAATCAGCGACCAGGTGGAGCATTTCAAGCCGGTGCCCGACCGGGACCAGCTGTATTCGCCCACCATCCCCGGGGCCAAGGAAAAGGTGGAATCCCTGAGCTACGCCAGAGCCCACGAATGGTACGGCCCCAAGCTGCCGAAGATCGTGGAGGACCGGCTGAAGCAGGAACTCTCCTCCATTATCGGCAACGGGTTCTCGGTGCTGTACTACATCGCCCATCTGCTGGTGAAGAAATCCAACGACGACGGGTACATGGTGGGGTCCCGGGGGTCCGTAGGGTCCTCCTTTGTGGCCACCATGCTGAACATCACGGAAGTGAATCCTCTGGTGCCCCATTACCGGTGCCCTCACTGCTACCATACGGAATTCTTCACCGATGGCTCCGTAGGGTCCGGCTTCGACCTGCCGGAAAAGGACTGCCCGGAATGCGGCACTCCCATGATCCGGGACGGGCACAATATCCCGTTCGCCGTATTCCTGGGGTTCCACGGGGACAAGGTGCCGGATATCGACCTGAACTTCTCCGGGGAATACCAGCCCCGGGCCCACAAATACACGGAAGAACTGTTCGGCCGGGACAATGTGTTCCGGGCCGGTACCCTGGGCACCATCAAGGACAAGACGGCCTACGGGTACATCAAGAAGTACTATGAGACCCGGGGAGAACCCAAGCGGACGGCCTTCATCGAAGGGCTGATCCCCAAACTGGCCGGGGTGAAACGGACCACCGGCCAGCACCCCGGGGGCATCGTGGTCATTCCCCGGGATCTGGATGTCCACTACATCACCCCCGTATCCTATCCGGCGGATGATCCCAGCTGCGGCACCATCACCACCCATTACGATTTCCACTCCATTGACGAACGGATCGTCAAGCTGGATATCCTGGGCCACGATGATCCCACGGTGATCAAGATGCTGGACCGGATGCTGGGAGAGGACTACTGCCGGAACATCCCCATCGGGGATCCGGACACCATGGAACTGTTCCTGTCCACCAAATCCCTGGGGGTGACCCCGGAGCAGATCGGGACGGATGTGGCCACCTACGGGGTGCCGGAATGCGGCACCCGGTTCGTCCGGCAGATGATTTCGGACGTAAAGCCCAAGAACTTTTCCGACCTGCTGCGCATTTCCGGGTATTCCCACGGCACCGACGTGTGGCTGAACAACGCCCAGGACCTGATCCGCAGCGGGACTCCCACGGAAGACACCATCTCCACCCGGGACGACATCATGAACTGGCTGATCAACAAGGGCATGGAGCCCAGTATGGCTTTCGGGATCATGGAATGGAGCCGGAAAGGGAAGGCCCACAAGAAAGGGTTCGAACCGGACCAGCTGGAAGCCTTTGAAAAGGCCCACATCCCGGATTTCTACATCAAGGCCTGCACCACTCTCCAGTACCTGTTCCCCAAGGCCCATGCCGTGGCCTACGTGCTCAGTGCCTACCGGATCGCCTACTGCAAGGTGCACCATCCCAAGGAGTTCTACGCCGCCTACTTTACGGTGCGGGCGCCCCACTTCGATTACACCCTGGTCCACAAGGGCCTGGATTACATGAAGCGGTTCATCCAGAACGTGAACGCCCAGGGCACCAAGGCATCGGTGAACGACAAGGATACGGCCACCTACATGGAACTGTGCGTGGAGATGCTGGAACGGGGCTTCGTCTTCGATGAGGTGGACCTGTACAAGTCCGACGCCCACAAGTTCCTGGTGACGGAAAAAGGGCTTTTGCCGCCGCTGGGTGCCATCGGGGGCATCGGGGGCGTGGCCGCGGAAGGGATCGTGGAGGCCCGGAAGAAGGGCCCCTTCATTTCCCAGGAAGACCTGCGGAACCGGGCCAAGATCAGCACCAGCAACGTGGAGATCCTGGACGAACTGGGAGTCCTGGAAGGGATGCCCAAAACGGACCAGATCGAGCTGTTTTAAGGGGGCTGCTGCCAGGGACGGAGCTGTGAAAAATGATTTTTCATTTTTTCACAGCTCCTTTTCTATTTCCCCATTTTATGGTTATAATGGAAGAAATGTACGTGAAGGAGGTCTTTTTCATGGGAAAAGTTATGGATATCCTGGAAACCATCGGCCATTTTGGCAAAAATCCGGACGGGTCTTATACCCGCCGGCTGTACAGTCCGGAATTCTTCCAGGCCCTGGAGGCGGCGGAAGGGCTGCTCCGGCAGGCGGGTCTCACCACCAGCCGGGACGCGGCGGGGAATCTTCGGGCCGTGCTGCCCGGGACGGATCCGGAGGCAAAGCACATCCTCCTGGGGTCCCATCTGGACACGGTGCCCTCCGGGGGTCTTTATGACGGGGCCTACGGGGTGGCGGCGGCCATCGGCTGCGTCCGGCGGCTCCGGGAAGAAGGACGGAAGCTGCGGCACACGGTGGAGGTGTACGCCTTCAACGGGGAAGAAGCCAGCCCCCTGGGAGGGACCTTCGGCAGTCGGACTCTGGCCGGGCTTACAGATCCGGACCAGCCCCTGCTCCGGGAAACCCTGGAGGGATTCAGCCATTCGGTGGAAGAAATCCTGGCCTGCCGCCGGGACTTTTCCGATGCGGCCTGCTACCTGGAAACCCACATCGAACAGGGGGGACGGCTGGAGAAGGAAGGGATCCAGCTGGGCATCGTCAGCGGCATCTCCAACATCGTCCGGTACCTGGTGACGGCGGAAGGCCAGAGCAACCACGGGGGCACCACCCCCATGGAGGACCGGCAGGATGCCATGGTGGCCATGGCCAAACTCATCGTCTTTGCCGACGCAGCCTGCCGGAAGATCGGCCACAGCCTGGTGTTCACCGCCGGGAAGATCCAGTGCAGCCCCAATGCGGCCAATGTGGTCCCCGGGAAGGTGACCTGCACCTTTGAAATGCGCAATGTGGACCGGCAGTACACTGACGAACTGATCCGGGAGATCCGGGCGGCCACGGAGCTGATCCCGGATGCCCGGTTCACGGTGCAGCAGCTGATCCACAAGGACAGCGCTCTGTGCGATCCCAAACTGATGGAAGCCTTTGAAAAGGCGGCGGACAGCCTGGGAGCCACCTGGCAGGTGATGCCCAGCGGCGCCGGCCACGATGCGGATTCCATCGCCCACCGGATCCCGGTGGGGATGCTGTTCATCCCCAGCCATCTGGGCATCAGCCACAGCGGCAAAGAATACACGCCTCCGGAAGACGTGGAACGGGGCGGAGAAGTGCTGTACCGGACCCTGTTGGGACTGGACGATTGACGCCCGCCAATCCAACTGATATTATAGGATATACATTTACCATAAGGAGTTGAGGGGATTGCTGCTGACTTTTCTGCAGGGGGCTGCAGACGCATTGTGGGGGACACCGATGACGGTGGTCCTGGTGGGCATGGGGCTGTATCTGAGCCTCCGGTTCCGCTTTTATTACAATTTCCGCCACTGGGGGTTCCATTTCCGGAACACCTTCGGCAAAATGTTCCAGAAAGGGGAGGGCCATGGCACGGTTTCCGGCTTTGCCGCCGCCTGCACCGCCATGGCCAACACCATCGGGGTGGGGAACATCGGCGGGGTGGCTACGGCCATTGTGTCCGGGGGACCGGGGGCCGTATTCTGGATGTGGGTGTCCGGCTGTCTGGGCATGTCCACCAAAGCCTGTGAGATCATCCTGGGCCAGCGGTTCCGGGTGAAATATTCCAAATCCATGGACGAATACATGTGCGACCGGTCCTTTGTGATGAAAAACGCCCTGGGCTGGAAACGAGGCGCCCTGCTCCTGTCCGTGGCCTGCTTCACCCTGGGCCCCTGGACCTGCTCCGTCCAGACCGAATCGGTAGTGGGGGCCCTGAAGGAAGCCTTCGGGATCCCGCCGGTGTACGCTGCAGCGTTTCTGGGAATCACCTGTTTTGCCACCATCTTCGGGGGTCTCCGGCGGATCTCCCAGGTGATGGAACGGGTGGTGCCGGTGATGGCCCTGCTGTACATCCTGGGAGGAGTGGCCATCCTGCTCCAGAACTGGCAGGAGGTACCCGGGGCCCTGGCCCTGATCGTCCGCAGCGCCTTCAGTCCTACGGCTGCCGCCGGGGGCTTTGCGGGAGCCACCGTGAAGGATGCCATGCGCTACGGCATTGCCCGGGGACTGTATTCCAATGATGCAGGCACTGGCTACGGGATCATCGCCCATGCCTCGGCCCGGACGGATCATCCGGTGCGCCAGGCTTCCTGGGGCTGGGGGGAAGTGTTCCTGGACACCATCGTGGTGTGTTCCGTTACGGCCCTTTCCCTGATCCTGACCCATGCCTATACGGATTTCCCCGGCCTGGACAGTGCCCGGCTCACCACCGCCGCCTTCCGGGTCTCTTTCGGGGAACCGGGGGCCTGGTTCCTGGCCCTGGCCATTACAGTCTTTGCCTGGACCACCATCATCGGCATGTATTACAGCTGTGAGAAATCCGTCAACTACGCCTTCGGGGACACCCGGCGGAACAGAATCGGCACCCGGCTGTACATGTTCTACTACATGATCCCCTGTGTGGTGCTCTATCATGCCAAAGCCGATGCCCTGTGGGCCATGACGGACATCCTGTCCGCCATCTATGTGATGATCACCATCCTGTTCATCGTCACCCAGCAGAAGGAAATCTTCCGGCTGTTCGATGATTTCTGGTTCCGGTTCCTGCCGGCCAAAGAACGGGGCGAAAATCCCCCGGTGGTCTCCTACGGGACTGTGGAGGATGAGAGAAGAGTGAAGAGTGCAGAGTGAAGAGTGCAGAGTGAAGAGGGAAGAGGCGTCCGTAAACCGTACCCCTTGTCAAGGACAGTTTCTAAAAGTAGGACCCCTTGTTTTAGACAGTTCAACAATCCTGGTACCTTTAAAATGGACGTTTGGTAATTGTCTATCAGAAGGCCCCTAACCATCCAATCTTATGCACTGGCTCCTTACTCATAAAATGGCTGCTTTTGCCATTTTATGAGGTGAGCTGGTTCCCCAGCTCACAGGCTCTCCGCTTCAATGTAGGAACCTCGGGCATCTTGGGAATATCGAGCGGATAAACCCCTGTTGTTACAAATTGGTAGAACTCGTTTGGCGACAGTTTCGCCAGTTCCCACTGGTAGCGCTCGTTGTTGTAATAATCCATGTAATCATCTACGATGGCCTTCACCTCCCCAAAGCTCACTGCTGCTGCAATTTTCTTTTTCACATGGTCTTTCATACGGCCGAAGAAGCTTTCCTGCGGCGCATTGTCCCAGCAATTCCCCCGCCGTGACATGGATTGTCTGAGATCCTTGTCATGGAGGATATCGATGAAGCTGTGACTCGTGTAATGGCAACCCTGGTCAGAATGCACGATGGTTTCAGCATGCAGTGAGACGCCGTGATCTCGAATCAGGTTGTTCACCGTTTCTACCACGAAATCCACCTCCAAAGAATCGCTGAGGACATACGCCAGAATCTGCTTGGTATAGGCATCCAGTATGGTGGAAAGATAAGCAAAGATCCCATTGTAAGGAAGATAGGTAATATCTGTCAGCAGTACCATGCGAGGACCATAGTCCTCAAACTGGCGCTGCAGCAGATTATCGGCCACCGTATTGGTCTTCAGGGCTTTCGCCAGCTGCCGATAGGGATTCGCCTTCCTGATGGGGCAAAGCAGGTGGAACTTTTTCATCAGACGACGGATTTTCTTCACATTCATAATGACGGGCGGATCCATGTGGAGCAGCTCCATATAGATGCTGCGGGCGCCCTTCTTGTACCCTCGTCTTTTGTAAGCGGCAAGGATCAGTTCAAAGTCCTTGCGGTCCTGTTCTTGCTGGGCCTGCCGAAATGCTTCCGCCTTTACCCAGGCATAATAACCGCTTCGGGACACGCCTGCCATCTTGCATAAACTGCTGATGGAAAGTCTGTTCTCGCTGGTACTTACCGTCTTTTCTATGATTTCGAACACACAAGAGGAATCGTTCATGAGCAGAGAACCTACCTTTTTGTGTTCTTGATCGCGGAAATTTTTTTTAAATATTCCACTTCCTGCCGCAAGTATTCAACTTCATGTCTGAGGGCCTTAATGTCATCTTCAGGCTTGACCTTGGCGGCGGTGTCAGACCTGTCGGCGGGTCTCCTGCCTTCATAGAAACAACCATATTTGGCATATTCCTCTTTGATATGCTGGAGAGCACCGCCAATGCGTCTTTCGCCCAGCACAGCAGGGTCAAAGCCGTATTTTTTGAAGACGTCTTTAGGATAGACTCCTTCCATATATTCGGTGTAAAAGATTTCTTTAAAGGACTTCCTCAGGACCAGGGTAGAGCGGCTTACGCTATACACATAAGGGTTCTGGCGCAACGCTGCAATCTGCTCCTCAGTAAAAAGTTTTCTGCTCATGTGGATTCTCCTTGGCTTTATTGGATTTGAGGATACCACATGCATATGATTGTGTTCAATAGGTTGGGTCCAAAATGAGCACGCCAATTTTAAAGGATTCAAATTGTAGCCTGTCCAATTTTGTGGGCAGGTGCTACTCTTAAAAAGTGTCCACACTTATGGGGACAGTATACCGGCGGAAAGGGACGTCCCGCTGCCGGTATATAGAATCAAAGGAGAGAAACGATGAGACAGACACTGAAGAATATCCTGGACCAGAACAAGATCCTGGTCATTGACGGCTCCATGGGCACGGCCCTGGAAAACCTGGGAGCGGATCTGAACAACAGCCTGTGGACCGCCCGGGTGCTGGCCAACCGGCCGGAACTGGTGAAACAGGTCCATCTGGATTATTTCCGGGCCGGGGCCGATGCGGGGATTACCTGCAGCTACCAGGCTTCCATCCCGGGGCTTGTGGCCAACGGCTTTACGGAACAGGAAGCGGAAGAGCTGATCACCCGGTCCGTGACCATTTTCCAGGAAGCCCGGCAGGAATGGTGGGACCGGGAAGGGAAAGCCGCCGGCCGGGCCTGGCCTCTGTGCCTGGCCGGGGTGGGGCCTTACGGCGCCTATCTGGCGGATGGGTCCGAATACCGGGGCCATTACGGGGTGTCCCGGGAAGATCTGGAAAAATTCCATCGGCGCCGGGCGGAACTGCTGTGGCAGGCCGGGGCGGATGTGCTGCTGTTCGAGACCCAGCCCTCCCTGGAAGAAGCCCTGGTGGAAGTTTCCATCGCCAAAGATCTGGGAGCCGCCTTCTGGGTGAGCTTCTCCTGCCGGGACGGGCTCCATATCTGCGAAGGGACCCCGATCCGGGAAGCGGCGGCGGAAGTGGTCCGTCAGTTCCCGGAAGTGGAGGCCCTGGGGGTGAACTGCACCAAACCGGAATACCTGGTGAGCCTGATCGGAGAACTGAAAACCGCTTCTGACCGGCCCATATTCGTCTATCCCAACAGCGGAGAAGAATATGACCCGGTGACCAAGACCTGGCATGGAGTGGGCACGGACCGGAAGTTCGGCGATTATGCCCTGGAGTATATGAAGGCCGGAGCCGTGGCCGTAGGGGGCTGCTGCACCACGGTGGC
Source organism: Acidaminococcus fermentans DSM 20731 (assembly GCF_000025305.1). Lineage (NCBI taxonomy): Bacteria > Bacillati > Bacillota > Negativicutes > Acidaminococcales > Acidaminococcaceae > Acidaminococcus > Acidaminococcus fermentans. Next base: position 1,511,962 of record NC_013740.1, on the reverse strand, counting down.
GGATCATGTCCGCCAGGTGGCGGCGGCCCGGGAACAGTTCCTGGGAGAGGCATGAGGGCAGAGGGAAGAGGAACAAAGGAGGCGCCGGTCCATGAGTGAGGGGGAAATCACAACCTATACGGGGATCCAGTTCGATCCCCTCCATCCGGACCCGGAAACCATCCGGATCCAGGACATCGCCCATGCCCTGAGCCTTTTGTGCCGGGGCAACGGCCATGTGAAGACTTTCTATTCCGTGGGCCAGCACTGTCTGGCGGCGGCCAAAGAAGCGGCAGCCCGGGGGGATTCCCGGCAGGTGATCCTGGGGGCCCTGCTCCATGACGCCACGGAATGTTATCTGTCCGACGTGCCCCATCCCTACAAGGTGAACATGCCCCGGTACCGGGAGCTGGAAGACCGTCTGCTCCAGGCGGTGCTGGACCGGTTCCTGGGAGGGCCCCTTACCCCGGAAGAATGGGCGGAAGTGGAACAGATCGACCGGGCCCTGATGTTCAGCGACCTGCATCATCTCATGGACCATCCGGAAAACCGGGAACAGGAAGGGACCCTGCGGCTGCCGGTGGACTACCGGGTGCGGCTCTTTACCGAAGTGGAACAGGAGTATCTGGACTGGTTCCGGAACTGTCAGGAAGAAAATAAAGGAGAATGACCATGGAACGGGAAAAAATCAAGGAAAGCTGGGAAAAACGCCGGGAAGAACTGTGCCGCATGGCGGACCAGATCTATGACTGGGCGGAAGTGGGCCTGGAAGAAACCAAATCCTCCGCCCTGCTGGAAGACTATCTGGAACAACAGGGATTTGCCGTGGAAAAAGGAGTAGGGACCCTGCCCACCGCCTTCCGGGCCACCTGGAAACAGGGAGAGGGAGGACCCCGGCTGGGGTTCCTGTGTGAATACGATGCCCTGGAAGGCATGGGCCATGGCTGCGGCCATCATCTCCAGGGACCTTCCGTCATCGGGGCGGCCCTGGCGGTCCGGGACCGGTTCGCTGGGAAAGGCGTGCCCTTTTCCCTGGTGATCTACGGGACACCGGCGGAAGAGACCATCGGGGGCAAGACGGTGATGATGGAGCAGGGCTGCTTCCAGGACATCGACATCGCCCTGATGATGCACGCCGCGCCCACCACCTGCGTGGATGTAAAGAGCATGGCCAACAAAAGCTATAGGGTGGAATTCCACGGGGTGCGGGCCCATGCGGCCATGAGCCCGGAACAGGGACGGAGCGCCTTTGACGCGGCCCTGCTCAGCTTCAATGCCATCGAATTCCTCCGGGAACATGTGAACGAGGACACCCGGATGCACTACACGGTCCGGGACGCCGGGGGACCGGCCAATGTGGTCCCTGACCGGACCCTGGCCCAGTATGAGCTCCGTTCCTACGATACCGGCTACCTCCGGAGCCTGGAACCCCGGTTCCTGGATATCCTGAAAGGGGCCTGCCTGATGACCGGTACCACCCATACCATCACCGAGACCCACGAATTCTATGCCAAGATCCCCTGTCTGACCCTCAATGACCTGGTGATGGAACAGGCCCGGGCCTTCGGGGCGCCCCAGCTGTCGGAACCCCGGCAGAAAACCGGTTCCACGGATTTCGGCATCATCCTGTACCACATGCCCGGCACCTGCATCCGGGTGGCCTTTGTGCCGGAAGGGACCCCGGCCCATTCCGAAGTCTATCTGAAGGCCGGGAAGACGGAAGCCGCCCATAAGGCCATCGGCTATGGCAGCCAGATCCTGGCCGCCGCCTGCTGCTCCATCCTGGAAGACCCGGAAAAGCTCACCGCCATGTGGGAAGAATTCCGGAAAAGAAAAGCTTCACACTGAAATAAGGATCTGCTAATATTCTGAATAAACTACAATGTATTACCTCAGAGGACGGATGTATGATATAATATACATTGTATAAATCAGTTAGACTGTTCGTAACTATAGGAGGTTGAGCAATGAACAATCCGAACCCCGTTAAAATCGTGGAAACGGTTCTCCGTGACGGCCATCAGTCCCTGTGTGCCACCCGTATGCGCACCAGCGACATGCTGCCCATGCTGGAAGCCCTGGATGACTGCGGCTTCTATGCCCTGGAAGCCTGGGGCGGCGCCACTTTCGATTCCTGCCTGCGTTTCCTGAACGAAGATCCCTGGGAACGGCTGCGTACAATCCGGAAACATGTGAAGAAAACCAAGCTGCAGATGCTGCTCCGTGGCCAGAACATCCTGGGCTACAACCATTATGCCGATGATGTGGTCACCGAATTCGTCAAACGCAGCGTGGACAACGGGATCGACATCATCCGTATCTTCGATGCCTTCAACGATACCCGGAACCTGGAAACGGCCATGAAAGCCACCAAGGCTGCCGGCGCTCATGCCCAGGGCACCCTGGTATACACCATCAGCCCGTACCACAAGGACAGCGACTATCTGAAGCTGGCCAAGGAACTGGTGGAAATGGGGGCTGACTCCATCTGCATCAAAGACATGTCCGGCCTGCTGGCTCCCTATGCCTGCGCTTCCCTGGTAGAGGCCCTGAAGAAGGAAATCAGCATCCCTGTAAACGTGCACTCTCACTGCACCAGCGGCATGGCTTCCATGACCCTGCTGAAGGGCATCGAAGCCGGTGCGGATATTGTGGATACGGCTCTGTCTCCCTTTGCGGAAACCACCAGCCATCCCTGCACCGAATCCCTGGTGTACACCCTGAAGGGCACCGAAAGAGATACTGGCATCGACATGGACAAACTGGGGCCCATTGCGGACCACTTCAAGAAAGTCCGTGCTGATCTGGTGAAGACCTTCAAGCTGCCCAGCAACATCAGCATTAACCCCAAGGTCCTGAGCTTCCAGATCCCTGGCGGCATGCTGTCCAACATGCTGAACCAGCTCACTGAAATGGGCATGGCCGACAAATACGAAGAAGTGCTGAAGGAAGTGCCCAGAGTCCGGGCCGACCTGGGGTATCCTCCTCTGGTAACTCCTTCCAGCCAGATTGTGGGCACCATGGCCACCATGAACGTCATGATGGGACGGTACAAAATGATCCCCAACGAAATCCAGGATATTGTCATGGGCAAATACGGCAAGACGCCGGGACCCATCAGCGAAGATCTGAAGAAACTGGTTCGCCGCTGGATCGTAAAGAAGACCGGCAAGACCGTGATTTCTCCCATTACCCACAGACCGGCCGACGATATTCCGCCGCAAATGGAAAAGATGAAAGCCGACCTGGCTGCCAAAGGCTATCCCAATGCCTCCGTGGAAGATGTGCTGTCCTATGCCCTGTTCCCGGAAGTGGCCCTGGCCTTCTTCAAGAACAACCGGTAAAAAGCTGCTGCTGTGGCAGCGGCCGATGGAAAGGGACTGTTGCATGAGCAACAGTCCCTTGTCTGGAGTCAGGAGTCTGAAGTCGGAAGCCTTAGGACAGGATTAGCCTGGATGGGCGAATCCTTCTGATTCTATAGAACCAGAATCGAGAGTAAACTGAGAGGTTATTTGATCCAAAGGTTCTGCATATTCAAAAATTTGTCTGCAAATTTAACATTGGGCCATTGTCGACTGGCCATTGACTCTTACCCCTTGACAAAAAAATCCCCGCCGCAGCTGCGGCAGGGATTTTTTTTATCACTGTTTCGGCGGCCGTACCGGCGGGGGCGTGGAGCTCTTGCCGGACCGGGGCGGCTGGGGAACGTTCCCGCCTCCCGGCAGGGCGTCTTCCTTCTTGCTGTCCTTTTTCTTGGTATCCTGTTTCTTGGTGGTCTGTTTCTTGGGCTGGGGCTTGGGGGCTTCATACTTCGGCGCCGGCATCTTGAAGCCGTCCGGTTTTTCGAAGTCTTCAGCAGGAATGCCGTCCAGAGCACCGCTCATGAAGGCACGCCACAGGGTGGCCGGCTGGCCGCCCCCGGTCATGCCGCCCAGGGATTCATTGTTGTCATCCCCGATCCATACGGCACAGGCCAGGTTGGGGGTGAAGCCCACGAACCAGGCATCGTGGTAATTGTCGGTGGTCCCGGATTTCCCGGCGCAGGGCCGGCTGATGGCGGCACCACGGCCGGTGCCCCGGGTCATGACGTCTTCCATCATGGAGATCATCATGTAGGCGCTTTCCGGTTTCACAGCCTGGGTGGGATTGGTCTTGTGTTCATAGAGCACTTTGCCGTTCCGGTCCAGGATTTTGATGATGGGGGTGGGTTTATTGAATTTCCCCATGTTGGCGATGCCCGCATAGGCACCGGCCATTTCCAGCGGGGTGACCCCGTGGGTCAGGCCCCCTACGGCCATGGCCGGATTGTCGTCATCCTCCACCAGGGTGGTGATGCCCAGCCGCTTGGCCAGCTTGATGGTCTTTTCCGTACCGTACTTCATGGCCACCTTGATGGCGGGCACATTGTAGGAATAGGTGAGGGCCGTCCGGTAGCTGACGGTGCCGTGGAAGCTCCGGTCATAGTTCTGGGGATTCCATTCGCCGGGGATCGGAGAATCCTGTACGGTGTCCCCGGGGGTGGCTCCCTGTTCCAGGGCGTTCAGATACACAAAGGGTTTCATGGAGGAACCGGGCTGCCGTTCCGCCATGACGGCACGGTTGAACTGGTCGGTGCCCCGGCCCCCGATCATGGCCTTGATGTAGCCGGTCTTGGGATCAACGGCCACAATGGCGCTCTGGGGCTGTTTCAGCTTGTTGCTGTCGGTGTAGTAGGTGGGAGTGAGGGCGGCGGCTTTTTCCGCAGCCTTCTGCATATCCGGATCCAGGGTGGTGTAGACTTTCAGGCCCTGCTTGTACACGGCGTCGGGACCGAACTTGTCCACCAGCAGCTGGATGCAGTAATCGATGAAGTATTTCTTGGAGCCGGGAGATTCATTGAGGCTCTTGTAGGTCAGGGGCTCCGCATAGGCCTTGTCGGCTTCTTCCTTGGTGATGAACCCGTATTTGGTCATCTGCTCCAGCACCGTCTTCTGCCGGGCCTTGGCGGCCTTGGGGTTGGACAGGGGGGAGTAGTAGTTGGGGCTCTTGGGGATCCCGGCGATCATGGCACTCTGGGCCAGATCCAGATCTTCCACGTGTTTGCCGAAGTAGGTGTTGGCGGCGGTTTCCACCCCGTAAGCCCCCTGGCCGAAGTAGATCTGGTTCATGTACATCTCCAGGATCTCGTTCTTGGTGTATTTCTGTTCGATCTGGAGGGCAATGAAGGCTTCATGGAGCTTCCGGCTCAGGGTCTGTTCCTGGGTCAGGAAGTAGTTCTTGGCCAGCTGCTGGGTGATGGTGCTGCCCCCCTGGACCTCGCCCCACCGGATGTAGGTGTAGATGGCCCGGCCGATCCCCCGGAAGTCGATGCCTCCGTGTTCATAGAACCGGATGTCTTCTGCCGCCAGGAACGCATGCTGGAGGTTCTTGGGGACTTTGTCGATGGTCACCGGGATCCGGTCTTCTTCCGAATTCACCGTAGTGATCAGGTTGCCCTTGGCGTCGAAGAACTGGGAGGAAGCCATGGGTGCCATGTCCTTGGTGAGGATCTTGGCGGTGGTGAACTTGGCCACCGCAAAGAAGGCGGCCACCGAAAGGAAGCCCACCAGCACCAGAGCCATCAGGGCCGAAAAAATCGTCCCCCCCAGCTTCTTTCGTTTGTGAGGAGAAGAGGAACCGAAGAGGTTCCTCCAGTTCTTATTCTTGTTGCTTGTCATCACGTCAGCTCCTATAACAGATAGAAATGGATTGAGACCATAAGTTACAGGATATTATATCACATTTGTCCGGTGAGGTGTATAGGGGACATTTCTTCCAACAGTTGCCATTTTCCCGGGAGGGTGCTATAATAATGAGGAAAACTGAGGCAGACCTTAGAGAGTGGGTATTCGTACCCGCTCTTTCGTTTACTAGGAAAGAAAAAAGCAGAGGTGCCTGAATGGACAAAAAGAAAATCACAGAACGGGTGACGGACCTGGCAGCTCCCATTGTGGAGGAAGCCGGGCTGGAACTGGTGGATGTGGAATACGTGCGGGAACGGGACTGGTTCCTGCGGGTATTCATCGACAAGGCGGGCGGCATCGACATCGATGACTGCTCGGCGGTCAGCAATGCGCTGGCCAAGAAGCTGGATGAGGAAGACTTCATTAAAGAGAAGTACTACCTGGAAGTCTCTTCCCCGGGAATCGACCGGCCCCTGAAGAAGGACAAGGACCTGGAAGCCCATTACGGGCAGAAGGTGGACCTGGCCTTCTTTGCCCCCTATGAGGGGAAAAAGCAGCTGACGGCAGTGCTGAAAAGCCACGATGCCGAAAAGCTGGTGCTGGAAGATGCCAAAAAGAAAAAACTGGCCATTGAACGGAAGCTGATCGCTTCGGTACGGCCCCACATCGACTTTTAATGGAACCATTGATTAAGGAGGAATTTTGAAGTGAATGCGGATTTCGTGAAAGCCATTGCGCTCCTGGCCAAGGAGAAAAGCATTTCTCCCGACGTACTGTACAGTGCAGTGGAGGAAGCCCTGATCACCGCTTACAAGAAAAACTACGGTTCTGCCCAGAATGTACGGGTTTCCATGCATAAAGAAACCGGGGAGATCCATGTCTATGCCCGGAAGAACATTGTGGAGGAAGTCACGGATCCCACCACGGAAATCAGCCTGGAAGACGCCCAGAAAATGAACGCCCACTACCAGGCCGGGGATATCCTGGAAACGGAAGTGACCCCCAAGAACTTCGGCCGGATTGCCGCCCAGAACGCCAAGCAGGTGATCGTCCAGCGGATCCGGGAAGCGGAACGGGGGATGGTGTACGAACGGTATTCCGACCGGGAAAACGACATCGTCACCGGGACGGTACAGCGGATCGAAGGCCGCAACGTGTTCATCGACCTGGGCACGGCGGAAGGCCTGCTGCTGCCCAATGAACAGATCCCCCATGAAACCTACGACTACCATCAGCGGCTGAAATGCTATGTGGTAGAAGTGAAAAAGACCACCAAGGGACCCCAGATCATCCTGTCCCGGACCCATCCCGGCCTGCTGAAACGGCTGTTCGAGCTGGAAGTGTCCGAAATCCAGGATGGCACCGTGATCATCGACAGCGTGGCCCGGGAACCGGGGATGCGCAGCAAGATCGCCGTCCACAGCACCAATCCCAGCGTGGATCCGGTGGGCGCCTGCGTGGGCCCCAAGGGCATGCGGGTACGGACCATCGTGGACGAACTCCGGGGCGAAAAGATCGACATCGTGAAGTACAGCGAAGATCCGGAAGAATACGTGGCCAACGCCCTGTCTCCTTCCAAGGTGGTCTCTGCCCGGGCGGACAAGGACGAAAAGATCTGCCGGGTGGTGGTGCCTGATTACCAGCTGTCCCTGGCCATCGGCAAGGAAGGGCAGAACGCCCGTCTGGCCGCCAAACTCACCGGCTGGAAGATCGATATCAAGAGCGAATCCCAGGCGGCGGCTGCCGAAGCTGCCCAGGCTCAGGAAGCCCCTGAGGAAAGTGGTGAGGACGCATGAAAGTGAAGAAGATTCCCCAGCGGACCTGCATCGGCTGCGGGGAAATCCACAATAAAAAGGAAATGGTCCGGATCGTCCGGTCTCCGGAAGGAGCCGTGAGCCTGGACCGTTCCGGCAAGAAACCGGGCCGGGGGGCCTATGTGTGCCCCAACGCCGGCTGCATCGAAAAGGCCTTCCAGAGCAAAAGCCTGGAACGGGCCCTGCAGGTGAAGGTTTCTCCGGAAACGAAGGAAGCATTGCTGGCGGAGCTGTCCCATGAAAACGGACAATGAGCTCTGCTTTGCCCTGAGTCTGGCGCAGAAGGCCGGGAAACTGGCCTCCGGCGATCAGGGCGTATGGGACACGCTGAAGAAAAAAGGCCGTGCCCGCTACGTGCTGATTGCCGCAGATGCCTCTCCCCGGACGGTGGAAAAGATCCGGCACTGGTGCGATACCGAAAAAATCCCCTATGGGATGGCTTTGGACCGCATCCGGCTGGGGTCCGCCATCGGAAAAGCGCCCCGGGCGGCAGTGGTCCTGTTGGACGACGGCTTCCGGAAGATGATGGGCTTGTGATTATGGAGGTGTGCGGATGACAAAATACAGAATCTATGAGATCGCCAAGGAACTGAACCTGGACAACAAGAAGGTGCTGGGCTTTCTGGCCGACCACAAGATCACGGTGAAGAACCATATGAGCACCGTGGAAGCCGGGGTCCGGGACATGATCGTCAAGGGCCTGAAGGCCAACCAGGGATCCGTGAAGGAAGCCGCCCAGAATGCGGCCCGGAAGGTCCAGGAAAAAGCCGCCCAGGCGGCGGCGCCGGTGGCTGCCAAAGTGGCCCAGGTGAAAAGTGACATTGCCGTGGGGAAGGCGGCCATCCAGGCCCATCATGCGGCCCAGCAGAAACCGGCCCAGGAAAGCCGGAATGACCGGAACGACCGGAGAAACGACGGCCGGGGAGAAAACCGCGGCCATGACCGGAACGGCCAGAACCACAGCGAACGGCGGGGCGACCGGCCCCAGAGCAGCCAGAATGGCCAGAACCGGGACAACGGCCGGAGAAACGACCGGCCCCAGAACGGCCAGAACCGCAGCAACGGGAACGGCAGCAGCCGGTTCGGCCGGAATGACCGGAATGGCGGGAACCAGAACCGCAGTGGGAACGGCGGGAACAACCGGAACAAGCCCCAGAACGGCCGTGCCGGGAAGCCCGGTGCCCCCATCGGCGGGAACAGTGCCCATGCCGGCAAGGATATGGGCAAACGGAACAACAACCACAACCATCAGGAAAAACGGGAGAAAATCAAGGGCTCTTATGCCACCCGGGAGGACCGTCCTACCCGCAGTGCCGATCATATGATGAAAAACCACAAACACAAAAACAACAACAACAGCAACCGGAACGCCGCTCCGGCCAGAAAAGCGGAAGTGGTCCGTCCCACCAGCATCGAAGTGGGCGAAAGCATCAGCGTAAAGGATTTCGCCAAGCTCCTGTGCCGGGACGTGAACGAAGTGATCAAGAAGCTGTTCATGCTGGGCAAGATGGTGACCATCAACCAGGAAATCGACCATGAAACCGCCGAACTGGTGGGCATGGACTTCAACTGTGAAATCAAGGAACCGCCTCCTGAAGCGGATCCCACGGAAGTGCCGGAAGTGGAAGACGACCCGGCTCTGCGGGTGCCCCGTCCCCCCGTGGTGACGGTCATGGGCCACGTGGACCACGGCAAGACCTCCCTGCTGGATGCCATCCGGAAGACCAACGTAACCGCCCGGGAAGCCGGCGGGATCACCCAGCACATCGGTGCCTACCGGGTGGTGTGCCAGGGCAAGCCCATCGTGTTCCTGGATACCCCGGGCCACGAAGCTTTCACCGCCATGCGTGCCCGTGGGGCCCAGGTGACGGATATCGCCGTGCTGGTGGTGGCCGCTGACGACGGGGTGATGCCCCAGACCATCGAAGCCATCAACCATGCCAAGGCTGCCAAGGTGCCGGTGATCGTGGCCATCAACAAGATCGACAAGGAAGGGGCCAACCCGGATTTCGTCATGCAGCAGCTGTCCGAGCATGGACTGATCCCGGAAGCCTGGGGCGGGGATACCATCATGGTTCCCGTATCCGCCCGGCAGAAGACCGGTATCTCCGACCTGCTGGAAATGATCCTGCTGGTGGCTGAAATGCAGGATCTGAAGGCCAACCCCAACCTGCCCGCCCACGGCACCATCATCGAAGCCAAACTGGACAAGGGCAGAGGGCCTGTGGCCTCCGTGCTCATCGACCGGGGCACCCTGCACATCGGGGATTCCATCCTGGCCGGCACCTGCTACGGCAAGGTCCGGGCCATGGTCAACGACCGGGGCGAAAAGGTGAAGAAGGCCCTGCCTTCCACCCCTGTGGAAGTCCTGGGGCTCAACGATGTGCCGGAAGCCGGGGATATCCTGGATGCCTGCGATGAACATGTGGCCCGGTCCGTGGCGGAAAAACGCCAGGCCAAGCAGAAGATGGAAGAACAGAAGAAGGCCAAGGTTTCCCTGGACGATATCTTCAACCGGATCCAGGAAGGGGAACTGAAGGACCTGAACATCGTGGTGAAGGCCGACGTGCAGGGCACCATCCAGGCCCTGGAACAGGCGCTCACCAAGATCAAGAACGATGAAGTGAAAGTGGTCATCGTCCATTCCGGGGTAGGGGCCATCAACGAATCCGACGTGATGCTGGCTTCCGCCGCCAACGCCCTGATCATCGGCTTCAACGTCCGTCCGGACGCCAATGCCCGGAAGACCGCCGAAGCCGAAAAGGTGGATATCCGCACCTACCGGGTCATCTACGATGCCCTGAACGATGTGGAAGCCGCCATCAAGGGGATGCTGGCACCCAAATTCAAGGAAAAGATCATCGGCCATGTGGAAATCCGTCAGGTTATCCCCATCAACAAGATGCTGATCGCCGGGGCCTATGTGAAGGACGGGAAGATCACCCGGTCCGCCAAGGTGCGTCTGGTCCGGGACGGCATCGTGATCCACGAAGGGGAACTGGATTCCCTGCGCCGGTTCAAGGACGATGTGAAGGAAGTGGCGGCCAACTTCGAATGTGGGCTTACCCTGGCCGACTACCGGGATATCAAGGTGGGGGACCAGCTGGAAGTCTACACCATGGAAGAAGTGGCTGCAGAATAAGGAGGGACCATGTCCAAACTTCGTGCTGAAAAACTCCAGGCGCTGATCAAGCAGGAAATGAGCAACATGATGATCCGTGACGTGAAGGATCCCCGGGTGAAGTTCGTCACCATCACCGGGGTGGAAGTCAGCAACGACCTGAGCTACGCCAAGATCTATGTAAGCCTCTACGGCAGTGAGGAACAGCAGGCAGCCGCCTGGAAGGGCCTCCAGTCCGCCCTGGGCTTCTTCCGCCGGGAAATCGCCCGGCGGATCGATCTCCGGGTGGCTCCGGTGCTCAGCTTCCACAAGGATACGTCCATGGAATACAGCGCCCATATCGAATCCATCCTCCATGAGCTGAAGAAAGAAGAGCATCATGAGTAAGGCACTGGATCTGAAGGAAACCTGGCAGCTGCTGATGAGCGTCAGCCGCCTGGTGCTGGTGAGCCATGTGGGACCGGACGGGGATACCCTGGGCTCCACCCTGGGACTGGCCCGGGCCCTGCGCCAGGCAGGGAAACAGGTGCGTCTGCTGGTGGATGACATCCTGCCGGCGGTGTACCAGTTCCTGCCCGGACTGGACGCCTATGAGCAGCCCAAACCCGGGGAGAAAATCGACTGCGACCTGACGGTGGTGGTGGATGCCTCTTCCAAAGACCGGATGGGGGCTGCGGAAGACTGTCTTTCCGCACCCATCCTGAACATCGACCACCATGTGTCCAACACCCGGTATGCGGATTATCTGCTGCTGGATGACAGGGCGGCGGCCACCGGGGAAATCATGTACCGGATGCTGGAAGCCAACAGGATCCCGGTGGACCAGGAACTGGCCACGGATCTGTACACGGCCATTGTCACCGACTGCGGCTTTTTCAAGTACGCCAACACCACCCCCCGGTGCATGCGGGTGGCGGCGGACCTGGTGGCCCTGGGGGTGAAGCCCGACGAGATCTCCGACCAGCTGGAACTGAAAGCCCGGAATTCCGTGGAGCTCCTGGCCAAGGTGCTGCCCAGCCTGAGCTTCTATGCCGGAGGGAAAATTGCCACCCTGGAAGTGCCTCTTTCCCTGTATGACAAGACCGTTTCCACGGAAAGCTTCATCTACCATCCCCGGTACATTGCCGGGGTGGACGTGGCGGTGCTCTTCAAGCAGGTGGAACCCAGATCCACGCGGGTGAGCATGCGCTCCAAAAAGGTGGACGTGAGCAGGGTGGCCGTGGCCTTCAACGGGGGCGGCCATCCCAAAGCCGCCGGCTGCACCATCGGCCTGCCTCTGGAAGAGGCCAAGAAGGCCCTGCTGGAGGCGCTGGAAAAGGCCCTGGAGGAACTGTGATGGATGGGATTTTCAACGTACTCAAACCACCGGGCATGACCAGCCATGATGTGGTGGGGGCCCTGCGGAAAATCCTCCATATGAAGAAAATCGGCCACGGGGGCACCCTGGATCCCCTGGCCGCCGGGGTGCTGCCGGTGTTCACCGGCATGGCCACCCGATTCCTGGAATACGCGGCCCACGAGGAAAAAAGCTACCGGGCAGAGCTGACCTTCGGGTTTCAGACCGACACCGGGGATACGGAAGGGGCGGTGATCGCCGAAAGTCCCGTACGGGACCTGACGGCAGAGGAAATCGAAGCCGCCCTGGCCTCCTTCCGGGGGGAAGGGACCCAGATCCCGCCCATGTATTCCGCCATCAGTGTGGGGGGCACCAAGCTGTACAAGCTGGCCCGACAGGGCATCGAAGTGAAGCGGGAGCCCCGTCCCATCACTCTCTATGAACTGGAAAAGGTGGATTACACCGGAAAGACCCTGGTGTTCGACGTGACCTGCTCCAAGGGGACTTTTATCCGGACCCTGTGTGAGGACCTGGCGGCGAAGCTGGGGATGAAGGGGACCATGAGTTTCCTGCTCCGGCGGCGGGCCGGGGTCTTCCGGCTGGAAGACGCCCATACCCTCCAGGAGATCGCCGCCGATCCGGAAGGCTGCTGCATGGGGGTGGAACCCATCCTGGCCGGCTTTCCCAAAAAGATTGTGAATGCCCTCCAGGGGCGGCGGATCGCCCAGGGAGTGGCCACCACCCTGCCCGGGCTGACGGAAGGGACCCTGTACCAGCTGTGGACCCGGGACGGGGTGCTGGTGGGACTGGCCCGTGCCGTGGACGGCCGGCTCCGGGCCCACAAGATCATCCACATCCCGGACGTGGAAACAAGGACGGAAGAACAACCATGAAACTGATAACCTCACTGGACGAACTGCACAGAGCCCATCTGCTGCCTTCCGCGGCGGCTCTGGGGACCTTTGACGGGGTCCACCGGGGACACCAGGAAGTGATCGGGACCACCCGGACCTATGCCCGGCAGCACCATCTCCAGCTGATGGTGTTCACCTTCAGCACCCACCCTCTGGCCAGTCTGAAGCCGGAGCTGGAACCGCCCCGGCTGCTGGACAATGCCGCCAAGGAAAAACTCATGGTGGACCTGGAGGTGGACATCCTGGTGAACATCCCCTTTACCCGGGAACTGGCGGCCATGAGCGCCGACGATTTCCTCCAGATGCTGGTGGATCTGGGAGTCAAGGCTGTGGGCATCGGGGACAACTTCAGCTTCGGGGCCGGGGGCAAGGGGAACGTCCGTCTTCTGAAGACGGAACACACCCGGTTCGGGCTCACCATCCTGTCCCGGCCTCTTTTGAAGCAGGACGGGCTGGTGGTGAGCAGCACCAACATCCGGAAGGCTATCGCCGAAGGACGGGTGGAACTGGCGGCCCAGATGCTGGGCCGGCCCTATGCCATCCGGGGCCAGGTGGTGCCCGGGGATCACCGGGGACGGCTCCTGGGCTTCCCTACGGCCAATCTGAAGCTCCTGGGCCAGCATTTTGCCGTGCCCGCCTTCGGGGTGTACGCAGGGCGGGTGCTGGTGGACGGCCAGTGGCATGATGCCATGGTGAATGTAGGGGACAATCCCACCTTCGCCAACCAGGAAACCCGGCTGGAAGCCCATCTGTTCCGGTTCCAGGGGGACCTGTACGGGAAGGAAGTCCGGGTGCAGCTGGTGGCCCGGCTCCGGGGAGAGGAGAAATTCCCCGACCTGGACAGGCTCCAGGAACAGCTCCGGAAGGACGCCCGGAATGCCCAGAGCATCCTGGCCATGGAAAAGAACAAGAAATAATGGAAAAATCCCTTGCACAAAGGACGTATCCATGATATTATATTTTGGTAAAGCTTATTGGTGGAGGTGAGAACATGCCGAATATTAAGTCTTCCATTCGTAGTGTCAAGACTGATGCCGAACGGCGCGCTGCCAATGGCCCGGTGAAAGCTGAAATCCGCAGCACCGCACGCAAGGTTGAAGCTTTTGCTGCTGCAGGATCCAAAGAAGAGGCCCAGGCCACTTTGAAAGTAGCAGCGAGCTTATTAGATAAAGCTGCTCGGAAGGGCACGGTGAACAAAAAAGCCGCAGCTCGCAAGAAATCCCGTTTAGCTAAGAAAGTCAACGCAGTAAAATAAGGCTGAACAGCAGGAAGGCTGACAACTCCGGTTGCCGGCCTTTTTTGTTGTATGCGGAGGGAGCGGGGCAACCGGCCTGCGCCCCCTACGGCATCGCAATGGGTCATTGGATTTTCATCGTCCGTGCTCTTCACTCTGCACTTTGCTGCATAACCATACTGTGATGAAGGTCTTACCGAGAACTTGTTGACACTTACATTGCCGGATGCCAGGTGGAAGGGCCCGGCCGAACATGATATAATAAAGTATTGAAATATTTCCGCCTGTTTTTCAGGCGTTGGCAGAAAGCGAGAAGATTCCATGGCAAAACGTGATCATATTCGAAATTTTTCCATCATCGCCCATATCGACCACGGCAAATCCACCCTGGCCGACCGGCTCATTGAAATGACCGGCACCCTGTCCAAGCGGGAAATGGAGGACCAGATCCTGGACTCCATGAGCCTGGAACGGGAACGGGGCATCACCATCAAGGACCAGGCGGTCCAGCTGGATTACAAGGCCAAGGACGGGAACGACTACATCCTGAACCTGATTGATACCCCGGGCCATGTGGACTTTACCTACGAAGTGTCCCGGGCCCTGGCGGCCTGTGAAGGGGCCCTGCTGGTCATCGACGCCACCCAGGGCATCGAGGCCCAGACCCTGGCCAATGTGTACCTGGCCATGGACCATGACCTGGAGATCATCCCGGTGATCAACAAGATCGACCTGCCCAGCGCCGATGTGCCCCGGGTGGAAAAGGAAATCGAGGACATCCTGGGCATCGACAAGAGCGAATGCGTCCTGTGCAGCGCCAAGACCGGCCTGGGGGTGGACCAGGTGCTGGAAGCGGTGGTGAACCGGGTGCCGGCGCCCAAAGGGGACCCGGCGGCCCCTCTCCAGGCCCTGATCTTCGATTCCAAGTTCGACGCCTACAAAGGGGTCATGCTCTATGTGCGGGTGGTGAACGGCTGCCTGAAGAAGGGCATGTCCATCCGGCTCATGGCCACCGGCAAGGTCTATGACGTGACGGAAGTGGGGGTGTTCAAGCCCGCCATGGTCAACGTGCCGGAACTGGGAGAGGGCCAGGTGGGCTTTCTGGCAGCCGCCATCAAGACCGTGAAGGACGCCCGGGTGGGGGATACCATCACCGACAACAGCCAGCCGGCCAAAGAGCCCCTGCCGGGGTACCGGAAGGCCACCCCCATGGTGTACTGCGGCCTGTATCCCATCGAGAACTCTGAATACGACAATCTCCGGGACGCCCTGGAAAAACTCCAGCTCAACGACGCCTCCCTGACCTTCGAACCGGAAACTTCTTCCGCCCTGGGCTTCGGTTTCCGCTGCGGCTTCCTGGGCCTGCTCCACATGGATGTGATCAAGGAACGGCTGGAACGGGAATACGGCCTGAGCCTCATCACCACCGCTCCCAACGTTATCTACGAAGTGGTGAAGACCAACGGGGACATTGAAATGGTGGACAACCCCTCCCAGTTCCCCAATCCCACGGTAATCGAGCATGTGGAGGAACCCTTTGTGAACGCCACCATCATCGTGCCCAAGGATTTTGTGGGGCCGGTGATGGAACTGTCCCAGGAAAAGCGGGGAGAATACCAGAACATGACTTACCTGGACGAAACCCGGGTGATGATCCACTATGCCCTGCCCCTGTCGGAAATCATCTTCGACTATTTCGACCGGCTGAAAAGCGTATCCCGGGGCTATGCCTCCCTGGATTATGAACTGAGCGGCTACCGGCCTTCGGACATGGTGAAGGTGGATATCCTGCTGAACGGGGATCCGGTGGATGCCCTCAGCGCCATCGTCCATCGGGACCGGGCCCAGTACTGGGGCCGTGCCCTGGTGGAAAAGCTCCGGAAACTGATTCCCCGGCAGCTGTTCGAGATCCCCATCCAGGCGGCCATCGGCAGCAAGATCATTGCCCGGGAAAACGTCAGCGCCCTGCGGAAGGACGTGCTGGCCAAATGCTACGGGGGCGACATCACCCGGAAACGGAAACTGCTGGAAAAGCAGAAAGCCGGGAAGAAGCGCATGAAGCAGGTGGGCAGCGTGGAACTGCCCCAGGAAGCCTTCATGGCCATCCTGAAAATGGACGACAAGTAAGAGAGAAAGGAGGTGGACCCATGGTGACCCTGCAGAAATCCACCCAGGAACTGATCTGCCAGTCCCTGCGGAACCGGATCGCCTCCGGTGATCTGGAACCGGGGACGGAACTGAAGCAGGTGGAACTGGCCAGGACCTACGGCGTATCCCGGATGCCCATCCGGGAGGCCCTCCAGACCCTGCTGCTGGAAGGGCTGGTGACCCGGCTCAGCAACCGGCACATGGTGGTGGCGGAGGAGGCCCGGGAGCTGCTGGGGAACCGGAAAACGGGACAGGCCCCGGTGCCGGAAGCCCAGGAACCGCCGGCGTCCCCTGTTCCGGTGTACCGGGTAGCCGGGGACACCCCGATGAAAAACGTGGGGAAGATCCATCTCCTGCCGGCCCGGGAACAGGTGGCTTCCTATCTGCGGAAAGCCATCCTCCGCCGGGAGATCCCGGAAGGCAGTGTGCTGACCCTGGAAGAGACCGCCCGGCACATGGGGGTCTCCGCCACTCCGGTCCGGGAAGCCCTCCAGCTTCTGGCCAGCCAGGGACTGGTGAAGCTGCGGCCCAACAAGGGAGCGGTGGTGCTGGGAATGGATGAAAAGGCCATCCGGGACCATTTTGCCGTCCGGGAAATCCTGGAACGGGAAGCCGCCGCCCTGGCCGCCCGGCCCGGCAGTGACCTGACGGAAGTGGAACAGGTCTATGCCGGCATGGAAAAGTGCATGGAAGAGCACCGGTACGGGGACTACAAGCACTACAACGAAAGCTTCCATATGGCCCTGTGGGAGGCGGCGGACAATCCCAAACTGGCCCGGATTCTGGCCAGCCTGTGGAACGGGCTTTCCCTGGGGTTCCTGATGACGGAAACCGATTATGCCAAGATCTCCTTCTTTGAACACCGGCAGCTGATGGAAGCCCTCCGGGCCCATGATCCGGAAAAGGCCCGGAAGCTCATGGACGAACACATGGAACGGAGCATGGAAAACATCCTCACCAACTACCGGGAGCAGGTGGGGAAAAAGCTTTAGTCACGAGCCCCGAGTCGTGAGCCGCGGGCTTGTTGGAGCAGATACAATGTCCGGTTTTCTATTCCGTACGGTTTTCTCGTGTCATTATATAGAAAAAGAACAAACGATTTAAACGTCCAGGCCCGCGACCTGTGACTCGTGGCCCGTGACCGGGGGTGTGAATTCATTCACGCCCCCGGTTTTGTATTTATGATAAACAATCCAATTTGTAGTCAAAAATCAGATAATTCTTAAACCCCATTGACTCCTGCAGCCAATGGGGGTATAGTATAACCAACAAATGGATACATTATCAAATATCAAGATTAATCCAAAGCGCGCAGGATTGATGAAACAAAGGAGGAGAAACCCATAATGTCACCCATTGCCATTACCCTGACCCTTCTGGTCTGTGTCATTATCCTGTTCGTCACCGAAAAACTTCCCCTGGCCGTCACGTCCATGCTGGCCCTGATGGTGCTGGTGCTCACCGGCGTGCTGAGTCCCAAGGATGCCTTTGCCGGCTTTGTGGACAACAACCTGATCCTGTTCGTGGCCATGTTCATCATCGGCGGTGCCTTTTTTGAAACGGGCATGGCCAACAAGGTGGGGGGCATCGTTACCCGGTTCGCCAGCTCCGAACGGCAGCTGATTGTGGCAGTGATGCTGGTCACCGGCATCATGAGCGGCTTCCTGTCCAACACGGGCACTGCCGCCATCCTGATCCCGGTGGTCATCGGCATCGCTTCCAAATCCGGCTTTGCCCGGTCCCGGCTCCTGCTGCCCCTGATCTTCGCCGCCGCCATGGGCGGTAACCTGTCCATCATCGGGGCTCCCGGGAACCTGCTGGGGAAAAGCGCCCTGGAAGCCATCGGCCAGGACATCAGCTTCTTTGAATACGGTTTCGTGGGCTTTCCCATCCTGCTGATCGGCACTGCCTTCTTTGCCACGGTAGGTTACCGGTTCCTGCCGCAGCGGCAGGGGAAGACCGGGGAAAGCATCTACGACAAGACGCCGGATTTCTCCCAGGTCCCGGCCTGGAAACAAAAAGTTTCCCTGATCGTCATGGTGCTTACCATCATCGCAATGATCTTTGAAAAACAGATCGGCATCAAATTCTACCTGTCCGGCTGCATCGGTGCCCTTGTGCTGGTCACCCTGGGTGTCATCAGTGAAAAACAGGCGTACCAGTCCATCGACCTCCAGACCCTGTTCGTGTACGGTGGCACCCTGGCCCTGGCCAAGGCTCTGGCCAAAACCGGCGCCGGCAAGGCGGTGGCCGACGGGGTGATTGGTCTCCTGGGATCCAACGCTTCCCCGCTGCTGCTTTTGGCGGTGATTCTGCTGCTCAGCTGCGTCATGACCAACTTCATGAGCAACTTTGGTACGGCGGCCCTGCTGATCCCCATTTCCGTGAATATTTCCGAAGCCATGGGGGCGGACCCCAAGGCGGTGATCGTAGCCACGGTCATCGGCGCTTCCCTGGCTTTTGCCACCCCCATTGGCATGCCTGCCAACATGATGGTGTTCGCCCCCGGGGGATACACCTTCAACGATTACGTGAAGGCCGGCATTCCCATGGTGATCATCGGCTACATCGTCTCTCTCATCCTGCTGCCCATCCTGTTCCCTTTCTATCCCTGATGGAACCGGAACCTGTACATAAAAAATTCCTGTGTGTTCAAGTATAAGGAGGAAATGAAAATGTCCAAAGAAGCCCAAGTGAAACAAATGACCGACATCATGGCCAAGTTCGTGGGATACACCGCCAAGGTGCTGCCCGATGACGTGGCCGCCAAACTGAAGGAACTGGCCGAAAAGGAAACCGTGCCCATTGCCAAGCTGCTGTATGAAACCTATGCCAAAAACCAGAAGCTGGCCAAGGAACTGAACCGTCCTTCCTGCCAGGATACCGGGGTGCTCCAGTATTTCGTGAAATGCGGCACCAACTTCCCCCTGATCGGGGAACTGGAAGGGCTGCTGAAGGAAGCCACCGTCCAGGCCACCTTCGCCACTCCCCTGCGCCACAACAGCGTGGAAACCTTCGATGAATACAACACCGGCAAGAACGTGGGGAAAGGCACTCCCACCGTGTTCTGGGAAATCGTACCGGATTCCGATACCTGCGAAATCGACACCTATATGGCCGGGGGCGGCTGCACCCTGCCGGGCCATGCCATGGTGCTGATGCCCGGGGAAGGGTATGAAGGGGTCACCAAATTCGTCCTGGAACGGATGTACACCTATGGACCCAACGCCTGCCCGCCCTTCCTGGTGGGGGTAGGGGTGGCCACCTCCGTGGAAACCGCCGCCGTACTCTCCAAAAAAGCTCTGATGCGTCCCCTGGGGACCCACAATCCCAATCCCCGGGCTGCGGAAATGGAAAAACTCCTGGAAGAAGGCATCAACAAGATCGGTCTGGGGCCCCAGGGCATGACCGGCAGTGCTTCCGTCCTGGGCGTCCACATCGAGAACACCGCCCGTCATCCGTCCGCCATCGGGGTGGCTGTGAATATCGGCTGCTGGAACCACCGCCGGGGCCACATCATTTTCGACAAAGACCTGCATTACACCATCACTTCTCATAAGGGGGCTGAATTATAATGGCTAACAAAGTTGTGCTGCATACACCCATTAAATCCGAAGACATCGAGAACCTGAAAATCGGGGATATCGTCTATCTGACCGGCAAGATCACCACCTGCCGGGACGTGGCTCACCGCCGTCTCATCGAAGAAGGCCGGAAGCTGCCGGTGGACCTGGAAGGGGGCGCCATTTTCCACGCAGGCCCCATCGTCCGTCCCATCGAAGGAAAGGAAAACGCCTATGAAATGGTTTCCATCGGACCCACCACGTCCATGCGGATGGAAAAATTCGAAAAGGATTTCATTCCCCAGACCGGCGTGAAGCTGATCGTGGGCAAGGGCGGCATGGGCCAGGATACCATGGATGCCTGCCAGAAATACAAGACCATCTTCTGCGTGTTCCCTGCCGGCTGTGCAGTGGTTTCCGCGGTGCATTTCAAGAAGATCATCGATGCCCAGTGGAAGGATCTGGGAATGCCGGAAACCCTGTGGACCAGCGAAGTGGAAGAACTGGGGCCCCTGATCGTGGCCGTGGACACCAAAGGCGGCAACCTGTTCGAAGAAAACAAGAAGACCTACAAGAAACGGGCCGAAGAAGTATACGAGGAAATCATCCCCAACGTCCGGTTCATTAAATAAGCAACAAAAAAGGAGCTGCTGCACGTGCAACAGCTCCTTTTTTATGGTATCCTTATTCTTACAATGTGTGAAAAGGGGAATACCATGGATCAAATGAAAGGAAATCTGCTGCTGCTGCTGACGGCCCTGATCTGGGGCAGCGCTTTTGTGGCCCAGAGCGTGGGCATGGATTATGTGGGGCCCTTTACCTTCAACGCGGCCCGGAACCTTTTGGCTACCGGGGTGCTGGTACCGGTGGTGCTGGCCTTCGGGGGCGTCCGCCAGGGGAGTCTGTGGCAGCGGCTGCGGCCCGATGCCGTGACGGTGAAGGCGGGGCTGTGCTGCGGGGTCATCATGGGGGTGGCCAGCAACCTCCAGCAGGTGGGGATTGCCCAGACCACCGCCGGAAAGGCTGGTTTCATCACCGCCCTGTACATCATCCTGGTGCCCATCCTGGGCCGGTTCCTGGGGCGGACGGTGCGGAAAATCCTGCTGCTGTGCGTACCCATGGCCCTGGTAGGGTTCTACCTGCTCTGCGTCACCGGGGATTTCACCATATCCTTCGGGGATTTCCTGGTGTTCCTGTGTGCGGTGTTCTTTGCCCTCCACATCCTGTGTGTGGACCATTTCCTGCTGAAAGGGGCCAGCGGGGTGCGGGTGGCCTGGATCCAGTTCGCCATGACCTTCCTGGTGTCCCTCCTGGGAGCCCTGGTGTGGGAAACCCTGCCCGCCGCCGGTCTGGGCCCTGCCCTGTGGGCGGCCCGGTGGCCCCTGCTGTATACGGCGGGGCTTTCCAGCGGGGTGGCCTATACCCTCCAGATCGTGGGGCAGAAGTACACCGACCCCACCACCGCCACCCTGATTATGAGCCTGGAATCGGTGTTTGCGGTGCTGGCCGGGTGGCTGTTCCTGGGAGAAGTGATGACCTTGCGGGAAATCATCGGTTGCGGGCTGGTGTTTGCCGCCGTGCTGCTGGCGCAGCGGTAGGGAATGGGCTCTTGAAATTTCTGTCAAATTTGGGTATAATAAAAGGGATTTCTTATACCTTAAATCTTAACGTTGGGAGATGTGCAAAATCGCATGAATAGAGTCGTACTCACTGCCGTGCTTTTTTCTTCGCTGACGGTTTCCGTTTCTGCTTCTGCTGCCGGAATGGCGCGCCGTGCCGTACCCTTTAACTATGGCACCCGTACGTCTTCTGCGGCTTCTGTAAAAAGCGCCGGGTACCGGGTTTCCACCCTGCAGAACCGGGGAAAAGCCCTGTCTTATACCCCCATTTCCACCAAAAAGGCCTATGCATGGCGGCGGGATTTCGGCAAGAGCAACCTGCGGAAGTGGAGCAGCACCGAAGGGATGGATACGCCCTGGCGGAGCAACAGCACCACGGATACGGCCCATTTCAAAGCCTCCACGGTGGCCTTCCTGGACCACCTGAATGACCTGGCCCGGAGAAACGGGGTCACCTTCGTGATCACTGGCGGGGCAGAGCGGGGGTATCATGCGTCCGGCACCTATTCCCACGAAAACGGCTATAAAGTGGACATTTCCGATGAGGGAGCCATGTGGGGGTCCAAGCCCTTCAAGGTGCTCCATCTGGCCCTGGCGCCCTTCAAGCACCAGATCACCCACGAGCTGGACAATGCCCATTATGACATTACCATTTATCCCTACAATTACCGGGGACGGTATTCCTGGGGGTATAAATACTGAGAAATAAAGGAGCTGCTGCATAAGCAGCTCCTCTTTTATGAAAGGAACCCATTATGACCCAATGTACTCTTTGTCCCCATGAATGTAGGGTGGACCGGCAGGAAACCGCCGGGGCCCCGGGCACCCTGGGGTGGTGCCGGATGCCCTGGCGGCCCCGGGCGGCCCGGGCGGCTCTCCATCTGTGGGAGGAACCCTGCATCAGCGGCACTTCCGGGGGCAGCGGCACCGTGTTCTTTTCCGGCTGCACTCTCCAGTGCGTGTTCTGCCAGAACAGCGAGATCAGCAGCGGAGGAAAGGGCTGGGAAGTGACCGCTGATGATCTGCGCCGGATCTACCGGGACCTGATCGCCCGGGGGGCCCACAACATCAACCTGGTGACGCCCACCCATTTCCTGCCCACCATCCTGGAATCCCTGGAGCCCAAACTGCCGGTGCCGGTGGTGTACAACTGCGGGGGCTACGAAAAGGTGGAGACCCTCTGGCAGCTGGAAGGGAAGGTCCAGATCTACCTGCCGGACCTGAAATACGTCAGCGAAGAAGCTGCCTGGCGGTACAGCCACGCCCGGAATTATTTTGCCGTGGCCACCGCCGCCATCCGGGAAATGTTCCGGCAGACCGGTCCCTACGAAATGGATGAAACAACCGGCCTGCTGAAAAAAGGGGTGATCATCCGGCACATGATCCTGCCGGGCATGACGGAGGACAGCAAGCGGATCATCGACTGGGTGGCGGAGAATTTCGCCCCCGGCCAGGTGCTGTTCAGCCTGATGCGCCAGTATGTGCCCTGCGGGCAGGCCAAAGAGGGAAAGTATCCGGAAATCGGCCGTCCCCTGGCAGAAGAGGAGTACCAGGAAGTGGAAGACTACCTGTTCCAGAGCCCCATCGAGGATGGCTTCGTCCAGGAGGCCGGTTCCGCCGACAGCCAGTTCATCCCGCCCTTCGATGGGACGGGAATAAAAAAGGTCTGACAGTTGACCGTGGACGGCTGACAATGCTATAATGAGACCGACAGATCATGTGACTGACGGAAGTGGGTTTACCCACAGGGAGCATGGTCGTAGAACGCCGACCGTCTGGGCACCTGCTGTGGCCCGGGGTCGGTTTTTCTTTTGACCCTAAGGAGGAATCTTTCATGAAAGAACTGAAACTGAAGTATGGCTGCAATCCCAACCAGATCCCGGCCCGGATCTTTATGGAGAGCGGGGCGGACCTGCCCATTACGGTGCTCAACGGCAGACCCGGATACATCAACTTCCTGGATGCCTTCAACAGCTGGCAGCTGGTGCGGGAACTCCGGAGAGCCACCGGACTGCCGGCTGCCGCTTCCTTCAAGCATGTAAGCCCGGCCGGGGCTGCCGTGGGCCTGCCTCTGACGGATACCCTGAAGAAGATCTATAGTGTGGAAGGCATGGAACTGTCTCCGCTGGCCTGCGCCTATGCCCGGGCCCGGGGTGCGGACCGGATGAGCTCCTTCGGGGATTTCGTGGCCCTGTCCGACGTGTGCGACAAAGCCACGGCCCTGGTGCTCCAGCATGAAGTTTCCGACGGGGTCATTGCTCCCGGGTATGAACCGGAAGCCCTGGAAATCCTGTCCGCCAAGAAAAAGGGCAAATACAATGTGATCCAGATCGACCCGGCCTACGAACCGGAAGAACTGGAAACCAAGCAGGTATTCGGCATCACCTTCGAACAGAAACGGAACAACGACCACATTACGGAAGAACTGCTCCAGAACCGTCCCACGAAGAACAAGGAAATCCCGGAAAATGCCCGGCGGGATCTGCTGATCGCCATGATCACCCTGAAATACACCCAGTCCAACTCCGTGTGCTATGTGAAGGACGGCCAGACCATCGGTGTGGGCGCCGGCCAGCAGTCCCGGATCCACTGCACCCGTCTGGCCGGGGACAAGGCGGACAAATGGTGGCTGCGCCAGTGCCCCAAGGTGCTGAACCTGCCCTTCAAGGCGGATATCCGGAAACCGGACCGGGACAACACCATCGATGTGTACACCTCCGACGACTGGGAAGATGTGCTGGCGGACGGCGTATGGGAAAACTTCTTCACGGAAAAACCGGAACCCATGACCCGGGAAGAACGGAAAGCCTGGATCGCCAAAAACACCGGCGTAGCCCTGGGATCCGATGCCTTCTTCCCCTTCGGGGACAACATTGAACGGGCCCACCGGAGCGGGGTGGAATACATTGCCCAGACCGGCGGCAGCATCCGGGACGACAATGTGATCGAAACCTGCGACAAATACAACATCGCCATGGCCATGACCGGCGTACGGCTGTTCCATCATTGATGGAAAGGGAGCCTGGTCGCGACTCGCGACCGGAGGGGTGAATCTTTTCACCCCTCCATATTTTTTTAAACATTTTTCCCAAAACTTGTTGACAGCCGTTATAAAACACTCTATAATAAGCACCATCAAGTTCAAAAATGTAACCAACAATGACTGTGAAGGAAAGAAGATCAGAAAATGGGTTCACAGAGAGTCGACAGCTGCTGGGAGTCGATAATCCGTTTCTGAATGATAACTGGTTCCAGAGTCGTCCGGGTGACAGGTAGTCCGGAACGGGAGGTCCCGTTACAGACCTTAGCCTTATACCGTTGCGGTAAGAGGTGAAAGGGCCGGTCTTTTGACTGGCTGAATCAGGGTGGTACAGCGTGGAATTGTTTGCCTCGCCCCTAGAGCACAACAGGGGGCGGGGATTTTTTATACCCGCCTCGCAAAAACAAGGAGGAATTCATGATGCATAAGCCCATTAAAAAGTACATTCCCTTCCAGGGAGTCAGCCTGCCGGACCGTACCTGGCCGGACAAGACCATTACCAAGCCCCCCGTCTGGTGCAGCGTAGACCTGCGGGACGGGAACCAGGCCCTGGTGACCCCCATGCAGCTGGAAGAAAAGCTGCTGCTGTTCACTACCCTGGTGAAGATCGGCTTCAAGGAAATCGAAGTGGGATTCCCCTCCGCTTCTGAAACGGAATATGAAATCCTCCGGACCCTGATTGAGGACAACTACATCCCCGATGACGTGACCATCCAGGTGCTGGTTCAGGCCCGTCCGGAACTGATCAAGAAGACCTTTGAAGCGGTGAAGGGTGCAAAGAACGTGATCATCCACTTCTACAATTCCACTTCCACCCTCCAGCGGAAAATCGTGTTCCGGAAGGACATGGAAGGGATCACCAAGATTGCCGTGGACGGGGCCAAACTGATCCGGGAACTGACGGAAAAAGAAATCGCCAAAAGCGGCATGAACATCCGGTACGAATATTCTCCCGAAAGCTTCACCGGCACGGAAACCGACTATGCAGTGGAAATCTGTGAAGCGGTGCTGGACA
The DNA here is from genome assembly GCF_000025305.1 of Acidaminococcus fermentans DSM 20731. Classification (NCBI taxonomy): domain Bacteria; kingdom Bacillati; phylum Bacillota; class Negativicutes; order Acidaminococcales; family Acidaminococcaceae; genus Acidaminococcus; species Acidaminococcus fermentans. The sequence continues at coordinate 1,486,477 of NC_013740.1, read as the reverse complement.
CCCTGGGTGCCACCAAGGAAAAACCGGTGATCATCAACCTGCCTTCCACGGTGGAAATGTCCACCCCCAACACCTATGCGGACCAGATCGAATACTTCATCCGGAATCTGAAGGACCGGGACCGGGCCATCATCAGCCTGCACCCCCACAATGACCGGGGTGAAGGGGTGGCCGCCACGGAACTGGCCCTGATGGCCGGAGCCGACCGGGTGGAAGGGACCCTGTTCGGCAACGGGGAACGGACCGGGAATGTGGACATCGTCACCCTGGCCCTCAATATGTACACCCACAACATCGATCCCCAGCTGGATTTCTCCCACATCAACCGGATCAAACGGATCTGCGAAAGCGTCACCAAGATGAAGGTGGAACCCCGCCATCCTTACGCCGGGGAACTGGTCTTCACCGCTTTTTCCGGGTCCCACCAGGATGCCATCCGGAAGGGCTTCAAGTACATGGCCGATACCAACAGCCGCTATTGGGAAGTGCCCTATCTGCCCATCAACCCGGCGGATATCCACCGGGAATATGAACCGGTGATCCGGATCAACAGCCAGTCCGGCAAGGGCGGCGCTGCCTTTGTGATGCAGCAGGCGGTGGGGTATTACCTGCCCAAGGAAATGCATCCGGAATTCGGCCATATGGTGAAGGAAGCCGCCGACGAATACGGGGACGAACTGTCCGCCAGCCAGATCGTGGAACTGTTCAACAAAAAATATGTGGACTACCGGGGCAAGTATGAACTGGGGGCCCACAAGGTGTACGACAACCACGAAGGGGATGAGGACACCAGCACCATCTTTGAAGGGGACATCAAGGCCGACGGCACGGAAATGCACATTTCCGGCAACGGGAATGGGCCCATCGATGCCTTCTTCAATGCCCTGAACAAGATCGGGGTGGACGGGTTCGAGTTCATCAACTACCACGAACACGCCATCAGCCAGGGCTCCAATTCCAAGGCCATTTCCTACATCGAACTGAAGAAACCGGACGGAGGCCACATCTTCGGTGTGGGCATCCATCCCAACATCAACACCGCCTCCCTCTTGGGCATTATCAATGCCATCAACCGGGCGATCGGACAGAAATAAAAAATACGGGGTACTGCACGTTTTGTGCAGTACCCCGTATTTTTGTCAGCGGTCATCTGTCAACGGCCGCTGGAAATCAATTTTGCAAATTGATTTTGAACAGCATAAACCGTAGGGGGCGCAGGCCCGGCGCCCCGCAAAACACATAGTCAACTGCTGCTTTGGCGGGCGGCCGGGCCTGCCACCCCTACGGGAACGATTTTTATAACACAATCTCCACCCGCTTCCCGATTTCCAGGGTTTCCGGGGTCACTTTGCAGTCACAGGCCAGGAGGGTGACCCCCTGGCTTCTGGCGTCCAGGAGGGCCTGGCCGAAATCCGGGTCGGTGCGCCAGTTGGGTTCGAAATGGTCCACGTTTTCCATCTGGATTACCAGGAACACCCAGGCTCCGTACCCTTCTTTGGCGGCCCGGATCAGTTCATGGAGGTGTTTGGCTCCCCGGGCGGTGGGGGCATCGGGAAAACGGACCACCCCGTCTTCTTCCAGGGTGACGCCCTTCACTTCCAGGAAGGATTTCCTGTCCCCCTGTTCCAGGTAGAAGTCGAACCGGGACTGGTCGTACCGGAATTCCGGCTGGATTCTGGTAAGGCCGGGGAGGCCTCCCTGTTCCAGCCATTCCTGGACCACCTTGTTGGGGGCCTGGGAATCCATATTGATGAGCCGGGGGCCTTTTTCCACCGCCACCAGGTCGTATCGGGTCTTCCGTTTGGGATTGTCACTGGCGGTGAGGTACACCCTGGCCCCTGGGACCAGCAGTTCCCGGCAGCGTCCGGTGTTCTTCACATGGCAGGTTTCTTCCTTACCATTGATTTCCACCTGGGCGATGAACCGGTTGGGCCGGGAACGGAAGGTACCGGAAGTGATGTTGGGGTAGTGCATGAAAAGTCAGGTCCTTTCCTCAGGGATTCCAGGTTTCCGTCTTGTAGTTGTTGCTGTCGGAAGGCCGGAACCCATCTTTGCTGGCATTGCTGTAGCCGCTGCCATCTCTGTATTTAACCGTATAATTGCCGCTGCCATTGTTCGTGATTTCCACGCCATACCAGTCTTTGTCTTTCTGGGCCACGGAGGCACCGGTGTAGGATTGGCTGTCGTCCACCGCTTTCCACAAGCCGTAAAAGGCCCCGTTGGCCATGTAATCTTTTCCGTTGACGGTCACATTTCCCGTTTTCAGACCGTTGATATTGTACTTGTCCGCTTTGCCGTTGGGGGCATTCTGGGCATAGATGCCTACGGTGGCTCCGTCAGAAAGCTGTACCGTCCCCTTGGCAATGGCATCCTTCAGCATTTTCGCCATGGCGTCCGCATAATTCCGGTCGTGGAGGACAGCCGGATCGCTTTCTTTTTCCACGGTGGCCAACAGGTTGTTGGCATTCCCGAACACAGCGTTGATCTTATCGGCCATGTTGCTCTGGTTGTAGATCAGGAAGCCGATGCCCACCACAATGGCCAGCATCAGGGCGTATTCGATGATATCCTGGCCCTTGGACCGCAGGGAGTGTTTTCTGTTGTGTTCCATGAGAATGCCTCCTTATATCTTCCAAAGAATGTACCAGGCCTCTGGCGAACCCCCACCACCAGCCCTTGGCTGGTCCCCCGTCCCTTTCAGGAGACGGACAGCCCTTCGGGCATTCAGTTCCTCACCACAGCTGCACCCGTTCCAGGTCGTCGGGAATCAGCAGATTCCCCTGGTAGTATTCCTTGCCTTCGGCGGTGTACAGTTCCTTCCGCTGGGCCAGGTGGGTGTCCTCGGTGTGGTAGAGGATCAGGTTGGGCACCTGGAGCCGGTCGCCGTTTTCGCAGGCTTCCCGCACGGTGGAATGGTGCTTTTCATAGGGCCGGAACCGGTCCCGTTCCCGGTACAGGCAGAAGGCTTCGTGGAGGAGCCACTGGCTGCCGGAAAGCCGGGTAAAATTGTGGTCGTTCATGGGTTCGTCGCCGCAGCAGCCCAGTTTGTGGCCGTTGCTTTCCAATATGTAGCCGTACTGTTTGGCCTTGGTGGAATGGATGTCGAAAAAGGTCACGTCCCAGCCCCGGATCTTCCGGGTTTCCCCGTCTTCCACGGTGATGAAATGGAGCCGGGTATCCAGGAACTTCAGGTCCCCCGGGTCCAGCAGCAGCCGGGCGGTGGAACGGAGCAGGGTGATCACCTCATCGTGGCCGTAGATCCGGGCTTCTCCCACATAGGTGCCCCGTTTCATGGCCTTCACAATCATCCGGATCACCCAGAAGATCCCCAGCACATGGTCCATATGCCGGTGGGTGACGAAAATATCCTTGATTTTCTGCCAGGGCAGCCGGGCCCGCTTCAGCTGGCGCAGGATCCCGTTGCCCCCGCCCCCGTCCACCAGCAGGTAGCGTTCATTCTGGCGCAGCACATAGCAGGTGTTGTAGCACCGGGTGGAGATGGCATGGCCTGTACCCAAAAACAAAATTTCCATACGATTGGTATCCTTCCTTGTTCTTCTCTTTAGTATACCGTATCTGAAACCGGGTGGGAAGGGGCAGAAACCAAAACCCTGTCCGTCCGCTGTCTATACGGACAAATATGATAAAAAGACAATAAACTTTCAATCAAGGTATATATGATACAGAAAATGAAAGTAATAATAAGATAAAGTAAATTGTTTCTGCGAACAAGAAAATTCCGCTGTACTCTGATTCCATCAGAGAAAAGACGGCGCGCAGACTTTACGCTCTGATATCCAGCACAATATTCAGGAGGGGACTGATCATGGGCATTCCGGCAGAACTGGAACTGCTGAAGCACCCTGAACCGGGCCTACGACAACGCCATCCTGCTCCGGGGAAAAGCACATCCGCATCGCCGTGGGCCGGGACGTACGGGACTGTCCCATGAACAGCGGCATCTTCTACGGAAGCGCGGATCAGGAGATCCGGGTGAAGGTGAAGGTGTGGGAGGAGAAATGAAACAGAAGGGGGTGTGAAAAAATGAGAAATCATTTTTTCACACCCCTCTTTTTCACATTTCCTCCAGAAAAGAATGTTCCTTTCCGTTCTGCTTGTATTTCAATACCGTGTCCAGGTTGATGTTTTCCAGGCTGTGGAAGATGTTGGCCGGGACCTGGGGATTCTTTTCCGCCAGGGCGGCGATCAGCTTCTTCACTTCCAGCCTCTTGGAATCGGTGGTCCCGTCGGTGTGGCAGGTGGAGCAGGTTTCCGTGAACTTGCAGGCGCACTGGATGAAATACAGGCCGTTTTCGTCCCGCCAGCTCTTGATGTCCTCCTCCCGGACGTAGTACAGGGGCCGGATCAGCTCCATCCCCGGGCAGCTGGTGCTTTTCAGCCGGGGGAGCATGGTGCGGATGGCGCCGGAATAGAGCATGCTCATGAGATTGGTCTCGATTACGTCGTCGAAATGGTGGCCCAGGGCGATCTTGTTGCAGCCCAGTTCCCGGGCTTTCCGGTACAGATACCCCCGGCGCATCTTGGCGCACAGGTAGCAGGGGGAATCCTCCACATGGAACACCGCTTCGAAGATTTCCGTGGAAAAGAAGGTGAGGGGCACCTGGAGCAGTTTGGCGTTTTCCTCGATGATCTTCCGGTTCATGGCATTGTACCCCGGATCCATGCACAGGAACACCAGGTCGAAGGGAATCTTGTTGTGGCGCTTCAGGTCCTGGAACAGCTTGGCCATAAGCATGGAATCCTTGCCTCCGGAAATGCACACGGCAATCTTGTCCCCGGGCTGGATCATGGCGTAATCACAGATGGCCTGGACGAATTTGCTGGAAATCCGCCGTTTGTATTTCCGGCGCAGGGAGGATTCGATCCGTTTCAGCCGCTGGGAATCTTCCGCCGCCAGGGCGTTTTCCCGTTCCAGCCGTTTTTGGAGCCACAGGGAGTAGCCCCCTGCCAGGGAAACAGCGGTGTATCCCTGGTCCCGGAGATTGGCGGCCAGGCCCAGGCTGATCTTCCCCCACATGCACACCAGGACGATGAGCCGGTCTTCCGGCAGGTCCACGCTGCCTTCCTGGAGCGCCAGGGGGTTCAGGTTCATGGCGCCGGGCACCGTGCCCCGGTCAAAGGCCGCCGGATCCCGGATGTCCGCCAGGAACCGCTGGTCCGGGGAGAGACCCGCCAGTTCCTCCACGGTGATTTCAGTTTTGTCATCCCACTGGGAAAGATTCATGGTCATAGATTCAAAGCTTCCTTTATTGTAGATTGGTTTCCATTGTACCATGGTATAATGAACCTATCAACCAAAAGGGGTGACGGGTATGAAGAAACGGATTTATCTCTGGCTGGGGCCCGGGCTGATGCTGCTGTGCCGGTGGCTGCTGGCTGACGGGTTCGGGGCATCCGGGGCCTGGGCCATCGGGGTGTCACTGTGGATGATCTTCTGGTGGATCACCCGGCCGGTGGGGCTTACGGTGACGGCCCTGCTGCCGGTGGTGGCCAATGCATTTCTCTCCCTGGCTCCCATGGACCGGGTGCTGGCCCAGTATGCCTCCAGCAGCATCGTGCTGCTTTTTGCCGCCACCCTGCTGACCCTGCCCTGGGAACCTATCGGCCTGGACCACCGGATCGCCCTCCGGTGCCTGGCCTTCATCGGACCCAGCATGAAAAGCCAGATTACCGTGTGGTTCCTGGCGTCGGTGCTGTTTTCCATCGTGCTGCCTAATGCGGTGGTGGTGGCCATCTTTACCCCCACGGCCCTGGCCATGGTGAAGGCGGCCGGATACCGGGGCAGCGATCCGGCGGCAGCTCCCATCCTGTGCGCCATTGCTTTCGGTTCCGTGGTGGGGGGCGTGGGGACCCCGGTGGGAGGGGCCATGGACGTGATCGCCGCGGCTCTTTACCAGCAGGCCACCGGGGAGGAATTCCTGTTCACCCGCTGGTTCCTGGCCTTTCTGCCCTACCTGGCCCTGACCACCCTGGCCACCCTGGGGGTCCAGCTGGTCAGGAAAGAACCGGTGGAACAGCTCCAGGGGACCCGGGACTATTTTCTGGAAGAGTGCCGGCAGATGGGGCCCATGACCCGGGAAGAAAAAATCTGTCTGGGGCTGTTCGGACTGGCCCTGACTGGATCCTTCCTGCGGCCGCTGTACGCCGGTCTGCTGCCCGGGCTGCTGCCGGCCTATCTTTACGGCAGCCTGGGGTTCCTGCTGTTTTTCCTCGACGGGAAGGACGGGAAGCCCCTCCTGACCTGGAAACAGGTCCAGGAGCACATGATCTGGGGGGTGCTGATCCTGTTCGCCGGGGGCCTGGCCATGGGGATCCTGCTGGAAGCCTCCGGAGCCAACGGGCAGCTGGCCCGGTGGGCCGGAAAACAGGCCCTGGCACCGGGACTGCCTCTGGCGGCGGGAATCGTGGGGCTGGCGGCCTTTCTCTCGGAAGTATCCAGCATCACCATTTCCTCGGCTCTCACCATCCCCCTGGTGATCACCTATACCCACAGCGCCGGCCTGCCGCTCCTGCCCTGGTGGATGACGGCGGTGATGGGGTTCAACGGGGCCTTCCTGCTGCCCACCGGCATCCGGGCCATCCCCTGCGGCGCCGGCCTGGCTCCGGCCACCCTGTTCCGCCGAGGCCTGCCCCTGTGCCTGGTGCGGGTCCTGTGTGCGGTGGTGATGGGGTGGCTTGCGGGCTGAGTCGGTAAGCCCTCCCTGTTGCCCCTGCCCCGGCCCCATGGTATACTGATAAGAATGAACCAAAGGAGGTTGGCTGTTTTGTCCATGACGGAGGAGAAGAAGAAAAAATCCCGGTTCCGGTCCAGACTCACCTTCCTGCTGCTCACCCTGGCGGTGATCCTGGGGGTGGTGGGCTACACCTACCGGACGGATATCGAAATGCACATCGTCCACCTGAAGCCCCAGCCGGTGCGCCAGGTGGAACTGGGGAAAATGGGACTCCAGCTCCAGCGCTTCAACACCCCGGAGATCACCAGCTACGACGTGGACAAGATCCTCAGCTTCGTGATCCGGGATGACAGATTCTACATCGCCCTCCGGAGCCAGGACGGGGACAGCACCGCGGTCCAGGCCTACCAGCGGAAAGAAGGGAGCCTGTTCCCCCTGCGGAGCTTCGGGAAGAAAGGGACCTGCACCATCCCGGAAAAAATGGTCCTCAGTGTGGACCTGGCCGGCAACGGGGATATCGTCTATGTGAAGAAGGGCATCCACACCCTCCGGGACGGGAACGACATCATCAGCCTGAAGGGGAACACCACCGCCACCCGGGTGGCCTTCCTGCCGGGGTATGAACAGGCCTACCTGTACGGCAACGACAACTTTACCCTGGCGGATTACCGGGACGGGGCCTTTGAGAAGAACCATCCCGCCTTCCTCCACAACCGGGCCAAACCCTTTGCCGGAGGCCTGACCCAGGTGCGGATCACCGGGGACGGCACCATTTACGGGGGCGGGCGGATCAAGCCCAACGGCCTCAACATGGTGGAGGCTTTCAACAGCAAAGGGAAGGCTCTCCGGAGCTTCGGCAGTCCCATCCAGACCGACAAGGATTCCATCTACAATCTGATCGACATGGCGGTGCTGGACCATTACCTGGTGGTCATCGACGGGTTCACCCTGAAGTTCTGGACCCGGGAGGGCCAGTACCTGGGGAACCTGAACAGCTCCAGGGTGCTGGGGGACAACCTGAACTGCGCCAAACTGGCCCCCATCGACGGGAACACCCTGGGGATCCTGGCCTTCGTCCGGAACGCCCAGACCAAGCTGGTGGAGATCCGGATCTTCGCCCTGACGTTCCCCCGGTGAGCCGGCAGCCCATCGGGCTGCGTTTTTCTTCAAAAGCCTCGGCCCATGGCAGAGGGGATCCATCAGCCATTGACCATTGACCATTGACGGGGGCTGCTGCATGTGCAGCAGCCTCCTTTTACCGAAAGGAGCAGCCATGTTCAACATCCTGCACTGCCTCCAGCTGGGGGAAACCATGAGGGACCGGTTCCTGGAACAGGCCCGGGCCCTGCCGTACGGTTCGGCACTGTTTGTGGTGCCCAACCGGTATTTTTTGCAGAAAGTCCGGGAAACCGGCGCCGTCCGGGCGGTGATCATGGACTCCCTGCCCGGGGAGATCCTCCGGTGGAACCGGGCGGAAGGGGAGTTCCGCCGGATCACCCGTCCCGCCCAGAAAAAAATTCTGGAAGACACCCTGGAGAAACTGAAAGACCAGCTGTCTTATTTTTCCGCCCTGGTGGGGAAGGACGGATTCCGGGACAGCCTGCTGGGGCTGTTCGACGAATTTTCCCGGAACGGCCTGGACCCGGATACCTATCAGCGGATCCTGATGAACTGGAACCGGGAAGGGGCACTCCGGAACAAAGACATGGACCTGGCCAAACTGTACCTGGTGTACAGCACCCTGGTCAGCGGTCAGAAACTGGAAGATCTGTCCCAATCCTACGCCCGGGCGGCAAAGGTGCTGGAGGAGGGGGGCTCCGTGCCCTGGCAGCAGTGCTTCTTCAGTGAATTCTACCAGCTGGACCCGGTCCAGCTCCGGCTGCTGAAAGCCCTGGGCCGGTGCTGCCCGGTGGAAATGGGCCTGTTCTATGATCCCAAACGGCCGGAACTGAGCCAGGTGACGGAAAAAATCTACGGGGACCTGCTGGGGGACGGGTTCCAGCCGGTGCCGGAAGAACCGGTGAAGGACAAACCGGAGGATCTGGCCGCCCTGGCCCGGGAATGGAAGCCCGGGGCCAAGTGCGGCCTGGCTGCGGACCACATCCATCTGGGAGAAGGGGCCAGCCAGGAACAGGAGATCCGCCTGGCGCTCACCTCCATCAAGGAACGGCTCCAGGACGGAGTGCAGCCGGAAGAGATCCTGGTGCTGGTCCGGAAACTCCAGGATTACCAGGGCCTGGTCCGGTCCTTTGCCCAGTACGGCATCCCCTGCCGGCTGCCCCTGCCGGCGGACCTGAAAAGCCAGCCCCTGCCGGATTTTCTCACCAAACTGCTGGCGGCGGCCGGGGAAAAATGGGACCTGTCCCTGTGGCAGGCCCTGTTCCGCTGTCCCCTGATGGAGCTGCTGTTCCAGACGGACCGGGAAAATCTGGACTTCCTCTATACCCAGGCGTATTTCTCCAGTGCCGGGGCTTTTCTGGCCCATGTCCGCCGGAAGGAACTGGTTTCTGCCGGGTTCTGGGACCTGGTGGATTTCCTCCAGCAGGACCATACCCCCGAAGCCTGGCGGGACGGACTGACGGAATGGCTGGACCGGTGGCAGCTGGCCCGGACCTGGGGACAGCTCCACAAAGAAGGGAAAGTGGATCTGGACCAGGTGAAGCTCCTGGCCGGCACCGAAGACTTCGTCCGGAAGACCCTGGACAGCCTGGTGAAGACCTGGGAGCAGTGCGGAGAAGAAAAATCCGCCCTGGGCCTGGACAAGATCCGGACCTTCTGGAAGGACAGCCTGGCCCAGGCCTCCCTGCCCCTGACTCCGGGAGAACCCCGGGGGATCCCGGTGCGGGAAGCCGGGGAGATCCAGGGGGCGGCCTTTCCCTATGTGTACATCCTGGGGGTGCGGGAAGGGATGTTCCCGGCGGTGAAGCGGGAAAGCTGGCTGTACAGCGACCAGGAACGGGCGGAACTGAACGCCCTGGGGCTGGAGCTGAGCCTGACTGCCCGGGCCCTGGACACGGACCGGTACTTTTTCGGGTCCGCCGCAGCTCTGGCCTCTCGGGAGCTCCATCTCAGCTGGTACAGTGATGAGGAAGGGGGGGCCAGCCCCTACATCACCGGGCTGGACCATTTCTATGCCCCGGACAGCCTGCCGGTGACCGTGTATGAAGCCGATCCGGACCGGTGTGCCAGCCCGGCCCTTTTGACCAATTGCCTGGCGGAACAGGAATGGCTGGGGCCCCGGGAAAAAGAAACCCTGCTGGCCGCCGTGGGAACGGACTTTTCAGATCGGACCCAATCCGCCCGCCGGCGCTGGGAAGAACCGGACAGTCCCTGGAACGGCACGGTGCCCGGGGTGGTGAAGAAGCCCCTCCATCTGTCCGCTTCCAGCCTGGACGCCTTTTTGCAGTGTCCCTTTGCCGCTCTGGTAAGCCGGGTGTGGAAGCTGGTCCCCTGGGAGGAACAGGAGCCCTGGCCGGCACCGGATGTGGTGGGGAACCTGCTCCACCAGACCCTGGCCGCTTTCCTGGGGAACCATCTCCAGACCGGACTGGAAGCAAAGGATCGGGAAATCCTGGAGCAGGAACTGGAACAGGTCTATCAGGGCATCTTCGACCGGTTCCATCAGGAAGGAAAGATCCCGGACAGCCCCCTTCTGGACCATATCCGGGAACGGTACGGGAAAGAGCTCCGGACCTGGCTCCGGGGGGAACTGGATTATGAAGCCCGGGATCAGCTGGGCCTGAAGCCCTGGAAGGTGGAATGGAGCTTCGGTCGGGAGCACAGTCCCTGGCCGGCCCTTACCCGGACCGTGGACGGAAAAAAAGTGTGGTTTTCCGGCCAGATCGACCGGATCGACAGCAACGGAAAAACCTGGTCCCTGCTGGATTACAAAACCGGACAGCCCCCCACCGGCCAGGACATCCTCCAGGGCCGGGCGGTGCAGCTGCCCCTGTATCTGGAGGCTCTGGCGGTCCTGGGAGAAGTGGATCCGGAAGCCATCCTGGGGGGCGGCTATGTGCAGCTCTGTTCCGGGGAACGGAAAGGGGGCATCTGGGACAAGGCGGTGAAGGATGCCTTCCCCTGGATGCAGAAGGCCCGTCCCCCGGAGAAAAAGCAGGCCCTGGAAGCCGCCCAACAGGCGATGGATCAGGCAGTCCGGGAGATCCGGGAAGGGAAGTTCCCGGCCCGTCCCTCCGGAACCTGTCCCGGCTGGTGTCCGGCCCGGGACCTGTGCCGGATCGGGGAGAATCCCCACAGGACAGAAACAGTGAAGGAAGAGGAGTGATACCATGGCCAGTTTTACCCCACAGCAGCAGGAAGCCATCTCCACCCTGGACCGGAACGTGTCGGTATCCGCCGGCGCCGGTTCCGGCAAGACCCGGGTGCTGGTGGAACGGTTCCTGAAGATCCTCCAGGAGCGGAAGGCCACCGCCCAGGAAATCCTGGCCATCACCTTTACCCGGAAAGCCGCCCGGGAAATGCGGGAACGGGTCCAGAAAGGGATCCTGGACCGGCTGGGAGCGGCCGCCGAGCCGGAAGAAAAAGCCTACTGGCAGGAGCAGCTCCAGCTGGCGGACCGGGCGCCCATCACCACCATCGACAGCTTCTGTTCCCAGGTGCTCCGGGAAAACCCGGTGGAGGCCGGGCTGGACCCCAATTTCGCCGTGAAGGAAGAATACCAGATCCGGGCCTTCCGGGAAGAGACCGCCCAGGCCTTTGTCCAGAAGGAAATCCAGCAGCAGGACGGGGACCTGGCCGCCTTGCTGGACCTATATCCGGCGGACCGGCTGGCCAGGATCCTGGTGGCCCTCATCGATGACTTGCCGGAGATCCTGGCCCTGCCCGGAGGCCTGGCCGCCCCCTATGAAGTCAGCCTGGGAGGAGAAGAAGCGGGGAAAATCGAAGCAGAAGGGGCCCTGGATGCCCTGCTGGAGAGCCGGGACCTGGCAGGCCCCAAAAGCCGGGCGAAACTGGATGCCCTGGCAGACCAGCGGGAAGCCATCCACCAGTGGATCGCCGCCGGGGAGTATAGTAAGGCCTCCGCTGCCCTGAAGCCTGTTTCCGCCACCGGGAAGATCAAAGACCTGGTGAAGGAAGCCAAAGAGGCCCTGGCCCGGCTGGAAACCCTCTCTTTGGACGGGGCGGGGGCGGAGCAGGCCCGGCACTGGGAGAATCTGCTGGGCCGGTTCCGCCAGGCCCTGCTGGATGCCGCCGAAAGCCGGGAAATCTACAGCTTCGGCTATCTCTCCGGACGGGCGGTGGAGCTGCTGGAAAAGCGGCCCAATGTGCTCTTCCGGTACAAAAGCCGGTTCCGGTACCTGATGGTGGACGAATTCCAGGACACCAACGAAGAACAGAAAAGACTGGTGTACCTGCTCAGCGGGGGCAGCAGCCGGAGCCTCCAGGGACGGAACCTGTTCGTGGTGGGGGATGCCAAGCAGTCCATCTACCGGTTCCGGGGAGCGGATGTCAGCGTGTTCCGGCAGGTACGGGACGCCATCGGTGAGACCGGCGGGGACAACATCGTCATGGACGACAACTTCCGGTCCGCTCCGGAAATCATCGAAGCCTGCAACACCCTGTTCGACGATCTGCTGGGCACCGACAGCCGGTCCGACGTGACCGCCCAGCCCCTCCATCCCCACCAGCCCTCTTCCCGGAAGCCTGTGTTCGCGGTGCTGAAGAAGGGAGAGTGCACCCTGGAGGAATGCCAGCAGGCGGAAGGACGGTACGTGGCCCAGGCCATCCGGCAGCTCCGGGAAGACACCGGGCTCCCCTACGGCCAGATGGCCATCCTGCTGCCGGCTATCCATCTGTCCCGGCAGTATGAGGAAGCCCTGACCGCCCTGGGCATCAAAAGCCAGGTCAGCGACGGCAAGGGATTCTACGAACGGCAGGAGGTGGTGGACTGGATCAGCCTGCTGACCTTCCTGCTGAACCCCCGGAAGGACTGGGCCCTGGCCGGGTTCCTCCGGTCCCCCTACGCCGGGATCAGCGACCGGCAGCTGACGGACCTGCTGAAGCCCTGGCCGGAACTGAGCCTGTGGGAAAGCCTCCGGCAGAGCCTGGAAGAACCCTTCGTGACCCTCTCCCGGAAGCTGGAAGCCCTGCACCGGACGGCCCTGTTCCAGTCCCTGCCGGAACTGATGGATGCCTTCCAGGAAGCCTTTGCGGTGGAACCCACCCTGCTGGCCCAGCGGGGAGGACGGGAAAAACTGGCCAACTTCCGGAAGCTCCGGGCCCTGGGGGTGAAGGGAGCCATGGAAGACGGGGATACGGCCCGGGATTTCCTGGACCGGCTGAACCTGATGCGCCGGCTCTCCGCCCGGGAAAGCGCCGCCAACCAGGAAGCGGATCCGGAAGCGGTGCAAATCATGACCATCCACAAATCCAAGGGGCTGGAATTTCCGGCGGTTTTCCTGCCGGATCTGTCCAAAAAGAATCACAACGATACCCTGGGAATCCAGTTCCTGCCCGGCCAGGGATTCGGGGTCAGGGTGCCCGATGCCCAGGGGAATCTGCTGGAAACCTCCGTGTACACCCGGCTGAAAGGGGAAAAAGCACGGCTGGAACGGGCGGAGAAACAGCGGCAGCTGTATGTGGCCATGACCCGGGCGGAAAAATACCTGTACCTGATCAATGTGGATGAAAGCAAAGAAGGAAGCAGGCCCCCGGATCCGGACAAGGAAAAATGGGGCCAGTCCCTCCAGCGGGTCTTTGCGCCGGAAGGGCCCCACGGGGACCAGATGGACTGGGAAAAACTGGATGTGGCGGAGATCTTGGAGAACCAGGAGACCGGACAGCCGGGAGCCGGGGAGGCTTTTGTGCTGGATCCTGCGGTGTATGACCGGGGCCGGCCGGTGACCGTGCCCCGGGACCTGGAACTGTCTGCCAGCGCCCTGCTGGAATACGATACCTGTCCCCGGAGCTTCTACTACCATTATTTCCGCCACATGCCCGGAATCGATCCGGAAACGGTGGGAGAAGGGTCCCACCGGATCTCTGCCATCGATCTGGGGACCTATGTGCACCGGGTGCTGGAACTGCTCCAGGAAGAGCCGGAAGAAGAGGCCCTGGCCGAAGCCCTGGAAGTGCTGGACCGGACCGGGGCGGAGAAGAAGGTATTCGCCCGGGAAGGACGGAAACTGGTGGAACAGTACTGTGCCAGCCCCCTGTACCAGGAACTGAAGGACCTGCCCGCCCAGGCGGAACGGGATTTCGCCCTGCCCCTGTTCCAACTGGAGCAGGGACGGGCGGTGTTCCAGGGAAGTGTGGACAGACTGGTGACCCTGCCGGACGGCCGGCTGGGGATCGTGGATTACAAAACCGGCCATCCGCCGACGGATGGGGAGGAAAAGCAGGGATATACCCGGCAGCTGACCATCTATGCCCTGGCGGCGGAAATCCTGTATCCGGGGCAGAAAGTGGCCTGGGCCCGGCTCCATTTCCTCCAGGACTGCTCCTCCTGGGAACTGAAGGACCGGGAGCAGGAAGAGGAAAAGCTGAAGGCCCTGGTGGAAAACCTCCTCATCTGGGACAAAGAAGAACAGTTCCCCGCCAGGAAGGAAGGATGCCAGTGGTGTCCGTACCGGTATTTCTGTCCGGAGGGGACAGGAGAGCAGCCGGCAGTTGACCGCTGACCGTTGACAGGGGTGTTGCCCATGCAACACCCCTCTTTTAAAATCCTTTAATTTTCTGTCGATTCATGGTAAAATGACCGTTGTAGTATGTTCGAAGGAGGCTTTCTGTGGCTGTACGGGGAATTTTATTTGACTTTGACGGGACGCTGGCCAACACCACGCCCCTGATCCTGGCCACTTTCCATCAGACCCTGGACCATTTCGTCCCGGAACGGAAGGTGGAGGACCAGGCCATCATCAACACCTTCGGCCTTCCCCTGCGGGAGGGCCTGGCAGGGCTGGCCGGCTGCACCGACCCGGCGGAACTGGACCGGATGACGGCCTATTACCGCCAGTACAACACCGCCTGGCATGATGAAATGATCCGCCCCTTTCCCGGGGTGAAGGAAGGGCTCACCGCCCTGCGCCGGGCCGGGGTTCCCATGGCCATCGTCACCAGCAAGTTCAAGGCCAGCTGCCAGCGGGGACTCCGGTGCCTGGGGCTGGAGGACTGCATCGACGGCATCATCGGATGCCAGGAGTGCACCGCCCACAAACCGGATCCGGAACCCATGGAAAAGGGCCTGGAGCTGCTGGGGCTCCGGGGGGAGGAATGCCTCTGTGTGGGAGACAGCCCCTATGACCTGGTCAGCGGCAAAAAAGCCGGCTGCCGGACGGTGAAAGTGGGCTGGACCTCCTTCTCCCAGGATTTCTTCGACCGGTTCATCCGGCCCGACCATACCATCGGCACCCTGAAAGACCTGCTTTCCTTCGTGGAACCATCAAAACCAGAGAGGTGATTGCATTGCGCAAAATCGGGATCATCGGCGGCACCGGGGTGGAGGACGCCTCCGCCTTCGGGAAGCTGGCTCCTCTTACGGTGGAAACGCCCTTCGGCCAGGCCCGCTGCCTGAAGGGGACCGCCGCCGGCCATGAGATCTATTTCCTGGCCCGGCACGGCCTGGACCACAGCGTCCCGCCCCACAAGATCAATTACCGGGCCAACATCTTTGCCCTGAAAAAACTGGGGGTCACGGAGATCCTGTCCTTTACGGCAGTGGGATCCCTGAACCGGGGACTGCCTCCCGGCACCTTTGTGGTGACCAGCCAGCTGCTGGACTTTACCAAAAGCCGGGTGAACACCTTCTTCAACGGGGAAAACGGCCAGGTGGCCCATGTGGATTTCGCCCAGCCCTACTGCCCGGCTCTCCGGGAACGGCTGAACCGCTGCCTGGTGAAACTGGGGCTCCGGCACAGCAAACAGGGGACCTACGTGGTCACCGAAGGGCCCCGGTACGAAACTGCGGCGGAAGTGCGGATGTATGCCGCCATGGGAGGCGATGTGGCCGGCATGACCAACATGCCGGAAGCGGTGCTGGCCCGGGAAGCGGAAATCTGCTATGCCAACTGCTCCGTGGTCACCAACATGGGGTCGGGGCTGGCGGTCCGGTCCCTGTCCCACGAAGAAGTGACGGAAGCCATGGAACGGCTGGAAAAGCAGATCCTGGCGGTGATCGAAGCCTATGTGAACGATGACGGTCCCCTGACCCACAGCTGCCAGTGCCGGGAAGCCCTGAAGGAATACGGGGGATTCCGGCTGGAAGCCTTCGGCGGGGATGCAAAGGAGGAATGACGGGGCATTATGGTCTATGATATTGCAATCAAGGATGTGGAACTGACGGAACCCGGGGACGGGACCCTGTTCAACATCGGGATCAACGGCAGCACCATCGGGTATGTGGGCACGGACCCGGTGGAAGGAAAAACCGTGCTGGACGGCCGGGATCACCTGGCGGTGCCCGGGTGGGTGAACGCCCATACCCATGTGGCCATGACCCTGTTCCGCAGCTATGCCGACGACATGGCCCTGATGGACTGGCTCCAGAACCGTATCTGGCCCCTGGAAGCCAGACTGGACGGCCGGGCGGTGTACTGGGGGAGCCTGCTGGGCATCGGAGAGATGATCCGCACCGGCACCACCTGTTTCGCCGACATGTATTTCTTTATGGAAGAGACCGCCAAGGCGGCGGCGGACAGCGGCATCCGGGCCGTATTGTCCCGGGGGCTCACCGGCAGCAGCCCGGAAGACGGAGCCGCCCGGCTGGAAGAGAACACCCAGCTGTACAAAACCTGGAACGGAGCCCAGAACGGCCGGATCACCGTGATGTTCGGGCCCCACGCTCCCTACACCTGCAGCCCGGACTACCTGAAGACCGTCATTGCCCGGGCCCGGGAACTGGGTGCGGAGATCCACATGCATCTGGCGGAGACCGCCGGGGAAGTGGCGGACTGCCTGAAACAGTACGGCAAGAGCCCCATCGCCCTGATGGAGGAACTGGGGATGTTCGAAGGGGGAACCCTGGCGGCCCACTGCGTCCATGTGGATGAGGCGGACCAGGACATCCTGGCCCGGCACGGGGTCCGGGTGGCCCACAACCCCCAGAGCAACCTGAAACTGGCCAGCGGCATCGCTCCGGTGGCCAGCATGCTGAAAAAAGGCATCACCGTGGGCCTGGGCACCGACGGGGCCAGCAGCAACAACAACCTGGACATGCTGGAGGAAGTGCGGCTGGCGGCCATGCTGGCCAAGACCCAGTCCGGGGATCCCAAGGCGGTACCGGCCTCCCAGGCCCTGGCCATGGGCACCTGGATGGGCGCCAAAGCCGTGGGGCTGAAGGACACCGGGAAGCTGGAAGTGGGACAGAAGGCGGACATCGTATTGTACAATATGGATTCGCCCGCCTGGTACCCCCGGCACGACCGGACGTCCCTCCTGGTGTACGCCGCATCCTCCGCGGATGTGGACACGGTGCTGGTGGACGGCAACATCCTGCTGCGCAAAGGAGAACTGACCACCATCGACCTGGAAAAAGTCACTGCGGAAGTGGGACAGTGCTTGAAGGAAATGACAGCCAGTGCAGAGTGAAGAGTGGGGGGGCCGTTGGCCGAACCCCACCACCGTCCTGACGGACGGTCCCCCGCCCCTTGCAGGGGACGGACAGCCCTTCGGGCGAAATAACCAGGACGGGCTCCCGGCTGTGGAGCCCCTGCGGCATTGACGATGGATCATCGGGACCGTAGGGGCCGCACGCCGGGCGGCCCCCCTCGATGAACGACTCACGATGAACGACTCACGATGAACGATTCACGATGAACGACAATAAAGGAGTGTTTGGTGTGGCAAAGATCTTGAAAAAACTGCAGCTGGCACCTGCAGTCTGGGAATTTGAAGTGGATGCGCCTCTGATTGCGCACAAATGCAAACCGGGACAGTTCGTCATGGTACTGGTGGACGAAACCAGCGAACGGATCCCTCTGACCATTGGTGATTTCGACCGGGAAAAAGGCACCATCACCCTGATGGTCCAGGCGGTGGGGAACACCACCCGGCATCTGTGCGAGGATTTCGCCCAGGGAGACGAGATCCAGCACATCCTGGGGCCTCTGGGCCAGCCTTCTGAAATGGGCAGATTCGGCACTGTGGTCATGGTCTGCGGGGGCATCGGCGTGGCGCCGGTCCATCCCATTGCCCGGGCCTACCACGAACTGGGCAACAAGGTGATCACCATCATCGGGGGCCGGCACAAGGATCTGATCCTGTGGCGGGACCGGATGGAAAAGATCAGCGATGAAGTGATCATCACCACCGATGACGGGTCCGAAGGCATCAGGGGCTTTGTCACCGATCCTCTCCGGAAAATGCTGGAAGAAGGGAACCATCCGGACCTGGTGGTGGCCATCGGCCCCATCATCATGATGATGAACGTGGCCAAGGTCACCCAGCCTTACAACGTGAAGACCACCGCCAGCCTCAGCTGCCTCATGGTGGACGGCACCGGCATGTGCGGCGGCTGCCGGGTGCAGGTGGGGGGCGAAAGCAAATTCACCTGCTGTGACGGGCCGGAATTCGATGCCCATCAGGTGGATTTCAAAAATCTGATGCAGCGTTCCAAGATGTACAAGGACCAGGAAGCAGTAGAATACAGTTGCGGGGGGCATTGCAGATGCGTGGAGGAATGAGAAATCCCATGCCGGAACAGCCGGCGGATGTACGGAACCATAACTTTGAAGAAGTGGCCCTGGGCTACCCGGAAGACGTGGCGGTGGACGAAGCCCAGCGCTGCCTCAACTGCAAGAATCCCCAGTGCGTCAAGGGCTGCCCGGTGAACGTGGATATCCCCCAGTTCATCCATGCGGTGACGGAACGGGATTTTGACGGAGCCATCCACATCCTGAAGAACAAGAACTCCCTGCCCGCTGTGTGCGGCCGGGTGTGCCCCCAGGAAAACCAGTGCGAAAAACACTGCATCCTGGGCATCAAGGGAGAACCGGTGGCCATCGGCCGTCTGGAACGGTTCGTGGCGGACCGGGCCCGGGAAGCGGGCACGGATATCGTGAAAGAAGGCCTGGCACCCAAGAACGGCATCAAAGTGGCCGTGGTGGGGGGCGGACCTTCCTGCCTCACCGCCGCCGGGGACCTGGCCAAACTGGGCTATGACGTGACGCTGTTCGAAGCCCTCCACAAGGTGGGCGGGGTGCTCATGTACGGCATTCCCGAATTCCGTCTGCCCAAGGCCATCGTCCAGCACGAAATCCAGCAGCTGAAGGAACTGGGCGTGAAGATCATGACCGATGTGGTGATCGGCCGCACCTTCACCCTCCACGAACTTCTGGGCGAAGAAGGATTCCAGGCCGTGTACGTGGGCACCGGCGCCGGGCTGCCCCATTTCATGCGGATCCCCGGAGAAGCCCTGAACGGGGTGTATGCCGCCAACGAATTCCTCACCCGGGTGAACCTGATGGGAGCCTGGAAGTTCCCGAAAATGGCCACCCCCGTGTATGTGGGGAAGAACGTGGCCGTAGTGGGGGCCGGCAACGTGGCCATGGATGCCGCCCGGACCGCCAAGCGGCTGGGGGCGGAAAACGTCTATGTGGTGTACCGCCGGAGCGAAGCGGAAATGCCCGCCCGGAAGGAAGAAATCGCCCACGCCAAGGCGGAAGGCATCGAACTCCACATGCTGAACAACCCGGTGAAGATCCTGGGCAACGAAGAGGGCTGGGTCACCGGCATCGAATGTGTCCGGACGGAACTGGGCGAACCGGATGCCTCCGGCCGCCGGAGCCCGGTGGAAATCCCCGGCTCCAACCATGTGTTTGACGTGGACATGGTGGTGATGGCCATCGGCCAGGGGCCCAACCCCCTGCTGAAGCACACCACCCCGGACCTGGTGACCAACCGGAAAGGGCTCATTACCGTGGACGAAAAAGAAGAAACCTTCATTCCGGGGGTCTTTGCCGGGGGCGATATCGTCACCGGGGCTGCGACGGTGATTTCCGCCATGGGGGCCGGCAAGAAGGCTGCCCGGGAAATCGACGCCTATCTGAAAGAAAAATTAGGGAAGTAACAGAAGGAATGAACAAACTGAAACGATGGGGGCTGGCGGCGGCCGTCCTGTGCCTGGGACTGATCCAGGCCGGGACTGCCGGAGCGGCAGCGCCCAAAAACACCTATAAACCGGCCAGCGGGGGCTATACCCTGACGGTACCCCCCGGCAGCCGGGAGATTTACCATACCTCCACAGGGATCCGGTTCACCGTGGGGAAGGATTTTCTGGTCAGTGCGGATCTGTACACCCTGCCCAGTTTCGTATCCGTCCCCATGAAGCAGTATTCCTCGGAGCAGAAGAAAGATTTCAAGAAGTTCCTGGGGAAGATCCAGGACCAGGAAAACGACACCATCCAGGATGAGGGCAGCTCCCGGAATTTCGGCAGCCAGCCCGCCCTGGACGGGATCCTGGGGGAAAAGCTCCGGAAATACCGGGCCACCTCCGGGGAACAGGAACCCAGAAAGAAGGACAAAAAGGAACAGGACAGCTACACCTATGTGGCGGTACCCCAGGACAAGCTGCGGACCCACCGGCCCTTCCTGATCGGCCGGGCCTACCAGCCGGAAAAGAACGTGCTGCTGGTGGTGAACGTGAGCGCTCCGGAAAACCTGGAAGCCGCGGCCCGGGCTGCCCTCCAGTCCCTGTGCGCCGATCTGACCCTTTCCCGGGTGAAGTACACCGAAGTGAACCTTCTGACGGTGCCGGGGATGGGCTATGAAATGGAGATCCCCAGTGGCTGGCGGATGTACACCCTCCGGGCGGACAATGTGCTCCTGGGCCGGTCTCTCAGCAGCGTCCATACCGACGGGCTGCTGATCCGGGAATTTTCCGATGACACCTTTGCGGAACTGGGGAATTCCACCCCGGAAGGGCTGAAGGAAGCGGAAGACGCCTTCATCCAGAAAGTGACCCGGTACACCCCCAACATCACCGTGCTCCGGCACCAGCCCATTTCCGTGGGCAGCCTGAACGGCAGCATGTCCGAATGCACCGACAGCGGGGACCTGAAGAAAGTGTTCGTGGTGAACACCTATCTGATGAACGCCCGGGGCAACGGGTACATGATCCGGTACCAGACCGATGACACCATCAACTACGACCTGAAACTGAAAGCCTTCAAACAGTCCGTGGAAAGCTTCAGCCTGCTCCAGAACAACGACGGCAGCGGCTTGAAGCCGGAGAGGGATATGTAGGATTTTGGTTGACAGTTGACAGCTGACCATTGACAGGGGGTGTGAAAGTTATTTTTTCACACCCCCTCCCCTTTTTTTTACATTTCCGTCACAAATCCTTCATGAACCGTTCATTTTAAAAGGTGTACAATAAAACCATAAGAAGTGACTGGCCAGTCCGGTCTCTTTTCTTTTGGTAAAAATCGAAACGGGAAGAAGGAATCTTCAATGCAGAAGAAAATGTTTGCAGTGACGCTGGCTGTGCTGGCATCCGTGGCCTCCATGGGCTTTGCAGCTCCCCAGACCAGCTGGGAACAGGGGGAATGGCAGCTGAACGCAGGAGCCTGGGCTCCCAAAGCCAAATTCGACGGCAATGAATCCAGCACCAAATGGAACTTTGACGGCGGTGTGGGCTACGGACTGTCCGACAAATGGGCTCTGGAATACAACTATCGGGGCCTGAAGACCAAAGCCGGGGATTTCAAGACCGACGGGGACCAGAACGAAGTGAACCTGGTTTACAGCCTGAACAAGAACTGGGCTCTGTTTGGCGGCTGGAACCGGATCAACAATGATTTCGACGGCAGCTACCATGGGCCCCACACCGGCAGCGCTGACAGCGTGATCAACAACGTGGCCCAGTTCGGGGTACGGACCAAATACGACCTGGCCAAAAACCTGGCCTTCTATGCAGAAGGCGCCCTGGGCACCAAGAAGACCAGCCAGTGGGATGCGGGCCTGGCCTACACCATTGCGGACAACTGGGATTTGAACGCCGGCTACCGGTATGTGGATACCAAGCTGAACGATGACAGCAACATCAAATACCGTGGCTTCCTGGTAGGCCTGTCCTACCGGTTCGGAGGCCACAAGAAGGCAGCCCCCGTGGTGGAAGAACCGGTGGCACCGACGGTGGCTGAACCGGCAGCTTCCGCTCATGTGTACAATGACTACTATCTGGACAGCATCCACTTCGATTCCGATGTGGATACCCCGAAAGCTTCCGAAGCGGCCAAACTGGCCAACTTCGTAGCTGTGGCCAAGGCCCATCCGGATTCCACCTTCAAACTGGTAGGGAACACCGACTCCGATGCTTCCAACGCCTACAATGAAGACCTGTCCAAACGCCGTGTACTGAACGTGGCCAGATACGCCAACGACAACGGCGTGGCTGCTTCCCGGATGCAGCTGAACTACAAGGGTGAAAACAACCCTGTATCCTCCAACGCCACCGAAGCCGGCAAAGCCGACAACCGTCGCGTGGATATCTGGGAACATAAATAATTAAGAAAAAGGGGACTGTTGCAGGAGCAACGGTCCCCTTTGGTCGCGGCCCGTGGCTGGGGTGTGGCAGGTTTCCTGTCACACCCCTTTCCTTTTCCCCCTCTATCCCCTATAATAACCCTATGAGAAAGGTTGTGATACTTTATGGAACCATTGGAACAGCTTGCCTGGGCAGCCATTGCCTGTGATGCGGGGGATCCCCGGCGGATCCACCATCTGTTGAAAGTCCATGCTTTTGCCCGGCTCATCGGGCTGGAGGAAGGGCTGGATCCTCGGACCCAGTTCCGCCTGGAAGCCGCCGCTTACCTCCATGACATCGGCATCCACGAAGGAGAACGCCGGTACGGCCACTGCACCGGGAAAATCCAGGAAGAACTGGGGCCCGGGGTGGCTCAGCCCATCCTGGACAAGGCCGGCATCACCGGGGAAGACGCGGAACGGATCAAATGGCTCATCGGCCATCACCACACCTATGCCAGTATCGACGGGCCCGACGCCCAGATCCTGGCGGAAGCGGACATGCTGGTGAACCCCTACGAGGACGGCACCGACCGGCAGCAGGACGAAGCTCTGTATCAGCGGCTGTACAAGACGGAAACCGGGAAGAAGCTGTTCCGGGAACTGTATCTCACGGACTGGGCTCCGGGGAAGCAGGTGTCTCTCTGAAAGGGAGAAAGGACTCGCTTTAGCGGGCAGAGGGTTTCCCGGAGGGGTAACCCCACCATTGCGCCAGCGCAACGGTCCCCTGCCCCTTTCAGGGGACGGACCAAAAAGGAGCAGCAATACCATGACAGAACAGCAGACGGACGGGAACTTTTCTCCGGATTCCCGGAAAACAGAACAGGAGCAGGAACGGCTGAAAAAGAAAAAACGGAAAAAGATCGCCCTGGGAGCGGCCCTGGCAGTCCTTGTGGGGGCTGTTTCCGGATGGTATTTCCTGTACTATACCCGCACCCCCCAGTATGCGGTGAAGCTGATCCGGGAATCGGTGAACAAGCACGACATCGTCACCTTCCAGGAACACACGGATCTGACCCGGGTGGTGGAAAAGGGCTATGACGCCATCCTCACCGCCCAGGGGGAGAACGATGTGGAAGATGGCTACACGGAAGGGGAAAAGGACGAAGTCACCCGGCATCTGGAGGAACTGATCCACAACGGGGTGCTTACCGGGGACTGGACCGATTCCTACCGGAAGATCAACCCGGACAAGGTGCTGCCGGTGGACTGGACCGCTCTGAAGGTGAAGGACATCCAGCCCGGGGCCAGGTACCCCCAGGATGCCCTGGTGAACGTCCAGATGGACAACCCTGCCGTGGGGAGCGACACCCTGGTGCTCCACATGCACAAAAATGAAAAAGGGGACTGGCAGCTGGTGGAGATCACCAACCTGAAAGGGTATTACGGGAAGATCCTCCAGAAGGGGACGAAGAAAAAAAAGACCGGACAGGCGGCGGGGGTGGCCGGAGCGGTGCTCCAGGCTGCCCAGGGACTGGAACAGACGCCTCTGGCTCCGGTGTATGAAGTGATCCGGGACAAGGTCCAGGAAGCCGCGGACAGCGGGGATGGAGAGACGGATACCCCGGCTCCCGGCACCCGGAAGAAATCATCCGGGGAAGGCCGTGCCCTGCCGCCGGCGGCAGCGGTACCCGGCAGCACCACCAGCCCCGAGACCCTGGAGCAGCAGCGCAGGGCCCTCCAGAAGGCACTGAACAATCCTCTGGTGGGGAAAGTGGTGAGGACCCTGGTGGACCACCAGGATGAGATCCTGGAGAAACTGGACCAATTGGCCCGGGCCGCCCAGAACGGCCAGGGAGATGCCGCCATCCAGCAGGAAATGGGTAAATACCAGGACCAGCTCCGGACCATCGGAAAGATCCTGGATCTGGCGGCCCGGTGGTTGAATTAGGAACAGGAAAGGAAAAGAGGTGCTGGAGTGAATTGGTGTAAACGTTTTGGGGCTTTTGTGGTGCTGATGATGGGTATTTGTGCACCGGCGGCAGCGGAAAAGATCCTTTTCATTCCCCTGGACAACCGTCCCGTGTCCCTGGCCTATACGGCGGACAGCTTCCGGAAAGCCGGGGTCCAGGTGGTGACCCCGCCGGAAACCCTCCTGGCCAGCGATCGGCAGTCCGGGGACCCGGAAAAACTGGCCTGCTGGCTGGACCAGGAAGCCCGGGGCGCCCAGGGTGCGGTGGTCTCGGTGGATTCCTATATTTACGGGGGACTGGTGCCTTCCCGGACCCATGAACTGGATCCGGCGGTGCTGGCCCGGCGGGCGGGAGATTTGCTGGCCTTCCAGAGCCGCCATCCCGGGGTGCCCCTGTACGCTTTTGCCACCGTGATGCGCTCCCCCAGATGGAGCAGCGCACCGGCAGAACCTGCCTATTATGCCCAGTACGGGCCCCAGATCTTCCGGTGGGGGCAGCTTCGGGACCGGCAGCGGCTGGGGAAGCTGACCCGGAAAGAGAAAAAGGAACTGGCCCAGGTGGAAAAGGAGCTGCCCCTGGATATCCGCCGGGATGTGCTGGAACGCCGGAAAAAGAATCTGTTCGTGCTGAAGGGGCTGACCCGGGGGCTGGAACGGGGAAAACTGGATTACCTGCTCATCGGCCGGGACGATTCCGCTCCCTATTCCGAAGCCCACCGGGATGCGGAAGACCTGGCCGCCTTTGCCGATCCGGCCTTCCGGCACAAATTCCGGAGCTTTTCCGGCGCCGATGAACTGGGGATGGTGCTGCTGAACCGGGCCATGAACAAAGCCCGGGGAGAGACGCCCCTGGTGTATGCCTGGTACAACGGAGGCGCCGGGCCGGCCACGGTGCCCAGCTATGAAGACGGTCCCATCCGCCGGAGCTTCCGGGAACATGTGCTGGCGGCCGGGGGCTTTCCCGCCCGGACGGACAAACGGGCGGATCTGGTGCTGGGGCTCTATACCCCGGCGGACGGGGTGACCCTGGGGGCCGATGTCCCGGCCAACGGGACGGAACTGGATGAAATGGGACGGCAGTTCCTGGCCACGGCCCGGCAGTACGTGGAAAAAGGCCGGAACGTGGGGATCGCCGACGTGGCTTTTGGCAACGGAGGCAGCCGGGCCCTGGTGGAAACCCTCCTCCGGAAGGAAGGGGAACGGGAGCCCCTGGGGTACCGTCTGGGGTCCTATGCCGGATGGAATACTGCCGGCAACAGCCTGGGGTACGCCCTGGGCCAGGGGATGCTCCGGCCGTACCTCAGTGACCGGGACCGGCAGGATCTCCTGACCGTCCGGTACCTGGACGACTGGCTGTACCAGAGCCGGGTCCGCCAGGAAGTCCGGCAGCAGCTGATCTGGCCCAACCAGTGGCCCGACGGGAAACTCACCGATGACCAGACCGCCCGGGCAGAAACCATGATCACTGAAAAAATGGAAAAAGAAGGAACGCCCCTCCTGGGAAAACGGCCGGAACAGTACCGGTACCGGCTCCCCTGGCACAGGACGTTCGAAGTGGCAGTGAAGAATGCAGAGTAAAGAGTGAAGAGAAAAGAGTGAAGAGGGAAGAGGGAAGAGCGGGACGGCGGGAACCCGATGAACGATGAACGACCAACGATAGGGCCGCTGTGAATCAAATACAATCAGGGAGGAAATGCCATGAATTACTATGAAGAAGCCATGGGAATGAAAGAGGAGTTGATCCATCAAAGACGGGACTTCCATGCCCATCCGGAAACCGCCTGGACGGAATTCCGGACCACCTCCATTATCGCCACCGAGCTGGAAAAACTGGGATACGAAGTGAAAATGGGCAGCGAGGTACTGGATGACAGCGCCCGGATGCTGGTCCCTGACGAAAAGACCCTGAAACAGTGTGCCCAGCGGGCCATCAAAGAAGGGGCCAACCCGGTGCTGGTGGACCGGATGAAAGGGGGCATGACCGGCTGCGTGGGCATCATGCATTTTGCCAAACCCGGAAAAACCGTGGCCCTGCGGTTCGACATCGATTCCCTGTTCGTGGCCGAAGATCCGGCCCCCAGCCACCGGCCCAGCGCCCTGGGATTCCAGTCCTGCCATCCGGGGCTGATGCACGCCTGCGGCCATGACGGCCATGCCACCATCGGTCTGGCCGTGGCCAGACTGGTGGCCGCCCACAAGGACCGGATGGCCGGCACCCTGAAAATCTGCTTCCAGCCCGGGGAAGAAGGGGTGGTAGGGGCCAAGAGCATGGTCCAGAGCGGCATTGTGGACGATGTGGACTACTTCATCAGCGGGCACATCGGCCTGGGGGACTACAATGACGGGTCCCTGGTGTGCATGACCAAGGGATTCCTGGCCACGGACAAACTGGATGCGGAATTCAGCGGGGTGCCCAGCCATGCAGGGGCTGAACCGGAAAAAGGGAAGAATGCCCTCCTGGCCGCCGCCCAGGCCGCCATTTCCCTTCATACCATCAGCCGCCACAGCGGGGGCTCCTCCCGGATCAACGTGGGGGTGCTGGAAGCCGGCACCGGCCGGAACGTGGTGCCCGCCAACGGGCTGATCAAATTCGAGACCCGGGGGGAAACCGCCGAAATCAATGATTTCATGGCCAAAGAAGCCAAACGGATGTGTCGGGCCGCCGCCATGCTCTACGACGTGGATGTGAAGATCACCCCCCGGGGCAGCGCCACCTCCTCCAATTCCTCCAGAGAGATGGGGGAAGAGATTTACAGCCTGGTGGAACCACTCAACGTGTACCAGCATGTGGTGAAAGAACAGAAAGTCAGCGGCAGTGAAGACTGCTGCTACTTCATGAGCCGGGTCCAGGAACACGGAGGCCAGGCCGTGTACATGCTCTACGGCACCAAAGAAGCCGCCGGCCATCACCAGAGCGACTTCGACTTCAATGAAGACGTGCTGCCCCGGACCGCCGCCACCATCGCCATGCTGGTGGAGCATTTCGGGAATAAGGAAGAGTGAAGAGGGAAGAGCAGGACGGCGGGGGCGGATCGTCCATTGCAATGCTGTAGGGGGCGCAGGCCGGTTGCCCCGCCAAGGCCGGTTCAGACGTATTCTCCTGCCCGTAGGGGCCGCACGCCGGGCGGCCCGCTTGATGCACGGCCTTTCCATGGGAACCTGGTTCCAGGTTCCTTTCATCGGCCGTTGACCGTTGACAGCTGACAAAGGCCGCCGGAGTTCCGGCGGCCTTTTCTCACAACACCCCACTGCTATCCGTAGTAGTAATATACTTGGCCGGGATGGGGTTGTCCAGGTGATAGAGGATGGTAATGGGCTGGCTGCCGCTCCAGCTGGAGAGTTGGGCGGTTCCCAGGAAGGTGTAATTCTGGGATGTGCCCTGGGCGTCTTTTTTCTGTTCCCTAACGAACAGCAGCACAATATTTCCTTTTTCCCGCTGGTGGATGTACCGCTGCCCGGTGGGGGAATCGGGGGTGGTGGCGTTCTGGCTTTGCCAATGGAACAGCCGGTCGTTGATGGAATAATCTTCGTACCGGGTGGATTCGGAGAATTCTTTTTCGGATTTGTTCAACGTGACCAGGAATACATCCGTATCCCGGGTAACTACCTGGCTGTTTTTTTGATGCAGGTATTTCACTCCTTCCCGGACGCTGTTGGGTTTGGCCAGGCCCAGGGCCGCAAAAATCTGGTCCCGGGAATAATTGCAGTATACTTCCAGAGCGCAGGGATAGGGCAGACGGGCCTTTTGGGGCAGCACGGTGAACTGGTCGAACTGGAAAGCCAGTACGGACTGAATCTCCCGGGCCAGTTCCGGGGTCTTTTTCCACAGGGTTACTGCTTCCCAGGGGTCAGCAAGACCGGTCTCCAGCCAGTCTTTACCCCACAGGGTAAACTGCCACATCCGCAGATACTGCTGGGCCACAGGCTCCAGGGCAGCGGGGTGGGTGTTTTCCTGGAAGGCCTGTTGCAAAAAGCTCAGCCAGTGGGGAGAATCCAGGCCCAACAACCGGGGCAGGGCCCGTTCCAATACTTTTTCTTCCGGGGTATCCGGAAAATCCGGGATTACCTGGGCCTGGGCACACAGCCGGGCATAGGTCCGTTTGCCGTTGAAAAAGACTTGGGGCTTTACATTGGCGGCTTTCAGGAACTGGGTCAGGGTGGGTACCTGGTGGTCAGTGGCTTCGTACAGGTCCCGGATACACTCCTGGTAGAATGCATCCCCCCGCAGCCGGGAGCGGATGTTATCCAGGACCCGTTTCTGGGCAATTTCTTCCAGCTGGATGGAACAGCCTTTAGGCACATGGGGGAACCCTTCCTTCAATTCCCGGGGAACGGAAACTGTTTCCCGCCCCACCAAAGCCTGGAACCGGCTGGCGAAATCGTATTTCCGGTTGGCCTGGGCCACAAAGTCCAGGACGGTCAGGCAATCTTTTCCCTGGTCCAGGCGAAGTCCCCGGCCCAGCTGCTGGAGGAACACTGTCATACTGTTGGTGGGCCGTAAAAACAGGATGGTGTTGATGCAGGGAATGTCCACTCCTTCGTTGAACAGGTCCACCACAAACAAGAAGGTCAGAGCTCCGCTTTCTAGCTTTTGCCGGGCACTTTGCCGGTCCTCTTCGGAAGAATGGGCATTCAGGGCCAGGGAGGGGATTCCGTTGTCATTGAAATAGTCCGCCATAAAATGGGCATGGTCCTGGGAGACGCAAAATCCCACGCCGTGGATGTCCTGCCAGTCTGCGGTGTAGCGTTCCACAGCCTGGAGAATGGCCTGGGCCCGGTTATTGGCGGTATGGGATTCCATTACGTACAGATTGGTCAGGGCACCTGTATCGTAATGGCCGTTGGTCCATTTCACATGGGACAGATCCACCGTGTCCGCCACCCCGAAATAATGGAAAGGACACAGCAGCCGTCGTTCGATGGCCGCCGGGAGGCGGATCTCTGCGGCAATATGGTCATCGAACCAGTGGAGGATATCTTTCCCGTCCATCCGTTCCGGAGTCGCCGTCAGCCCCAGCAGGATTTTTGGTTGGAACCAGTGAAGCAGATTTTGGTAGGATTGGGCTGCCGAATGGTGGAATTCATCTACAATGATCATATCGTAAAAATCCGGCTCCAGATGGTCCCACAAGGAAAGGCTGTTGCAGGTCTGGATGGACATGAATACCTGGTCCAGGTGCTCCGGACGGCTGCCCGCCACCGCCAGTTCGCCAAAATTGGGGTCCTTCAACACCTGCCGGAAACAGGAAAGGCTCTGCTCCAGGATTTCTTTCCGATGGGCGATGAACAGCAACCGGGCCCCTTCTGGACGGCTGGCAGCAAAACGCCGGTAATCAAAGGCGGAAATGGCCGTTTTCCCCGTTCCTGTAGCGGCTACAATCAGGTTATGCCAGCGGCCCCGTTCTTTTCGTTCCACGTCCAGAGCGTCCAGGATCACCTGCTGGTAGGGGTAGGGACGAATGGTAAAAGAATAGGAAACTTCGCTGCCCTTGGCTGTTCCCTGGTACCGCTGCTGACGGATGGCTTCCTGGAGCTGGGGCAGGTCCTGGGAGGTATAGGGCTGGAAATCTGTAGAATGCCAATAGGTTTCAAAAGTGGCATTCATTTTGGCCATGATTTCCGGCATGTCCTGCTGGGTCACCTTCATGTTCCATTCCAGACCATCGGCAATGGCCGCATGGGACAGGTTGGAAGAACCCACATAGGCCGTGGAATACCCGCTGTTCCGCTGGAACAGGTACGCCTTGGCATGGAGCCGGGTTTCTTTCACGTTGTAAGAAATCCGGACTTCCGTATTGGGCAATTGGGAGAGCAGTTCAATGGCCTTAGGGTCCGTGGCTCCCATATAGGTGGTGGTCAGCACCCGCAGATGGCCGCCGGCAACTGTAAACGTCCGGAGATAGGGAAGAATTAGCGTAAGACCGGAAAATTTAATGAAGGAAACCAGGAAATCGATCCGGTCACTGGAGGCAATTTCTCGCCGGAGTTCCGACACCATGGATACATCTTTCTGGCTGTTGGTAAAAAGAAATGAATGGGACAGGGAAGTGGCCGGGCGGGGACGATGGGTTTCTTTCAGATGGTTCAGCCGGTGCTGAAGTTCCAGCAGCAGGAAATCTTCCCGGTCCACCTGGCTATCCGCAGCCAGGGCCGGGGCTTTTTCCGTGAGATAGCCGACCAATCCATTGGTCAGGGCCAGTTCCTGTTCCAACAGGCTGTCCCCGTTCTGGTCCGCCAGGTCCTTCAGGCAAAGATGGACCAGCTTCCGGATATAGTCCGACAAATACCCCACCGCTTCTTGGGGATCTACCCTGTCCGAAATGGTGGCCCAGATTTCCTGGTTGTCCAATGCCTGCTGCAACTTTCGTCCCAGTCGTTGAGAAATGACTTTTTCATACAGTCCGTCTTTGTATTCGTCCATGGTCCAGCCTCCCTGTGGTGATAGGGGTATTATAGCATGGATGGTGGAGGGGGTGGCAGGGGAAAAAGGCAGAAGGGCTAGGTAAGAAGTCAGACACGGCCCTGCGGGATGCACGGCCTGTCGATACCGGAACCGTAGGGGGCGCAGGCCGGTTGCCCCGCATAGTTGCAGGTCCCGCCCCAGTCGCCCAGGGGGCAGATATGTTCAAAGGCAGTGCGGAGCATCTGGCGTCAATCGGCCGTTGACAGTTGACCGTTGACAGCTGACAAAGGCCGCCGGAATCTCCGGCGGCCTTTCCATTCGGAAGGAAAACGCCCAGGGCGTTTTCCAACCTACAATAATCCATGCAATTTTCCCAGTTTCTGGATCTGGTCCAGGGAATAGTGGGTGATCCGGGAAATGGTTTCCATGGGGATCTTTTCCCTCAGCATGCCCAGGATGTTGGCTTCCCGTTCTTTTTGACGGCCTTTTTCCATGCCTTTCTGCATGCCTTCTTCTGCTGCTTCTTTTTGGCGTCTTCTGATTTCATCGCTTAAAATCATATATTCTCGCCTCACTTTATCCATACTTTTGACAAGATGGACTTCCTGATCCAGGCTTTCCACGAACCTTCCTTCAGGCGGATGCTTTTGCCCTCCAGACGGAGATCAATGGTTTTTTCGAAACTCTGGTACTGGAGGGAACGGATCTGGATGTTCAGGAACTTTACTGGAAAAAGAAGGTCATTATCGGGCATTTTACCGGCATGAATGGGATTTGGGGAGCCTGATAGCTCCCTTCTTGACTTTTCTTTCCCCCCGTGCTACACTAGAAAAAACTTCAAAGAACCACCTTTTAACCTAGTCCTGTGAGACTAAGAAAGGGACTTTTATCCAGAAGCAATTATTAGAAGCCTTCTTGTCTTAGGACGAGAAGGCTTATTTTTGTTGAACCTGGGTGCGGCAGGGGCCGTTTCCCTGATTCCATCTGTAACTATAGGAGGCTACAACATGACAAAGGCGGCAGTCAGCCTGTCCGGACGGGATATCCTGGATCTTTCCTCCCTGTCCGTGGAAGAGTACGATCTGATCATGCGAACGGCGGCGGAGATGAAAAAGGTCATGAAACGGGACATCAAGAAGCTCCCGTCTCTCCGGGGCAAATCCATCGTGAACCTGTTCTATGAAAACAGCACCCGGACCCGGAGTTCCTTCGAACTGGCCGGGAAGTACCTGGGCGCCGACGTGATCAACCTGAGCACCGGTACCTCCAGCGTGAAGAAGGGGGAATGCCTGAAGGACACCATCCTGACCATGCAGTCCATGGCCTGTGATGCCATCGTCATGCGGCACCCGGTGGAAGGGGCGGCCAAATACGCGGCGGACATTGCCGCGCCGGTGGTGATCAACGCCGGGGACGGGGCCCATGCCCATCCCACCCAGGGACTTCTGGACATGTTCACCATCCTGGAACACGGGAAACAGTTCAAGGGCCTGAAGATGGCCATCATCGGGGATATCCTCTACAGCCGAGTGGCCCGGAGCAACATCGCCGCCTGGACGAAACTGGGGGCGGATGTCCATGTGGCCGGCCCCATGACCCTGATCCCCCACGATATCCAGGAACTGGGTGTGACGGTGCACAAACGGGTGGAAGACGCCATTGAAGGGGCGGATGTGGTGGATGTGCTGCGGATTCAGCTGGAACGCCAGGACAAGGCCATGTTCCCCACCCCCCGGGAATACGCCCGGATCTACGGGGTCAACGAAGAACGGATGAAGCTGGCCAAGCCGGACTGCCTGGTGATGCATCCGGGTCCCATGAACCGGGGCCTGGAAATTTCCTGGGATACGGGCTACAGCGACCAGGCGGTGATCCGGGAACAGGTGACCAACGGGGTCGCCGTGCGGATGGCGGTGTTATTCTTGACGATTATGGGAGGAAAGCCAGTTGAAAACGCTAATTAAGAACGGACGGATCGTTGATCCCAGCCAGCAGCTGGACCAGGTGATGGACCTTCTGGTGGAAGACGGGAAAATCGCGGAAGCGGCGCCTCACATCGATGCAGCAGCGGACGAAGTGTTCGATGCCACGGGCCTGGTGGTGGCTCCCGGCTTCATCGACCTGCACACCCATCTCCGGGAACCGGGGCTGGAAGCCAAGGAAGACCTGGTCACCGGCACCATGGCGGCAGCCCACGGGGGCATTACCCGGGTGGCCTGCATGCCCAACACCAAGCCGGTGATCGACAGCTCCATTGTGGTCAGCGGCATCCAGGAACGGGCCAAAAATGAAGGGTATGTCCACGTGGAAGTGATCGGGGCCATCACCAAAGGGGAAAAAGGCAAGGAACTGACGGAAATGGGCGACATGGCCCAGCGGGGCGTCATGGGCTTTTCCGATGACGGCCACTATGTTTCCAGCGCCCTGGTGATGAACCTGGCGGCCCAGTATGTGAGCGCCTTCGACAAGCCCCTGATCGTCCACGACATCGACGAGGAAATGAACCACGAAGGGTACATGCACGAAGGGGCGGTTTCCGCCCGCCTGGGGGTGCCCGGCATCCCCTCCATCGCCGAAGACATCTGCGTGGCCCGGGATGCGGCCATTGCGGAATACACCGGGGCCCACATCCACATTGCCCACATCGCCAGCAAAGGGGCAGTGGACATTGTCCGGAAGGCCAAGGCCAAAGGGGTGAACATCACCTGTGAAGTGACGGTGCACCACCTGACCCTCACTGACGAGGCCTGTGCCGGATACAGCACGGCCACCCGGGTCTCTCCGCCTCTGCGGAGCCGGGACCATGTGGAAGCCATGCGGGCGGGCCTGAAGGACGGCACCATCGATGCCATCGTCACGGACCATGCGCCCCATGCGCCGGAAGAAAAGGATGTGGAATTCCGGTATGCCCCCAACGGGTTCTGCGGTCTGGAAACCTCTGTGGGGGTCATCCTTACGGAACTGTACCACACGGGAGAGTTCTCCATCAATGAAATCGTCAACAAAATGAGCACCAGCCCGGCCCGGATCATGAATCTGGACGCCGGCAGCCTGGCACCAGGGAAGAACGCGGATATCACCATCCTGGATCTGGACCGGGAATGGACGGTAGATTCCAGCAAGTTCTATACCCGGGGCAAGGTGACTCCTTTTAACGGAAAACACTGCAAAGGCATGGCAGTGGCGACCATGGTCGATGGCCGGTTTGTGATGAAAGACGGTGTAGTATGCAAAAAGTAAAAGGCAAATTGGTATTGAAAGACGGCAGCGTCTATGAAGGGACGCTCTACAGCACCCATAAATCCGTAGGGGAAGTGGTGTTCACCACCGGCATGTCCGGCTATCAGGAAACCCTGACGGACCCCTCCTTCTGCGGGCAGATCGTCATCTTCACCTATCCCCTGATCGGGAACTACGGCTGCAACGACCTGTTCTGTCAGAGCGACAGCTGCTGCTACAAAGGGCTGATCGTCAGCGAACTGTGCGATGAACCCTCCAGCTGGCGGGATGAAGGCACGGTACTGGACTTCCTGGAAAAGAACGACATCCCGGTGCTCACCGGGGTGGATACCCGGGCGCTGACCCGCCGGATCCGCTCCTACGGGACCATCCAGGGCGTGATGGTGCCGGCGGATACTCCGGAAGACGAGATCCAGGCCCTCCTGGCCACTCCGGAAGAACATGACCAGGTGGCCCAGGTGACCACCAAAAAGGTCTACACCATGGGTCCGGAAGACGCCAAATATTCCGTAGCCGTCATGGACTACGGGGTGAAGCGGCACATTCTGGAATGCCTGGTGGAAAAAGGCTGCCGGCTGACGGTGTTCCCGGCGGAAACTCCGGCGGAAGACGTGCTGGCCATCGATCCGGACGGGATCTTCCTGAGCAACGGCCCCGGGGATCCGGCGGACCTGAAACCGGAAATCGAAAACGTGAAGAAGATGATCGGGAAGAAACCCATCTTCGGCATCTGCATGGGGCATCAGGTAATGGCTCTGGCCAACGGGGCCAGGACCAAGAAGATGCTCTTCGGCCACCGGGGCATCAACCAGCCGGTCCGGGACCTGGTGGACCACAAGATCTGCATCACCTCCCAGAACCACGGGTTCATGGTGGACGAGGATTCCCTGAAGGGACTGCCCATTGAAGTGATCAACCGGTCTTTGAATGACAACACCATCGAAGGCCTGCGCTATCTGGACCATCCCACCTTTACGGTGCAGTACCATCCGGAAGCATCCCCCGGTCCCAGCGGCAACGCTTATCTGTTCGACCGGTTTATCAAAATGATGGGAGGGCACTGATATGCCAAAAAAAGAGAATGTAAAAAAAGTCATGGTCATCGGTTCCGGCCCGATCATCATCGGTCAGGCAGCTGAATTCGACTATTCCGGCACCCAGGCCTGCCGGGCCCTGAAGGAAGAAGGGCTGGAAGTGGTGCTGGTGAACTCCAACCCGGCCACCATCATGACCGACGTGCACATCGCCGACCGGGTGTATGTGGAACCCCTGGATGTGGAATTCCTGGAAGCCATCATCGCCAAGGAACGGCCGGATTCTCTCCTGGCCACCCTGGGCGGGCAGATCGGCCTGAACCTGGCCATCGAACTGGATAAAAAAGGCATCCTGAAGAAATACAATGTGCAGCTCCTGGGCACCCAGATCGCCAGCATCATGAAGGCGGAAGACCGGGAACTGTTCAAGGAAACCATGGAAAAACTCCACCAGCCCATTCCCCAGAGCACCATTGTGGAAAGCGTGGACGCCGCCAAGGAATTCGCCCAAAAGGTCGGGTTCCCGCTGATCGTGCGGCCGGCGTACACCCTGGGCGGCACCGGGGGCGGCATTGCCCACAACATGGACCAGCTGGATGACATCACCACCAAAGGGCTGATGTACTCCCTGATCGGCCAGGCCCTGATCGAACGGTCCGTGGCCGGCTGGAAGGAAATCGAATACGAAGTGGTCCGGGACCATGAAGACAACTGCATCACCGTCTGCAACATGGAAAACATCGACCCGGTGGGGGTCCATACCGGGGACTCCATCGTGGTGGCTCCCTGCCAGACCCTGACGGACCGGGAAGTGCAGATGCTCCGGACCGCCGCCATCGACATCGTCCGTGAACTGGGGGTGGAAGGGGCCTGCAACGTGCAGTACGCCCTGAACCCGGACAGTGAAGAATACATCGTCATCGAAGTGAACCCCCGGGTGAGCCGGTCTTCCGCCCTGGCTTCCAAGGCAACGGGCTATCCCATCGCCAAAGTGGCCGCCAAGATTGCTGCCGGGTACACCCTGGACGAAATCGAAAACGCAGTGACCAAGAAGACTTCCGCCTGCTTCGAACCCACCCTGGACTACTGTGTCATCAAGATCCCCCGCTGGCCTTTTGACAAGTTCGTCAATGCCGACCACACCCTGGGGACCCAGATGAAGGCCACCGGGGAAGTGATGGCCATCGAACGGAACATCGAAGCCGGCCTGCTGAAAGCCGTCCGCTGCCTGGAAATCGGCCTGACCCACATGGATATGCCGGAACTCCACAAGCTGACGGACCAGGAAGTCTTTGAAAAAGTCCGGAAAGTGGACGACGAACGGCTCTTTACCATCGCCGAAGCCTTCCGGAGAGGGATGACTGTGGACCAGGCCCACGCCATCACCAAGATCGATGAATTCTTCCTGCGGAAGATCCGCCACATCGTGGAACTGGAAACCCGTCTGAAGAGCGAAGAACTGACTCCGGAACTGCTCCGGGAAGTGAAAAAACGGGGCTTTGCGGATGTGACCATCGGGAAACTGGTGGGCAAGACCGGTCTGGAAATCCGGGCCATCCGGAAAGAATGGGGCATCACCCCGGTGTACAAGATGGTGGATACCTGCGCGGCGGAATTCGACGCGGAAACTCCGTACTACTACTCCACCTACGGGGTGGAAGACGAAGTGGAAGACACCCCCAACAAAAAGGTGCTGGTCCTGGGCTCCGGTCCCATCCGGATCGGCCAGGGGGTGGAATTCGACTACTGCTCCGTCCACTCTGTATGGGCCCTGAAAGACCTGGGCTACGAAACCATCATCGTGAACAACAACCCGGAAACCGTATCCACCGACTTCGATACCGCTGACCGGCTGTACTTCGAACCGCTGACCCTGGAAGATGTGCTGAACGTGATCGACCGGGAAAAACCGGAAGGGGTCATCGTCCAGTTCGGAGGCCAGACCGCCATCAACCTGGCCGGGCCGCTCCATGAATGCGGGGTGAAGATCCTGGGCTCCTCCGTGGACAGCATCGACCGGGCAGAAGACCGGGAACGGTTCGACGAACTCCTGACCAGCGTGGGGATCCCCCGCCCGAAAGGCCATACGGTGTTCGACATCGACGGGGCCCTGAAAGCCGCCAACGATGTGGGCTACCCGGTGATGGTGCGTCCTTCCTATGTGCTGGGCGGCCGGGCCATGGAAATCGTCTACAATGACGAAGAACTGAAATACTACATGAACAACGCCGTGAAGGCGTCCCAGGAACACCCGGTGCTGGTGGACCACTACCTGATGGGCACCGAAGTGGAAGTGGATGCCATCTGCGACGGCAAGGACGTGCTCATGCCCGGGATCATGGAACACATCGAACGGGCCGGGGTCCATTCCGGGGATTCCATCGCCGTGTATCCGCCCCGGACCCTCAGCGAGCATGTGATCGAACAGATCATCGACTACACCACCAAACTGGCCCTGGGCCTGGAAGTCCACGGGATGATCAACATCCAGTACATTGTCCGGGATGACAAGCTGTATGTGATCGAAGTGAACCCCCGGTCCAGCCGTACGGTGCCGTTCCTGAGCAAGGTGACGGGCATCTCCATGGTGGATGTGGCCACCAAATGCGCCATGGGCGTATCCATCCGGGATCAGGGCCTGGAACCGGGCCTGAAGCTGTTCCCGGATTACTATGCAGTGAAGGCGCCGGTATTCTCCTTCAACAAGATGACCGATGTGGACATCACCCTGGGGCCGGAAATGAAATCCACCGGGGAAGTGATGTGCATCGACGCCCAGTTCCCCAGAGCCCTGTACAAGGCCTGCATTGCCGCCGGCACCCACATCCCCAAGAGCGGGGCCATCCTGATCACCGTTGCGGACCAGGACAAGGAAGAAGTGGTGCCCATTGCGGAAGGATTTGAAAACCTGGGCTACGAACTGGTGGCTACCGCCGGTACCGCCAAGTTCCTGGAAGAAAAAGGCATCCATGTGGGCCGGGTGGAAAAGGCCAGCGCCGGCACCCCCAACCTGCTGGATGACATCAAGGAAGGCCGGATCTGCATGGTGATCAACACCCTGACCCACGGCTCCGACGCCACCCGGGACGGCTTCAAGATCCGCCGGTCCACGGTGGAACACGCCATTCCCTGCCTGACCAGCCTGGATACGGCCCGGGCCCTGTACAAGGCCATGGGAGCCATGCGCCGCCGGAATGTGGTGAGTGTGGTGGCCCTCCAGGATCTGAAAACGGAGTAAATCATGGCAGTGTATTTGGATGGAACCATTGTCCGGCAGGAAAAACTGTCGGAAGACATCCGGCTGATGGAGATCCGTTGCCCGGAAGTGGCGGCAGCGGCTCAGCCGGGTCAGTTTGTGACGGTGCGGGTGAATCAGCTCCACGAACCCCTGCTCCGGCGGCCCTTCGGGGTGGCCGGGGCGGACCGGGCGGCGGGGACTTTTTCCCTGATGTACCGGATCGTGGGGGAAACCACGGAGCTGATGGACACCATGGAGGCGGGAGCAACCATCAGTGTGGTGGGGCCTCTGGGCCACGGTTTCCACCTGGGGGCCAAACGGGGTCTCCTGGTGGGCGGCGGCATGGGCCTGGCGCCCCTGCATTTCCTGGCCCAGGCTGACCCGGATCACAAAATGGAAGTGATCGTGGGCGGCCGGACCAGGGCGGAAGTGTTCTGGGCGGACCTGTTCAAGGACAAGACCGCCAGACAGTATGAAACCACCGATGACGGCTCCTACGGGGTGAAGGGCACGGTGAACGCAGTGCTGCCGGGGCTTCTGGCCACGGGACAGTATGACTGCGTGTACGTGTGCGGTCCCAGCCCCATGATGAAGGCCGTGGTGGAAGTGGTGAATCAGTACGGGGTGCCCTGCCAGGTATCCCTGGAAAAATACATGGGCTGCGGCCTGGGTGCCTGCCTCTCCTGCTCCTGCGAGGGCAAGGGCGGCAAACGGATGAAGATCTGCAAGGACGGACCGGTGTTCTGGAGCCAGGAGGTGGTGGAATGGTGAAGCCTTATGAAGATCCCCGGATGCAGGTGGACCTGGCGGGGGTGACCATGAAGACGCCGGTGACCACGGCCTCCGGCACCTTCGGGTTCGGCCTGGAATTCACCGATTTCCTCAACCTGGACCACATCGGCGCCATTACAGTGAAGGGGACCACCCTGAAGCCCCGGCCCGGCAATAAGGGCCAGCGGGTGGTGGAGACCCCGGCAGGGGTGCTGAACTGCGTGGGGCTGGAAAACCCCGGGGTGGAATTTTTCCTGAAGGAAACCCTGCCCCAGCTCCGCAAGGTGACAAAGACCCCGGTGATCGTGAACATCGACGGAGACAGTGCGGAAGACTACGGAACCCTGGCGGAAATGCTGGATGTGGACGGAGTGGATGCCATTGAGCTGAACATCTCCTGTCCCAACGTGGCCCAGGGGGGCCTGGCCTTCGGCACCGACTGCCATGCGGCGGGAGAAGTGGTGAAGGCAGCCAAAGCCCATACCCACAAGCCGGTGATTACCAAACTGTCCCCCAATGTGACGGACATTACGGAAATCGCCCGGGCCGTGGAAGCGGCGGGCACCGATGCCATTTCCCTCATCAATACCCTGGTGGGGATGAAGATCGACATCTGGAAGCAGCGGCCGGTGCTGGGGAATACCGTGGGAGGCCTTTCGGGCCCGGCGGTGCACCCGGTGGCGGTGCGCATGGTGTACCAGGTGGCCCAGGCGGTGAAGGTGCCCCTCATCGGCATGGGCGGCATCAGCAGCTGGCAGGATGCGGTGGAATTCATCCTGGCAGGGGCCACGGCTGTGGCTGTGGGCACCTGCAGCTTTACGGATCCCAGCCTGGCGGAAACCATCAGCCTGGGGATCCAGCAGTATCTGGACCGCACGGGAGCGGCATCTCTGGACGAGATCCGGGGACAGGCCCTGCCGGGACGGAACTGAGGAGGAACGACCCATGGATGCAAGAGACAGACTGATCTGCGCCCTGGATTTCCCCACCTTTGATGAGGCCAAAGCCCTGGTGGAGGAACTGGGAGACGCGGTGACCTTTTACAAGGTGGGGATGGAACTGTTCTACGGAGCAGGTCCGGATATCATCCGCTATCTGAAGGAAAAAGACAAGAAAGTGTTCCTGGACCTGAAGCTCCAGGATATCCCCAATACGGTGGCCCACAGCCTGGCGGTCCTGACCCGGCTGGGGGCGGACATCATGAACGTCCATGCGGTGGGCGGTCCCAAAATGATGGCCGAAGGGATGAAGGCGGTGAAGGAAGCGGCGGCGGAACTGGGCCGGCCCGCTCCCAAGCTGATTGCCGTCACCGTGCTCACCAGCATGGATGAAGCCCAGTGGAAACCCCTGAACTATGCCAGACCCATCGGGGAAGAAGTGCTGGACCTGGCGGCCCTCACCAAAGAGAGTGGCCTGGATGGGGTAGTGGCCTCTCCCCGGGAAGCGGCGGGGATCCGGGAACGGTGCGGGAAGGATTTCCTCATCGTCACTCCGGGGGTGCGCCCGGCCTGGGCGGCCTCCAATGACCAGAGCCGGATCGCCACGCCGGCAGCCGCCATTGGCAACGGATCCACCCATCTGGTGGTGGGACGGCCCATTACCAGGGCGGACAACAAACAGGAAGCTGTACGGAAGATCCTGGAAGAAATGGAAGGAGCTTTTTAACCATGAACGATACGACGGTACTGCATATGCTGGAAGAAACCAACGCGGTGATGCACGGTCATTTTCTGCTGACCAGCGGTCTGCACAGCCCCACTTACGTGGAAAAATTCAATGTGCTGCAGCAGCCCCGGTACACGGAAGCCCTGTGCAAGGAAATCGCCGCCCGGTTCGTCAACGACAACGTGGAACTGGTGGTGGGCCCCATGACCGGCGGCATCCTGCTGGCCTATGAGGTGGCCAAGAACCTGGGCACCCGGTTCTTCTTCACCGAACGGGTGAACGGGAAAATGACCTTCAAGAGAGGGTTCCACATCGAACCGGGCACCCGGGTGCTGATCGTGGAAGACATCGTCACCACCGGCGGCAGCGTGCGGGAAGTGCTGGACGTGGTGAAGAGCGAAGGCGGCGTGCCCGTAGGCGTGGGCCTTTTGGTTGACCGGAGCGGCGGCAAAGTGGATTTCGGCGTCCGCACCGAACCCCTGCTGCGCCTGGATGTGGAAGCCTACAAACCCGAAGAATGCCCTCTGTGCCAAAAGGGCGTGCCCCTGACCCAGCGGGGACGGACGGGGAAATAAAAAATGGGGTGTGAAAAATACTTTTCACACCCCGTCACTAGTCTCTAGTCACTAGTCTCTAGCCGATGGAAGCCAGCTTACGCTGGCAAATTTAAGGCGCTGTGAATGATTTTTTCACAGCGTCTTTTTTTGTGCCTTATTTTGCTTCTTTTTTGTCGTTGCCTTCCACTTCAGCGATGCAGTCGTTGATGTCGGCGATCAGGGCTTCCACGTCGATGCCGTGGGCGGCAGCACCCTGGCCGATGGTCTCGAAGTTGGCGGCCATGCAACCGATGCAGCCCAGACCATACTGCATGAAGATGTTGACGATTTCAGGGTGCATCTGCACCGTTTCAATAATGCTGGAATCAGCAGTAACCTTTTCCATCTGAATCCTCCTTAAGTACATTTAATGGGTATGATTTATTATACCACAGGTTGTCAAGAAAGGGGGAGCCAACGTATCTTCCGCGCCGGGAAGAAATCCGATTATTCTGCGGGGTGCCGGGCCTGCGCCCCCTACGGTTGGAAAAGAACCCGACCATCCAGGAGGGTTCTTACCATCAGCCATTGACCATTGACAATAGACCATTGACAACCAGGACGCCTGCACCCCTGTCTTGTCTGACTTTGCATTGCTTTTTCGGGGAAAACATTCTATAATGGTGAAAAGTGGGTAAAAGTGGCGGATTTTTTCACGGAAAGGGGGCGCGGCCCATGCTGATGGGTGAATTTGAACATGCACTGGACAGCAAGGGCCGTTTGTTCGTCCCGGCGAAAATGCGGGAGAACCTGGGCCCTTCCTTTGTTGTGACCAAAGGGGTGGACGGCTGCCTGGACGTGTATCCCCTGGAAGCCTGGGAGAAGCTGAAGAACAGCTTTGCCCAGAAAATGATGCCCAAACAGAAGATGCGGGATGTGTCCCGGTTCATTTTCGGCGGCGCCTGTGAGGTGGAGCCGGACAAACAGGGACGGATCCTGCTGCCGGCCAACCTGCGGACCTATGCCCGAATCGGGGAAACGGCCCTGATCGTGGGTGTGGGGGGCAAGGCGGAAATCTGGGATGCCCAGCGCTATGCGGATTACACCAAAGCCGTGGAAGGCGATGTGGCGGAACTGATCGAAGAGCTGGATTTTGAGTAAAAATGGAAGCCGGGCGCCTGCTTACGCCCTTGAAAAGGGCGGATATACCGTAATGGAGAAAGTTGGGCTGTGCTGCAGTCTGTCAGATAGAATGAGGAATAGTCATGGAATTTGTCCATAAAAGTGTATTATTGGAAGAAAGTGTACAGTGGGTTGTTACGGATCCCAAGGGGATCTATGTGGACTGCACCCTGGGGGGTGGGGGCCATTCTCACCGGATCACGGAACTGCTGGACCCGGAAGGGCTGCTGATCGGCATTGACCAGGATGAGGACGCCATTGCCGCGGCTACGGAGCGGCTGAAGGACGCCCGGTGCCAGGTGAAGATCGTCCACAACAACTTCCGGAACCTGGACCAGATCCTGGACCAGCTGGGGATCCCCCAGGTGGACGGGATCCTGTTCGATCTGGGGGTGTCCTCCTACCAGCTGGATACCCCGGAACGGGGCTTTTCCTATATGCATGACGGCCCTCTGGACATGCGGATGGACCAGGAAGCCAGCCTGACGGCGGAGCAGGTGGTGAACCGGTACAAAGAGGACGACCTGGCCGGCCTGATCTACAAATACGGGGAGGAACGGTGGGCCAAACGGATCGCCCAGTTCATCGTGGCGGCCCGGAAGGAGCATCCCATCCGCACCACCGGGGAACTGGTACACATCATCAAGGCAGCCATTCCCAAGGGAGCCCGGCAGGACGGTCCCCATCCGGCCAAACGGACTTTCCAGGCCATCCGGATCGAAGTGAATGACGAGCTGAAGATCCTGGACGCCACCATGGAGGCGGCGGTCCATCATCTGAAAAGCGGGGGCCATATCGGGGTGATCACCTTCCATTCTCTGGAAGACCGGATCATCAAGCAGGCTTTCAAACGGCTCCAGCGGGGATGCATCTGCCCGCCGGAGCTGCCGGTATGCGTCTGCGGACGGAAGCCGGAACTGAAGAAACTGAAGGAATTCACCCCCGGCGAGGCGGAACTGGCCGAAAACCCCAGAGCCAGAAGCGCCCGGCTGCGGGGAGCGGTGAAGATCTGACCCGCCATAGAACGAACATCAACCAATAAAGGAGAGGGCAGGATGGTTACCAGGAAGAACGGACGGCCTCCCATGTGGACGTCCCAAAAATATTATACCTATGGTTCTGCCGCCATCCAGGAGGAAGAGGCACCCGTCCCTTCCCGTCCCCGGAAACCGGTGGCGAAACCAAAAAAATCTGCAGAAGGGAAAAATATTGTGCTGCGTCGGGTTGCATTTTTTGCCTGTTTGGTATTATCATTAGTATTCGTGAATGTTGCCCTCAGCGAGCTCTATTTTGTCCGGGCCCAGGCCCTGGTGAAGCTGAAAAACCTGGAAGCCCAGGCCCTGGATGAAAACGAAACCCTGAAGATCGATGTGGAGCGGCTGCGGAGTCCGGAACGGATCACCAGCATCGCTGAGAAGAAACTGGGCATGCAGACCG
The DNA here is from genome assembly GCF_000025305.1 of Acidaminococcus fermentans DSM 20731. Classification (NCBI taxonomy): domain Bacteria; kingdom Bacillati; phylum Bacillota; class Negativicutes; order Acidaminococcales; family Acidaminococcaceae; genus Acidaminococcus; species Acidaminococcus fermentans. Next base: position 1,442,884 of record NC_013740.1, on the reverse strand, counting down.
CCCGGAGCAATATTTATGTAAGGGAGTAGAGCAGCAGTGCTGCTCTGGGGGCCAAGGGCCCTGTCACTGGTCCAATGGCCAGAGACCAGTGACAAGAGATCAGTGACAAAAAAGCGGCCGGATCCGGTCGCTGCCAACAAGGGGGATAAACATGGAAAGAAACCTGCAGGATGTAATCAGACAGCTGCCTGGCGCCGTGGTTACTGGGAATGGGGCAGATCGGACTGTCAGCGATTTGACCATCGATTCCCGGACCGCCGGTCCCGGCAGCCTTTTTATATGCATCAAAGGGGTCAACACCGACGGCCACAAGTATGTGGCCAAAGCGGCAGCCCAGGGGGCGGTGGCAGCCCTGACGGAACAGGAAACGGAAGTGCCGGACGGGATGACGGTGATCCGGGTGCCCAGCACCCAGGAAGCGGTGAAGACCCTGGCACCCTGGTTCTATGACTGGCCCGCCCGGAAAATGCGGATGATCGGGGTCACCGGCACCAACGGCAAGACCACCACCACCAATATTCTCCGGACCCTTCTGACCCGGACCGGCCACAAGGTGGGGCTCATCGGCACCATCAACGTGATGATCGGGGACGAAGTGCGCACCAGCCACAACACCACCCCGGATGTGGTGGATCTCCAGAAGATGCTCTATGAAATGGTGGAAAACCACTGTGACACCTGCGTCATGGAAGTATCCTCCCATGCCCTGGCCCTGGACCGGGTGGCGGGGATCGAATACGATACGGCGGTGCTCACCAACATCACCCAGGACCACCTGGATTTCCACAAGACCATGGAAAACTACCGGGAAGCCAAGGCCCTGCTGTTCACCCGTCTCCATGAAGGGACAAAGCCCAACAAGACGGCGGTGTTCAACAGCGATGACCCCAGCTCGGCCATCATCATGCCCCGGGTGAAGACGAAAATCATGACCTACGGGAAGGGGAAGGACAACGATGTGTATCCCCTGACCTTCCATGTGGCCGCCAGCCATATGGAACTGAACCTCCAGACTCCGGTGGGAGAAATGGACCTGAAGCTGCACATTACCGGGGAATTCAACGTGTACAATGTGATGGGCTCCATCTGCGCCGCCATTGCGGAAGGCCTGACCCGGGAGGACATCATCCGGGGCCTGGACGATTTCGCCGGGGTGCCCGGACGGTTCCAGCTGATCCATGCGGGCCAGCCCTTTACGGTGGTGGTGGACTATGCCCACACCCCGGACGGCCTGGAAAACGTGCTGAAGACTGCCCGGCAGATCACCAAAGGGAAACTGTGGGTGGTCTTCGGGGCCGGGGGAGACCGGGACCGGAAGAAACGGCCCATTATGGGGAAAATCGCCCTGGACCTGGCGGACATTGCCGTGGTCACCAGCGACAATCCCCGTTCTGAAGACCCGGAAGCCATTATCCGGGATATCGAAGAGGGACTGAAAGACAATCCGGAAGGAAAGGAAATCCACAAGATCACCGACCGGCGGGAAGCCATCGAGTATGTGATGGCCCATGCCAAGCCGGATGATGTGGTGATGATAGCGGGAAAAGGCCACGAGAATTACCAGATCCTGAAGGATCGGACCATCCATTTCGACGATGGAGAAGTGGTGCGGGACTTTTTCCAGAAGGGGAAGACCAATGCTTGATGCTGCTTTGCTGAAACGCGCCCTCCAGGTGCCCATGGCCCTGGAAGACGGAGAAGAATTTACGGATGTGGTAACGGATTCCCGGGCCATTGTGCCCGGGTGCCTGTTTGTGGCCCTGAAAGGGGAAAAGTTCGACGGCCACCGGTTCGTGGCCCAGGCTCTGGAGGACGGAGCCCGGGCGGCGGTGGTGTCGGAAGTGCCGGAGGGCGTGGCCGCTGACCGTTGCGTGGTGGTGCCCGATACCCTGACGGCCTACCAGCAGATCGCCAGCCGGTACCGGCTGGACAAAAAAGGCCTGACGGTGATCGCCATTACCGGCAGCAACGGCAAGACTTCCACCAAGGACTGCATTGCCGCAGTGCTGGGGGAAAGATACCGGGTGATCAAGACCCAGGCCAACTTCAACAACGAAATCGGTCTGCCCAAGACCCTGCTGACCATCCGGGAAGACACGGAAATGGCTGTGGTGGAAATGGGCATGCGGGGCCTGGGACAGATCCGGGCCATGAAGCATATCGCCTATCCTGATGCGGCGGTGATCACCAATGTGGGGGATACCCATCTGGAACTGCTGGGGTCCCTGGAAAACATCGCCAAAGCCAAAAGCGAGATCCTGGAAGACTTTACGCCGAAGAACCATGCCTTCCTCAACGGGGATGATCCCCGGGTCAGTGTGATGGAAACCGGTGCCGCAGTGCATACCTACGGCATCGACAGCGACGCTGATGTGAAGGCGGTGGAAATTTCTGCCGACGGGCTCCGGACCGTGTTCACCTACCGGAGCAGGATCACCGGAGCCACCCAGAAGGTGCAGCTGCCCCTGATCGGCCGGCACAATGTGATGAACGCCCTGGCGGCGGTGGCCGTAGGGGAAGTGTACGGGGTCCCCGATGCAGCCATTGCCCGGGGCCTGGAAAACCTGAAGATGACCGGCATGCGCCAGGAGATCCTCCATTTTGGCCCGGTGACGGTGATCAACGATGCTTACAACGCCAGCCCGGCATCCATGGAAGCGGCTCTCCGGACCCTGGGAGATGTGGTGAAAAGCCAGGGGAAGGGCCGGGCCATTGCGGTGCTGGCGGATATGCTGGAACTGGGGGCCCATTCCCAAAGCGGCCATGCCCAGGTGGGGACCTGGTGCAGCCAGTACGGGGTGACGGAACTGGTGTGCTACGGACCGGAAAGCCGGTTTATGGCGGAAGCGGCCCAAAAGGCCGGGGTGCCCGTCCACTATGCCCAGGACCGTGGGGAAGCGGCCCGGGTGCTGGCCCGGCTGGTGCGTCCGGATGACGTGGTGCTGCTGAAAGGCTCCCACGGCATGGAAGTGTTCAAACTGATCGACGAAGTGTTCCGGAAGGGGGATGCAGCATGCTGAGCGGCCTGGGGATCCTGGTGACCTCTTTCGTCCTGACGGCCCTTTTCGGCCGGTTCCTGCTGCCCCTGCTCCACAAATGGCATTTCGGCCAGAGCATCCGGGAATGCGGCCCCAAGGAACATCTGAAGAAAAACGGCACCCCCACCATGGGGGGGCTGATGATGATTGCCGCAGCCATTGTGGCGTCCCTGCTGTGGATCCCCCTGGATTCCCGGACCATCGTGGCCCTGTGGCTGTTTGTAGGCTACGGGATCATCGGGTTCATCGATGACGGCCTGAAGATTTTCTTCAAGCGGAACCTGGGGCTCACCTCCAAACAGAAGATGGCCCTGCAGATCCTGGTGGCCGCCGTATACCTGCTCTATCCCGGGGATGTGACCGTGTACAGCACCCGGATCTGGGTGCCGGTGGTGAATGCCACCCTGGACCTGGGGGCTGGGTACTATCTGTTCCTGCTGTTGCTGCTGGTGGGCACCACCAATGCAGTGAATCTGACTGACGGGCTGGACGGACTGGCTTCCAGTGTGACCATCCCTGTGATGCTGGCCTTTGCCTATATCGGCTTTGCCAGCGGCCTGCTGCCGGAGGCGCTGTTCGCCCTTGCCATCGTGGGCTGCTGCCTGGGCTTTCTCATTTACAACCATCACCCGGCCAAGTGCTTCATGGGGGACACCGGTTCCCTGGCCCTGGGGGGCGCGGTGGCTGCCGTGGCCATCGGGACCCATACGGAACTGCTGCTGGTGGTGATCGGGGGCATCTACGTGCTGGAGGCCCTGTCCGTCATGCTCCAGGTGGGGTATTTCAAGATGACCCACGGGAAGCGGATCTTCCGGATGGCGCCTTTGCACCACCATTTTGAACTGGGAGGCTGGAAAGAAGTCACCGTGGTGAAGCGGTTCTTCCTGGCCAGCTGCCTGTTCTCCCTGCTGGGGGTGGGGATGTATCTGGCCAGGTAAAAGGTCACGGGTCTCGAGTCACGAGTCTCGAGCCGAAGGAGAAATTTGCAGGCAAATTTTTGCATGTAGGAAATTTGACTTTTTCAAGATAAAATGATCGGTACTGTTTCAAGGACGGTACTGATTCAGGAGGTTCAAAAGAACCAGGCCGAAGGACGGGTTCTTTCCAGTGGCCCGAGACTCGAGACCCGAGACTCGAGACCAAGTCGGCTGCTTGTACAGCCGACTCCTGAACGATAATCATATACTGGGGGGCATCATCATGGATGACAAGAAAAAAATCTTTGTGTACGGAGCTGGGATCAGCGGCCAGGGGGTATCGGAAGTCCTGGCCCGGAAAGGCTCTGCCGTAATCCTATACAACGATGACAAAAAGGAACTGGATCCGGCCTGGCTGAAAGCCTTTGAAGCCCTGGGCGGGGAATATATCCAGGGAACGGATCCGGAACCGTATCTGGAACAGTGCCATCTGTTCATCATCTCTCCCGGCATCCCCTTCACCACGGAAACGGTGAAGAAGGCCCGGAACCTGGGCATGGAAATCATCGCCGAAGCGGAAGAAGCCAGCCGGCTGTACAAGGGCCACTGGTGTGCCGTAACCGGCAGCAACGGGAAGACCACCACCACCACCCTGCTGGGCGAAATGCTGGCCACCCTGCCGGTGAAGACCGCCGTAGCCGGGAACATCGGCTTTGCCCTGAGCAAGGAACTCCAGGACCTGGACCAGGATTCCTGGGTGGCGGCGGAACTGTCCAGCTTCCAGCTGGAAGGGACCACCAGCCTGGCGCCGGACGTGGCCTGCATCGTCAACATCACTCCGGACCATTTTGAACGGCATGGGGACATGGCCGGCTATGTGGCAGCCAAATCCAAGATTTTCGCCTTCCAGACGCCGGATCAGATCCTGATCCTCAATGCGGATGACCCGGTTTCCAGCAAACTGGGGGACAAGGCCAGAAGCCGGGTGATCTGGTTCAGCACGGAAAAAGTGCTGCCCGAAGGGGGCTTCATCGAAGACGGCTGGTTCACCCTGGCCCTGGACGGAAAGAAGGAAAGAATCTGCCAGGTGTCCGACCTGCAGATCTTCGGGGCCCACAACGAACAGGACGTGCTGGCAGCCTGCCTGTCCGCCCATTTCGCCGGTGTCACCGCCGAAAACATGGCCCGGGTGCTGAAAGCCTTCCGGGGAGTGGAACACCGTCTGGAATACGTGACCGCCATCAACGGGGTGAAATACTACAATGATTCCAAGGCCACCAACACCGATTCCGCCATCAAGGCCCTTGAGGCCTTCAAGGACGGCCATGTGATCCTGCTGGCCGGGGGCCACGACAAGATGACCGGCCTGGATGACCTGATGGAAGCGGTGAAGGCCAAAACCGACGCCCTGATTCTTCTGGGAGAAGCCCGGCAGCGGTTCTGCGAAGCCGCCAAAAAACACGGGGTGCAGAACATCATCATGATCGACGGCACTTTCGAGGATGCGGTGCGCAAGGCCTACAGCCTGGCCAAAGCACCCCAGGTGGTGCTCCTGTCCCCGGCCTGCTCTTCCTATGACATGTTCGCCAATTTCCCGGAACGGGGCCGGGTGTTCAAGCAGATCGTCATGGATCTGGCCAAGGAGGCAAAAGCGTGAAAGTCGTACTGTCCGGCGGGGGAACCGGCGGCCACATCTATCCGGCACTGACCATTGCCGGGGCGCTGCGGCGGCTGGACCCGGCCTGTGAAATCACTTTTGTGGGGACCCGGAAGGGACTGGAGAAGGACATCATCCCCCGGTACGGATATCCCCTGGAATTCATCAATGTGGCGGGCTTTGAGCGGCACCTGGGCCTGGGCACCCTGAAAAGCGCCGGGGAACTGCTCCTGGGCATGAAGGAGGCCTACAGCCTGCTGAACCGGATCGATCCGGACCTGGTGATCGGCACCGGGGGCTATGTGTGCGGACCCATACTGTTCTGGGCGGCCATGAAACGGGTGCCCACCTGCATCCAGGAACAGAACGCCATGCCCGGAGTCACCAACAAGATCCTGTCCCGGTTCGTGGACGAGGTGTTCCTGGGCTACCAGGAGGGGGGCCGTTATTTCGCCTCCCACGCCAAAAAGCTCTTCACCGGCAATCCGGTGCGCCGGGAAATCCTGGAAGCCACCCGGGAAGAGGGGCTGAAAAAGTTCGGCCTGGATCCGGACAAGACCACCCTGCTGGCCTTCGGGGGCAGCCGGGGGGCACGGACCATCAACCAGGCCATGGTGGCGGTGGAACAGCAGCTGGCCGGGAATTCCCGGATCCAGATCCTCCACGCCACCGGTACCGTGGGCTATGAAAAGCATGCGGAAGCCCTGGGGGATCAGGTGCTCCATGCCGGGAACATTCATGTGGTGCCCTATCTCCACGATATGCCCCTGGCCCTGGCGGCGGCGGACCTGGCGGTTTCCCGGGCGGGAGCCATCGGGCTGGCGGAACTGATGGTGAAGGGGATTCCTTCCATCCTGGTTCCCTATCCCTATGCCACCGCCAACCACCAGGAATACAATGCCCGGGCCCTGGCTGCCAAAGGGGCTGCCATCGTGGCCCTGGACAAAGACCTGACCGGGGACTGGCTGCTGGGCGAAGTGGAAAAACTGCTCCAGGAACCGGAACGGCTGGAAACCATGCACCGGAGCGCTCTCCGGTGCGCCATGCCCCAGGCAGCCGATGCCATCGCCGAAGAGGCCCTGGCACTGGCAGAACGGAACAAATAGGAGGACGAGACCATTGGTTGATCTGGATAAAATCAAAAACATACATTTCATCGGCATCGGCGGAGCGGGCATGAGTGCCCTGGCCTATGTGATGATCAAACGGGGATACCATGTATCCGGGTCCGATGCCAAACCGGGCTACATGGCCACCAAGCTGGCCAAGGAAGGGGCCCTGGTGTTCATCGGCCATGCGGCCTGCCAGATCGAGCGGGCGGAAGTGGTGGTGGTATCCACCGCCATCCATCCGGACAATCCGGAACTGGTGGAAGCCCATCGGCGTCAGGTTCCGGTGATCCACCGGAGCGACGTGCTGGCCTGGCTCATGAACCGGCACAAGGGCATTGCGGTGGCCGGAGCCCACGGGAAGACCACCACCAGCTCCATGCTCAGCTGCATCACCAGCGACTGCGGCCTGGATCCCACCATCGTGGTGGGGGGCATCGTGAACAACCTAGGGTCCAACGCCGCCAGCGGCAAAAGCGACTGGGTGGTGGCGGAAGCCGATGAAAGCGATGGCTCCTTCCTGAAGTTCAACCCCTACATCGCCGTGGTCACCAACATCGAGGACGACCATCTGGACCATTACGGCAGCCAGGAGAATATCCAGAAGGCCTTTGCCCAGTTCGTGTCCCAGATCAAGGAAGACGGCTGCGCCGTATTGTGCTATGACAACGACCGGGTGCGGACCATCGGGGAAGCCACGGACAAGCGGGTGATCAGCTACGGCATCGACAGCCAGGATGCGGATTACCAGGCGAAGAACATCATCTACGGCACCGACGGCACCCATTTCGATGTGGTGTACCAGGGAGAGACCATCGGCCAGGGCCATCTGATCATCCCCGGCCGGCACAATGTACTCAATTCCCTGGGGGCCATTGCCGCCGCCCGGGAACTGGGCCTCGAACTGCCGGACATCCTGACTTCCCTGGAGAAATTCAGCGGGGCCAAGCGCCGGTTTGAAACCAAGGGCAAGGCGGACGGCATCTGGGTGGTGGACGACTACGCCCATCATCCCACGGAAATCCAGGCGACCCTGAAGGCTGCCCGGCAGACTCATCCGGAACGGCTGATCGTGGTGTTCCAGCCCCACCGGTACACCCGGACCCAGCTGCTGCTGGACGAATTCGCCGTGGCCTTCAAAGACGCGGATAAGCTGATCGTCACCGACATCTATGCGGCCAGCGAAGATCCCATCCCGGGAGTCAGCGGGGAAATGCTGGCGGACAAAGTACGGGAAACCACCGGCCAGCAGGTGGAATACCTGCCGGACCAGCCCACCATCCTGGACCATCTGGAACATGAGGCCCAGAGCGGGGACCTGATCATGACCATCGGGGCCGGGGACATCTACAAACTGGGAGAACATCTGGTACAGGCACTGGAACGGAGGAATTGACAATGGATAAAAAAGATCGTGTGGCAGTGGTCATGGGCGGACCGTCCAAAGAACGGGAAGTGTCCCTGAATACCGGGAACGCCATCCTGAACGCCCTGAAGGAAAAAGGCTATGATGCAGTGGCCATCGACCTGGATCCGGAACATATCGTGGACCAGCTGAAGGCCTCCGGTGCCAGGGTGGTGTTCAACGCCGTCCACGGGCTCTACGGGGAAGACGGCCGGCTCCAGGGCATCCTGGAAATGCTGGGCATCCCCTACACCGGCAGCGGAGTGCTGGCAAGCGCCCTGGCCATGGACAAGGTGTATACCAAGCACCTGTTCCAGAACAACCATGTGCCCACGGCCCGGTGCATCTTCCTGGACAAGAAGCGGGACCAGGACCCCAAGGCCCGGATCCTGGAGGAAATCGGCATCCCCTGCGTGGTGAAACCGGCCACCCAGGGTTCCAGCATCGGCGTAGTGATCGTGAAGGATGAAAAACAGCTGGATGATGCCCTGCAGGAAGCCTTCCAGTACGGGGACCATGTGCTGTGTGAAGCCTTCTTCACCGGCAAGGAAGTGGCCGCCGGGGTGATGATGGGAGAAGACGGCCGGGCTGTGCCCATGCCCCTGGTGCTCATCGAACCCCATGTGAACTTCTATGATTTCCACAACAAATACACCAAAGGAGCCACTACCTACACCTGTCCGGCTCCCTTCGATGCAGAGACCACCCGGCGGCTCCAGAAGATCGCCGTGGCCGCCTACGAAGCCCTGGGCTGCAGCGGTGTGGCCCGGACGGACCTGATGCTGGCGGACAACGGGGACTGCATCGCCCTGGAAGTGAACACCATCCCCGGGATGACGGCCACCAGCCTGATCCCCAAAGCGGCCGCCGCCATGGGCATCTCCTTCCCGGATCTGTGCGAAAAGATCCTGAAGACGGCCCACTGACATGAAGAGGCCCAATTGGCTCCGGCCCCAGATCGGCCAGGGGCATCCGGGAGGACGGGACCGGCTGCGGCCGGACCGTGAGGAACGGAAGGAAAGTCCCCGGCCCCGGCGGCTGAGCCGGGAGGACGACAACCGGAAGGACAGGTCCGCCGGGACGCCTGCTGCCGGCCGGAATCCCCAGGGGACCCGGAGCACCTTCCGGCAGGAGATGCGGGCGGCCCGGCTGCGCCAGGAAGAACGGCGGCAGGAGGAAGAAAAGCGCCGGGCGGAACGGGAAAAAGTCCGCCAGGAAGCCCAGGCCTACATTTACGGCCGGACGGAAGAAGCGGAACGGAAAGCCCTGGAAGACCGGGCCGCCGGACGGGAAACCTTCCGGGCCCGGCAGGAGCAGAAGGCGGAAGCCCTGGAAAAGAAGGAACGGCGGAGCCTGTTCCGAAAACGGAAGAAAGCTCCGGCCGGGACGGAAGCCGGGAAGCCCGGCAAAAAAGGGAAACGCCGTCCCCGGCGCCGGCTGAACTGGGCCCGGGTGCTGCTGCTCCTGGGCTCCGCAGCCCTGCTGATCGCTTCCTATGTGACCCTCCATCAGCCCTGGCTGGCCTTTGGCCGTCTGGAAGTGGCGGGGAACACGGCGGTGACCCTGGACGAAGTGAAGGAAATGGGGGATGCGGCAGAACCCCTGAACATTTTCAACCTCAACCGGAAAAAGCTGCTGGACAGCCTGCGCAGCGATTACCGGGTGGAAAAGGCGGAACTGGCCCTGGGCTGGCCCAACATCCTGAAAGTGGTGATCACCGACCGGCAGCCGGCCCTGTATGTGGCCATGGAAGGGACCCGGTACGCCAAACTGGACCCCACCGGCCACATCATCGGCCTGGCTGACGGGATCACCGGCGGGGACGCGCCTTTTGTGTCCGGCTGGCACATTGCCCAGGGAGAGCTGGGGGGTGTGACGGAGGATGAGGAAATCCAGGGCATCCTGGGCTTTCTCGGGAAACTGGACCCGGACCTGAAGGAACGAATCATGGAGATCCATGTGGATGACCAGAAAAGCCTGAAGATCTATCTCCACAACGGGATCCCGGTGATCCTGGGCACCTATGAGAATGCGGACAGCAAGCTGAAGACCTTCAAGGCCATCTGCCAGGAGCTGGAAGCCAAGAAAATCAAAGCCCAGTATATCGACCTGACCTACGAAAAACCGTATATCAAACTGTAAGGGGAGGATGGCATGGTCTTTCGGACCCATAGAGAGAAGTTTTTCCTGTTCCTGGTCTGCCTGATCATAGGCACCATGGTTTCCACCCAGTTCCGCAGTGCGGAACACGCCAAGCAGTCCGTGAACCAGCAGCGGGCGGAAGACCTGGCGGAAAAACTGAAAAATGCGGAAAAAGAGAACAAGGAGCTGGCCCAACAGCTGGAAGAACTGGAGACCCAGGGAACCGGCGGGGACCGGAAGGTGCTCAACGACCTGAAGATCAAGGCCGGAGAGGTGGCCCTCCGGGGACCCGGTGTGGTGGTGACGGTGAACGACAGCCAGGTGACTCCCAAAGCCGGGGAGAATCCCAACCTGTACGTGATCCACGATGACGATCTGCTGCGGCTGCTGAACGAACTGAGGGCTGCCGGGGCGGAAGCCCTGGCCATCAACAAGGAACGGCTGCTGGATGTGTCGGAAGTGCGCTGTGCCGGGCCCACCGTTTCGGTGAACAACACCCGGTTCACCCCGCCTTATGAGATCCGGGCCATCGGGGACCCCAAGACCCTGGAAAGCGCCCTGCGGCTCCGGGGGGGAGTGGTGGAGACCCTGAAGTTCTGGGGGATCACTGTGGATGTGAAGCGGATGGACAAGGTGGAGATTCCCGCCTACAAGGGGACCCGCCATTTTGAATATGCCAAGCCGGAAGAGGGGGGAGTCCAATGATCTACGCCCTGTTGGGACTGGGGGCCGGCATCGCCCTGGGAGCCTGGTTCCCGGTGGTGCCGCCCATGTACAGCAAACTGGTGGCCGTGGCCTTCATGGGCTGCCTGGATGCGGCCTTCGGAGGGTTCCGGTCCTCCCTGGAACGGCATTTCGACCTGAAGATCTTCCTCAGCGGCTTCTTCGCCAACGGGATCTTCGCCGTGTTCCTGTGCTATTTCGGGTACCGGCTGGGGATGGACCTGTACTATGTGGCCATGATCGCCTTCGGCCTGCGGATCTTCAACAACATCGCCATCATCCGGCGGCTGCTGATGGGAAGCTGAAAGGCCGCTTCGCGGCCGTCAATGGTCAATGGTTACTGGTCACTGGCCGAAGGAGGGAATCTGCCGGGCAGATTCCTCTGAACGTTCTTCTTTCAGACCGTTAAAATTTTCCCCAAAATGGGGATGAAATATTATCTGTTAAATGGTATACTAGATATAGTGTACGAAGAAACAAGTATCTTATCACACAAATAGATGAGGAGGACCATGAAACATGTTTGAGGCAGACAAAGATACGATGGATCAGCCCCTGGAAAAAATCAAGGTCATCGGTGTGGGCGGTGGCGGCAACAACGCCGTGGACCGCATGATCGAAGCCGGACTGCAGGGCGTTGAATTCGTCGCTGTAAACTGCGATGCGCAGCAGCTGAAAAAATCCAGCGCCCCCACCAAGATCCAGATCGGTGAGGACGAAACCAGAGGCCTGGGTGCAGGGGCCAACCCGGAAGTAGGGGAAAAATCTGCAGAAGAATCCAAAGATGTACTGGCAGAATGCGTGAAAGGTGCTGACATGGTCTTCATCACCGCAGGCATGGGCGGCGGTACCGGTACCGGTGCAGCCCATGTGGTGGCGGAAATGGCCAAACAGGCCGGAGCCCTGACCGTTGGCGTTGTGACCAAGCCCTTCTCCTTTGAAGGACGCCGCCGTTTCAACGTGGCTGAACAGGGGATTGCCAACCTGAAAGCCAAGGTGGATGCCCTGATCACCATCCCCAACGACCGTCTGCTCCAGGTTGTGGATAAACGGACTTCCATGAAGGATGCCTTCAAACTGGCCGATGATGTGCTGCGCCAGGGCGTACAGGGCATCTCTGACCTGATCAGCGTTCCCGGCCTGATCAACGTGGACTTCAACGACGTGAAGGCCGTTATGACCAACGCCGGTTCCGCCATGATGGGCATCGGCACCGCCAAAGGGGACGAAGGCGCTGCTGCCGCGGCTGAAAACGCCGTGAAGAGCCCGCTGCTGGATTCCACCATCGAAGGCGCCAAGGGCGTGCTGCTGAACATCACCGGCGGCCCCAACCTGAGCCTGATGGATGTGAACGAAGCCAGCAAGATCATCACCGATGTGGTGGATCCTGACGCCATCATCATCTTCGGGGCCAACATCGACGAAAACATGGAAGACGAAATCCGCGTCACCGTGATCGCCACCGGCATCGAAGAAGGGAAACCCTCCGCTGCCAACACCCCGAAACCCGCTTCCTTTGTGAAACCCCAGACTTCCACCAGCCGCATCACCAAGGCTGCCGAAGAAGCTGCCGGTTCCAAGGTAAGCAGCTTCACTTCTCCCACTTCGGAGATTCCGCCCTGGATCCGCAACAAATAAGGAACAGGGGGTGTAGGTTATGAAATGCCCATTCTGTGGCTGCGAAGACAGCCGTGTCATTGATTCCCGTTCCGTTGAAGAGGGGGCGTCCATCCGACGGCGAAGAGAATGTCCCCGCTGCGGACGGCGTTTCACGACTTACGAAAAATATGAACAGATCCCTCTCCTGGTCATCAAGCGGGATGGCCGGCGGGAAATGTTCGACAGCAAGAAAATCCTGGCCGGACTGCTCCGGGCCTTTGAGAAACGGCCCTTTACCTACGAGCAGATCCAGTCCCTGACGGCCCAGATCGAAAACGAGATCCGGGCGTCCGGGGAAAATGAAGTGAAATCCACGAAAATCGGAGAAGTGGTCATGGCCCATCTGGAAAAGATCGACCAGATCGCCTACGTGCGGTTCGCCTCCGTGTACCGCCAGTTCGCCGACGTGAACAGCTTCATGCAGGAAATCCAGAATATGCTGGATAAAGGGAAATAAAAAATGCTGCATGTGTGGAATCCACATATGCAGCATTTTTTTGTCAGCTGACCGTTGACGGGGGGTGTGAAAGTTTTTTCACACCCCCTTTTTCCATTCATGCCGGTAAAATGCCCAATAATGACCTTCTTTTTCCACTTGGGAAGGAATTGGCTCCCTCCTTCCGGAATGGAAATGGGGAAAGGAGGTGATTCCATGGAATCCATTCTGCAAAAGGAACGGTCCCTGACGGACCTGGAACGGGAGACTTTCTTCCGGCGGCTGGGGCTGCTGCTCCAGGGCGGCCTGCCCATCCTCCGAGCGCTGGGAGCCCTGGAAGGCCACAGCGGTCCGGCGGTGAAGAAACTGTGCCGGAGCCTTGCCCGGAGCCTGGGCCGGGGCTTTTCCCTCTCCCAGGCCCTCCGGCAGCAGGAACGGCAGGCGGGGAATCTGGCGGCACCTCTGGCCGCCGCCGGGGAAGCCAGCGGCCAGCTGCCCCTGGTGTTCCGGCATTTGGCGAACTTTTATCAGAAAAAACGGGAGAATCAGAAAACCGTTCTCCAGGCCTGTCTTTATCCGGCCCTGGTGCTGACCCTGGCCCTGGTACTGGGCGGGGTGTTCTGCTGGCTGGCCCTGCCCCTTTTGGGGGACCTGTACGGGACCCTGGGGCTGGTGCCTCCGGCCGGGTTCCGGCTGCTGCTGGCCCTGGTGATCCAGATCCGGGACCGGCCCTGGCTGCTGGGAGGGGCCCTGGCCCTGGGAATCCTGGGCTTCCGGCAGCTGTGGAAAAGCCGGGACCGGTGGCTGGCCCGGCTGCCCCTGGTGAAGCCCCTGGTCCGGACCTTCTGGGAGATCCGCTTCCTGGGGCTCCTGTCCCTGCTGCTCCAGGGCGGCCTGCCCCTGGACCGGGCCCTGCCCCAGGCGGGAGAGATCCTGCCCCCGGGGCCCTTCCGCCGCTGCGCCCGGCAGTTGGAATGGGCGGTGGTGGCGGGGGCTTCCCTGACCGCGGCCGCCCGGAACCAGACCCTGCTGCTGAGCCCCCTTACGGTGGAGTTCGCAGCCCTGGGGGAAGCCAGCGGCCATCTGCCGGCCCTGCTTTCGGAAGCGGCCCGGCTGCTGGACCAGGATTTCCAGGCCCGGCTGAAACAGCTCCGGACCCTGCTGGAACCGGTTCTGCTGCTGGTCCTGGCCCTGGGCTGTGCCGGTATGCTGGCGGGGCTCCTGTCCCCGCTCTTTGCCCTGCTCCAGGGTCTGCCCCTGCTGCCCTGATTTTTTGTCCGTCCGTACCTGATTTTTATCAATGAAAGGAGAAACTGTCATGAACCAAACTGCAAAAATATCCCGGCGGAGAAAAGAACCCGGATTCACCCTGATCGAACTGATCGCCGTCCTGGCCATCATCGGGGGCCTGGCCGCCTTCCTGCTGCCTTCCATCCGCAGTGCCATGGACCGGTCCAAAGACAGCCAGCTGATTTCCGACCTGGCCCTGCTCCAGAGCGGTGCCCAGCTGTACGAACTGGAAATGGCGGAGAAGCCCCGGGACATCCAGAGCCTGGTGGAGAAAAAATACGTGCCCAACCGGGATTACAGCCGGATCACCCTGGAACAGAAGGACGGGGACTGTGTGTTCACTGCCACCCTGAGCAGCGGGGAAAAGGTGGCCAGCGATACCCTGGGAGAAAAGAAAACAGCCGGGGAGGGGAAGGCATGAAGACCCGGTACCGGCGGCAGCCCGGCTGCCTCATGGCCGAACTCCTGGGGACCCTGGGGATCTGCCTGGGGCTGACCCTGGCCCTGGTGCCCCTGGGAATCCGCTGGCAGGCCCTGGCCGGGAGACTCCAGGTGCAGCTGGGAGCCCGGGCCGCCGGCAGCACCTTTTCCGCCCTTCAGCAGCGGGCCCAGTACCTGCACCAGAACCATGTGCGGTTCAACACGGCCCCGGACGGGAAGCGGGTGTCCGGATTTTACGGCACCCGGCAGAAAACCGTCCTGGATTTTCCCGCCCTGGGCCTGGGAGGCTGCCGGATCCGGACCCAGGAAGGCGGCTTTGCCCCCTCAGGGAATGGGGAAGAAGCCTTTACCCTGGCGGTGTACCAGGGGGATCACCCCAAACGGTATCAGCTGGTGACCTTTTCCCCCTTTGTGGGACGGATGGAATACCATGGGGCCCGGTAAGCGGCAGGGAGGCTTCCTGCTGCTGGACGGGGTGCTGGCCTGTTTCCTTCTGGCGGCCGGTGCCCTGACCCTTATGCTGGGTCTCCGGACGGGGGTACGGATGATCCGGCTCCAGCGGAACCTGGAAACGGTCAGCCGGGAAGGGACGGCCCTGCTGGAAGAGGAGGGGCTGCCCTGGGGAGAAACCGGGGAACGGACCCTTACCCAGACTCCGGTGCCCCAGCTTCCCGGCACGGTGCTCCGGACCCTCTCTCTCCACAGGCCCGGGAAACCCGCCCTGCACTTTGCCCGGTATGAGAAAGAGTAGGGGGAGCATCCTGGGGGAAGGACTGGGGGCCCTGGTACTGGTGACCCTGGTGCTGGCCCGGCTGCTCACCGGGCTGCCCCCGGCGGTCCGGGCTCTGGAGACGATATGGACCCAGGGAGAACTGGACCGGCTGGAACAGGACCTCCAGGCCCGTCTGGAAAGCCGGTTCCTGTTCGAAGGAGACCAGGTCCGGGTGTTCCAGGGGGACCACGGGACCGAAGTCCGGCTGTACGGACGGCCGGATGCCGCCTGGGTGTCCTGGTTCGTGATGACCACCGGGAAACGGCCCTGGCCCACCCTGTACACCAAGGTGTGGCGCCCCAGGAAGCAGAATCCGGTGAGCCTGCCCCTGACTCCCGAGCATGTGCGGGCGGAAGGGTTCCGGGCCAGCATCCTGGAGCCCGGCCGGCTGGCCTGGGAACTGACCCTGGTGGACCGGAAGACCGGGGCCCGGAAAGTGTGGAAGGAGGTGTTCCGGTATGGCCGCTAAAAGGCGTCCGGGGATGGTGAGCCTGGCGGTGCTGGTGGGACTGGGGCTGCTGACCACTGTCACCGCCGGACTGCTGGGGGTGACCCGCCAGGCCCTGTACAGCTGGCAGCTGAAGGAGGAAGCCCGGCAGGCCGCCTATCTCTTCCGGAGTCTGTGCCGGGTAAGGGAAGGAGAGCTCCTGCTGGTTCCGGGAGAACACCGGGCCCTGGAACCGGTGGTGTTCCGGAAAGACCGGCCCGGGGTATACGGTTCCCTGACCGGTCTGGCCGACGGGCCCATCCGGGAAGAGCGGATCCGGCTCCATCGGGATACCGGAGAAGAGCTGATGGCCGCCAGCCGGTATGAAATCACCATGCCCGGAACGGAAAAGGGAGAAACCTTCCCGGAAACCGGCATCTGGGCAGAAGGACGGAAGCAGGGGAAACTATGGGTGGACTGGTCCCGGTTCGGCCGGTGCCGCACCCAGACCCTGCCGAACACCCGGCGGATGGAAGTCCCCCTGGAAGGGGTGTTCTGTTACGGCCGGGAAACCCTCCAGTGGCCGGAAAAAAACGGAAAGACCGCCCTGCTCCAGGGCAGCGGCATCCTGGTCAACCGGGGAAGCATCCGGTTCCGCCAGGGTTTCCGGTGCCAGGGGGATTTCCGCTTTCTGGCCAACGGGGACATCACCGTCCACTCCGGTGCCCGGTTGGACAAAGTCTACCTCTGCGCCACCGGCGCCCTGACCCTGGAAAAAGGGGCCAAGGTCAAAGGGATCCTGGCCTGCCGGGGCCCGGTAGTGATCCAGGAGGGAGCGGAGTTTGAACCGGACCCCGAAGTTTTGCAGCCGGGAAGGACGGGGGTGATGATGTAGACTGGGGGCTGACGCATAACCCCTGCGCACAATAAGACCCCATCTGCTTTGTCAGGGGGGATTTTGGAGCCGGGCATATACCACCATGTATTATGCCCAACTCCAAAATCTCCCCTTTCGCGCATCTGGGCCTTCTTGTGTGCAGGGAAGAAGTCGGCGGGGGGGACGGGTACTATGCCCCAGCTAAAATCCGCTGCTCTCGTGCATCTGGATCCATGCAGAGTGAAGAGAAGCGGCAGAACCGGAAGATCCATTGGGGGGCCGTAGGGGCCGCACGCCGGGCGGCCCGGCAGAAGCTGCGGCCAGTCTGCTTGTCACGACTATGCTGACCGCTGACTTCTGACAGGCCCGAAGGGCCGGTTCGCCCGCTCCCCGTTTTTTTGACCGGCAATGACAATTTACATACGTATGATTACGTGATAAAATAAAAGAGGTGAACACGTGCGAACGGCAGAACTGTTGAAAATCTTAAAACGGCATGGCGTGTTTTTGCTCCGGGAGGGAGGAAGACACAGCCTTTATTACAGTCCATTGACCGGCAAAAAGATCCCGGTCAGCCGGCATGCCAGGGAAATCCCCGCAGGGACAGCCCTGCGGATCCTGAAAGATGCCGGTATCGACAGTGAGTGAAAACAGGAGGTTCCCATGAAAAAATGGTATCCCGCGATTGTGACCCACCAGCCTCCGGAAGAAGGGTTTCCGGCTGGCTGTTACAGTGTTGATTTTCCTGGAATGGACGCCTGCTACACTTTTGGGGCAACCATGGAAGAGGCCCTGGAAATGGCAGAAGATGTGCTGAACCTGCGGATGGTGGAAGCCGAAGACGCAGGGGAGAAAATCCCTGCACCGCCCAGCCTTGAATCCATCAAGGTTCCCCCTTCTTCCTGCCTGACCCTGATCCAGGTGGATACCCTGGCATACCGCAAACGGAATGACACAAGGGCCGTAAAAAAGACCCTGTCCATTCCCCGGTGGCTGGATACCCTGGCCCAAAAGAAAAACATCAACTTTTCCAATGTGCTCCAGCGTGCGTTGATGAGGGAGATGGGGATTGGGGGATAAGACGTCTGGTAGGGCTGACGTATAACCCAGCGCCTGGAGGGAGTCGGGGGTGCGGGTACTATGCCCCAGCCAAAATCCCCGCATCTGGCATTTCCAACGATGAACGACGAACGACGAACGACGGGCCGTCAGCCTCCTCTTGCAACTTTTCACAAATTTCATCTTTCTTTCCCGGTTTATCGTGTAGAATAGAAGGGAAGCTTAAGAAGGAGGAATCCATGATGCATCTGAAAAAATCTGCGGCAGCCCTGGCCCTGGGACTTTCCCTGGCCCTGCCTCTGTCCGCGTTTGCCTTTGGCCATACCACCCTGCTGCGCCAGGACTATTCTGACGGGAAGGCATCCGGCCAGGTCCCCTTTGTGGACGGGCTGAAGGAAGCCAATCTCCAGGCCAACCTGAACCACCTGATCAAGGAAAAGGCCAACGCCCTGGGCCGGGAGGCCGGGGGCAAGGCGGTGCTCTCCTATGAGGTGACCATGAACCGTCCCACCCTGTTCAGCATCATCCTGAAGGCGGAAGGGGACCGGACGGTGTATGCCGGCATGAACCTGGACGTGACCGGAGGCAAGGTGCTGGAGGACAAGGATCTTTTGTACACCAATGCGGCGGAGTACGCCCAGTACCTCCAGGGGAAAAACTACGTGTTTGCCGAAGACGGGGTCCGGATGGCGTCCCAGCCGGGAGGGCCTCTGGATACCACCATCCCTTATACGAAACTGCTGAAGGCCATCAACGTGGCGGAAGGGGCCCGGCTGCTCACCAGCTACAAACTGGACAGCAGTGCGGAAGACATGACACTGGACCTGAAGGCCGGGGAACTGGTGGCTCTGTACATGGAAGCCAACCCCACCAGCGGCAACCAGTGGGTACTGGTGGACCAGAGCAGCCAGCCGGGATTCGTGAACCTGGGCCATTCTTTCACCCTGCCGCTGCTGAATCCCACCGGCCAGGCCGGATCTCCCGGGGTCACCATCCTGTTCGCCGGCTTCAGCCAGCCCGGTGACTACCAGATCAAAGCCGTTTACACAAAAAAAATGGCCGTCCCCCTGAGGGAACGGGTGTTTCGGTTTAAGGTGAAATGAACTGGATTTGACAGCTGACAGTTGACAAGGGGGATGTGAAAAAATGATTTTCACATCCCCGTCACTAGTCTCTAGTCACTAGTCTCTAGCCGATGGAAGCCAGCTTACGCTGGCAAATTTAAGGCGCTGTGAATGATTTTTTCACAGCGCCTTTTTTCATTTCCCAAAATACTCCTCATAGGCCTGGATCAGCTGGCGGGCGATCAGGGGATCGGCGTACCGGCAGATCCGGGCCACATGGAGATATTTGTGGCCGTACTGGGGCGGCAGGATGATCATGGCATGGAAATTCCACATGTATTTTCCGTTGGGCATCCGGGAGCGGAAATAGTCAGCGGCCGTGTGGTTTGCCGGATCTGCCCGGCTTTCCAGATTCCGGTAGCTGCTGAATTCCATGAACCGCTGCCGGTCGTCCGGGTGGATGTATCCCTCCGTATAGGCGTGCCAGGTTTCAAAGGCATTGTAGATCCGTCCAGGCTGGAACTTGGCGTCCCGGCACCAGAAGGTCAGAAGCTGGGCGGTTTCTCTGTCCCGGTCCAGCAGGGTCACGGTGTTGTACAGCTGGTAGATTTTGTCCCGGAGCCCTTTCAGCTTGGCTTCCTGGAGCATGTCCATGGAGGTGGTGATGTTCTGGAAACAGCATTTCAGCAGCCAGCAGTTCTCGTGCCGGGCGATCACTTCCACCTGGAGCCACATGAACTGATTCCCTTCCTGGAAGGTGGTGGTTTCCCGGCGGCCGCCGTTCCGGATGCTCTGGATGATGCAGGAAGAAAGTTTTTCCCACAGACCGGTTTCCGTACTGTTCAGGGCATTTTCTGTCTTTTGCACCGTGGTCAGTCCCATGGAGGCCAGGGATTTCCGGTAGCCGTCATTGGCGAACAGGAACCGGAAATTGTGTTCTTTCGCCGTGTTCTGCCGGAATTCCACCAGGGCCAGGGGTGTATCAGTCAAAAGGTCCACCTGGGCAGCCCGGTCAAAGTACTTCCGGACTTCCGGAGTTTCGTGGATCAGTCCCAGGTCTTTCTGCACCACTTTTTCCCGGGTCATTTCAAAAGGTTTGCTGAACAGAAAGCCCTGGAGCAGGCTGCAGCCGATGTTGCGGAGAAATTCCGCCTGGGCTTCGGTTTCCACTCCTTCAGCCAGGGTCTGGATGTTGAGGTCCTTGGCCATGCGGATCACGGATTCCACAATGACCCGGGCCCGGTCCGAGAATCGGCGGAGAAATCCCATGTCCAGTTTGATGGTGTCGAAGGCATAATCCTTCAGCACGTTCAGGGAGGAGTAGCCGCTGCCGAAATCGTCCATCCACAGGCTGTAGCCGTCCTGGCGGAACTGGTCCAGGATGGGGGCGATGACGCTCATATCCTGGACAAAGACGCTTTCGGTGATCTCGATGGCCAGGTTCCCATGGGGGACACCGGCCCGGTCCACCCGGCGGCTGATTTCGGCATGGATGTCACAATCGAAGAAATCCAGCCGGGACAGGTTGAAGGAAATGGGGACGGTGGGAAACCCCAGATCGTTCCGGGGTCCGTACAGGGAGCAGATCTGGTCCACCATATACAGATCCAGTTTGTGGATGGCATGGATTTCTTCCAGGGCCGGGATGAACGCGGCCGGGGAAATCAGCCCGCGGACCGGGTCCTGCCACCGGGCCAGGGCTTCGTAGCCGGCAAGGGTTCGGGAAAGCGCCCGGACCACGGGCTGGTAGTACAGCCGGATCCAGCCTTTTTCAAGGGCTTCGTCAATATGGGTTTGGATGTACTGGCGGAGTGCCGGAACCGCCGTCCTGTCTTCTGATGGACCCGGCGCAGGAGGCATGGTGACGGGCATGGGTAATACCTCTTTTCTGATGGGGTGGTGCAGATTCATATTTTTGATATCCATAAGTATAATACAAATACTTTAAAATACAACTGGTTTGACAGGAAAAAGCCCAGGATTTTATCTTAGAGGAAATCTGGCCAGCAGGGCGGGAATATGGTAAAATATAAAGTCACGGATTGAACGTAAAAAGGGGCCTTCCCCTGCTGGATCATAAAGGAGTCAGAATGGAAAGAAACGATATCGAACTGCTGTCCCCGGCGGGCACCTGGGAAGCTTTGGAAGCGGCTGTCTTCGCCGGCGCCGATGCGGTGTACCTGGGAGGAAGCCATTTTGGAGCCCGGGCCTATGCGGAAAACTTCGGGCCGGAGGAAATGACCCGGGCCATCCGCTTTGCCCATCTCCACCGGGTACGGATCTATGTAACGGTGAACACCCTGGTGGATGACGCGGAAATGCCCGACCTGGGGGAATACCTGTGCTTTTTGAGCAATATCGGGGTGGACGGGATCATCGTCCAGGACCTGGGGGTGATCCGGGTGGCCCGGCAGGTGGCCCCGGAACTGCCTCTCCACGCCAGCACCCAGATGACGGTGACCAATTCCGCCGGCGCGGTGTTTACCTATCACAACGGCATGGAACAGGCGGTGATGGCCCGGGAAACCACCCTGAAGGACCTGAAGACCGTGTGCAGCACCACTCCCGGCAAAATCGAAGGGTTCATGCACGGGGCTCTGTGCGTGTGCTACAGCGGCCAGTGCCTGATGAGCAGCCTGATCGGGGGCCGCAGCGGCAACCGGGGCCGGTGTGCCCAGCCCTGCCGGCTGCCTTACACCCTGGTGAACAAAGAGGGGAAGGACATGCTGGCCAAGGTGGATGCAGGCCATTACCTGCTGTCTCCCAAGGACCTGAACACCCTGGATGTGCTGCCCCAGCTGATTGAGACCGGCATCCGTTCCTTCAAGATCGAAGGGCGGATGAAGCGGCCGGAATATGTGGCGGTGGTGACGGACATTTACCGCCGGGCCATCGACAGCTATCTGGCCGGTCATTATGAAGTGCCCCAGGAAGACCGGGACAACATCGAACAGATCTTCAACCGGGATTTTACCACCGCCTATATGGTGAAAAAACCGGGCCGGACCATGATGAGCGACCGACGGCCCAACAACCGGGGGGTGCTCCTGGGCCGGGTCCAGAGCCTGAGCAGGGATCATACCGCCGGTACCCTGAAACTGGACCGGGACCTGCACCTGGGCGACGGACTGGAATTCTGGGTCAGCGTAGGGGGCCGGGTGGGCACCTCCGTGGATCACATGACCGTCAACGGCAAACCGGTGCCGGTGGCCCGCTCCGGCAGCAGTGTCACCATTCCGGTGCCCCGGGGCATCCGGCTCAACGACCGGGTGTTCCGGACCTATGACAATGAGCTGATGCAGTACGCCGCCCAGTATTTCGGGGAAGACCACAAGAAACGGATTCCCCTGTATGCGGAAGTCACCGCCCGTCTGGGCCAGCCCATGGAAGTCACCGTCACGGATGAAGAGGGGAACACCGGCACTGCCCACACCGGGTTCATTGTGGAAAAGGCCCGGAAGCACGCTTTGGATGAAGCCGCCGTCCGGAAACAGCTGGACCGGCTGGGGACCACGGAATTTGCCCTGGGAGAACTGATCTGCCACCTGGATGAAGGGGTGATGGTGCCCATGAGCGAAATCAACGAAGCCCGGCGGGCTGCGGTGGAGGAACTGACCAAAAAACGGCTGGACGCCTTCCTGCCGCCCCGGAAAAAGGCCGTGTGGCACCGGGAAGTGCTCCGGCAGCGGGAAAACCACGGCACCCGGAAGCACAGCCAGCTCAGCGTACTGGTGGATACCCTGGACAAGGCCAAGGTGGCCCTGGATGCCGGGGCGGATGTGCTGCTGGTGGGGGGCGACAGCTACAGCCTGCCCCTTCTGACCCTGGAAGACTACCGGACCATCAGCGGCTGGGTCCGGGCCCGGGGCAAACAGTGGATGGCCGCCACAAGCCGGATCGTCAGTGAAGGCCAGCTGAAATACTTCCGGAATGCCCTCAGCCAGTGGGCGGCCCTCCAGCCAGACGGGTTCCTGATCGCCAACAACGGGCTGGTGGAAATGGCCCGGGATCTGGGGCTGCCCCTGTGGCTGGATTACGATATGAACGCCTTCAACAGCCAGAGCATCCTGTTCTGGCAGGAACAGGGCTTTTCCGGCATCACTCTGTCCCCGGAGCTGACCCTCCAGCAGGTGGCGGGCCTGGTGAAAAAGAGCCCCCTGCCCATTGAATGCCTGGCAGAAGGGGCCCTGGAGATGATGGTCAGCGAATACTGCGTGGAAGGCAGCTTCCTGGGGAACCTGGACAAAGGCTCCTGCAGCTATCACTGCAGGGAACAGGGCTTCCTGGAAGACCGGAAGAAGGAAAAGTTCCCCCTGAAGCAGGACCAGTTCGGCCGGATGCACGTGCTCAACGGACATCCGCTTTCCATGCTGGCCAATGTGCCGGAAATGGAAAAGACCGGCATTGCCCGGCTGCGGATCGACGGACGGGATTATACGGCTGAAGAGCTGGGCGAACTGACTGCCCTGTACCGGGGTGTACTGGACGGGGATACCAAAGTGGAAGAAAACCGTCCCCACACCACCCGGGGCCATTATTTCCGGGGTGTGCTGTAAGAGAAGGCACTCTATGGCGGTGTGCCGGGTTCCGGGCACCCCCGATGGACCGTGGGACAAGGCTGCACGGTACCGTAGGGGCGGCAGGCCCGGCCGCCCGCTTTTCAACATAAAGGAGATTCTATGGCGAAATTTGCTGTCAATACATTGGAATTCGACAAAGTGAAAATCCTGCTGGCGGACCAGGCCGGCACCTCCCTGGGCCGGAAACTGGCCCTGGATCTGGTGAGCTCCAGCCGGTTCGAGCAGGTGAAACTGGCCCAGGAGGAAACCGCCGAAGCCGTCCAGCTGCTGGACGAAGGGAAACGGCTGCCCCTGGGGGGCATGACGGACATCAGCCCCCTGGTGAAACGGACCCGGGTGGGGAGCATCCTGGAGCCGGAAGACTTCAAGGCCATCGGGGACACCATCGACGGTCTCCGTCATCTGAAGCAGTTCCTGCTGGAAGATACGGAAAACGCCCCGGCCCTCCGGGATTACGGTCCCCAGCTGGGGGATTTCTCCCGGCTCAGCAAGCAGCTGTCCAGCGCCCTGGATGAAAAGGGCAACATCAAGGACAATGCTTCCGTGAAGCTCCAGGGCCTGCGCACCGGGATCCTGGCAGCCAAGAACCGGGTGAAGGACAAGCTGAACAGCCTGCTCCACGACCCCAACAACCAGAAATACTTCCAGGATGCCCTGGTGACCATGCGGGAAGACCGGTACGTGATCCCCATCAAACAGGAATACCGGCTGAACTTCCCCGGGGTGGTCCATGACCAGAGCGCCAGCGGGGCCACCCTGTTCGTGGAACCCATGGCGGTGGTGAACCTGAACAACGACATCAAGAAATACCGGCTGGAGGAACAGGCGGAAGTGGAACGGATCCTCCGGACCCTCACCGGCCACGTGGGCAGCGAGGCGGAAAACATCCTCAGCTCCCTGGACATCGCCGCCCAGGTGGATCTGATCGGGGCCAAGGCGGCCCTGGCCCAGAAGCTCCACTGCTGCCGGCCCATGATGATCCTCCAGCAGCGGCTGCGGATCACCCAGGGACGCCATCCTCTCCTGGACCAGGAAAAGGTGGTGCCCCTGGACATCAACCTGGGAGACGATTTCACCACCCTTTTGATCACCGGTCCCAACACCGGGGGCAAGACCGTGGCCTTGAAGACCGTGGGGGTGTTCGCCCTCATGGCCCAGGCGGGGATGTTCGTCCCGGCCAGAGAAGCCATCCTGCCGGTGTTCGGGGGCGTCTATGCGGATATCGGGGATGAACAGAGCATCGAACAGAGCCTGTCCACCTTCTCCGGCCACATGAAGAACATGATCTCCATCCTGGACGAAGTCCGGGAAGGGGACCTGGTGCTGGTGGATGAAGTGTGCGTGGGCACCGACCCCACCGAAGGGGCGGCCCTGGCCATGGCCATGATCGAGTATCTGTACAAGAAGAAGGTGCTCACCATCATGACCACCCACTACAGCGAACTGAAGACCTTTGCCTACGAGCATGAAGGCATGGAAAACGCCAGCGTGGAATTCGATCCGGAAACCCTGCGGCCCACCTACAAGCTGCTCATGGGAGTGCCCGGCAGTTCCAACGCCTTCTACATCAGCAAGAGGCTGGGGCTGCCTCAGGGGATCCTGGACGAGGCCAGGACCTTCATCGGGGAAGGCCACAGCAATATGGAACGGGTGCTCCAGAACCTGGAAGGGGAGCGCCGGGAATACGAAAGCCGGAAGGACGAGATTTCCGCCCTCCAGCGGGAAGCGGAATACCTGAAGAACGAACTGACCCGGCAGAAACAGGATCTGGAAAAGAGCCGGAACGCCATCCTCCGGAAGGCCCGGGAACAGGCGGACGAACTGTACCGGAACGCCCGGCGGGAATCCACCTCCATCCTGAAGGAACTCCGGGCCAACCAGGACATGGTGGAAAGCCGGAAGGTGGAACAGCTGGCGGAACTGTCCCGGAAGGTGCTGAACAAGAACTTCTCCATTGACGGGAAGCCCATGCCCGAAGGCCAGGGGCTCACCAGCGGCAATGCGGCGGTGGGCAAGAAGGTGTACGTGAAGAAGATCGGCCAGAGCGGCACCATTGTGGCCCTCAACGGCAAGGAAGTTACGGTGCGGATCGGGATCATGAAGATGAACCTGAAGCTGAAGGACTGCCTGCTGCTGAAGGAAGCTCCCAGCCAGCCCAGGAGTACCCACCGGACCCTGAAGAAGAGTACCAGCCAGGGCCACAACCTGTTTGTGAAGAAGGCCCAGGATGCCACGGTACAGATCGATGTCCGGGGCAAAACCGTGGATGAGGCCATCCCCTATGTGGACAAGGCCATCGACGACGCCCTGCTGGCCGGGATGGACCGGTTCCGTCTGGTCCACGGGAAGGGCACCGGCATGCTCCGGAAAGGCCTCCTGGAATACCTGGACCAGCACCCCAATGTGCTGAAAACAGAAATGGCCCCCCTGAACGAAGGGGGCTTCGGCGCCACCATTGTGTGGGTGAAATGAAAAGGGGGTGTGAAAAAATTCACACCCTGGTCGTGGGCCGCCAGTCACGGGTCGCGAGCCGCAATCAAAGAGGGTGTTGCACGTTCTGTGCAACACCCTCTTTTTCATTCATTTCACCTCTTCCATCAGCTTCGCCAGCCGGCTCTGGGCCACATCGGCCTGGGTGATGGCGGATTCCGGTTTCCACCAGGCCAGGGACCAGGATGGGTCGTGGAGCCGGGAAAGGCCCACAGGCGTCCCGATGTCCCGGGGAGAGGCCCAGGAAAATAAGGTCAGATCGGGCTTGTAAACGCCCAGCTGTTCTCCCGTGGGAGCCAGGGATCTGGTCATGGGCTGGACAATGGGCCGCAGGGGGATCCGGGGCAGCTGCACCGGCCGGGCAGGGGTCACGGGCGTATAGACGGGAGTGGGGATGGGGCGGTGGTTCTGGTAGCCTCCAATGGGAACCGTGGGACGGGGCAACGGGGAACCGATCCGTCCGGGCTTGGGCACCGGGATGGCCCCGGCGGCCAGCGCCGAGCCGCAGACGGAAAGCGCCGTAAGGATGGTCAGGAAAAACCGTTTCCAAATGGACTGTGTCATGGGAATCACCTCTTTGTTTCCTATTATACCATATTGCGCAGGGAGCTGCACGCCGGCGCCGGTGGTCCGTGTTGGGGGCCATGGCAATCTTAGCATTGCGATGCCGTAGGGGCGCCAGGCCCGGGCGGCCCGCCAAATCAGCAGTTGACCATGTGTTTTGCGGGGCGCCGGGCCGGCGCCCCTACGGTTGGAGCAGAGTTCCCGCCCATTTCGAACGATAGTGTAACTTATGTTATAAAAGTTCGATAAATCATTGACATCCCCCCGGTCCGTTGATAGAATAAGAGTATAAAATTATTGTGGTGGTTTGGCTCTGAGAAACTTGAACAGCGTTGTGCAGGCGGTATCACGGGCCTTTTTTCATTGGAGGTGCTCACGAATGAAAGTAGCAATTATCATGGGAAGCAATTCGGACTGGCCGGTGCTGGAACCTGCGGAAAAAGTCCTGAAGGATTTCGGCGTGGAAGTGGAAGTGGTGGTGGCCAGTGCCCACCGGACTCCGGAACTGGTAAAGGAATTCGCCGCCGGTGCCCGTGACCGGGGTGTGGAAGCCATCATCGCCGCTGCCGGGGCCGCTGCCCACCTGGGCGGGGTCATTGCCGCCTACACCACCCTGCCGGTGATCGGCATTCCCATCAATGCTACTCCCCTGAACGGGATGGATTCCCTGCTGAGCTTCGTCCAGATGCCTTCCGGCATCCCGGTGGCCACCATGGCCATCAACGGAGCCAAGAACGCCGCCATCTTCGCAGTGGAGATCCTGGCCGGTGCCCATCCGGAACTGGTGCAGAAACTGGCGGATTTCAGAGCCAGGATGCAGGAAGAAGTGAAGGCCAAAGGGGAAAAACTGGCTGCTGCCAGAGCCGCCGCTGCCAAAGCATAAGGAAACGGGAGGAACTATGGGGGACAACTTTTTTGCAGAAGACAAGCTCCATGAAGAATGCGGGGTCTTCGGCATCTATTCCAAAAAAGACGATGTGGCACTGAACACCTACTGGGGGCTGTTCGCCCTCCAGCACAGAGGCCAGGAAAGCGCCGGCATTGCCGTTACTGACGGCCGGCACATGCACATCAAAAAGGGCATGGGCCTGGTGAACGATGTGTTCAAAGACGGCCTGAAGGGCCTGGACGGTTACATCGCCGCCGGCCATGTGCGCTATTCCACCACCGGCGCCAGCATGCCCTACAATGTACAGCCCCTGAAGGTGTTCTACGACGGGGGCAACCTGGCCATGAGCCACAACGGCAACCTGACCAACGCGGCGGAACTGCGGAAGGAACTGGCTGCGGACGGGGTGGTGTTCCAGACCACTATCGACAGTGAAGTGGTGCTGAGCCTGATCGCCCGGAGCCGGAAGAAGACCCTGCCGGAACGGGTGGCGGAAGCCGCCGACACCATCAAGGGGGCATTTGCCATCCTGATCATGAACGACAGCCAGCTGATCGCCTTCCGGGATCCCTACGGGTTCCGGCCCCTGTGCCTGGGCCGTCTGGACCATGGATGGGTGGTGGCCAGTGAAACCTGCGCCCTGGATCTGGTGGGGGCCCATTATGTGCGGGATGTGAAGCCCGGGGAAATGATCGTCATCGACGACGAAGAAGCGGAACCCAGAAGCATCATGTACAGCACCTGCAAACCGGCCCACTGTGCCCACTGCATCTTCGAATACGTGTATTTTGCCCGTCCGGACAGCATCATCGACGGGGAAAGCGTGTATCAGGCCCGTCTGAACATGGGCCGGATCCTGGCACGGGAAACCAAAGACATCAAAGCGGACGTGGTGATTTCCGTCCCGGATTCCGGGACTCCCGCCGCCATCGGCTACGGTCTGGAAGCGGGGATCCCCTTTGTGGAAGGGCTCACCAAGAACAAATACATCGGCCGGACCTTCATCCAGCCCACCCAGAAACAGCGGCTCAACGCGGTGCGGCTGAAACTGAACGCCAACCGGAGCCTGGTGGCGGGCAAATCCGTGGTGATGGTGGACGACTCCATCGTTCGGGGCACCACCAGCGGGAAAATCGTCCAGCTGCTCCGGGATGCGGGAGCCACCGCCATCCATGTGTGCATCAGCTCTCCTCCTGTGATGGATTCCTGCTTCTACGGCATCGACACTTCCGAACGGAAGGAACTGATCGCCGCCAGCAAGACCGAAGAGGAAATCCGCCAGTACATCAAGGCGGACAGCCTGCACTACATCACCATGGAAGGGCTCCGGGCCAGCCTGTCCGTGCTGAAGCCCGATGACATGTGCTATGCCTGCTTCAACTCCCATTATCCGGATGGAGCAGATAAAGAAATGAAAAAAGGATCCAAATTACAGTTTGAACTGGGT
Source organism: Acidaminococcus fermentans DSM 20731 (assembly GCF_000025305.1). NCBI lineage: Bacteria > Bacillati > Bacillota > Negativicutes > Acidaminococcales > Acidaminococcaceae > Acidaminococcus > Acidaminococcus fermentans. Next base: position 1,413,898 of record NC_013740.1, on the reverse strand, counting down.
TGCTAAGGAGGAAACAGCGTGAGCGAGAAAAAGGTCATTACATACGCAGATGCAGGAGTGGACATCGACGCCGGCAACAAGGCTGTGGAACTGATGAAGGACAGCGTCCGGGCCACCTACCGTCCGGAAGTCATCGGGGATCTGGGGGGCTTCGGGGGCCTGTTCGCCCTGGGGAACAAATACCAGGATCCGGTGCTGGTTTCCGGTACCGACGGGGTTGGCACCAAGCTGAAGATCGCCTTCATGATGGACCGGCACGACACCATCGGCCAGGACGCCGTGGCCATGTGCGTCAATGATATCCTGGTCCAGGGGGCGGAACCTCTGTTCTTCCTGGATTACATCGCCACCGCCAAGGTGGAATCCCAGAAAATCGCCGACATCGTCAAAGGGGTGGCCAATGCCTGCAAGGAAAGCGGCTGCGCTCTGATCGGCGGGGAAACCGCTGAAATGGCCGGGTTCTATGCCAAGGACGAATACGACATCGCCGGCTTCAGCGTGGGCGTTGTGGAACGGAGCAAGATGATCACCGGGGAGAAGGTAAAGGCCGGAGACGTGCTGCTGGGCCTGCCTTCCACCGGGGTCCATTCCAACGGGTTCTCCCTGGTCCGGAAGATCTGCTTCGAAGCCCAGGGCTTCAGCGTGGATACCTACATCCCGGAATTCGGCAAGACCCTGGGTGAGGAACTGCTGACTCCCACCCGGCTGTATCCCAGGACCATCCTGCCCATGATCAAAAAATTCGACCTCCACGGCATGGTCCACATCACCGGGGGCGGCTTCTACGACAACATTCCCCGGATCCTGCCGGAAGACTGCGATGCGGAAGTCCATGCAGACGCCTGGGAAGTGCCCGCCGTGTTCAAGAAGCTCCAGGAATGGGGCAATGTGCCGGTGAAGGAAATGTACCGGACCTTCAATATGGGTGTGGGGATGGTACTGGTGGTGGATCCGTCTGAAGCGGACGCCGTCCGGGCCCATCTGAAAGAAAACGGGGAAACCTTCTACGAACTGGGCCAGGTGGTGCCCGGGAACAGGAAGACCGTCATGAAAGGCGGGGTTTTCGGTGACTAAGCGGAAAATCGGGGTGCTGGTCAGCGGCCGGGGAAGCAATTTCCAGGCCGTGGCCGACAAGATCAAAAAAGAGAACCTCCCCATCGAGATCGCCGTGGTGATCAGCGACAGCCCGGAAGCCTATGCCCTGGAACGGGCGGAAAAAATGGGCATCCCCCATTATGCCATTGCCCGCCAGGACTATGTGGACAAGCCGTCCTTTGAAGCGGCCATCGACAAGACTCTCCGGGAAGCGGGAGTGGAACTGGTGGTGCTGGCCGGGTTCATGCGGATCCTCAGCGGGGATTTCGTGAATTCCTGGTACCACAGGATCATCAACATCCATCCGGCCCTGCTGCCGTCCTTTACCGGGCTGGACGCCCAGGGACAGGCCCTGAACTACGGGGTGAAGATCGCCGGCTGCACCGTCCACTTTGTGGATGCCGGGATGGATACGGGGCCCATCATCATGCAGGCTGCCGTGCCGGTGCTGGACGAAGATACCCATGATACCCTGGCTGCCCGGATCCTGGTCCAGGAACATACCATCCTGCCGGAAGTGGTGAAGCTGTGGGCGGAAGACCGGCTGACCGTGAATGGCCGGAAAGTGAAAATCCGGAAATAAGGAGAACGATCCATGTTGAAAATTCGCAGAGCATTACTGAGCGTTTCTGATAAGACCGGCATTGTGAAGCTGGGCTATTTCCTGAACAACAACGGGGTGGAAATCATTTCCACCGGCGGTACCATGAAAGTCCTGAAGGAAGCCGGCGTGCCGGTGACCTATGTGAGCGATGTGACCGGGACCCCGGAAATGATGGACGGCCGGGTGAAGACCCTGAACCCCAAGATCCACGGGGGCATCCTGGCGGTGCGCAGCAATCCCAAACATATGGAAGACATGAAGAAAAACGGGATCCAGCCCATCGACCTGGTGGTGGTGAACCTGTATCCCTTCCAGCAGACCATTGCCAAACCGGATGTTACGGAAGCCGAAGCCATCGAAAACATCGATATCGGCGGGCCGGCCATGGTCCGGGCTTCTGCCAAGAACTTCCACGATGTGGTGATCATCACCAATCCGGACCGGTATGAAGACCTGATCCACATGCTGAAGGAAAAAGGCGACATCGACCTGAAGACCCGGAAGATGCTGGCCCAGGAAGCCTTTGCCCATACGGCGGAATACGATACGGCCATTGCAGCCTATCTGAAGAAGCAGCTGGAAAGCGAAGAATAAGGGAGGCTTTAGCATGCAGGTACTGGTAATTGGCGGCGGCGGCCGGGAACATACCCTGGTCTGGAAGCTGGCCCAAAGCAAAAAGGTGACGAAACTCTACGCAGCTCCCGGGAATCCCGGCATGAAGGACCTGGCGGAATGTGTGGACCTGGATATTGCGGACCTGGACGGTCTGGCGGACTGGGCGGAAAAACACGCCATCGACCTGACGGTGGTGGGGCCGGAAGCCCCGCTGGTGGCCGGTATCGTGGATGTGTTCAAAGCCCGGGGTCTGACCATTTTCGGGCCCAGTGCCAAAGCGGCGGAAATCGAAGGCTCCAAGATTTTCTCCAAGGAACTGATGGAAAAGTACGGGGTGCCCACGGCCTTCTTCAAGGTGTGCGACAACCTGGCGGATGCCAGGGCCTTTGTGGAAGAAAAAGGCGCGCCCATCGTGATCAAGGCGGACGGCCTGGCTGCCGGCAAGGGTGTGGTGGTGGCCATGACCAGGGACGAAGCCCTGGCAGCCCTGGACGAAATGATGGGAGCCCACAAGTTCGGCAGTGCCGGCAACCGGGTGGTCATCGAAGAGTTCATGGAAGGGGAGGAAGCCTCCCTGCTGGCCTTCACCGATGGGAAGACCATTGTGCCCATGCTGGCCGCCCAGGACCACAAACGGGTGAATGACGGGGACCAGGGGCCCAATACCGGGGGCATGGGGGCCTACTGCCCGGCTCCGGTGATGACCGATGCCCTGAAGGAAAAAACCGTGAAGGAAGTGCTGCGCCCCATTGTGGATGCCCTGGCCAAGGAAGGCCGGCCTTATTCCGGCTGCCTGTATGCCGGTCTCATGATCAAAGGGGACAGTGTAAAAGTGGTGGAATTCAACGCCCGGTTCGGGGATCCGGAAACCCAGGTGGTGCTGCCCCTGCTGAAAAGCGACCTGGCAGAGATCATGGTGGCCTGCGCCAACGGCACCCTGACCCCTGACCTGGTGGAATGGAGCGACAAGGCGGCCGTATGCGTGGTCATGGCCAGCGGCGGCTACCCGGCATCCTACAAGAAGGGGATCCCCATCACCGGTCTGAAAGCGGCCAATGCCATGGACAATGTGGTGGTTTTCCACGCCGGTACCCGGGAAGAGGACGGGAAGATCCTCACCAACGGGGGCCGTGTGCTGGGGGTGACCGCTGTGGCTGATGACATTCCTTCCGCCCAGCAGAAAGCCTATGACGCCGTGGACAAGATCCATTTCGACGGGGCCCATTACCGCCAGGATATTGCCTGGAGAGCCCTGCGCCGGCTGAAGGCAAAATAAGAACCGTTACAGACCGCAGTCCCTATCCAGCCTCTGCGGTCTGTTTCCGTAACGGAAAGACTTTGTTGGAAAAAAAACAGAAAAACCTGTTGCATTTGTGACAGACTGGTGCTAAAATGAGAAAAATATTTCAAAGGGGGATATACAATGGCTTTTATCTATGATGAACCTGCTCATACTTTCAGTGAGTATCTTTTAGTTCCTGGATATTCTTCCAGCGAATGCATCCCGGCAAATGTGAGTCTGAAGACTCCGCTGGTGAAATTCAAAAAAGGTGAAGAACCGGCTCTGACCCTGAATATTCCCCTGGTTTCCGCCATCATGCAGTCCGTATCCGACGACAACATGGCCATCGCTCTGTCCCGTGAAGGGGGCATCTCCTTCATCTACGGGTCCCAGACCATCGAAAGCGAAGCTGCCATGGTGGCCCGGGTCAAGAGCTTCAAGGCCGGATTCGTGGTCAGCGACTCCAACCTGCGTCCGGAAAGCACCCTGGCCGATGTACTGGCCCTGAAGGAAAAGACCGGCCACAGCACCATGGCCGTTACCAGCGACGGCAGCAAGAACGGTCATCTGGAAGGCATCGTCACCAGCCGTGACTACCGGATCAGCCGTATGAACATGGAAGACCAGGTGAAGGATTTCATGACCCCGGTTTCCGACATGGTGGTGGGCAGCAGCGACATCACCCTGAAACAGGCCAATGACATCATCTGGGAACACAAACTGAACACCCTGCCCATTATCGACAAAGAGGGCAACCTGATGTACATGGTGTTCCGGAAAGACTACTCCACCCATAAACAGTATCCCCTGGAACTGCTGGACAACCAGAAACGCCACGTGGTAGGTGCCGGCATCAACACCCGTGACTACGAACAGCGGGTACCGGCCCTGGTGGAAGCCGGTGCGGACGTACTGTGCATCGACTCCTCCGAAGGCTACAGTGAATGGCAGAAACGGACCCTGAAATGGATCCGGGACAAATACGGTGATTCCGTCAAGGTAGGGGCCGGCAACGTGGTGGACGCCGAAGGCTTCCGGTTCCTGGCAGAATGCGGCGCTGACTTCGTGAAGATCGGGATCGGCGGCGGTTCCATCTGCATCACCCGGGAACAGAAAGGCATCGGCCGGGGCCAGGCTACGGCAGTCATCGAAGTGGCCAAGGCCCGGGACGAATACTTCAAGGAAACCGGCATCTACGTGCCCATCTGCTCCGACGGCGGCATTGTGTACGATTATCACATGACCCTGGCTCTGGCCATGGGTGCTGACTTCCTGATGCTGGGCCGGTATTTCGCCCGGTTCGACGAATCCCCCACCAACAAGGTGAACATCAACGGCACCTACATGAAGGAATACTGGGGCGAAGGTTCCGCCCGTGCCCGGAACTGGCAGCGGTATGACCTGGGCGGCGACAAGAAACTCTCCTTCGAAGAAGGGGTGGATTCCTACGTGCCCTACGCCGGCGGCCTGAAAGACAACGTGAACCTGACCATCTCCAAGATGCGGTCCACCATGTGCAACTGCGGGGCTCTCACCATCCCCGAACTGCAGAAAAAGGCCAAACTGACCCTGGTATCCGCCACCAGCCTGGTGGAAGGCGGGGCCCACGACGTTCTGCTGAAAGAAAATACTTCTTCCAACTATCCGAAATGAGGCGGATAAGGGGGGTGTGAAAAAATGCTTTTTCACACCCCGTCACTAGTCACTAGTCTCTAGTCACTAGCCGATGGAAGCCAGCTGACGCAAGCGAAATAAAGGCGCTGTGGATGATTTTTTCACAGCGCCTTTCCTTTTTCCTTCCGTTATGTTACAATGGGGAAAATTTTTTCAGGAGGTCCTGGTATGACACGATTCCAGAAAATGGTCCTGGCCCTTTTGGCCGGGAACCTGCTGTGCACTTTCGGGCTGTATCTTCGGCTGGACAGCCAGCAGCTGCTGCTGGAAAAGGAAGTCCGGAGCATGAAGCGGGACATTGTGGGCACCCGGTACGACGACACCAATCTGAAAAACAGCCTGGCCAGCCTGGAAAAGCAGGTGGGGAAGCTGGGAGAAGATACCCGGAAGGCCCAGGCCAAACAGGCGGAACCGGCCCCGGCACCGGAACCCCGTCCGGCTCCCAAAAAGGACCCCAGCGGGATCCAGAGGCTGATCGACAGGATATTCGGGCTCCGCTAACAAGCCCGCGACTCGCGACCCGCGACCAAAGGGACTGTGAAAAAATGATTCTTCATTTTTTCACAGTCCCTTTTTTGCATACCAAAACCCGTTCCCATCACCCGTTACATATGGTACAATAAACTATACGACATTAACCGGGAGGGCGGAAGCGTATGCGTGAATATACGAAAGTGACCATCACCCGCAAAGGGGAAAAAATGGCCCGGGGCGGGCACCCCTGGGTGTTCGGGGACGAAGTGCTGGACGTGGCCGGTCCTGTGGAAAACGGGGACCTGGTGGACGTGGTCAGCGAGAAGAAGGGCAAGTACATCGGTACCGGTTTCTACAACGACCATTCCAAGATCCGGGTGCGGCTCCTGTCCCGGAACGCCAACGACCGGTTCGATGAAGCCTTCTTTGCACGGCGGATCCAGTACGCCCTGGATTACCGGAAAACCGTCATGCCCGGAGAGGATTTCAAAGACTGCCGGCTGATCTTCGGGGAAGCTGACGGCTTCCCGGGACTCACCGTGGACCGGTTCGGGGACGTTCTGGTGGCCCAGGTGCTGAGCCTGGGCATGGAACAGCGGAAGGAACTGATTTTCACCCAGCTCCTGGAGCAGCTCCGGGCCATGGGCGAAGAGGTGAAAGGCATCTACGAACGGAACGATGTGAAGATCCGGGAACTGGAAGGGCTCACGGAAGGCCAGGGCATTGCGGAAATCCCCGGCAGCACCCTGACGGAACAGGATCTCATGCCCATCATCACGGAAAACGGCCTCCGGTACCGGGTGGACGTGGTGAACGGCCAGAAAACCGGCTATTTCCTGGACCAGAAATACAACCGGCTGGCGGTTTCCCGGATCTGTGCCGGCAAGCATGTACTGGACTGCTTCACCCACACCGGTCCCTTTGCCCTGAACGCGGCCAAAGGGGGCGCTGCCAGCGTCACGGCGGTGGATATTTCCGGGGAAGCCCTGAAACGGGCCCGGGACAACTTTGCCCTCAACGGACTGGAAGACAAAATCCAGACCGTGGAAGCCAATGTGTTCGAATACCTGACGGATCTGGAAAACAAAAAGCAGCATCCCTTCGATTTCATCATCCTGGATCCCCCGGCCTTTACCAAAAGCAGCCACACGGTGAAAAGCGCCTTCCGGGGCTACAAGGAGATCAACCTGAAGGCCATGAAGCTGCTGCCCCGGGGAGGCTACCTGGCCACCTGCAGCTGCAGCCATTTCATGAAAAGCGAACTGTTCGTGGAAATGCTCCATGAGGCCGCCCGGGATGCGGCGGTTTCCCTCCGGCAGGTGGAAGCCCGGCAGCAGGCTCCGGATCACCCGATCCTGTACAATGTGCCGGAAACTGATTATCTGAAATTCTATATCTTCCAGGTGGTGTAAGCCCCTGGAGAAACGAGGTGTCCCATGTTCAAGAAAATCACCCTGGCGCTGGCTTTCTGCTCCCTGGTGGGGGTGGGCGCCCTGCCGGTCCTGACCGGTACGGCTCATGCCGCTTCCACGGAAGAACGGTTCCAGCAGTCCAAGATCATCATGATGACCACCCGCAATGGTGTGCCTTTCTATGCCGAACCGGGAAAAGACAGCCTGACCCTGGGCTTTTATCCCAAAGGCACCATTTTCGTGCCCATCAACCAGACCCGGAATGCGGTGGAAAACAAAGTCTACAATCTATGCATCCGCTTTGACGGTGCCGTTGGATGGCTCTCGTCGGACGACGTGGCTCTGACGCGGAAGTAAAAGCGGGGGAACGCTGACCGGGGAAGGTCGGCCTTTCCCACCATACAGGCCCCGGGGAGGACGGGGACCCATGAGGGGAGAGTGTTCAGCATGGATGAACAGAAAGAGAACCATTCTGTAGAAGAAAAACAGGAAGAACTGGAAGAACGGGTAGAGAACGAACTGATTTCCGCCCTGAACCGAAAAGATAAAGAGGCTGTCCTGAAGCTGGTGGAAGATTCCCACCCCATCGACCTGGCCTATGCCCTGGAAGAAGCCAGCGACAGCGACATCGTGTTCCTGGCCACCATCCTGCCGGACCAGCAGATGGCGGAGATCATCGAACAGGCTGATGACGAGCTCCAGGTCCGGATCATGAAGCTGTTCGATCTGAACAAGATCATCCGGATCTTCCAGCATATGTCCAAGGACGATATCGTGGATATCCTGGGGGATATGCCCGCCAACCGGCGGAAAGAGCTGGTCAAGCTGATGAAATCCAGCGACCAGGAAGTGATCCGGAACCTGCTGGGCTATGGGGAAAGCACTGCCGGCGGGATCATGACCACAGAATACATTTCCATGCGCAGCTCCCTTACCGTGAGCCAGGCCCTGGAAAAGGTGAAGGAAATCGCCCCCAAGACGGAAGAAATCAACATCCTCTATGTGCTCAATGAAAAAAAGCAGCTGGTGGGCACCGTGTCCCTCCGGGAACTTCTGGTGGCCAAGAACTATGACACCCTCCAGGACATCATGGAGGACAACGTGATCTCCGTGGAACCGGAAGCGGACCAGGAAGACGTGGCCCGGCTGGTATCCAAATACGACCTCCATGCCATCCCGGTGGTGAACAAGCGGAAGGGCATGCTGGGGATCATCACCGTTGACGACATCATCGACGTCATCGAAGAAGAAAACACCGAAGACATGTTGAAGATGGGCGGTGTCAGCAAGGAAGAAGACGTGGACAGCACGGTGCTGGAAAGCGTCAAGCTCCGGCTGCCCTGGCTGCTGATCAACCTGGTGACGGCGTTTTTGGCTTCCTCGGTGGTTTCTTTGTTCGAAGATACCATCAGCCAGGTGGTGGCCCTGGCCGCCGCCATGCCCATTGTAGCCGGCATGGGGGGCAACGCGGGCACCCAGACCCTGGCGGTGGTGGTCCGGGGCATTGCCCTGGGGGACATCAAACTCCACGGCAACGGACTCCGGATCCTCCGGGGCATCACCGTAGGCTTCATCAATGGCCTGGTGAACGGGATCATCGCCGGGGCAGTGATCGTGTGGATGAACCACAATCTGGCCCTGGGGCTCATCATCCTGGTGGCCATGATCTGCAACCTGATGATCGCAGCCCTGGTGGGGTTCCTGGTGCCGGTGGTCCTGAAAGCCATGAACTACGACCCGGCCGTGGCTTCCAGCATCTTCATCACCACTTTCACCGATGTATGCGGGTTCTTCATTTTCCTGGGCCTGGCCAAGATGTTTCTGCCATATTTGTTACAGTAATCAGCCCATTGAAAAAGTTTTTCCTATAAAGCAAAAATTTTCTTGACAAAATGCCCTTATCCTCGTAAGATAAGGGCATGCTTTTCAAAGAGAAGCAACTCAATTGCATAAGGAAATCTGATGATGGGAAAGAGTACTTTCTGGATGCGTGCCTCCAGAGAGCCGGTGGATGGTGTGAACCGGCGGCCTGGCCGAAAGGAAAATCCTCCCGGAAGAGACGGACTGAAGCAAAAATAAGTCCGTACGGCTGATCCCCGTTAGTGGAAACGCGTATGTTGGTACGTTGAGAGAGCCTGTGGGCTGCAAGGCCTGCGGGAAATTGGGTGGTATCGCGGAGATGGCTCCGTCCCTTTCAGGGGACGGGGCTTTTTTGTTTCCGGAAAAAGAAAGGATGAGGAAAATGAGTTTGAAAAAAGTTTGTGGACTGATCGGCAAGTATTTCGGCGTCATCGCTGTGGTGTTCCTGGGCATCGGGCTTTTCGCCCCCCATGCTTTTTCCTGGGTGCTGGGGAAGGCCTACGGGGTCTCCATCCTCAGCGTCATGCTGGGGATCATCATGTTCGGCATGGGGATGACCACCAGCCTCCACGATTTCGCCCTGGTGCTGAAGCAGCCCAAGAACATTTTCTTCGGGGTCTGTGCCCAGTATTTCGTCATGCCCTTCCTGGCTTTTCTGCTCTCCAAGGCCTTCCATCTGGATCCAGCCCTGACGGTGGGGGTGGTGCTGGTGGGCACCTGCCCCGGCGGGACGTCCTCCAACGTGATCACCTTCATGAGCCATGGGGATGTGCCCTTTTCCGTGACCATGACCAGCTGCTCCACGGTGCTGAGTCCCATCATGACCCCGCTTCTGACCTGGCTGCTGGTGGGCAAGCAGATCGCCTTTGATCCCATGGGCATGTTCGTTTCCATCCTCCAGATCGTGTTCGTGCCCATCGGTGTGGGCCTGGCGGTGAAGAACTTCTTCCCCAAATTCGCCAAAGAAGCGGTGGATTACCTGCCCGCCGTTTCCAGTCTGGTGATCAGCTTCCTGATTGCCGGGATCATCGGAGCCAGCCGGAACGCCATCCTGAACAGCGCCGGACTGATCCTCCTGGTGGTGATGCTCCACAATGTGCTGGGGTATCTGCTGGGCTTTGCCATCGGCAAGCTCACCGGCATGAGCTGGAAACAGATGGTGGCCCTGTCCATCGAAGTGGGGATGCAGAATTCCGGTCTGGCCACCGGCCTGGCCAAGGCCCATTTCGCCGCCATGCCCATGGCCGGTGTCCCCGGAGCCATCTTCAGTGCCTGGCACAACATCTCCGGTGCCGTCCTGGCCTACCTGTACAGCAACTATCTGAATGAAAAGTTCGATTCCCAGTATGAAGAAGAAGGGATGGAACCGGTACCGGTGAGGGTGAAATGAAAAAAGAGGTGTTGCGCGTGTGTGATTTTCACACGTGCAACACCTCTTTTTTATTCGTCTTCTTCCAATTCCTTCGGTACCATATCCTCTGCCTTCAGGGTCCCCAGCCGGGCTCTTCTGGCGTATTCGGCGGTGGCGGTGAACAGCACGTCGCTGCTGCTGTTCAGGGCCGTTTCACAGGCGTCTTCGATGATGCTGATGATGAAGCCCACGCCCACCACCTGCATGGCGATGTCATTGCTGATGCCGAAAGAGGCACAGGCCACGGGGATCAGCAGCAGGGAACCCCCGGCCACCCCGGAAGCCCCGCAGGCCCCTACGGTGGAAACGATGCACAGCAGCAGGGCCGTGGGCAGGTCAACAGCCACGCCCAGGGTATGGGCGGCGGCCAGGCTCAGCACCGAAATGGTGATGGAGGCCCCGGCCATGTTGATGGTGGCCCCCAGGGGAATGGAGATGGTGTAGGTATCCGGGTTCAGCCCCAGCCGTTTGCACAGGGTCAGGTTCACCGGGATGTTGGCGGCGGAAGAACGGGTGAAGAAAGCGTAGATGCCGCTTTCCCTGATGGTGGCCCACACCAGGGGGTAGGGGTTCTTCCGTACGTTCAGGTATACGATGATGGGGTTCATCACCAGGGCCACCAGGAAATAGGAACCCAGCAGCACGCCCAGCAGGCTGAAATAGGAAATCAGGGCGGACAGGCCGCTGGCGCTGATGGACTGGGTCACCAGGCCCATGATCCCCAGAGGAGCGAAATGGATCACCCAGGTGACCACTTTGGTGATGCCGGCGGACAGGTCTTCCAGCACATGCTTGGTTTCCGGGCTGGCCGCCTTGTGGAGAGCCAGGCCGATGATCACCGCCCAGGCCAGGATACCGATGTAGTTGGCGTTCAGGATGGCATTCAGGGGATTGTCCACGATGTTCAGCACCAGGTTGTGGACCACTTCCGCAATGCCGCTGGGGGGATTCACCTTGGCGTTTCCCAGCTGGAGCATCAGGGTCTGGGGGAACAGGAAGGAAAGGACCACGCCCACGATGGAAGCGGCGAAAGTACCGATCACATACAGGGTGATGATGGGCTTCATCTGGGTGTCGCCCCCTTCTTTCCGCTGGACCATGGCGTTCATCACCAGGATGAATACCAGCAGGGGAGCCACCCCTTTCAGGGCCCGGACGAACAGGTCGCCGAAGATGCCAACCACGGGCACGGCGCCGGGGAGGAACACGGCAATCAGGATGCCGATGATGAGACCAACGGCGATCTGGTGGATCAGGGGGATTTTACGAAGTGTGCGGATCATAGAGTTCATACGAGACTTCCTTTCTAGGTTTTAGAAAATATTGACAAATCATCGTCCTTAAGTATAATGAATTCCCATGGAAAATACAAGTGTTTTTTTAGAATGGACAGTGCCCCGGCCCCTTGAAGAAAAGCCACATTCATAGTATAGTTATACATGACGCACTGATTTTCAATATATTGTAACAACAGCAGAAGGCGAGGAATCGTTATGACAAAAATCATTCTGACCGGGGACCGTCCCACCGGCCATCTCCATGTGGGCCATTTCGTTGGCTCTCTCCAGGAACGGGTGCTGCTCCAGAACAGCGGGAAATTCGACGAAATCTACTTTATGATCGCCGATGCCCAGGCCCTGACCGACAATGCGGAAAACCCGGAAAAAGTCCGGCAGAACGTGCTCCAGGTGGCCCTGGACTACCTGGCTGTGGGCATCGATCCCCAGAAAGCCACCATCTTCATCCAGAGCCTGATCCCGGAACTCTTCGAACTGTCTACCTATTATATGGACCTGGTCACCGTGGCCCGGGTCCAGCGGAACCCCACCGTCAAGGCGGAAATCCAGCAGAAGAACTTCGAAGCCAGCGTGCCCCTGGGCTTCTTCTGCTACCCGGTGAGCCAGGCGGCGGACATCACCGCATTCCACGCCACCCATGTGCCTGTGGGGGAAGACCAGAAACCCATGTTGGAACAGTGCCGGGAAATCGTCCACAAGTTCAACAGCGTCTATGGGGAAACCCTCACCGAACCGGACATCGTGCTGCCTTCCAACAAGGCCTGCCTGCGTCTGCCCGGCCTGGACGGAAAAGCCAAGATGTCCAAATCCCTGGGCAACTGCATCTACCTGTCCGATGATGCGGACACCATCAAAAAGAAGGTCATGAGCATGTTCACCGATCCCACCCATATCCAGGTCAGCGATCCCGGCCATGTGGAAGGGAACCCGGTGTTCACCTATCTGGACGCCTTCAGCAAACCGGAACATTTTGCCGCTTTCCTGCCCGATTACGCCAACCTGGATGAGCTGAAGGCCCATTACCAGCGGGGCGGCCTGGGCGACATGAAGATCAAACGGTTCCTGAACGAAGTGCTCCAGTCCGTACTGGGCCCCATCCGGGAACGCCGGGAATACTGGGAAGCCCGGAAACCGGAAGTGGTGGACATCCTGAAGGAAGGCACTGCCCGGGCCGAAGCCAAAGCCGCTCAGACCCTCTCCGAAGTACGCGCCGCCATGAAGATCAACTACTTTGAGAACGACAACCTGCTGAAATAAAAGGGAGTGATTCCTTGGCCAAAACGTCCACGAAGGATATGACCCGGGGCGGGATCTTCCCGCATCTTTTCTGGTTTGCCCTGCCCCTCCTGTTCGGGAACCTGTTCCAGCAGCTGTACAATGCAGTGGATTCTGTGGTGGTGGGGAATTTCGTGGGTTCTGCGGCCCTGGGCGGGGTGACCTCCGTCATGCCCTGCATCAACACCCTGGTGGGCTTTTTCCTGGGGATGAGCACCGGGGCCAGCGTGGTGATCGCCCAGTATTTCGGGGCAAAAATGGGAGCAGAACTGCGCCGGGCGGTCCATACCTCCCTGGTGGGGACCTTCCTTCTGTCCCTGGTGTTCATGGCCCTGGGCTGGACCATCACGCCCTTCCTGGTGAAGAGCATGCAGACGGCGCCTACGGTGGCACCCCATTCCATCACCTATCTGCGGATTTATTTCGCCGGCATCACCGGCCTGATGATCTACAACATGGGGTCCGCCATCCTGCGGGCCGTGGGAGATTCCAAACGGCCGCTGTATTTTTTGGCCCTCACCTCCTTCCTGAATGTGGTGCTGGACCTGTATTTCGTCATCGGGCTCCGCTGGGGAGTGGCCGGTGTGGCTTACGCCACCATCCTGAGCCAGTTCGTTTCGGCGGTGCTGGTGCTGGTGGTGCTCTTCCGCAGCCGGGAGATCTATTCCCTGACCTGGGGGGAGATGCGCCTGGACCGGACCATGCTGAAAAAAATCGTGGATGTGGGGCTGCCCGCCGGGTTCCAGATGGCCCTGACGGCTTTTTCCAACATCTTCGTCCAGTCCTATGTGAATGCCTTCGGCGCTGCTTATACGGCAGGGTGGGGCATCTATATCCGGATGGATATGTTCGTGATCATGCCCATGCAGAGCATTGCCCTGGCCATCACCACCTTTACCGGGCAGAACGCCGGTGCCGGGAATCCGGACCGGATCCACAAAGGGATCCGGGTGGCCATGACCATGGCGTTTGTGGCCACCACCTGTCTGGTGATCCCGGAATTTTTCCTGGCCCCGCATATCGTGCGGTTGTTCAACCAGGAGCCGGAAGTGGTGGCAAAAGGCGTACTGTTCATCCGCTGTGTGTGCCTTTTTGACATCTTCGCCTGCATGAACCAGATCCTGGCCGGGATGCTCCGGGGGATCGGAGATGCCCGGGCACCCATGGTGATCATGCTGTTTTCCTTCGTCCTTTTCCGGCAACTGTACCTGCTGGTGGTGAGCCATCTGACCCCCAGCATCATCCCCATCGCCCTGGGCTATCCCATGGGCTGGATGATGTGCAATCTGCTCCAGTGGATCTATTACCACAAGAGCGGGTGGGAGAGACGGATCACCGGGCTGAAAAGTGCCTGAAGGAGAAAAGGAATCAGCGGAAAAAAATTTTACTGCAAAGGAGAAACCATATGGATCGCAAACTGACCGGCCTGCTGCTGGCCGGAGTGACGGCTATGAGCCTCTTTGCCGGCTGCGGCAGTGAAAAGAAAGCAGCCCCGGCAGCCCAGGAAAAGGCACCTGCGGCGGCCCAGGCCAAAGGGCCTCTGACCCTGGAATACACCTACAACAGAAAAGACGGAAAGGCCACCAACCAGATGGCCGCCTGGATCGAAGACGGGAATGGCAAAGTGGTCCGGACCCTGTTCGCTACCAAATATGTGGCCACGAAAGGCTATAAAAAACAGAACCAGGCCCTGCCCCAGTGGGTGAAGAAATCCGGGGTGGCCCAGCTGGACAAGGCCAAAGTGGACGCTTTTACCCAGGCCACTCCGCAGTCCGGACAGGTGAAAGTGGCCTGGGACGGGAAGGATGACAGCGGCAAGGACGCACCCGACGGCACCTACACACTGGTGCTGGAAGCCACCCTGTTCCAGGACAGCGATGCCGTCTACACCGGCACCTTCCAGAAAGGCGGGAAGGAACAGAACCTGGAAATGAAAGAAAAACGTACCAAAGAACCGGACCAGGCCGCCAACAAGGACATGGTCACCAACGTGAAGGCCGTGTATCGGCCGTAGAGATTCAGTGCAGAATCCTGGAACCAGGGGCTGTTGTGTTTGCAGCAGCCCCTGTATTTATTTGTAACCGAGGCGATTTTCAATGAGTAAAAATTGGCAAAGCACCCTGCTTTGCACATTGGTCATAGTCATCTGGGGCAGCCTGTACATCTCCGGGCGCCTGGTGCTGCAGCAGATCCCGGCCCTGTGGGTGCTGTTCATCCGGTACGCCCTTTCTTCGGTGATCCTGCTGGCCGCAGGGTACCATACTCTCCAGGGCCGTATAGCCATAGCCCGGAAAGACTGGGGAGAACTGTTCTTTGTGGGGGTGGTGGGGTATTTCCTTTCCAATGCCGCCCTGTTCCTGGGCATCCAGTATTCCAGCGCCTCTTTTGCTTCCCTGATCAATTCCCTGACCCCGGTGGTGATCTCCGGTCTGGCCATTATCCTTCTGGGAGAAAAGGTGACGAAACTCCAGGGGCTGTCCCTGCTGGTTGCGGTGGCAGGGGCCGGGATCATCATCGGCAGGCCCACCCAGGGAGTGACCACCGCCGGCATGGTGATCTGCGTATTCGCCCTGTTTTCCTGGGCCTATGCCACCATCCATCTGAAGAAACTCACTGCCCGGTATGATCCCCTGCTGGTCACCGGCTACGGCATGGCCATTGCCGCCCTGCTTTCCCTGCCCAGCGCCTGGGTCTTTGTCCGGGCAACCGGCGCCGCCGTGTCCTTTACGGGGACGGTCTGGATGCCTCTGCTGTATACCTGCCTGGTGTGCACCGCCCTGGCCCATCTCCTGTGGAATGAACTGCTCCAGAAGCTGCCCGCCACCTACTGCGCCTCCTTTTATCCCCTCCAGCCCCTGACCTCCATGGTCCTGGGGGTGCTCCTGCTGGGGGAGACCATGACCCCAAGCCTGATCACCGGAGCCCTGTGCATCGTGGCCGCCATGGTCCTGAACACCCTGGCCGCCCGGAGGACCCGCAACCGTTCATAGGCAGATGCCCGGCATCTGGCATCCAAAACGACCAACGATGAACGACCAGCGATGAACCCACAGCTGCACCTGGAAAGCCTGATGCTTTTCCGTCCCATATTTTACCCACCAATTCTGGTATGATGGATATAGAGAAAATCCAATATCGGAATGGAGGGTATTAATGTATGCTGCATGATTTCTTTTGGGGGACTGTCAAACTGGGGCTGTTCCTGGAATATGGGGTGCCCGCTATTGCGGGAATGATTGTTCTCATCCGGTGCCTGGCGGCGGAAGGCAATCCCCTGTCATTCAAAGGCCGAACAGGAAGGAAAGCCTACCTGATCCAGTACCTGGTTTCGTTTCTCTTGCTGTTTGCCGCCTGCCGTTTTCCCGGGTGGATTGCCTTGTTTGTGGTCCTGGTGGTGGGGACGGGAATGTACGCTGCCATGTCCCGGCGGATCCGGGACATCGGCGGCAGCAATCGCCTGGCCGTGGGTATTCCATTGCTGGTGCTGGCCCTGACCTTTGTGGAAGTGAAGGCCGTTTCCCATGGTTTGGCGGTGGTTATGATCGGGTTAGGGTTTGTGCCTGGGGGGATTCTGGAAAACAGGGAAGAACCGAACAAAATCCAGGAAGACGACGGCTACTATCATTTTAAAAATAAATAAAAGCCATGGGCAGGACAGGATTTTCTTTTAGGAAGGTCCTGCCCTGCTGCTTTATGACCATAAACAAGAACAATTACAAAAATAATGGAATGAGAGACGAAATGTATATTTCAGTGTATAATAAGAACATATGCAGTGATAAACAATAAAATGAAGGTGAGGAAATTTTCATGGGGAATTGGCTGTCTTGGATTTCAGATTTTTTCTATTTATTATTTATTATAGCTGCAGGTTTCTGTATTCTGTGGTTTTTCAGAATCAGTAAAGCTGGTTCTTTTGTGGAACAGATTATTTCTGTTTTGCAGAATTATTCTCGGGAATCCATCAGGGAAAATTACGGAAATCTTCAGGAAGAAATGGGGCAGGCCCCGTATGATTCGATTTGGAAGAAATTTGAACGGACGCTGTTCAAAAGCAAAGCAGAAGGGGTGCTGATGACCCAGGATCCGGAGGCTTTTTACAATGATCAGACTTTGTTGGACAATCTGCCTCTGGACCTATTCCATGCCATGCCGGGAATTTTTACCGGCTTGGGGCTTTTGGGGACTTTTGCCGGGATTACCGCAGGAATCAGCGGCATCGACCTGGGTAATGTGGAAACTATGAAAAGCGGGATTGAAGTCCTGCTCAGCGGGACACAAACGGCTTTTGTGACTTCTGTGGTTGGCCTTATCCTGGCACTGGTGTACAACCTCGTTGACAGCTGGATTTACCGTCCTTACACCAAAAAACTGGACACTCTGATCGATCAGCTCAATACCCTTTTCCCCTCTAAAAGCCTGGAAGAATTTCTGTCTCATCAGGCGGAACAGGCAGAAGACCAGACGGATGCCATGCGGGAACTGAATGGGGAACTGGTGGGCCGTCTGGAAGACATGTTTGTAAAGCTCAGCCAGAGCATTGATGTGGCACTGAAGAACAATTTAACAGAATCCTTCACCCAAAGCCTGGAACCGGTTTTCCAGGATTTGAACCAGTCCATTGACAAACTGGGCAGCAGTGCCGGGGATACCCTGTCCAAATCCATCGAACAGGGGGCCGGGGACCAGATCCAGGGCCTGGCCGTGACTCTTCAGGATTTCCAGGGGAAAATGGGCAGTATGATGGAAGTCTCTGAACGGCTGAATGCGGAAAATACCGCCCGGCTCCAGGGTTCGGTGGAACTGATGGTAACCAAACTGAACGAAGCCATGGACGCCAATATCCAGAAACAGGCTATTACCAGTGATGCCAGCCAGACGGCCATGAAGCAACTGGTGGAAGAGATGAATACCAACCTGAAAGCGGCACTGGAACAGATGGTGGAAGCCGGCCGGACAGCCAACCAGGCTTTGCTCCAGACTACGGAGGCTACCCGGGGGACCATCCAGGAGATTACAGATACCATGAGCCGGAGCACCCGGACCCAGAAGGAAGAAATGATTCAGGTGACGGCCAATATGAAAGATTCCGTACTGGAAGTGCTGAAACAGCTCCAGCACGATATGCAGGAACGGAACCGGACCATGGATGCCTATATGGCCGGGCTGAAGGAAATGCTGGGCCACAACCGGGAAATCATGGCTTCGGCCGGGAAAACGGCAGACAAGTTTGCTTTGGCCAGCACACCCATGCAGAAGGTGGCGGATACCCTGGGCAGTCAGCTGAACCTGGTGGTCAGCGCCAGCAACCAGTTCAACAGCCATGTGGATCAGAACGTCCAGAAGCTGGTCCAGGTCAGCCAGAGCAGCCAGAAAGACCTGGAACTGATCCGGGACTCCATGAGTACCATGCGCAGTGCCTGGGAAAACTATCAGCAGACTTTCCAGGGAGTCAGCCGGGAAATGCGGGATGCTACGGATACTTTGGCCCGTACTCTGGAACAGTACAATACTTCCACCAGCAAATGGCTGTCTGAAACTCTTGGTCAGTACGACAAGAGCATCAAAGAGGCCATGAATTCTGTGTCCACCATCAACCAGAGTCTGAGTGATTCCATCCAGGATCTGTCCGATGCCATGGACAAGAACAGACGGCACTAAGGAGAATCTGAATGTGGAAGAAAAAGAAAGAACAGAAGGCCCAACAGAGCGGTGATGCCTTTACCACCTCGGTCAGCGACCTGATGGCTGGGCTCTTGAGCATCTTTATCTTGGCTCTGTGCTATTTCATGCTGAATTTCCAGACGGTGACCAACAAATATACAGGGAATACGGAACTGCGGAATCAGCTGTTGAAAGATGTAGGGAAGGATCTCCAAGCTCAGGGACTCCAGGTGCGGATCGACACCAAGCAGGGGGTGCTGCGGATCCCAGAAAGTGTGTTGTTTGAATCCGGGGAAGCCAATATCAAGGAACAGGGCCAGGCGGCTGTGGGCAAGCTGAGTCAGTCCCTGTTGAAAACCATGACCCGTCCGGAATACCGGGAAGCCCTGGAAACAGTTTTCATTGAAGGCCATACGGACAATGTTCCCATCCACAACGAGTTTTTCCAGTCCAACTGGGAACTTTCCACACAGCGGGCCATCAATACCTGGAACCTTATGCGGAATGATGTACCGGAATTCAACTGGCTGGTGAATCCCCGGGGAGAGCCCATTTTCTCCTGCTCCGGTTATGCGGAAACCCGGCCGGTACGGGAAAACGGACTGGATCCCAATTCGGAAGAGGGAAGAGCCGCCAATCGGCGAATCGATATCCGTTTTGTTATGATGCCGCCCCAGGATCCTGGGGAAAAGCCTTCGGGAGGAAGTCATGGATAAGTCGCTGATGCACAGTCTGGAACGGCTGAAATCTTTTAAAATCCGCCTCCCTGAAGTCTGTCTGCATCCCGGAAGGCCGGTGGAACTGGAAAAATGGCTGAAAAAGACAGTGTCCGATTCCGGAAGACGGCCAGCACTGGATCCGGTGACCATGGAAGAACTCTATACCAAGGTGAAAGTACAGGAAAGAGGGAAGAAAGTACAGCTAGACCTAAGGCGGGAGGTTCCTTTCCTGCCGGTCCTGCTGACCCGTGAAAAAAAAGAAAAACCCCGTTTTTATGAAGTACTGCTTCAGGACATCCTGAAGGTCATTCAAGAGGGAATTCCCCGTTCCGCCCGGCGGAACACCTTCCGGAATCTGGTATTTGCCTACTTCACTGTATACGGACAGCCTTACAAGGGGGAACGGATGCAGAAATGCATCTCCCTGTTTCTCCAGAAAGATCCGGAACTGCTGAAATCGGTGCTGTATCTCCGGAACCGGAAACAGCTGCTGAAACCCAACGGACACAAGCTGCTGACCCGGGAAATCCAGAAACAGCGAAGCTTCCGGAAGGCGCTGGAGGAATTCTGCTGGCCGGTGAACCTGTGGTATGGATCCTTTTCACAGTGGGCCGTCAAAGATTTTTTCCAGCTGGAGGAAGAGGACGACTGGGATGAACTGTTCGGCGTGCTGAAAGAAATTTGTGAGGACAAAGCCTGTGGGAACATGGTCCCTTATGCTGCGGAAAAGATGATTTATCTGACGGACCGGTTCGGTGACGGAAACCGGGAAAAAGAAGTACGGATCCTGCTGTTTCAGGCGCTGGGAGATCCCCGGGATCCGGGAGCCAGCCTGAACTGGGTGGATGTGGAGGAAAGAGCCCGGGAAATTTTCCTGTCCTGGTTAAAAAAGAACGATCTGAACCTGTTCTTTACCATTATTTCCAAGACAGTACGCCAGGTTGCCACATCGGAAAATATGTGGAAATACCGGAAAAACTTTTGGGAAAAGTATCTGGATGCCATGTACTATACCCGGGTGTTCCTGGGCCCCGATGCGGAACGGATCGCCTGGCGCATGGAGCTGGCCAAACAGGGAATGGGCTTTGGAAGGCTAAACGGGTCGGGAGATTCGATGAGAAGTCTGCTGATGTTCAGCATTGGAGATTATGTTTTTATAGAAGCCAGTCACAATGGCAAACTAAGAATTTGGAAAAGGGGAAAAGAGCCCTTGCCTTTTTATCAGGCGAAATATACGTATAAAGGCTTTTCTTATTCGGACGTTACACAGGCTTCCAATGTGGAGAAGGATTTTGTCCATTCCAGTTCAGAAACCGGTTCCTGGCAGCGGAAGGTCAATGAATGGGTGCGGAGACACTGTGGAGTACAGCCCAAAGAAAGCCGATGGAGGTAAAATATGACCAACCACCACTTTTGGATAGCCCAAGAGAAAGGATATTTTTATCCCTGTCACCAAACAAAACCTACAGGAGATTGGCCTCTGATCCAGGGACAGCTGGAAATCCTGGCCTCTGAAGGGAAAGTGGAGGAAGAACCGGAAGGATTCCTGCTGCCCCATGTCCAGGCGGTGGACCTTGATCCGGAAATTTCGGAAATTCTGGAACTGCCGGATTATTTCCCTTATACAATCACCCTTCGCAGTCATGGCAGCCTGGGCTCCCCGTCCTTTCGGTATGAGGTGGAATACCTGCGCCCGGACGGGACGCCTTTTTATGGCTTGGTAGTACGGGGTTCTTACGTGGAGCTTAGCCGGGAAACCTGTTACCGGTTCAACCGTGACCAGTATGATTTGCTGAGCCTGGTGGAAGAAAGCAACCGGGAGAGCCAGAAAATCCAGGACAGAGGGAAAGTCAGTCAGTACAATACTCTTCAGCTGGCCCGGATCAAGGAACGGGCGGAAAAAATCCATGCCACCCTGGACCGGTTCATGGAACGGCAGAAAGTTGTTACGGCTGACAAGCTTTCCGTGCGGCTGGAAAAGAATCCAGACGGTTCTTTTTCCGTACTGCCGGTCCTCTTGCGGAGGGATGGGGATTCCTATACCCGGATCGAAGCAGATTCGCTGGACCAGGGGTTTCGGAGCAATCCCTACAACACACGGAAAATCTATGGGCCGGACAAGACCCAGTATGTTTTCACTCCAGAACAGGCGGAAGGCATCCGTCAAATGCGCCAGTGCCAGCGGCTTTCTCCAGAGGCGGCCCGACAGGTGGCAGAACATCCCCGGGAGGTTTTCGGTTCTGAAGCCTTTGATTTTGATTTGGGTGTGTACGGGGACAGGGTGGTTTCCATTGGGGAATTCCTGGCTCCGGATCTGCCTTTTTCTCTCAGCTCCGGACGGAAATGGCTGCCTCCGGAAGGAACCGTTGAAGAAGATGGCCGGGAAGGTTCAGCTCATAAGACGGAAACATTTCATCTGAAGGAAAAAGACTATCCGGAATTGTTCCTGAAGGTCAGTGATGCTCTGGACCGGGGAGAAAAATGGATTGTCCTGGGCAGTCAGGAAGTGGAACTGACGCCAGAATTTTTGGACTATGTGGATCAGCTGAAGGCAAAAGCTGCAGAAAAACAAACGGACCAGGTGCAGGGACCAGAAAATACCGGAGAAAAGAAAAAAGACGCATCTCTGCAAATCCAGGAAAATTTCCTTTCTCAGGAATATCATTCTCGGAAAGCAAAACGGGAAAAGCAGCTGGGCGGGAACCGTCTGGGAAGTTTTCTGGGCAAGGGACTCAAAGAGGGTATTCGCCCCATGCCCCATCAGCAGGTGGGGATGGAACAACTGGCGGCCTGCTGGGAGAGTGGTTGTCATGGGGTGCTGCTGGCGGATGATATGGGTCTGGGGAAAACCCTGCAGGCTTTTGGATTCCTGTCAGCACTGAAGAAAGCCTATGGCAGCAGGGACATGGCATCGGTGCTGATTGTGGCACCGGTTTCCTTGCTCCAGAACTGGATGGAAGAATACCGGAAATTTGTGGCAGAAGGCGTATTCGATAGTATTGTGCCCATGTATGGCAGTGAGCTGAAAAAACACTGGGCCCGGAATCCGGACGGAAGCCGCTGTTATTTCCGGCCCCCGGACCCCAATCTGAAGGAAGTCTCCATGTTGGATTTTCAGGACCGGGAACGGCAGATTGATTACAGTCAGAATCACTTGATCCTGACCACCTACGAAACCCTTCGTGAACTTCAGCTTTCTTTTGGACGGGTGGCCTGGAGTGTCATGATCCTGGATGAAGCCCAGAAAATCAAAAATCCGGCCACCCGGACTTCTGTAGCGGCACGGGCCATGAACTGCGATTTCGGGCTGGCACTGACAGGAACTCCCGTAGAAAATTCCTGGACGGATCTGTGGACCATTATGGATTTTGTGGAACCGGGAAAACTGGAATCCCTGAAAGATTTCAACAGCCATTATCAGCATCAGTTGCAGAATCTGGAAAACAAGGGGGGACGGCTGAAAGAACTGGGAGACCAGCTGCGGAAGAATCTGGATCCCTGTTTTATCCGGCGGCTGAAGGAGGATGTGAATCTGGGACTGCCTGCCAAAGAAATCCTCCGCTTCAAGGATCCCATGCCGGAAGAACAGCGGAAACTGTATGGGGAAGTGGTCCGGGAAGCACAGGCAGGGCAGGGAGAAAAATCCATTACCATGCTCCAGGCCATTGCCCGTCTCCGGGATATTTCTCTTTGCCCCAGTCTTGGTGCGGGGAATGGAAAGAGATATTCGTTGGGTGATCCAGATTGTTTCTTCGGTTCCTCTGCCAGACTGATGCGGACAAGAACAATCCTGGATGGAGTGAGAACCAAGGGGGAAAAGGCCCTGATTTTTGTGGAAAGCAGGAAGATTCAGCTGCTGCTACGGACTTTTCTGGAACAGGTCTACGGCATCCAGGTGCAGCCGCCCATTAACGGGACCACACAGGCTGTGGCACGGCAGAAAATGGTGAACCAGTTCAACCAGGCCTCAGGGTTCCAGGTGCTGTTGCTGTCCCCGGAGGCTGCCGGTGTGGGGCTGAACATCACCGGAGCCAATCATGTAATCCATCTCAGTCGCTGCTGGAATCCGGCCAAAGAAGACCAGGCCACGGACCGGGCTTACCGGATTGGGCAGAAAAAGGCGGTAACCGTCTATCTTCCCATGGCAGTGGATACGGATTTTCCGGAGGAGGCGTCTTTTGACCTGAATTTGGATGCTCTGCTTCAGTACAAACGAGATTTGAGCCGAAGTGCCCTGTATCCTACGGAAGCCAGTGAAGAAAACGCTTTGGCCATGCTGAAACGGATTGAAGAAGCGGCAGGGTGAAAAGCGGCAGAGCTCCTTTTTCGTCCCACGCAAAAGGAAACCATCTGCCAGAGCAGCTGCTTTTGAAGGGAGACGCAGCCCAGGGGGCTGCTAACCCACCACCAGCCTTGCGGCTGGTCCCCAGCTACGGCATAAGCGACCGCCAACGCCGCTAAAGCGTCGGGCGCCTGCTTATGCCCTTGCAAAGGGCGGATTGAAAACCGGAAGTCAGGAAGGGGGGCCTGTGATCGCCCCTGCGGCGTTGGTATCAGATGTCTGATTCCAAAGGTCAGAGAAACGGGGCCTTCGGTAACCTCGTTTCTGAGATTTTTCGTTATATCTCTGACCTCAACGTCGTAGGGGCTATCCGGAGGAGAGCCCGTCCCGGCCGCCCAAGGGGCAGATCCATTCAAAGGCAAATGCCCGGCATTTGGCGTCAATCGGCCGCTGACAGCTGACTGTTGACAGCTGACAAAGGCCGCCGGAATCTCCGGCGGCCTTTCCATTCGGAAGGAAAACGCCCAAAGCGTTTTCCAACCTATAACAATCCATGCAGTTTTCCCAGTTTCTGGATCTGGTCCAGGGAATAGTGGGTAATTCGGGAAATGGTTTCCACGGGGATCTTTTCCTTCAGCATGCCCAGGATGTTGGCTTCCCGTTCTTTTTCCCGGCCCTTCTCCATACCCTTCTGCATGCCCTTCTGCATACCTTCCTGCCAGCCTTCTTCTGCTGCTTCTTTTTGGCGTCTTCTGATTTCATCGCTTAAAATCATGTATTCTCGCCTCACTTTATCCATACTTTTGACAAGATGGACTTCCTGATCCAGGCTTTCCACGAACCTTCCTTCAGCCGCTTTTCCGTCCACGTACCGGAGAAAGGCGGCGATGTCAGGATCTGCCGCATTCTCGCTGCCCTTGCTGTTCAGGAACATCCGGGTCTCTTCGTCTTTTAATTGTACCCTGTTATCCTCTTTACAGCAATGGGTAAAAGTGTAAATGGGCAGCCCTCTGTGAAAAGGGTCGAAGGTGCAGATGAAGATCACGTAGGACGGATTCAGTTCTTCGTAGGGTTTGCCCTTGTCCAGCAGCTCTCCATCGATCAGGCTCTGGTAGAAACGGCTGCGTTTGGCCAGGTCATTCCTGGGGGAATTGGAACACTGCATTTCGATGTCGTAAACACGGCCTTCATTGTCTTCCACGAAGACATCCAGGCGGATGCTTTTGCCCTCCAGACGGAGATCGATGGTTTTTTCGAAACTCTGGTACTGGAGGGAACGGATCTGGATGTTCAGGAACTTTTCAATCAGATGTTTGCAAAGCCGTTCATTGCGCATGACATGCTGAAAGAGAAAATTGTCCCGGATGGTGAGTTCGTCAAAGGTTTTGATTCTTTCCATAGACTGGCCTCCTTAAAAAGTTGTATGGGGAATTTCTTCTGAAGGGAACAGAAAAAATCCTTCCCAACTGGAAAAAGAAGGTCATTATCAGGCATTTTACCGGCATGAATGGGATTTTTGGGGCCTGGTCAGAAGGCAGACACGGCCCCGCGGGATGCACGGAGAAGAGTGCAGAGCGGGACGATGAACGACTCACGATGAACGACCAACGACTCCCGATGAACCACATTCTGTCCCCAATTCTCCCCACTTCTTCTGCTATACTGGAATCAGGAAAACAAAAGGAGGGTTTTATCATGAGCTTTGTATTGGCAGAGGATATGGATTTTGGTACGGTGGAAACGGCGGTCTATGGGTATGTGAATTTCTGCCAGGGGCCGGATTTTTATGAATTCCGGATGAGCCCGGAGGCGGCACGGCCTTTTATGGAGAAGATTGAGGAGGCTCTGGCGGGGCTCAATGAGGTGCTGAAAAAGCTGGATCCCCAGGCGGAAACTTTGGAGCAGGCCATTTACCAGGAAGGGAATGAAGACAACCAGGGGACCATCGTGTTCACCGCCTATCTCCTGGGGCCGGTGGCCATCGATGGGGACTGGATGAGCGAAGGGGATGCCCTGAAGTTCATCGATGAGATGGATCCGGAATGGAAGCAGAATGTAACCTGCGATCTGGTGGCCGACCAGTGTGATTTCGGAAACATCGTATCCCTGCAGCTGAAACGGCTCGATGGAAGGGAATGAACCAGGGCAGAGTGAAGAGGAGGACGGCGGGGCCGGGATGGTCCATCGGGATGCCGTAAGGGAGTGTCTGGTTGATGTTTTTCGTACGGAAAAACGGGCTGGAACGCATTGTCTGATACGGAAAGGGGCGGTCACTATGTTTAGGGTTCTGCTTGTACTGCTGTTGCTTCTTATGGGGTCCTGTTCTTCCTTTGCCGGTCCGTATGCCAGGGCCGATGCGGCTGCTGCCAAACCGCCTGTACTGGTCCAGGTTTCTGACAAGAAGTTCACGGAATTCTATGAAGACATCCTTCTGCACAACCGTGCCAAAAACGTCAATCTGCATTTGGAAAAGGTCAATGAGGAACCGGTGGAAGGGGAGGCCTATGATATTTATCTGGTGGCTGCCAAACGGCCCAATGCTTCCGACAAACAGAGTGCCCTGATCCAGATTTTCACCAATAAGGCCGGGTATGTTTCCAAAATCGCTATTTTGGTCATGATGAATAACCAGGAAGGGATACGGGCTGCCTGTTTGTCAGAATATGTTCTGTTGGGAGCCCTGGGCATCCCGGATCATACGGACAAGATGTTCATGAAGTATGTCCTGAGTCACCGGATCCCCTTTACTACGGCCATCTGGGATGAGTGGGCCAATCGGAATCTGGTGGTATACCATGGTCCATCTCCCGTATCAGATGCGGCATTTTACATCAGGATTACGGCTTATGACAAGAGATTCCCGAATTCCCGGTGATGCGGCAGCATCTGGCATCCAAAACGACCAACGATGAACGACCAACGACTCACGATGAACCAGAAGGAGGTGTCCATGATGTATTTTGCGAACCGACGGATCCGCCGGGGGCTGGTCCTGGGCTGCCTGCTGCTTTCTTTTGCAGCGGGGCAGCCGGCTCTGGCCCGGGATCCGGAAATCATGTCCAATCTGGGGGCCATTACCATCAGCTGTTCCATCTACCCAGGTCAGGCTGCGGTGGCCGGGGTGGCCACGGGGGATACCATGGGCCGGGTGGAGGAGGTGCTGGGGGCGCCCCAGTCTGTGAAATATGGAAGGGCTGCCAGGGAATACCATTACCCTTCCCGGACCCTGTTGTTTATCCAATATATGGCGGACACACCCTATGTGCTGACGGACATGAAAACGTCCAAATGGGGGGATGCCACCCCGGACGGGGTCCAGGTGGGCATGGGGGAAACGGTGCTGAACGATGTGTACGGTCAGGCGGATTCTGTATGGACCCGGCAGTATGATTCTCCCAAGATCCCGGCAGAGGAAAATGCCAAAAACCATGCCAGACTGGACGAAACCATCTACGAATACCACGCCAACAAAACCACCACCCTGGCCTTCAGGGTAACCCGGGGTGTCATCCGGGAAATCCACATCCATCAGGCGGAGTGAAGGAAATAAGAAGCCAGGCGGGCCGGAAGGGCCGGCAGATCCATTGCGGTGCCGTAAGGGCCGCTGACCGTTGACCGTTGACAGCTGACAAAGGCGCTGTGAAAAAATCATCCACAGCGCCTTTATTTCGCTTGCGTCAGCTGGCTTCCATCGGCTAGTGACTAGAGACTAGTGACTAGTGACGGGGTGTGAAAAAGCATTTTTTCACACCCCCTTTCCAGTTTACTTTCCTTCTTATGTACGGTACAATAAGGACTGTCTGACAGTTTCTGAATCTATCTACAGAATGGAGAAAAACATGAGCAACGAAAACAAGAAAGTCAAAGTCCATTATGAAGGGACCCTGAACGACGGGACCAAATTCGATTCTTCCTATGACCGGGGGGAACCGCTGGAATTCGTGGTGGGTGCCGGCATGATGATCAAGGGATTCGATGATGCGGTCCGGGATATGGCTGTGGGGGAAGTGAAGAACATCCACCTGATGCCGGAAGAAGCCTATGGGCAGCCCAATCCCCAGAACGTCCTGACGGTGAAAATCGCCGAGATGCCCGGTTCTGAAGCCCTGGAAGTGGGCCAGCGGGTGGCCCTGAGCACGCCCAACGGCCAGCAGATTCCGGTGCGGGTGACGGAAAAGACCGATTCCACCATCACCTTCGACGCCAACCACGAAATGGCCGGAAAAGAACTGAACTTCAAGATTGAACTGGTCGAGGTGGAAGGGTAACATGGACCCTTTGTATTTCCTTGAACACCAGTTCCTGCCGGCGGTGGTCTATCCCGGGCCAGACGGGAAACAGATCAGCCCCTTCCTTCTGGGGAACGGGTTCGGGCCCTTGTGTGCAGGGGTCCTGAAAGACCTGCCGGAAGCCGGGGAAGCGGATGGACCGTCTTTCCAGGAAGCGGATTTTTCCGCGGAAGGGCTGGAGATCCGCAATGAACACACTGGCCTGCCCCAGTGCTATGTGCTGCGGATGCATTTTCCTTTCAAGGAAGGCTGGAATTTCAATACCCTGTGTCCCCGGGCCTATCTGGTCCACGGGCTCCAGGGGGAAGATCCCCGGTATTACACCGTGGAATATGATGCCAGTGCCATGGGGTACTTCCTCTGCAGCTGGGACGGGGAAGGAAACCACACCAATTACGGCCCGGTGGAAGCCGGGGAAGACCCGGAACTGGCCATGATCCTGAAGCGGGAAAAGGGGCGGATGGAGGCCGGGGAGAAGTGAAGAGCTGGTAAGACGTCAGAGGTCAGCCTGCCCGCGATAAGCGGAACGGACCGTAAATTCGGGCGGGGCGCCGGGCCTGCGCCCCCTGCTTCTTTTGTCCATCCCCATCCATTTGTGCTATAATGGGTGCAATTCTGTATGAGGGGTTGGTTCTTATGGGAACTTCCATGACAAACGGCCGCAGGGAATCCATCATCCTGCGGACCAGTTTCATTGGCATCGGGGTCAATATACTGCTGGCGGGATTCAAGGCGGTGGTGGGTTTTTCCACCAATTCCATTGCCATCCTGATGGATGCGGTGAACAACCTGTCCGATGTATTGTCTTCCATTATTACGGTGGCCGGAGCCAAACTGGCGGACCGGAACCCGGATTTCGAACATCCCTTCGGCCATGGCCGGTATGAATATCTCAGCGCCCTGGTGATTTCCCTCATCATTTTCTATGCGGGCATCACGGCTCTGGTGGAAAGTGTGAAAAAGATTCTGGATCCGGAAATCCCGGAATACACCACTGTATCCCTGGTGCTGCTGGTGGTGGCGGTGATTGCCAAAATCATCCTGGGCCGGTATGTGAAGGCCCGGGGGAAGGAAGCGGATTCCGGGGCTCTGGTGGGGTCCGGGTCCGATGCCCTGTTCGATGCGGTGCTGTCTTTTTCCGTGCTGGTGGCGGCACTGGTGTATCTCCAGTGGGGAATCCCGCTGGAATCCTATGTAGGGGCTTTCATTGCCTGTTTCATCCTGCGCAGCGGCTATGGACTGCTGCGGGATACCCTGAATGAAATCCTGGGAGAACGGCCGGATCCCCAGCTGGTCCGGGAAATCAAGAACCTGCTGGTGGCGGAACCGGAGATCCGGGGAGCCTATGATCTGATGATCAACAACTACGGGCCCGGCCGGAACTATGCTTCCGTCCACATTGAACTGCCGGATGTGATGACGGTGGAACAGGTGGACCGGCTGACCCATCGGATCAACCGGAAGATCTTCCAGGCCACCGGGGTCCATCTGTCCGGAGTGACGGTGTATTCCTGCAACACCCGGGATCCGGAGGCGGCAGCCATCCGGGAGAAGGTGAGCGGTCTGGTGATGAAGCATACCTGGGCTCTCCAGGTCCATGGGTTCTATGTGGACCGGAAAGCCAAAACCATGCGGTTCGACGTGGTGGTCACCTTCGGCCGGGACCGGGATGCCATTGTCCGGGAACTGGAAAAAGAAGTGGGGGCCCTGTACCCGGGCTACCGGGTGTCCGTGGATGTGGACCGGGATATTTCGGCGCTGCAGGGATAAAAAGGGGGTGTGAAAAAATGCTTTTTCACACCCCGTCACCAGTCACTAGTCTCTAGTCACTAGCCGATGGAAGCCAGCTGACGCAAGCGAAATAAAGGCGCTGTGGATGATTTTTTCACAGCGCCTCTTTTTTTACTTCACCTTCTCCAACAGCTCCGGGAACGGGGCCAGGACTCTGGGCAGGATCCCGTTCATGCAGGCGATGGCGATGCCGTAATTGGTCATGGGCACGTTCTGTTTTTGGGCGGCGCCCTGGCGGTAGGCCACTTCCTGGGGATTCAGCATGCAGGCGCCGCAGTGGATTACCAGTTTAAAGGAAGAAAGGTCGTCCGGGAACCCCTTGCCGCTGCTGTAGTGGAAATCTGGCCGGGCTCCGGAATATTTCCGGATCCAGTTGGGCAGCTTCACAGTGCCGATATCGTTGCACTGCCGGTGATGGGTGCATCCTTCGGAAATCAGCACCGGGTCTCCGTCCTTCAGGTCCTTCAGCTTCAGGGCACCTTCCAGGAAGGGGGCCAGCTGACCCTTGTAGCGGGCGAACAGGATGGAGAAGCTGGTGAGCCGGATCTCCGGGGGCACCATCTGACTGACCGTATGGAAGGCCTGGCTGTCGGTGACCACCAGGCTGATTTTTTGGCCCAGAAGGCGGATCATGGCGGGCAGTTCCTGGGGCTGGACAACCAGGACGCTGCAGTGGCCGTCCAGGAGTTCCCGGATGGTCTGCTGCTGGGGCAGGATCAGCCGTCCCTTGGGGGCGCTTTCGTCACAGGGTACCACCAGCACCACCAGGGCATGGGGTTCCAACAGGTCCAGGAGCAGGGGCTTTTTCACTTCCTCTTTGCCCAGGGCCTGGGAGATCCGTTCTTTCAGTTCCCAGATCCGGGTGCCGGCCTGGGCGCTGACCAGCATGCTGTGGTCCTTCAGGTCTTCCGGCAGGGTGAAGCTGGGGACCAGGTCGCATTTGTTGAACACCACCAGGTAGGGGATCTTCCGGTCCCGGATTTCCTGGAGCAGCTTCCGGTCGAAATCGTTCATCCCCGTGGCGGCATCCACCACCAGCAGGGCGATATCCGTGCTCCGGAGCACCAGACGGGCTTTTTCGATCCGGGACTGGCCCAGATCCGTATCATCGTCCATCCCCGGGGTGTCGGTAAGGAGCACCGGCCCCAGGGGCAGGATCTCCATGGCTTTGGATACCGGATCGGTGGTGGTGCCTTTGTAATCGGATACAATGGCCAGGTCCTGGCCGGTAATGGCGTTGATCAGGGAAGATTTGCCGGCGTTCCGGCAGCCAAACAGGCCGATATGGGTACGCTCCCCGGAAGGGGTGGCGTTGAGAGATGCAGGCATACAGGGTCCCTCCTTGGGAAATGGGCTTTGCCGAACATTAGACAAAGTACAAAGAATGATTGTTTGCCCTTATCATACAATAAACGGGGGAAAGGTGCAAGGGCCGGGGGCATTGCCCAGAACCTGCATCGCCCCCCTCTTGATTTTTCAGACAGTTTCCATGTATACTTATTAGCGTTTGTAGGCGGAGGGGAAAACTACTATCATATGCAGCAAGGGATGTGAACGTATGGAAGAAGTCTATGGAGCTGCGTTGGCTGATCTCCTCAGCTATGAGGCGCCCCAGGGGGTGCCGGTGCTGCGGGAAGCCTTCGGCAGCCTGGAAAAGGCCTGGAAGGCGGGAATAAAGGATCTCCGGGCCGCCGGCCTTCTGACCCCGGCTCTGGAAAAAGTCTGGAGGGACTCCCGGAAACCGGCCCTGCCGGAAAAAATCTGGGACTGGTGCCAGGTCCATGGGGCCCGGATCATCAGCCGCTGGAGCCCGGATTATCCGCCCCTGGTGGACCAGCTGGGAGCCCCGCCTCCCGTCCTGTACGTGAAGGGAAGGCTGCCGGAGCAGCCGGCCTGCCTGGCCATTGTAGGGTCCCGGAAGGCTACGGATTACGGTCTTGCCGTGGCGGCCCGGTTCGCCCGGGCGGCGGCTCTGGAAAAGGTACCGGTGATCAGCGGCGGGGCCTACGGCATCGACGCGGCGGCCCACCGGGCGGCCCTGGAGGCGGGAGGCCTTACGGTGGCGGTCCTGGGCGGGGGCCTGGGAGAACTGTATCCCCGGCGCCACCTGCGGCTGTTCGACAAGATCTGTGAGCAGGGCGCCCTGGTGACGGAACAGTCCCCCTGGACGCCGCCCCTGCCCCAGAACTTTCCCCTGCGGAACCGGATCATCGTGGGCCTGTCCCGGTCGGTGCTGGTGGTGGAAGCCGCCATCCGCAGCGGGGCCATGAGCACCGCCCATGCCGCCGCGGACGAAAACCGTGACCTGTACGCGGTTCCCGGTCCCATCGATTCGGAAACCAGCCAGGGCACCCACTGGCTGCTGAAACAGGGGGCCAGGCTGGGGGACGATCCCCGGGAACTGCTGGACAGCCTTCTGGGACGGGAACCGGGCACCTGCACCGGGCCGGCCGAAGAAGAGGAACCGGACCTGTTCGGGGAAGTTTCCCCGGAAGAACAGGAACGGGCCGGAGCCCTGTACCGGTGGATCAAAAAACATCGGGCCCAGTCTCTGGAAGACCTGGCCGGTGCGTTTCCCTGGCCCCTGGCGGTGCTCAGCACCCTGCTCCTGGAACTGGAGCTGGGGGGCCGGATCCGGAGAAACAGCCGAAATCGTTATTCTGCACTTTAGGAGGAGAAAATCGTGACAAATAAACTGGTCATTGTGGAATCCCCTACGAAAGCCAAAACCATAGAAAAATTCCTGGGTAAAACCTTTACGGTCCGTGCCTCCATGGGGCATCTGCGGGACCTGCCCAAGAGTCAGTTCGGTGTTGACGTAGAGCATCATTTCACACCCAAATACATCAATATCCGGGGCAAGGGTCCCCTGATCAAAGAACTGAAGACCCTGGCCAAAAAAGCCGACAAGATCTATCTGGCAACGGACCCGGACCGGGAAGGGGAAGCCATCGCCTGGCACCTGAGCTATATCCTGGGAGTGGACCCGGCGGCAGCCTGCCGGATTTCCTTCCATGAAATCACCCAGACGGCCATCAAGGGGGCCCTGAAGGAACCCCAGGCCATCGATATGGACAAGGTGGATGCCCAGCAGACCCGGCGGATCCTGGACCGGATCGTAGGGTACCAGCTGAGCCCGCTCCTGTGGCGGAAAATCCGCAAGGGCCTCAGCGCCGGCCGTGTCCAGAGCGTGGCGGTGAAGATCATCTGCGACCGGCAGAAGCTGATCGATGACTTCGAACCGGAGGAATACTGGACCTCTTCCGTGGTGCTGGCTCCCGGGAAGACCCCCAAGATCACGGCGGACGTGGTGAAGCGGGACGGGAAGAAACTGGAGATCCACAACCGGGCGGAAGCGGACCAGGTGACGGAAGACCTGAAGAAGGCCAGCTACCAGGTGACGGACTGCGCCATCCGGGACCGGCTGCGGAAGCCGGCGCCGCCCTTTACCACCAGCAGCCTCCAGCAGGAAGCCAACAAAAAGATGAACTTTTCCACCAAAAAGGTCATGATGCTGGCCCAGCAGCTGTACGAAGGGGTGACCCTGGGCCGGAAGGGCTCCGTGGGGCTCATCACCTATATGCGTACGGACTCGGTGCACCTGGCGGATGCGGCGGTCAGCGAGATCCGGGGCTATGTGGACGCCAACTACGGCCCGGATTACCTGCCCAGGAAACCCAATGTGTACAGCAGCCGGAAGAATGCCCAGGAAGCCCACGAAGCCATCCGTCCCACCAGTGTGGCCCGGACTCCGGAAGCGGTGGCTCCCTATCTGGACCGGGACCAGCTGCGGCTGTACACCCTGATCTGGAAACGGACCGTGGCCAGCCAGATGGCCAGCAGCATCAGCACCCTGACCACCCTCACCATCGCCGGGGACAACTACGAACTCCGGGCCACGGGCTCTGTGGTGAAATTCGACGGGTTCCTGAAACTGGCGGACCGGAAGGATGAGGAAAAGGACAAGAAGGTACCGGCCCTGGAAAAAGGCACGGCGCTGAACCTGATCCGGGTGAACGAGGCGGTCCAGCACTTTACGGAACCCCCGGCCAACTTCACCGAAGCCACCCTGGTAAAGGAACTGGAAGAAAAGGGCATCGGCCGGCCCAGCACCTATTCTCCCATCATCCAGACCATCCTGGCCCGGGGCTATGTGGCCAAGGAAGGGAAGAAGCTGCTGCCTACGGAACTGGGGAAACTGACCATCGATATGCTGACCCAGTATTTCTCCCCCTTCATCGATGTGCCTTTCAGCGCCCATATGGAAAGCGAACTGGATGCCATCAGTGAACACCGGACCGACAAGGAGACGGTGCTCCAGGAATTCTACGGTCCTTTTGAAAAGGCCCTGAAGGTGGCGGACGAAAACATCCCGGTGGTGGAAAAACCGGTGATCGTCAGCGACGTGAAATGCGAGAAATGCGGCCGGTTCATGGTGGTGAAGGAGGGGCGCCACGGGAAATTCCTGGCCTGCCCCGGCTTCCCGGAATGCCGGAACACCAAGCCCATCCTGGTGAAGGTGGGGGTGAAGTGCCCCCAGTGCGGCGGGGAACTGATCGAACGGCACAGCAAGACGGGACGGCTGTTCTACGGCTGCGCCAACTATCCCACCTGCCGGTTCACCTCCTGGGACAAACCCACCAGCGAAAAATGCCCCCAGTGCGGCAGCATGATGGTGGAACACAAAGAGCGGAACGGGAAAACGGTGCTCCACTGCAGCAACGAGAAGTGTCCTAATGCCAGTTTGAGAAAAAAATAGGGTGTGTGAAAAAGTTTTTCACACACCGTCACTAGTCATCAGTCACTAGCCGAAGGAAGCCAGCTGACGCTGGCGGAACTTATGGCCTCCCGGAAGGCACATTCACAGAAATTCGCCTTGGCGGATTTCTTCCTTAGGCTGCGGACTAGTGACTAGAGACTAGAGACTGTATTATAGAAAGGTTTATACACATGACCATCCATATTATCGGAGCCGGGCTGGCCGGCTGTGAAGCCGCCTGGCAGCTGACCCGGCGGGGGATCCCGGTGATCTTCCACGAAATGCGCCCGGGAAAAAGCGATCCGGCCCACCATACGGCCCTTTTCAGCGAGCTGGTGTGCAGCAATTCCCTCCGGGCCAACAACATCGAAAATGCTGTAGGCCTCCTGAAAGAAGAGATGCGCCGGCTGGATTCCCTGATCCTTGCCGCCGCTGACGCCCATCAGGTGCCGGCCGGGGGCGCCCTGGCCGTGGACCGGGAAGGATTTGCCCAGGCAGTGACGGCCGCCATCCGGGAAAATCCCCTGGTGACCCTGGTGGAAGAGGAAGTCACCGATTACAGCCGGTTCGCCCCGGAAGACTACGTGATCACCGCTTCCGGACCGCTGACCAGCGGGGCTCTCTCGGAAGCCATCCAGCAGCTGGTGAAGAAGGATTACTTCCATTTCTTCGATGCGGCGGCTCCCATCGTCACGGTGGATTCCCTGGACCAGGAAAAGGTCTACAAGGCTTCCCGGTATGACAAGGGGGAGGCGGCCTACTACAACTGCCCCTTCACCAAAGAGGAGTACATCCGGTTCTGGCAGGAACTGTGCCGGGCGGAAACGGCTCCGGTGAAGGATTTCGAGCACAATGTGTTCGAAGCCTGCATGCCCATTGAGGAAATGGCCCTCCGGGGAGAGGACACCATGCGCTTCGGCCCCCTGAAACCGGTGGGGCTGCCGGATCCCCGGACCGGGGAGGACCCTTATGCGGTGGTCCAGCTGCGTCAGGACAACGGGGCGGGGACCCTGTACAACATTGTGGGCTTCCAGACCCATCTGAAATGGCCGGAACAGAAACGGGTGTTCCGGATGATCCCGGGTCTGGAAAATGCGGAATTCGTCCGCTACGGGGTTATGCACAAGAATTCCTATCTGAACAGCCCCCTGCTGCTGAATCCGGATTATTCCCTCCGGGAGCGGCCCCATTTCTATTTCGCCGGCCAGATGACCGGGGTGGAAGGGTATGTGGAAAGCGCTGCTTCCGGTCTGGCAGCGGGCATCTATGCGGCCCGGGCCATGGCCGGGAAGCCGCCGGTGCTCTTCCCCCGGGAAACCGCCATAGGGGCCCTGAGCCACTACATCAGCAACCCGGAAGTGAAGCATTTCCAGCCCATGAACATCAACTTCGGACTGATCGCTCCCTGGGACGGACCCAGAATCCGGGGCAAAAAAGAGAAAAATGCGGCCATAGCGGCCAGAAGTCTAAAATTTCTCGAAATTGTAAAAAATAACTTGCATGATTAGTCTGAATATGGTAGTATGAATTGTCGGGAATTCAATACAATTCGTACAATTTGAGGCGTGCCATGGAACAGACAAAAAGCCGCCTGCCGGATGGCTCCGGGGAAAAGTGGCCGGAGGATTTTGCCCTTTATCTGGAAGTGGAAAAGGACGATTCTCCCCTGACCATCGAGAACTATCTGGCGGATATCCGGCATTTCAAAGAGTTTATGGCCCAGCGGACCGAAGATTTCCGCTGGCCTCAGGTAACGGTCCTGGACATCCGTTCCTATCTTGCCCAGATGCATGACAGGGACCTGTCCCGGCGGACCATTGCCCGGCGGATTTCCTCCCTGCGGTCCTTCTACCGGTATCTCCGGCGGGAAGGCCGGGTGAAGACCAACCCCTTTACCCGGGTGAGGACCCCCAAACTGGAAAAGAAGCTGCCTGTGTTTTTGGAAGAATTCGAAATCAATCTCCTGCTGCGGATGCCGGACTGCACCACCGTCCTGGGCCGCCGGGACAGGGCCATCCTGGAATTCCTCTATTCCACAGGCTGCCGTGTTTCGGAACTGGTGGGACTTACGCTGACCCGGGTGGATCTGGGCAACCGGTATGCCATCCTGCTGGGGAAGGGACGGAAGGAACGGCTGGTGCCTCTGGGCCATCCCTGTGTGGCGGCCATGGAGGACTATCTCCGGCACAGCCGGGGGACGCTGATGGAAAAATACCAGGCGCCCCGTCACCAGACCGTCTTCGTGAACAGCCGGGGCCGGCCTCTCAGCGCCCGGAGCGTACGGAGAATCCTGGACAAATATGTGGAAATGACAGCCCTGCAGAAGCATGTGAGCCCCCACACCATCCGGCACACCTTTGCCACCCATCTGCTGGACCACGGAGCGGATCTGCGGGCGGTGCAGGAGCTGCTGGGCCATGTGAGCCTTTCCACCACGCAAATCTACACGCATGTGACGGCGGAGCGTCTTACCGCCGTTTATGAAAAACATCATCCAAGGGCCTAGGAGGGACCAATTATGTTGCCATTACTGGAAAAAACGAGAATGATCAACAAACTGCTCCAGAACACGGAAACCGTCAGCTACAAAAAGATGGCGGAAGTGCTCAAGGACGTGATCAAGGCAAACATCTACATCGTCTCCAGCGAGGGAGAGCTGCTGGGCTACTCCATCCTGGACGGCTTTGAATGTGAGCTGATGATCAAAAAGGTGCTGGACGTGGGCAAATTCCCCGCCGACTATGTAAAATGGCTGGAAGGGATCCGGGAGACTTCTTCCAACTACCGTCTGGTGAAGAACATGTGCGCTTTCAGCGAAGGGACCAAATGCCTGTTTGAAAGCAAATACACCACGGTGGTGCCCATTTTCGGCAACGGTGTCCGTCTGGGTACCCTGATCCTGGGCAAATTCAAGAAGGAATTCGTGGACAGCGACCTGCTGCTCAGCGAATATGCCGCCACTGTCATCGGTATGCAGCTGCTCCATGACAAGGCCATGCACATCGAAGAAGCCAGCCGGAAGAAGGCCATGGTCCAGATCGCCTTCTCCAACCTGAGCTACAGCGAACTGGAAGCCATCTCCGAAATCCTCAAGGCGCTGCCCGGGGACGAAGGACTGCTGGTGGCCAGCAAGATCGCCGACCAGGCCGGCATCACCCGGAGCGTCATCGTCAACGCCCTGCGGAAATTCGAAAGTGCCGGGGTACTGGAAACCGAATCCCTGGGGATGAAGGGGACCTATGTGCGGATCCTCAACGAATACCTCCGGGACGGGCTGAAGGAACACAAGAAATAAGAAGGAATTTTAGGGAAAGGGTCAGGCTGCAGGGGCAGTTTGACCCTTTTTCTCCTTTATGGTAGTATGATAGGGATATGGGGCTGCTGCTCTGGCAGCGGCCCCGTCAGCGGTCAGCTGTCAACGGTCAGCGGCCGAAGGAGGCCGGCCCAGCCGGCTTTGATAGAAGAAAACCTATGGAAAGGAAATTTTCCCTATGCTCAATCTGGATGCGTCTCTGGTCTACCGGATCCCGGCGCTGCTGTTTACCATCACCGTCCATGAATATGCCCACGGGGCCATGTCCGCCAGCCTGGGGGACCCCACTCCGGAAGGGGACGGACGGCTTACCATGAATCCCCTG
Organism: Acidaminococcus fermentans DSM 20731; assembly: GCF_000025305.1. Classification (NCBI taxonomy): domain Bacteria; kingdom Bacillati; phylum Bacillota; class Negativicutes; order Acidaminococcales; family Acidaminococcaceae; genus Acidaminococcus; species Acidaminococcus fermentans. Next base: position 1,375,756 of record NC_013740.1, on the reverse strand, counting down.
GCCCATCTGGATCTGATCGGGTCCCTGATGCTGATCCTGGTGGGGTTCGGCTGGGCCAGGCCGGTGCGGGTGGATCCCCGGTACTATGCCAATCCCCGGAAGGGAATGCTGCAGGTGGCTTTCGCCGGTCCGGCCAGCAACCTGCTGGTCACCTTCCTGGCCATGTTCCTCCAGCTGTTCCTGCCCCGGTATTTCAACGCCGGCCGGGGAGTGCTGCTGTTCTTGAACTGGCTTATGCTTTATAATGTATGGTTTGCCTTTTTCAATCTGCTGCCCATTCCGCCCATGGATGGGTACAATGTGCTGCGGACCTGGCTGCCCCTGGACAAGAGCCTGGCCTATGAACGGCTGGTGGGGCCCTACAGCAATCTGCTGCTGATCGTCCTGTGTTTCACCGGCATCGTCAGTGTGGTGGTGTCGCCCCTGTCCACCCTGTTTCTCCAGCTGTGCCGGGGGATCCTGGCACTGTTCCTGTTCTGACCGGGAAGAAGGCAGCCTGTGTATCAAGTGAAACTGGCGGATTTCGAAGGGCCTCTGGACCTTCTGATCCATCTCATCGAAAAAGACAAGATCGACATCTACGATATTCCCATCGTTTCCGTGACGGAGCAGTATGTGGCCTATCTCAATGCCATGCAGGAATACAATCTGGATGTGGCCAGCGAATTCCTGCTGATGGCGGCCATGCTGCTCCAGATCAAATCCCGGATGCTGCTGCCCAAGCCCCCGGCGGAGGAAGGGGAAGAAGAGGCGGATCCCCGGCAGATGCTGGTGGACATGCTGGTGGAATACCGGAAGACCAAAAAGCTGGCCCAGGCCCTGCGGGAATGTCTCCAGCGGGCCAGTCTCCATACGGCCCGGTCTCCGGAACCCCAGGGCAGGGTGCTCCAAAAGGTGAAACGGTACGGGCTGGGGGATCTGCTCCGGGCCCTGGCGGGCCTTCTGCCCCGGCAGGAAGAGGGGGATACGGTGATCCCCCGACAGGAATTCCCCATCCAGGACCGGATGGAGGCCATCCGGGACGCCCTGCACAGCCGGAAGGGAAACCTGGACTTCCGGCAGCTGCTCCAGGACCGGAAAAACCACAGCGAGGTAATCGCCACCTTCCTGGCGGTGCTGGAACTGCTGCGGCTGAAGGAAATCGAACTGATCCAGGAGGAGCCCTTCGGACCCATGGTCCTGGAGCCCCGGAAGGAGGCAACCCATGAAACTCACCAAGACCGCTGAAATGGAAGCCCTGCTGTTTGCCAGCGGGGATCCCCTGACCCTGGAGCGGGCGGCAGGGGCCCTGTTCATCACCCAGGATGAGGCGGCCCGTCTTCTGGAAGAGCTCCAGCAGCAGTACCGGCAGGCGGACCGGGGCATCCAGCTGCGGAAAGTGGCCGGAGGCTGGCAGCTGGTGACCAAGAAGGAGGCCGCCGGGCTGGTCCGCCGGCTCCAGGAAAAACAGGAAGTGAAATTGTCCAACGCGGCCATGGAGACCCTGGCCATCGTGGCCTTCAAACAGCCGGTGACCAAAAGTGAAATGGAGGCCATCCGGGGGGTGAAAGTGGACGGGGTGCTCAGTACCCTGGTGGAACTGGACCTGGTGGGGGAAGTGGGCCGGAAGGAAGTGATCGGCCGCCCCATCCTGTACGGGACTACGGAAGAATTTTTGCGGGTGTTCGGACTGGATTCCCTGGAAGACCTGCCCCAGCTGCCGGATGAGGTGCTGGAAGGCCGCTTGGAAGGACCGGAACCCTTATTTGACTGACGGAAAGGAATTGCAGAACCAATGGAACAGACCAAGGAACGGCTGCAGAAAGTCATGGCAGCGGCCGGTGTGGCATCACGCCGGGAATGTGAAAAGATCATCCTGGCAGGACGGGTCCAGGTGAACGGGAAACCGGTGACCGAACTGGGCACCCGGGTGGGGAAGGCGGACCGGATCACCGTGGACGGGAAAGCCCTCCACCGGAAAAGCGCCCGGCACACCTATCTGCTGTACAAGCCCGGGGGGGTGGTGACCACCATGAAGGATCCCCAGGGCCGGCGGACAGTAGCGGACCTGATGGCCGGGCTCCATCAGCGGCTGTACCCGGTGGGGCGGCTGGATTACCTGACCGAAGGGCTGCTGCTGATGACCAACGACGGGGAACTGGCCCAGCATCTGACCCATCCCAGCCACCATGTAGACAAGACCTATGAAGTGGAAGTCCACGGCCGGGTGCCGGAAGAAAAACTGGATGTGCTGCGGCTGGGGGTGCCCCTGGAAGATGGGCTCACGGCGCCGGCGGTGGTCTATGTGAAGAAGTGGGATCCGGAAAAGAACCTGACCCGGTTCACGGTGACCATCCATGAGGGAAGGAACCGGCAGGTCCGGCGGATGTGCGATTTCATCGGGTTCCCGGTGAAATCCCTGAAACGGATCCAGGTGGGGACCCTGACCCTGGAAGGCATGAAAAAGGGAGAATTCCGGGAACTGACTCCGGAAGAAGTGGCCTCCCTGGAAAGCCCGGTGGAGAAATGACCCGGGTGATCGTGGTGGGGGCCGGGGCCGCTGGGATCCTGGCAGCCATCAAGGCGGCGGAAAACGGAGCCCGGGTGCTCCTTCTGGAAAAAATGGCCATGCCCGGCCGGAAGCTGATGATCACCGGCAAGGGCCGTTGCAACATCACCAATGCCTGTGACATGAGGGATATGATCCCCATGATCCCCGGAAACGGAAAATTTTTATTTGGGGCTTTTCATACCTTCACCAATCGGGATATAATGGAACTGTTGGAGGAAAACGGCCTGCCGGTGAAAGTGGAACGGGGCGGCCGGGTGTTCCCCCAGAGCGACCGGGCCCTGGATGTGGTGGATACCCTGAAGAAGATCCTCCGGAAAAAGAAAGTGGAGCTGCGGACCAACACCCGGGTCCGGGATCTGGTCCTGGAAGGCGGCCGGGTCACCGGGGTGGTCACCGGAGACGGCCGGACCCTGGCGGCAGATGCGGTGGTGATCACCACCGGCGGCGCTTCCTATCCCCGGACCGGTTCCACAGGGGACGGCTATGGACTGGCCCGGGAAGCCGGCCACACCATTGTGCCTCCCCGTCCGGCCCTGGTGCCCCTGGAAAGCGATGATCCGGAAATCCGGGCCCTCCAGGGCCTGAGCCTGCGAAACGTGCGGGGGACACTGCTCCAGGGCAGCAGGGTACTGGGGCAGGAATTCGGGGAGATGCTGTTCACCCATTTCGGGGTCAGCGGTCCCATCATCCTTACCCTGTCCCGGGCGGCTTCCACCGCCTGGAAGAAGGATCCCCAGGCCATCCTGGATCTGGCCATCGACCTGAAGCCGGCTCTGACGCCGGAACAGCTGGATGCCCGGATCCAGCGGGATTTTGCCAAATACAGCCGGAAACAGCTGAAGGCCGGGCTCCATGACCTGCTGCCCCAGAGCCTGATCCCGGTGATCATCGATGCTGCCTGCCTGAAGCCGGAGCAGGAAGTGAACCAGATCACCCGGAAGGAACGGCAGCGGCTGGTGGAGACCCTGAAAGCCTTCATGGTGCCCCTTTCCGGCACCCGTCCCCTGGCGGAAGCCATTGTCACCGCCGGGGGCGTCAGCACCAAAGAAATCAATCCCTCCACCTTTGCTTCCAAAAAGGTGCCCAACCTGTACTTTGCGGGAGAAGTGATGGATGTGGATGGATATACCGGCGGCTACAACCTCCAGGCAGCCTTTTCGTCGGGCTGCGTGGCAGGGACCCATGCCGCCCTGGATGGAAAAGAGGAATCTGTGTGAAAAAAATCATCATTGCCATCGATGGCCCGGCCGGGGCCGGGAAAAGCACCATTGCCAAAAAAGTGGCGGCCCTGCTGGGCTATGCCTATATCGACACGGGCGCCATGTACCGTACGGTAACCCTGCGCTTCCTGGAAAGCGGTCTGCCTTTCAGTGAAGAGGCGGTGACGGCCATTGCGGAAAAGATTTCCATTACCTTCCGGTATGGGAACGGGGTGAACCGGGTGTTTGCGGACGGGGAAGAAGTCACCGATGCCATCCGCAGCCTGGAAGTGTCCCGGAACGTGTCCAAAGTGGCAGCCGTGGGCGGTGTGCGCACAGCCATGGTGGCGGCCCAGCGGAAGATCGGCAATCAGGGCGGGGTGGTCATGGACGGCCGGGACATCGGCACCGTGGTGTTCCCCCAGGCGGAACTGAAGGTGTTCCTTACCGCTTCCGTGGAGGAACGGGCCCGGCGCCGGTACCTGGAACTGAAGGAAAAAGGCACGGAGGTATCCCTGGAAGACCTGGAACAGCGCATTGCCCAGCGGGATGCCCTGGATGAGAACCGGGAAATCTCTCCCCTCCGGTGTGCGGAAGATGCCCGGTATCTGGATTCCACCAGCCTGACCATTGATCAGGTGACGGAAAAAATCGCGGCCATGGCCAGAGAGGTGCTGTAGTATGTGGTACCGGTTTGTCCAGCTGCTGTTTTCCATCCTGTTCCGGATCATTTACCGGCTCCGGGTCATCGGCCGGGAGAACATCCCCGGGAAGGGTCCGGTGGTCATCGCCTGCAACCATGTGAGCCTGCTGGATCCGCCCATGGTGGGTACGGCCTCTTCCCGGCCCGTCCATTTCATGGCCAAAAGCGAATTGTTCGTGCCGGTGCTGGGGACCCTGTACAAAAGCCTGGGGGCCTTTCCGGTCCACCGGGGCGCCGGGGATGCCCATGCCATCCGGACAGCGCTCACCATCCTGAAGCATCAGGAAGTGCTGGGGATCTTTCCGGAAGGGCACCGGAGCCGGGACGGGAAACTGGGGAAAGCCCAGCCCGGAGCCCTGGCCATCGCCCTGAAGGGGAAGGCAGAAGTGGTGCCCGCCTGCATCCTGGGCAGCGACCTGAAGCGCCGGAAGAGTTTCTGGCCCCGGATCACCGTGGTGTTCGGCAAGCCCATGAAACTGGAAAATGAACAGGGAAATAAATTGAAAGTGGAGGAGCTGAGCGAAGAGCTGATGAGGGAAATCCAGGCTCTGATGGATGCGCACAGCGAAAATTGACGGATGAAAATCTATGTTGCAGACCCCTGCGGCTTCTGTTATGGTGTAAAAAGAGCAATAAACGTTGCAGAAGTGCAAGCAAAAGGGTATAATGATAGTATTGCCACTCTGGGTGAATTGGTTCATAATCCCCGTGTTGTAGAAAAACTGAAACAGCAAGGTGTAGAATGCAAGGAGAAGCTGGCGCAATTCGCGGCTGGCGATACAGTCATATTCCGTTCCCACGGTGTGGGGCCCGCTCTCTACGAGGAGGCCCGGCAGCGGGAACTGAACGTCATCGATGCCACTTGTCCTCATGTGCGGAAAGCACAGAAAACGGCTGCTGAACTGGCAGGTGAAGGCCGTTTTGTCATCATTGTTGGGGAAAAGCGTCATCCTGAGGTGCAAAGTATCAAGGCTTGGGCAGGCAGCGATTCTGTGGTCATTGAAACATCCGATGACCTTGGATCTCTTCCTGAAAAAGATAAGTTTGGGGTAGTCAGTCAGACGACTTTTGAAGCTGAGAAGTTTAACCTTCTGCTTCGAATGGCTCAGGAGAAACGTCCGGGCGACTATAAAGTCGTGCGAACCATTTGCACTGCCACCGCAGAACGACAGGCTGCCGCACGGCAGCTGGCAGGGAAAACAGATGCTTTCTTCGTATTTGGCGGCAAGAACAGCGCGAACACGAGACATCTGTGGGAACTGGCCAGGGAAATCAATCCCCGTTCCTATCTTTTGCAGGACGCCAGTGAAATCACGGGACCGATGCTGGCCGGAGCACAAAAAATTGGCATCACTGCTGGCGCATCGACGCCGCAGGAAATTATTGAGGAGGCTATTGGAACTATGGAAACGATGGAAAGTTTGTTGGGCGAACAGGAATGCATGAAATTGCACATTGGCATGATTGTGGAGGCTACCGTGGTAGAAGTGACCGATGATGAGGTCGTGGTAGACTTCGGGTATCAGAGTGAAGGGTCTGTGGCCTTCGACCAATGGACTTTGGGTGGTACCAAGGACACCGTAGCCCCCACTGTGAAACCGGGCGACAAAGTGACCCTGAAAGTCATTGCCAGCGAAAACCAGGATGGTCTGGTTGTCCTGAGCAGAACCAAAGCGGAAGCCGATCAGGCCTGGCTGAAACTGCCGGAAGAACTGGCTGACAAGAAGACCGTTCAGGTCAAGGGCCTGCGGGCTGTAAAAGGCGGCCTGACTGTTTCCTACGAAGGACTGACTGGCTTCATCCCCGCTTCCCACCTGGATCTGAAGCATGTGGATGATGTAAAAGAATATGAAGGCAAGGATCTGGAAGTTTCTCTGCTGGAAATCAATCCGGAAAAGAAACGTCTGGTATTCTCCCGCAGAAACGTTCTGCGTGAAGAACGGGCTGCCAAGAACGCTGCCTGGAAGGAAGAAAGAGCCAAACGGGAAGAAGAACGTCATGAAGCCCTGGAAAAAGCTTTCCAGACCTTCCATGAAGGCGAAACCGTTGAAGGGACCATCAAGAGCATCGTTGATTTCGGTATGTTCGTGGAAATCGCTCCCATGGTCCAGGGCCTGGTGCACATCTCTGAAGTGTCCTGGGACCGCAGCGTGAAACCGGCTGACCTGTACAAAGTGGGCGAAAAGATCAACGTGTACATCAAAGGCCTGGACGAAGAAAAAGGCCGTATCAGCCTGTCCGTCAAGGCTCTCCAGGAAGATCCCTGGGTGGCTGCCGCCAAGGAATTCCGCGTGGGTGATGTAGTGACCGGTACCGTTGTACGGTTCCTGCCCTTCGGCGCCATTGTAAAACTGAACGACAAGAACGAAGGCATGATCCACATTTCCGAAATCGCTGAACAGCGGATCGACAAACCGGAAGATGTTCTGGAAATCGGTCAGGAAGTAAAGGTCAAAGTCCTGCGTGTGGATACCGAACACAAGAAGATCGCCCTGAGCATCACCAAAGCCAAGGAAGATGCAGAAAAGGCTGAAATGCGTCAGTATCTGGGCAAGAAGAGCACTCTGTCCCAGGGCCTGGGCGAAAAACTGGCCGAAGCAGAAGCGGAAGCCCATAAATAAGTAAGAGAGGTTTGTCATAGATGAAAAGCCGGGAGAGCCGTAAAATCGATCATATCAAGTATGCCCTGCACCTTGAGGATGGTCCTTGCGCCACCGGCTTTTCTGATATGCAGGTGATGCACTGCTGTCTGCCCCAGGTGGACCGGCGGAAAGTGGACCTTTCCGTGAGCCTGCCCGGGGTGGGGACACTGTCCCAGCCCCTGGTGATCGACGCCATCACCGGCGGGGCGGAGGCCGTAAAGTCCATCAACCGGGATCTGGCGGTGGTGGCCCGGGAAACCGGGTGCGCCATGGCCGTGGGGTCCCAGTACGGGGCTGTGCGGAAAGGGCTGTATGCAGACACCTACCAGGTGGTCCGGAGGGAGAATCCCAAGGGTGTGGTCTTTGCCAACGTGAGCGCGCTGGCCACTCCGGAGGAAGCCCGGCGGGCTGTGGACATGGTGGAAGCCCAGGCACTGGAGATCCATCTCAACAGTGCCCAGGAACTGGCCATGGAAGAAGGGGACCGGGATTTTTCCCGGTGGCTGGAGCAGATTGCAGCCATCTGCAGCCAGTCGGAAGTCCCTGTGATCGTGAAGGAAACAGGCTGCGGCATGGCCCGGGAAGAAGCCAGACGCCTGCTGGACTGCGGGGTATCCATCCTGGATACCGGCGGAGCCGGCGGGACCAATTTCCCGGCCATCGAAGGCTGCCGCTATCCGGAAGGGAACCGGGAACTGTCCCAGTGGGGCATTCCCTCGGCGCTGTCCCTTTTGGAAACCGTGGAAGCCAAAGGCTGGCAGAACGGAATCATCGCTTCCGGCGGAATCCGGTCGGCCCTGGATGTGTTCCGGGCCCAGGTGCTGGGAGCCAATGCAGTGGGGATGGCTGGAAATATCCTGCGTCTTGTCCGGGAAGGCGGGACCCTGTTGGCCATCCAACGGATACGGCAGCTCCTGGAAGCTGTCAAAGATTTCTACACCCTTACCGGGTGCACCAGAGGGACGGAGCTGCGGCAGGTCCGGTATTATTTTACCGGGAACCTGGCCGCGGCAGTCCGTTCTTTTTCCTACGGGGAAAACGAATTTAACTGAAAGAGGTTCTTTTTCATGAGCAAACCCATAGTTGCCATTGTCGGCAGACCCAATGTCGGCAAATCAACACTATTTAACATATTTGCCGACAGCCGGATCTCCATTGTGGAAGATACCCCCGGCGTGACCCGTGACCGTCTCTATGCCGATGCGGAATGGCTGGACCGGAAGTTCACCATGGTGGATACCGGCGGCATCGAGATGCAGAACACCGATTCCATTGCCGTATCCATCCGGCAGCAGGCGGAAGTGGCTGTACGGGAAGCGGATGTGATTTTGTTTGTGTGTGATGCCCGGACGGGGATCACCAATGACGATATGGAAGTGGCCAAGATGCTCCGGCAGTCCAGAAAACCGGTGGTCCTGGCGGTGAACAAGGCGGATACGCCCAAGCAGGAAGCGGAAGCCTACGAATTCTACAATCTGGGCATCGGGGAACCCTACCTGATTTCCGCCTCCAACCGGCTGAATCTGGGGGATCTCCTGGATGCGGTGGTGGAAAAGTTCCCGGAAGAAGGGGACGAGGACGATGACAGCGAAGACGTGATCAAGGTGGCCATCATCGGCCGCCCCAATGTGGGGAAATCTTCCATCTTCAACGACATCATCGGCCAGACCCGGTCCATTGTCAGCGATGTGGCCGGGACCACCCGGGACGCCATCGACGTGCCGGTGGAAAAAGACGGCCAGACCTATCTGTTCATCGATACTGCCGGTATGCGCCGGAAGGGGAAAATCGACGAACCCATCGAAAAATACAGCATCATCCGGACCCTCCGGGCGGTGGACCGGAGCGACGTGGTGCTGCTGGTGCTCAACGCCGTGGAAGGGATCACGGAACAGGACAAGAAAATCGCCGGCTATGCCCATGAAGCGGGCAAGGGGATCGTAATCGTGGTGAACAAATGGGATCTGTATCCCAACAAGACCGTCATGTCCACGGAAGAGTTCACCAAACAGATCCGCCATGAGCTGATCTTCATGCCCTATGCCAATGTGGTGTACGTGTCCGCCCTGACCCAGCAGCGGATCAGCCGTCTGCCGGAAATGATCAAGGATGCGGCGGAAGCCAACGCCATGCGGATTTCCACCAGCGTGCTGAACCAGGTGGTCACCGACGCGGTGGCCATGAACCAGCCGCCCATGGAAAAGGGCAAACGGCTGAAGATCCTCTACACCACCCAGGTGAAGGTAAAGCCGCCCACCTTCGTGATTTTCTGCAACGAACCGGAAATCATGCATTTCTCCTATCAGCGGTATCTGGAAAACCAGCTGCGGGAAGCCTTCGGGTTCAAAGGCACTCCCATCAACATCATCGTCCGGGGCAAGAACGAGGACGAGGCGTAAGGACGGTCGATCACTATGGATTATCTGCTCAGTGGGGTCATCGGGTATCTCCTGGGATCCGTTTCCTGCGGCCTGCTTCTGGTGAAGCTGATCTGCGGCATCGATATCCGGGATTACGGCAGCCACAACATCGGAGCCACCAACGTGTTCCGGACCGTAGGGGCCCGGATGGCATCCTTCGTGCTCCTGGGAGACCTGCTCAAGGGTGTGCTGGCTCTTTATCTGGTGAACCATTATGTTTCCTCTGATTTGACGGTGCTGATCCTGTGCGCCACCTGTGCCATCCTGGGACACAGTTTTTCCTGGATGTGCGGGTTCAAAGGAGGCAAGGGTGTGGCCACCGGTCTGGGGATCCTGCTGTACTTCATGCCGGAAGTGGCGGTGTTTGCCCTGACCATCTGGCTGGCCACGGTGTTCGTCACCCGGTATGTGTCCCTGGGGTCCATCCTGGCGGCTCTGGCGGCGCCTTTTTCCGCCTGGTATCTGGGCTATGACGGCCGGCTTGTGGCCTTTGTGGGCCTGTGTGCCGCCGTAGTGGTGGCCCGCCATTACCAGAACATGATCCGCCTGAAAAACGGAACCGAAAGCAAGATCCGGCAGGGGCATTGGAAGAAATGATAGGGGTGTGAAAGGATTCACACCCCGGTCGCGGGCCTTGGGTCGCGGATTGCGGCCAAAGGGGCTGTTGCCCAGGCAACAGTCCCTTTTTTAATGCAAAGGAGTTGAAACGATGAAAGCAGCAGTCATTGGAGCCGGCAGCTGGGGGACGGTACTGGCCCAGATCCTGGCGGACAATGGACGGGAGGTGGCCCTTTGGGCCCGGAACCCGGAAAAAGCGGCCCGGATCCGGGAAACCCGGTGCAATGCCGATTATCTGCCGGATTTCCGGCTGTCCCCTTCCATTCAGGTTACCGCAGACCTGCAGGAAGCCCTGGAGGGCGCTGAAGTGCTGGTGTTCGTGGTGCCCTCCAAGGGCATGGGGACCATTGCCCGGCAGGCGGCCCGCTTCACCGATTGCCGCAGCCAGGTGATCCTGTCCTGTACCAAGGGGTTCGATTTGTCCACCCACAAGCTGATGACGGATATTCTGGAGGAGACATTCCCTCACGCCCGGGCCATTGCTGCCCTCAGCGGGCCCAACCTGGCCCGGGAAATCGCCCAGAAGCAGCCGGCGGCCACGGTGATCGCCTGCCGGAACATGAAGGAAGCCCGGTTCCTCCAGCAGTGCTTCCTGACCCCCTATTTCCGGCCCTATACTTCTCCGGATCTGATCGGGGTGGAGCTGTGCGGCTGTGTAAAGAACTGCATCGCCCTGGTGGGAGGCATGCTCTCCGGCATGGGCTTCGGAGAAAATGCCCAGGCCGGGCTGATCACCCGGGGCCTGGCGGAGCTCACCCGTCTGGGGATGAAGTTGGGGGCCCACCGGGCCACCTTTTTCGGATTGGCCGGGGTGGGGGATCTGATTGCCACCTGCACCAGTCCTCTCAGCCGGAACCGGTCCGCCGGCTATGCCCTGGCTCGGGGAAAGACTTTGGAAGAGATCACCGGAGGCACCCGGATGGTCATCGAAGGCATCAACGCCACTCCGGTGGTCCGGGAGCTGGCCCGGACCCATCAGGTGGAAATGCCCATCATCGAACAGCTGTACCAGGTGCTGTTCCAGGGCAAGGACGTGAAACGGGCCATTGAAGACCTGATGAAAAGGACATTGAAGAAAGAGTAGCATTCTGCAGAACTGTATGATATAATGTCTACCTAGGAAGGATTAACATTCTTGTGGAAAGGATAGATTACACATGAACAACGAGAGGAAATCGGAATTTTACTTAGTCAGAGAGGAAATTCTTCCGGAAGCAATCAAAAAGACCATCCTGGTAAAGGAGATCCTGAAACGGGGAAAGATGAAGACGGTGAACGAAGCCGTAAGCAAGGTGGGGCTCAGCCGCAGTGCTTACTACAAATACAAGGATTATGTATTCCCGTTCTATGATGCCAGCAAGGAAAAAGTCATCACCATCTCCCTGCTGCTGGAACACAAGCCCGGGGTTCTTTCCAGTGTGCTCAATACCATTGCTGCAGACGGAGGCAGCGTGATCACCATCAACCAGGGCGTGCCTCTCCAGGGAGTGGCCAACACCACCATTTCCGTGGAGACCAAATACCTGAACATCGATATGGAAGCCCTGATGGACAAGCTGCGCCTCATCGAAGGGGTGAAGCGGCTGGATGTACTGGGCCAGGTGGATTAATGGTTGTGAAATTCAATTTCACAACCTGTCACTAGTCACTAGCTGAAGGGTAAAATTTGCCAGGGGCAAATTTTTTCCAACGGCTGCAGACTAGGGACTAGAGACTAGAGACTAAAGACTCTTATAGGTGTATAGAACCATTTCGGGCTGCCCCTGTGGCAGCCCTTATTAACCGGGGAGGATGAGGGTATGGCGAATAAAATGAAACAGATCAACATTGGACTGCTGGGCGCCGGCACCGTTGGGGGCGGCGTGATCCTGGTGCTGAACCAGAACCGGGACCTGATCACGGAACGGGTAGGAGCGGAAATCCAGATCAAAAAAGTCCTGGCCCGTCATCCGGAAAAAGTCCGGGCCCTGGATGCCAGTCTGCCCACCACCGACAAGATCGAGGACATCGTCAACGATCCGGACATCAGCATCGTGGTGGAACTGATGGGACGGGAACATCCGGCCCTGGAATACATGGAAGCCGCCCTCCGGGGCGGGAAGAACGTGGTTACCGCCAACAAGGATGTGGTGGCCACCCACGGGAAGGAACTGTTCGAACTGGCAGCCGCCCACCATGTGGATTTCCTGTTTGAAGCCGCCGTGGCCGGGGGCATCCCCATTATCCGTCCTCTGAAGGAAAGCCTGGCCGCCAACCGGATCAGCAAGATCATGGGGATCATCAACGGGACCACCAACTACATGCTCACCAAGATGACCCAGGAGCACATGGATTTTGCGGAAGTCCTGAAGGAAGCCCAGGACAAGGGCTATGCGGAAAGCGACCCCACCGCCGATGTAGGCGGTTTCGACGCAGCCCGGAAAATCGCCATCCTGGCCTCCATTGCCTTCAACAGCCGGGTGGGGCTGGACGATGTGTACGTGGAAGGCATCGACAAGATCTCTTCCCGGGACATTGAATATGCCGATGAACTGGGCTATGTGATCAAGCTTCTGGGCATTGCCAAGCAGAAGGAGGGCAAGGGCGTCAGCGCCCGGGTCCATCCCACCATGCTCCGGAAGGACCATCCTCTGGCCACGGTCAACGATGTGTTCAACGCCGTGTACGTGGAAGGCCAGCCGGTGGGCGAAGCCATGTTCTTCGGCCGGGGGGCCGGACGGATGCCCACAGCCAGTGCCGTTTGCGGGGACATCATCGAAAGCACCCGGAACATCCTGGCCGGCTGCACTGGCCGGGTGGGCTGCACCTGCTACGAAGCCAAACCCATGCTGCCCCCGGAAGAAATCATCTCCCCCTGCTACATCCGGATGCTGGTGGAAGATCAGCCCGGGGTATGGGCCACCATTGCCTCCGCCTTCGGGGAAAACAAGGTCAGCCTGAAAACCGTTGTCCAAAAACGGTCCCTGGGCACCCTGGCGGAAATCGTGGTGATCACCTACGGGGTATCGGAATTTGCCCTGCGGAAAGCCGCCGACGCCCTGTCCAAACTGGCTGTCGTGGCCCGGATCTGCAACATCATCCGGGTGGAAGACAGCACCCTGGAATGAGGAAGAGGGGCTGATCATGGCAGATATGCGCAGAAAAGTCACGGTACGGGTCCCGGCCACTTCCGCCAACTGCGGACCTGGGTTCGACTGCCTGGGACTGGCCTGTACCCTGTACAATGTATTTACCTATGAACTGGTGCCGGAAGGGGAAGGGGTCACGGCCACGGCCGAAGGCCAGGATTCCGCATCCCTGCCCCAGGGCCGGAACAACCTGGCGGCTTCCGCCTTCTACACCCTGTGGGAGAAGCTGGGCCAGCCGGCCACCGGACTGCGGATCACGTCCCGGATCCAGGTGCCCGTATCCCGGGGCCTGGGCAGCAGCTCCACGGCCATTGTGGCCGGGCTGACCGCAGCCAATGCACTGGCTGGGAACCCTCTTTCCAAAGAAGAGCTGGTGACGGAAGCCACCTTGATCGAAGGCCATCCGGACAATGTGGCCCCGGCCATTCTGGGAGGCATCACCGTGAACGTGATGGAAGGGGGCAAAGTGGAGAGCCTGAAACTGGCCCTGGCCAAACCTCTCCAGCTGGTGGTGCTGGTGCCTTCCCTGCCCCTGCCCACCTCCAAGGCCCGGGCGGCCCTGCCCAAGCAGGTGCCCCACCGGGATGCGGTGTACAATGTGAGCCGGGCGGCCCTCCTGGTAGGGTCCCTGCTTACCGGGGACTACCATTTCCTGCGGACGGCCCTGGAAGACAGACTCCATCAGCCCTACCGGCTGCCCCTGATCCCCGGGGCGGAGGAAGCCCTGGAAGGGGCCCGGCAGGCCGGTGCCTACAACGGGATCATTTCCGGTGCCGGTTCCACCCTGCTGGCCTATGTGCCGGCGGATACCGATGCCCGGAAAGTGGGGGAGGCCATGGCCGAACCCTTCCGGAAGCGGAATATGGAAACGGCCCTGCATTATCTGGACATCGATCCGGAAGGGGCCAAAGTCATCGAATAAGGAGGAATCGTCCATGCTGCAGTTCCATTACATCCATCATGCCTGTTTCACCCTGTGTGACGGAAAAACCACCCTGCTGTTCGATCCGTACCTGGAAGGGAACCCGGAAGGACTGAAGCCGGAGGACCTGAAAGCGGACGTGATCTTTGTTTCCCATTACCACGGAGACCATCTGGGCGCGGCTTACGAGATCGCCAAAGCCAATGACGCCCTGATCGTTTCCACCGCGGAAATCGCCAACGATGCGGCGGCCCACGGGCTCCGGTCCCACGCCATGCACCTGGGGGGCACCCATACCTTCCCCTTCGGCCGGGTGCGGGTGACTCCGGCTTTCCACGGCAGCGGCATTGCCGGAGGGCACGCCTGCGGATTCATTGTGGAATTTGGCGGGAAAACCGTGTATTTTGCCGGAGACACCAGCGTGTTCGGGGATATGGCCCTTTTGTCCCGGCTGGAAACCATCGATGCGGCCCTGCTGCCCATCGGGGACAACTACACCATGGGGCCCGAAGATGCCCGGCTGGCAGCGGAACTGCTGAACGTGCCGCTGGTGATTCCCATCCATTACAATACCTGGCCCATCATCGCCCAGGATCCGGAAGCTTTCAAGAAAGAAGTGGAAGCCACCACCCAAAGCAAAGTGCTGGTGGTGGAACCGGGGAAGACGGTGGAATTGTAAGGGGTCTGCTGCCGGTGGAGCCGAACTGTCAACTGTCAGCTGTCAACGGCCGAAAGAGAAATTTGCAGGCAAATTTTTTGCATATGGCAATCATACGGCTTCTGACAATCAAGGAGGGGGTGACGCATTGCGTCACCCCCTCCTTTACAACTTGCCCCAAGTAAAGTACAATGGTGTTTGTTGAATATCCGTTGTACCTTACAAAAAAATTTTGAGGTGATATCGTTGAACGTTTATCTTGGGGTCATTATTGGTTATGCCCTGCTGCTGATCCTGCTGGGACATCTGGTGGGGAAACACGTGAAGGGGGCCGCGGATTTCTTTGTGGGGGGCCGCTCCTTTAACGCGGGTCTCCTGTTCACCACCCTGATTGCCGCCAACATCGGGGCAGGCTCCACCGTAGGGGTCACGGGCCTGGCTTACAAAGCCGGTGTTTCCAGCTGGTGGTGGATCGGCTGCAGCGGCCTGGGTTCCCTGATCCTGGCCTATATTGTGGGCCCGGCCGTATGGAAAGTGGCCCGGAAGCACAATCTGTACACCATGGGGGATTATCTGGATTTCCGGTATTCCCACGCTTTCCGGGGCGTGACCTCCACCATGATGGCCATCGGCACCCTGGCCCTGTTTTCCGGCCAGCTGCTGGGCATTGCCTGGATCCTGAACGTGGTGGCCGGCATTGAAAAGCTCTACGGCATCATCATCGCCGCCGTGGTGGTGACCCTGTATTTCTCCGCCGGGGGCATCAAAAGCGCCGCCATCGTGAACATCATCGAACTGATCGTGATCCTTCTGGGGTTCTGCATCGCTGCCCCCTTCGCTCTCCAGTATGTGGGCGGGTGGAGCGGTCTCCAGGCGGCGGTGGCCAGCCATATGGCAGACCCTGCCCGGACGGCCCGGTATTTTTCCTGGGACGGACTGGGGACTTCCACCATCCTGGGCTATTTCCTGATGCTGACTCCGGCTTTCTGCATCTCTCCCGGGCTCATCGGCAAAGTCTACGCGGCCAAAGATGAAAAGGCCGTCCGGCAGGGGACCCTGTGGAACGGCATCGTCCAGCTGCTGTTCGCCTTCCTGCCCATGCTCATCGGCATGTGCGCCTATGCGGCGTTCCCGGATCTGGGGAACCAGGAACTGGCCCTGCCCAAAGCCATGAAGGAAATGATGCCCTTCGGAGTGAGTGCCCTGGCCCTGTCCGCCATTTTCGCCGCGGAAGTCAGCACCTGCGACACGGTGCTGTACATGCTGGCCACGTCCCTGTCCAAGGATCTGTACAAAACATTCTTCCATCCGGAGATTTCCGATGAGGAACTGCTGAAGGTAAGCCGGAAGCTGACGGTGGTCTGCGGCATCGCCGGCATTTTCATCGCCTGCTACATGGCCAACATCATCACCGCCCTGGCCATTTTCTATTCCCTGATGACTGTATCCCTGGCCGCTCCCTTCCTGTTCGGCCTGTTTACGGAAAAGGCTTCCACCAAAGGGGCCTTCTGCTCCGCCATCCTGGGGGTGGCTGTGGTGCTGGGGCTGAAATTTTTCAACGGAGGCAAGGGCCTCGGCATCCTGAATTCCACCAGCCTGGGGATCCTGACGGCTGCGGTGGTGATGCTGGCGAGCCTGTGGATCTTCCCCCGGAAACAGGAAGCCGGAGAGAAAAAATAACCCATGAGGTATGACCCATTGAACAAGAACAAGAAACGGATGCTGGCCGGCCTGCTGCTGGCCAGCCTGCTGGGAACGGGGACAGTCTGGGCCTCTCCCCTGGAGCAGGGGGTGAAACCGGCGGAAACCGTCCTGTTGGACGAAACCGACGGCCCGCTGTCCCATATCCAAAAGAAAAAAACAGAGAAAAAGGCAAAGGTCCAGAAAGAACGGGAACCGGAGAAAAAGGAGCACCGGAGTTTCCTGGACCGGATCCGGGGTATCCGGAAACAGCAGGAAACCACGGAACCGGCCAGGAAACCGGAAAAAGTCCGGAAGCCGGACCCTCCGGCCGAAAATCCTTCCAGGAAGAACCGGAAGGAACGGCCGGCTGGGAAACAGGCAAAAGAGGAAAAACAGCGGCCCCTGTCCCCTGTATCCCGTGACCTGGGCCCGGCAGATCCCGACAGCCTGGTGATCCGGAAGGGCAGCCTCTCCCTGGTGGGGGAAAAGCTGACCCTGCCCCAGTGGCCGGATCCGGACAGACTGCTGAAACTGGAGAACCAGGACCGGGTGATCACGGACCCCAGCCTGAAGATCATCATCCATCACCTGACCACCACGGCGAAAATCTGGGAACTTCCGGATAATTACCAGGAGGTGACCATTGCCGGACCGGCGGAAGCCACCCGGGACCAGGCGGTGGTGCTGCTGCGCCGGTACAATCCCAACCTGCCCATCAAGGCCACCCCGGAAGAGATCGTGGATCTGTACTACCAGGAAGCCGGCCGGGAAGGGCTACGCTGGGACATCGTATTCTGCCAGGCCCTGCTGGAAACCGGATTCTTCCGGTTCGGGGGCACGGTGGTACCGGCCCAGAACAATTTCTGTGGTCTGGGGACCACCAGTGCCACGGTCCAGGGCGCCTGGTTCCCCACCCCCCGGGACGGGGTCCGGGCCCATGTCCAGCACCTGATGGCCTATACCACGGACCGGCTGCCGGCCACCCCGGTGATCGATCCCCGGTATTATCTGGTGTACAAAGGCAAGGTCCAGAACGGTTTTTACACCCGCTGGTCCCAGCTCAACGGAAAATGGGCCACGGGCAGCTATTATGCGGAGAAGATCCTGAATCTCCACGAACAAATGAAGAAGATCATCGCCATTTCCGGCAATGACTGGGATGGAGGCTTGTTGAAATGATGCACATTGTACTGGTGGAGCCGGAAATCCCCGGGAATACCGGGAACATCGCCCGGCTCTGCGCTGCCACAGGAGCCAGCCTGCATCTGGTGCGGCCCCTGGGGTTCTCGGTGGATGACAAATACCTGAAGCGGGCCGGGCTGGATTACTGGCACCTGGTGGACATCCACTACTATGATTCGGTGGAGGAGGTACTGGCTGCCTATCCGGACAGCCCCCGGTTCCTTTTGACCACCCATGCCCACAAATCCTACAGCCGGGTCCACTACGGCCCGGATTCCCTGCTGATCTTCGGTAAGGAAAGTGCCGGTCTCCCGGAAGCTTTCCGGCAGGCCCACGAAGAGGAGTGTGTGCGGATTCCCATGGTTTCCGAAGCCCGGTCCCTGAACCTGGCCAATTCGGTTTCCATTGTGCTTTATGAAGCTTTGCGGCAAAACGATTTTGATCTCCAGGAGGGAACCATATGATCTGTATCAAGGAATTCGAGTTTGACGCAGCCCACTATCTGCCCAACTACCACGGCAAATGCGAGCATCTCCACGGCCATACCTACAAGCTGGTGGTGAAGGTGGAAGGCCATCCGGACCAGGAGGGGATGGTACTGGATTTTGTCCAGTTCAAGCATACGGTGAAGGACCTGGTGGTGGACCAGCTGGACCACCACTGCCTCAACGACATCCTGCCCCAGCCTTCGGCGGAAAACATCGCCGTCTGGGTCTGGAACAAGCTGAAGGAACCGCTGACCGGGGCCAACTACACCCTGTACGAAGTCCAGGTGTGGGAAACCAGGACCAGCGGCATTGTGTACCGAGGTGAATCATGCTGAAAGATGTCCAGGCGCAGCAGGATCTGCGTCACATTGCCCTGAAACACGTGGGAATCCGGAACCTCCGGTGGCCCATCGTCCTGGCGGACCGGGAAAAGGGAACCCAGCACACGGTGGCGGAAGTGGCCCTGGCGGTGGATCTGCCCCAGGAACAGCGGGGGACCCACATGAGCCGTTTTGTGGAATGTCTGAAACAGGTGGGGGCCATCCGTCCCCACGAACTGGAAGAAGTGCTGGACCATCTCCGGCAGAAACTGGAAGCCCGGAAGGCCCTGCTGGAATTTTCCTGTCCCTATTTCATCACCAAGAAGGCCCCGGTCAGCGGCATTGAAAGCTACCTGGACGTGGACTGCCATTTCCGGGCGGAAAAAGGGGAGACCTTCTCCCTGGAAGTGGGCGTGGATGTGCCCATCCATACCCTGTGCCCCTGCTCCAAGGAAATCAGCAAATACGGCGCCCACAACCAGCGGGCCTGGGCGAAGATCCGCATCCGTTCCACCCAGCCGGTATGGATCGAGGAACTGGTGGAGATGGCGGAAAAAGGGGCGTCCACGCCTCTCTATTCCCTGCTGAAGCGGCCGGACGAAAAATGCGTCACGGAAATGGCCTATGAGAATCCCCGGTTCGTGGAAGACGCGGTCCGGGAAATCGCCCTCCAGCTCAATGGGGATCCCCGGATCGACTGGTATACGGTAACGGTGGAAAGCGAAGAAAGCATCCACAACCACAATGCCTTTGCCACGGTGGAGAAAGAGGTGTGACATGTTCCTGACCATTCCGTCTGAACGGATCCGCTATGAAATGGAAAAAATCGAAGTCCATCCCATGGGGATGGAACTGATGGCTCCCAAAGCTTCGGTGGAGCCCCTGAAGTTGCTCCAGATCCGCACCCCGGCCGCCAACATCCTGAAACAGGAAATGCTGGCCCTGGGCGGGGAATGTGTGAACCCCAAGGGCACCATCAACTGCAGCCTGGACCGGGTGGATGTGATCCTCCTGGGGAACCGGCGGCAGTACCGGCAGCTTTTGACCAAGCTGGGGACCATGGCCAACTGGTTCGGCATCCAGTCCATTATGGACGACCTGTGGGAATTCCTGGAACCGGGACCTGTGGTGACCCTTCTGGCGGACGGCCGGAAGCTGACCTATGAAAAAATGCGGGTGATGGGGATCCTGAACGTGACCCCGGATTCCTTCTATGCCGGATCCCGGATCAGCGGGGAGGAAGCCCTGCTGGCCAAAGCGGAAACCATGCTCCGGGATGGGGCGGATCTCCTGGACATCGGGGGAGAATCCACCCGGCCGGGGGCGGATCCCGTGACCCCGGAAGAGGAAAAACGCCGGGTCACCGGGGCCCTTTCCGCCCTGCGGAAGCAGTTTCCGGAGGCCATCCTCAGTGTGGATACCTATCATGCGGAAACGGCCGAAGCGGCCCTGGCCGCCGGGGCGGACATCATCAACGACGTGACCGCCGCCACCGGGGACGGACGGATGCTGGACGTGGCCGCCCGGGCCAAGGCACCCCTGGTGCTGATGCACATGCGGGGGACGCCCAAGACCATGATGGGGGACGAAATGAAGACCTACCACAATGTGGTGGGAGAAGTGTCCCAGTACCTGCTGGAACGGGCGGCAGCCTGTGCCCGGGCGGGACTGGGAAAGGACAAGGTGATCCTGGATCCGGGCCTGGGCTTTGCCAAGGATCTGGAAGGGAACCTGGCCCTGTGCCATGGGCTGGGGGAAATGACCGGCCACGGCATCCCGGTGCTCCTGGCCGGCTCCCGGAAAGGGTTCATCGGCAAGGTGCTGGGGGATCTGCCTACGGAAGAGCGGCTGGAAGGGACCATGGCCCTGTCGGCGGCGGCTCTGTACGCCGGGGCCCAGATGGTGCGGGTCCATGATGTGAAGGAAAATGTCCGGCTGATCCGGATGCTGGAGGCGATCCGGAGATGCCAGTAGCCTATGTGGCCCTGGGCAGCAACCTGGGGAATAAAGAAGAAAACATCCGCCGGGCCCTGGAGCTGATGGAGAAACACGGCATCCGGGTGCGGCAGGTTTCGCCTCTTTTGGCCACGGAGCCATATGGGGTGACGGACCAGCCTGAATTCCTCAACGGAGCGGCGGAAGTGGAATGGACGGGGGATCCGGAAAGCCTGCTCCATACCCTCCTGGCCATCGAGCAGGAAATGGGCCGGCAGCGGAAGCGGCACTGGGGAGAGCGGAACATCGACCTGGACCTGCTTCTTTTCGGGGACCAGTGCATCCACAGTGAAGACCTGGTGCTGCCCCATCCGGATATGGCCAACCGGAGCTTCGTACTGGAGCCCCTGGCCGCCATTGCTCCCCAGGTGGTCCATCCGGTATTCCACCGGACCATCGGGGAACTGTGGCAGGATCTTCAGAAAAAACAAACCAGAAAGCAGGAATGAGTCATGGGTGAACGAGTGAAGACAGGCGTGGTCCTGTTTCTTCTGTATACGGTATTATTTGCGGTTTCTCAATTGTATCAGGTGGTGCCCGGCCTTAGCGGGCTCCGGATCCAGGCCATGCTGTCCGTACCCTACGGGCTGATCTTCGGCCGGCTGGGAGCCATTGCGGCGGCCCTGGGAGCAGCGGCGGGGATGGCCCTCACCGGCGGCAGTTCCAATTTCATCCCCATTGAATTCCTGGGAGCCCTGCTCTCCGCCTATCTGCCCTTCCGGATCTGGCAGGGGATGCGCAGCCCCCGGGAACCCTATCTGTGCGTGGAAGACCAGCGGACGGCCACCATGTTCTTTGTCCTGAGTGTGATCGGGGCCGTACCCATGGCGGTGTTCCCGGCAGTGGGAGGCGACCTGTACCAGGTGGTGCCGTTCCCGGCTTCCTATCCCCGGATTTTCCTGGCTTCCCTGGTGTGCACCGTGGCAGGCGGCTTCCTGGTGTACAGCCAGGCGGCGCCCCGGATGTTCCGGGGTGCGGGAGAAGCCCTGTGGAACCGGATCCGGGACAACAAGGGAACCACCCGGAGCATGGCGGTGGCCATGCTGCGGATCGCTTTGACCGGGGGCTTCCTGGGCCTGGGCCTGGCTTTTATCTTCCCCAATGAATTCGAACTGATCATTGTGGAATATGTAATGGGGATCTTTGCGGCCCTGCTGTTCATCCTGACCGCTGTATGAGGGACCTTCCATGATGTATCGACTGACCTTCATCGTCCAGCTGCTGCTGGTGGTGACCTTTCTCTGGACCTGCAGCACGGTATTCATGGGCCTTCTGACCCGGCGGAAAGAGAAACCGGTGACGGGAGAACCCAGCCGGTTCGCCATCCTGGTCTGCGCCCACAATGAAGCCAATGTGGTGGGGAAACTGTTCCAGAGCCTGGAAGACCAGGACTATCCCAGGGACCTGTACCGGGTGTTCCTGCTGGCGGACCACTGTGAGGACGGAACCCCGGAGGTGGGCCGGCGGTATCCCCATGTGACGGTGCTGGAACGGAAGGAAGGCCCCCGTACCGGAAAAGGGGCGGTGCTCAGTTGGGGCATCCCTCTCATCCGCCAGCGGTATGGCGGGACCTTCAGCCATATTGTGATCTTCGATGCGGACAATATGGCGGACCGGGGGTTCCTGGCGGCCCTGGACGGCAGCTTCCGCCGGGGAGCCCGGCTGGTGATGGGAAACCGGCTGCCCCTGAATCCCTTCGACAACCTGATTTCCCAATGGTACAGCATGTACTGGCTCAGTGTGGACCTGTTCAGCAAGCCCCGGGCCAATGTGGATCTGCCGGGGATCATCTCCGGCACCGGGTTCGGCTTCGATGCTTCCCTGCTGGAGCCGGAAGGCTGGCATACCCGGACCATTGTGGAGGACATGGAATTTTCCATGCAGCAGAACTTCAAGGGCGTATTTTCCGTTTACCAGGACGATGCCCGGTTCTATGACGAGCAGCCGGTGACCTGGAAGGGGATGGTGAGCCAGCTCCGCCGGTGGATGACCGGCAACTATCAGATTGCCCGGGAGTACCGGAAGGAGTGGCTGGCCCATTTCCGGGCCCGGCCCGATGCCCGGCTCATCGACAATTTCGTCCCCATGCTCATGTGCGTGGTGTTCGGCTTCTATTTCCTGTCCAATGTACTGTGGGTGGGGTACCATGCGGTGGAAGGCAGACCCCTGTTTGCCCTGAAAGACGTGCTGTGGTGGACCATGCTCTATGGGCTGAGCCTGGTGATGGGCACCTGCGCCATCAAGGCCGGGGACCTGCCGGTGAAACGGATGCTGCCCGGCATCCTCACCGGAGGCTTTTTCTGCATCTTCCTGTCCCTGGTGGCCGTCTGGTCCGTGTTCTTCCCCCAAAAGCAATGGATCCCCATAGCCCACGTGCACCAGGAGGGGCCGGAGAAATAGGGGCAAATCCTGTCCTGGGGCTTCCGACTTCAGACTCCTGACTCCAGACAAGGGGATGTGAAAAAATGATTTTCACATCCCCGTCACTAGTCTCTAGTCACTAGTCTCTAGTCACTAGTCTCTAGCCGATGGAAGCCAGCTTACGCTGGCAAATTTAAGGCGCTGTGAATGATTTTTTCACAGCGCCCTTTTTATGCTATAATAGATACAGAATATTCAGCCAGAGGAGGGATTGCGATGAAACGGACAAAATATTGGCTGGCAGGCATCCTTGCCGCCCTGTTCTGCCTGCTGTGGACCACGGCCGCCCTGGCTTCCTCTGCAGTGAGTTCCAACGGTACCTTCAACGGCATCCGTCTGGCAGGCAAAGTACGGGTGGTGGAATACAACCCGGATATCAAGGTCCAGGTGGTCACCAGTTTCCCGGATCTGAAGGTGAAAGTGGTGGACCATTTTCCGTCCGGAATCGGAGAGTGGCAGTTCGTGGAATACGGAGAAGATTTCACCATCCAGTTCGTCACCAGTTTCCCGGATATCCGGATCAAATACGTGACCAGTTTCCCAGGGCTGCCGTGATGGGAAGGAAAGAGGGAAGAGGGAAGAGCGGGACGGCGGTCCCGACAGATTCCTTGCTGACAAAGGCCGCCGGAGGTTTTCCGGCGGCCTTTCCCTCTATTCACATTTCACTGCCATGCGCAGCCGTTCGATGCTCTGGGTCAGGTTCTCCAGTTTCTCTTCCATGCGTACCAGGAGGTACCAGGAAATGACCATGGGGAACCCGTACTGGGCAGCCTGGCCGGCCAGCAGGGTCAGGTCATCCATGGTCAGGCCTCGGTGCTTTCGTCACTGGCCCCGTCGGAGAGCAGGTCCTTGACGTCGGTCACTTTGGCCCCCTGGATGGTTTCCACCGGGAGATTGTTCTTGGTGAGGAAGACTTTGCTTTCCACCACTTTGTTCATTACCGGCAGTACCGTTTCCCGGTCCACGTCCGTGCGGGGGTTGGGGATACGGATGTTTTTCGTTGCCTTTTCACTGTCTTTGAAAATCAGGTCCAGTTTTCTGGAATCTGCCATTGTGCCTTACCTCCTTTACGCCACTTCATTCAGGGCATGGCGTTCCACCACGTACATGCCTTTGGGAGCTTCCTGCATCAGGTTGCCAAATTCCTTGCCCACTTCCGCCAGTTTTTCGGGAGTGGCTTCCCTTGCCAGCTTTTCATAGCTGATGTTCTTGAACTTGGGCTGGTCATTTTTGTCCACGCCGTTGCTTACTTCCAGCTGCAGAGTCACTGCAGTCAGTTGCTTCTGGATTGCCATATTTCCTTCCTCCTTGTACCGCAATGCAGAGTGGGATATCCAGTACGCCCTGAAGGCCCAGGAACGGTGCCGGAACTGCAGCGGGAAAAAGTGCACCCAGCCCACTCCCGGCTATATGCCTCTGGTGGTCTACTATGCCGGAACCGTCCGGGAAGCCCTCAGTCCCTGTCCCTATGGGGAAATCCAGCGCCGGGAAGAACGGAACCGGCAGTTGCTGGAACAGGCCGGACTGCCGGAAATGTTCCTTTCCTGCACCTTTTCGGAATACCAGGTGGAACCGGGGAACCGCAAGGCCCTGGAGACCGTCCGGAAGCTGGCCAGGGAAAAACGGCCCGGCAGGGGCTTCTTCCTCCACGGACCTTCCGGGGTGGGCAAGACCATGCTGGCAGTGCTTTTTGCCAAGGAGCTCCTTGCCCAGGGCAAAGCCGTCCGGTTCACCACCGTGGCCGGATTGCTGAATCAGCTGCGGCGGAATATCCAGGGAGACTGGAACCAACGGATGGACCAGTACCAGGAAGTCCCCTGCCTGATCCTGGACGATCTGGGCACCGAAAAAGTCACCGAATGGGGACTGGAACAGCTGTTCCTGCTCATCGATGCCCGGTATACTGCCCGGCGGCAGACCGTGTTCACCAGCAATTTTTCCCTGCAGGCCCTCCAGGAAAGGTTCCACCGGGCCCGGAACAAAACCGGGTGGGAAGAAAGGCGGACCATCGACCGGCTCATCAGCCGCATCGGCGGCATGACCGTGGAACTGGAAGCCAAAGGCCGGGACCACCGGTGGAATCCGGAAACCCTGTTCCCCCAGGCCGGAGAAACACGGAACAAGCCGGAAATCTGGGAGCTGGATCCCAGCCTGTTTGCCTGACGGAAGGAGGCCTATATGAAGAAAAACAAAAGCACGGATCTGACGGCCCTGCTGCCCAGGGCCCGGAGCGGGGATCAGGAAGCCCAGCTGGCCATCGTCATCGCTTTCCGGCCTTTGGTGCAGAA
This sequence comes from Acidaminococcus fermentans DSM 20731, assembly GCF_000025305.1. Lineage (NCBI taxonomy): Bacteria > Bacillati > Bacillota > Negativicutes > Acidaminococcales > Acidaminococcaceae > Acidaminococcus > Acidaminococcus fermentans. The sequence goes on along the minus strand of NC_013740.1, from coordinate 1,350,538 downwards.
ACTGGCCGGACAGGAAAAAAATCCCTCCCTGCGGATGGATTTGGCCAGCCAGCTGGTGCTGGGGCTCCTGGAAGCCATCCGGAAATACCCCGGAGAAGACCCAAGACGGTTCCCCGGTTTCGTAAATACCCATCTGCACTACCTGCTTTCCCATTACATCCGGAAGCAGATACGCTGGAACAAAGTAAAGGAGAAAATCTATGCGCAGAATCAGGAGACGAGTTACACGGAAGATTTTACCATGCGGATACGAAGGGGGGAACTTCAGAAGGCGCTCCAATGTCTTACCCCTGCCGAACACCGTCTTGTATGTCTTGCCACCGTCAGAGGAACCCCCTGGAAATCCATCGGAAGAGAATTTGGATGCCCTGTCTCCAGTCTGTATGGACGCTATCGAAAGGCTCTTCAGAAAATGAAAAAGAAAATGGAGAACAATGGCACAGAGGGGAAATAGGGAAGCGTGTAGAGCGGGACGGAAGGGGCGAATGGTCCATTGCGATGCCGTAGGGGCCGCACGCCGGTTGCCCCGCGAAATGTACGAAATTCCAACGACCCATTGCGATACCGTAGGGGCCGCACGCCGGTTGCCCCGCGAAATGTACGAAATTCCAACGACCCATTGCGATACCGTAGGGGCCGCACGCCGGGCGGCCCGCCTGATGCACGGCCTGTCGATACCGGCCCCGTATGGGAGGACCAAGACCGGCGCAGCCGTGTCGCCCGGTCATCCCGTTCCGGCAAAAGGAGACCATCTGCCGGGGCAGATGGTCCTTAACGGCCAACGATGAACGATAAAGGAGGCCCACCCAACATGTCCATAACCCAGTCTCGCTGTCGGGATCCCACTGACGGCCCGGCAGTATACGGGCGTGGTGGTCAACGAAATCTGCAACCATAGCACCCTCGACCAGTGCTTGCAGGCTTTCGTTTCTACAACAACTGTTTTACCCAACTTTTGGAATCCCTGCAGCAGGGGAAGCCCAGGAGTTCCAACATCGGTCCTGCTGACTCCGGGACTGATGCTGACTCGATTTTCATTCTGGTGACCAGCAGCCTGACCTGACCGGGCTGCTGGTTTTTTATTTGTCAAGGGGCTCATTTCCTGTTATAGTTATAAAATGAGAGAATATATGCGGATTTCAGGAATTCGCCAAAAATGAGGAGGATGCAGAATGCCGACGCTGGAATGGATTGGCAAGAACAAGGTGGTCAATCACCATCTGGAAGTGCCGTACCAGGTGCTGCAGCGGGTATACAGCTATGACGAAAAAGGTCAGCACCCGGAAGATAATGGCAGTGAAAATAAAATCATCCACGGAGACAATCTGGCAGCCCTGAAAAGCCTGCTGCCCCAGTATGAAGGGAAGATAAAATGTATCTATATCGATCCTCCCTACAACACCGGGAACGAAGGCTGGGTGTACAACGACAATGTGAATGATCCCCGGATCCAGAAATGGCTGGGGGAAGTGGTGGGAAAAGAAGGGGAAGACCTGAGCCGTCACGATAAATGGCTGTGCATGATGTATCCCCGACTGCGGCTGTTACAACGTTTATTGTCTGAAGATGGAGCTATATTTATCAGTATAGATGATAATGAACAAGCTCATTTAAAAGAAATTTGTGATGAAATTTTTGGTATTCAATGTTTTGTAGCATCTATTTCATGGCAGCATACTTATTCTCCTCGTAATGATTCCAAAGGTATTAGTGGAGAAACGGAATATATTCTTGTTTATTCTAAAAAAATAGGATGGACACCTCATAAATTACCTAGAACGAAAAAAATGAATTCTAAATATCAAAATAAAGATGGGGATAAAGAACTTTGGCGTACGAGTGATGCATTTGCTCCTAGTGCTGCTACCCACCAAGGAATGGTTTATGCTATCCAACATCCATTTACGGGGGACATGATTTATCCGTATAACGGAGCTTGTTGGCCATGGCAGCAGGATGACATGCTGAACGTTATGCAGAATTGGGCAGCTTATAAGTATGAAAACTTACATGATGAAGATAGACGAGCTGAAGTATGCGGTATCTCTGTTAATAAGATTAAAAAAGATGTAAAAGGAATCATTTTAGCGGAACCCTTAAGCGAGGCAAAAAAACACGCGAAAATGGTATACGACAAAGGATGCTGGCCACTATTCTTTTTCACCAGCAATGGATTGGGTGGAATAGCTAGAAAAACTTATTTAAAAGATACTGAAGGCAGGGTAGTCACAAATTTTTGGTCTTATGATGAAACAGGACATACAGATGAAGCAAAAAAAGAGATTAAGACGATTTTTGGTAAAAAAGTCTTCGATACGCCAAAACCAACTCGCTTACTGAAACGAATTATTCAAATTGCTACAAATAAAGATTCGATTGTATTGGACGCTTTTGCTGGTTCTGGAACTACGGCACATTCTGTACTTGAAACTAATCTAGAAGATAATGGAAACCGAAAATTTATCCTTGTAGAAATGATGGATTATGCAAATGATATCACAGCTCAGAGAGTAAAAAAGGTTATTTCTGGTTATTCAAAAGAAAAAAATAAAGAAAATGTTCTGATGGAAGAAAAAATAACTTTAAAAGTATTAGAAAAGGGTAAAGAATTAATAGAACAAGCTTTAAAAATTAAAAAAGAAGCAAAAAATGCGTATGATAATGTTAGTATAAAAATAATTGATAATCATTTACAAGTTATTGGAACTATAAAAGCAACTGATGAAATTAAGGGTATTGGCGGCAGCTTCAGTTATTATGAACTGGGACAGCCGATTTTCCACGGGGATTTCCTGAACGAGGAAATCGGTTTGGAGGAAATCCGCAAATACGTCTATTTCACAGAAACCCGGCAGCCGGCGGAACCAATCCGGCCAGAAGAACCGGCCTACCTGGGAAAATGGATGGATACCGTGTATTATTTCCATTACGACCGGAACGCAGCCACTACCCTGAACTGGGATTTTCTGGCTAAAGTCAGGACAAAAGGCGAAAGCTATGTGATGTATGCGGACCGGTGTACCCTCAGTGAAGAGGAACTGCAGAAATATCATATTACGTTCAAAAAAATTCCCCGGGACATTGCCCGGTTTTAAGGAGGCAGCATCATGGAACTGAAAAATTATCAGAAAAACGTGCTCCAGGATCTGTCCCTGTTTATGGACGCGGTGAATGCCCAGAACGATATCAAAAAAGGCTGGAAGGCGTTCTGGCAGTCCAAGGACATCAAGGTGGGCAAAGGAGGCGTGCCTCCGTACCGGGAGCGGATTCCTGGGGTGCCCCATGTGTGCATGAAAGTCCCTACTGGCGGGGGTAAAACCTTTATGGCCTGTTGTGCGGTGAAACCGATTTTTGATCACATGCCCCTGGCTCAGAACCGGGCCGTGGTGTGGCTGGTGCCTTCGGATTCCATTCTGAGCCAGACCATACAGAATCTTTCCAATCCCCATCATCCCTACCGTCATCAGCTGGACCGGGATTTTGGCGGAAAAGTGATGGTGTACACCAAAGATGCCCTGCTGAATGCCCAGAATTTTTCTCCTGATACGGTCCGGGACCAGCTGTCCGTGTGTGTCATGAGCTACGCCTCTCTGCGGATCAATTCCAAGAAAAAGGAAGACCGGAAGGTGTTCCAGGAAAATGGGAATCTGATGCCCTTTCTGGGATACGCCAGGGGAACGGATTATCTGCTGGAAAATACCCCGGATACGGCCCTGATCCAGGTTCTCCGGTCCCTGCATCCGGTGGCCGTTGTGGATGAAAGCCACAATGCCACCTCCAAACTCAGTGAAGAAATGCTGGAGAACCTGAATCCCTCTTTTATTCTGGAACTGACGGCTACTCCTCGGGCCAGCAGCAATGTGGTGTCCTATGTGGATGCCCGGGAACTAAAAAAAGAAAATATGGTGAAGCTGCCGGTGATGGTGTTCAACCGGAACAATCGGCAAAGTGTGCTCCAGGACGCCATCCAGTTTCGAGGCATCCTGGAATCTCAGGCCAAAGCCCTGGAACAAAATGGAGGACCGTACATCCGGCCCATTGTCCTGTTCCAGGCCCAGCCCAAAGTGAAAGAAGACAGCACCACGTTTACGAAGGTTCGGGAACTGCTGCTGAAAATCGGGATTCCGGAAGAACAAATTGCCATCAAGACCGCCGATGTGGATGATTTGAAGCAGGTGGATCTGATGAGTCCCCAGTGCCCCATCCGCTACATCATTACGGTCAATGCCCTGAAGGAAGGGTGGGACTGTCCCTTTGCCTATATCCTGGCTTCTCTGGCCAATAAAACGTCCAAGGTGGATGTGGAACAGATTGTAGGACGGATCCTGCGCCAGCCTTATGCCCGTCAGTATGGAAAAAGCCTCTTGAACATGTCCTTTGTGCTTACCAGTTCCAAAGAATTCCAAGGAGTCCTGGAAAGCATTGTCAAAGGGCTGAATGACGCTGGCTTCAGCCGGAAAGATTACCGGGTGGGAGATGGAGAAATGCCTGAATTCCAGCCAGCCCAGTCCCAGGCCCAGGAAAGCAGTCTTTTTCCTCATCAGCCGGAATCTCAAGAAGAAGGAAAAGAAGAAACTCCGGCTGAAGAATATGATGATATTGATTCGGAGGCCGTACAGCGAGAGCTGAATCAGCCGAACGAATCAGGCAGACCGCCTTTGGATTCGACGGTAGGGGAAATGATGGCCCAGGCTGTAAAACAGGGGCAGCAGTATCAGGATGAAACGAAAAAACAGGAAGAACAGGGACTGATGGGAGGCGAATTGGGCGCCATGCAGAACCAGTATCCAATGATGGCAGAGTTCCGGACCCAGGCGGAACAGCTTCGGATTCCCCAATTTTTCCTGCGGACGGAAGCGGACCTTTTCGGGGGAGAAAAAACACTGTTGACGCCGGAGAGCCTGACAGACGGTTTTTCTCTTACAGGGCAGGATGCCCAGATTAGTTTCCAGCTTTCCACCGGAGAAATGTACCAGGTGGATGTGCAGCAGAAGGGAGAAGCTGTGCCCAAATACAGGAAGGTCAACCTTTCGGACCAGGAAGAAATCCGCAAGTATCTGGAAAAAATCGCACCGGAGAAACGGATTGCTCAATGTGCGGAAATCCTGACCCGGCACATCAACAAAAACAACCAGTATGTAACCAGTGAAGTGCAGGAATATGTGAAGCGTGTCATCCACAACATGACAGAAGATGAACTGCAGCAGATGGAAACGTCCATTCCATCTTATGCCAGCCGGATTCAGGATAAATTGAAAAGCCTGACAGAGAAGTATCGGATCCAGAAATTCCAGGACTGGCTGGAAACGGGAAAGATTACCTGTGAACCGTCCTATGCATTTCCGGCCATCATTACACCGGCAGAAGCCATTACCTCCATTCCCAATTCTTTGTATGAAGGAGAAAAGAAGGATCTGGATTCTTTTGAAATGCGGATGCTGAACGAAGTGATTGCCTGCAGCGACAAGGTCCTGTGGTGGCATCGGAACATCGATCGGAAAGGGTTTAAAATCAATGGCTTCATCAATCATTACCCGGATTTCATCGTACAACTGAAAAACGGCCGGATTTTAATGATTGAAACCAAAGGGGATTACCTGGACGGTTCGGACAGCCAGAAAAAGCTTCAGCTGGGAACCAAGTGGAAGAACCTGGCAGGGAGCAATTACCGGTATTATATGGTGTTCGACAAGAAAAAAATTCCAGGAGAAGGAAGTTATACCCTGGATGAATTCAGCCAGTTGCTGGCTGGGATGTAAGACAACGTTTGTTTTCTGGCAGATATGGGGAAAATTATGGTATTAAGGAGGTCTTAAACGATGAACCACCTAACCACCTAACCACTTAACCACTTAACCACCTAACCACTTAACCACTTAACCACCTAACCACTTAACCACTTAATCACTTACCACACCAACGGGGGGCAGCCGGACGGGGCACCCCCTTCCTTTTTTTTGCCGTTCATCGTATAATTAACTATTGAGACTTTTTACTGCCATCCTGTGCAATTATTACAATAGAAGGGAAACAAACACCAATGACCAAGCATTACACCATTCTGAATTACGGCTGTCAGATGAACGAAAGCGATTCAGAACATTATGCCGGGCAGCTTTCTGACCTGGGCTACCACTATACGGAGGATTATCACGATGCCGACGTGATCCTGATCAACACCTGCTGCGTCCGGGAAAGCGCGGAAAAGAAGATCCTGGGGAAAATCGGCGAAATGAAGCAGGTGAAACGGGAGGATCCCTCCAAGGTGCTGTGCGTCACCGGCTGCATGGCCCAGAAGGACGGGGAGGATTTCCTGAAGAAATATCCCCAGGTGGACCTGCTGATCGGCACCGCCCATGTGAACAACTTCAGTGCCATCCTCCAGGACTACCTGCACCAGACCCAGCGGAAATCCGGCATGTTCAACGACCTGACGGTGATGCCCCGGGAATTCGAGGGCCATTTCGTCCGGAAGAGCAGCTATGCGGCCTGGGTGCCCATTATGTACGGCTGCAACAATTTCTGCACCTACTGCATCGTCCCCTATGTCCGGGGCCGGGAGCGGAGCCGCAGCGCCGAAGCCATCTGTGAGGAAATCCGCAAAGCCGTGGACCAGGGGTACCGGGAATTCACCCTGCTGGGCCAGAACGTGAACTCCTACGGCAAGGACCGGGGGGACAAGGATGCCTTTGCCGCCCTGCTCCGCCAGGTGGACGCCATCCCCGGGGTGGAACGGGTCCGCTACATGACCAGCCATCCCCGTGACATGAGCGAGGAACTGATCCGCACCGTGGCGGAAAGCAAACATGTGTGCAAACATTTCCACATTCCCGTCCAGAGCGGCAGCACCCGGATCATGCAGGCCATGAACCGGGGGTATACCCGGGAATCCTACCTGCACCTGGTGGACACCATCCGGAAATACGTGCCCGAAGCGGTGCTCACCACGGACATTATCGTGGGGTTCCCCGGAGAAACAGAAGAGGATTTCCAGGAAACCCTCAGCCTGTTCGATCGGGTAAGCTATGACGCGGCCTACACCTTCATCTATTCCAAGCGGTCCGGGACTCCGGCGGCCGCCATGGAAGCCCAGGTGCCGGAAGCGGTGAAGAAAGACCGGCTGAACCGGCTCATGGAACTCCAGAACCGGCACAGCCTGAAGCACAACCAGAAACTGGTGGGACGGACCCTGCCGGTGATGGTGGAAGGGCTCAGCCACAACAACAGCAAAATGTGGAGCGGCCGCACCGATGGGAACAAACTGGTGCTGTGGCCGGTGGGAGAACGGTTCTTCAACCCGGGAGACCTGGTCCCGGTAACCATCGAAACCGCCCAGACCTGGCTCCTTAAAGGTCGTGCTGCCTTATGACCGCCCTTACACCCATGCTCCAGCAGTATCTGGAAATCAAGGAACAGCACAAGGACGAGCTGCTGTTCTTCCGACTGGGGGATTTCTACGAACTGTTCAATGAAGACGCCCTTACCGCTTCCCGGGAACTGAACCTGACCCTGACCAAACGGGCCGGAGGAAAGGCCGGTGCTTCCAGTTCCATGCCCATGTGCGGGGTGCCCTTCCATTCGGTGGACGGGTATCTGGCCAAGCTGATCCGGAAAGGGTACAAAATCGCCATCTGCGACCAGATGGAAGATCCGAAAAAAGCCGTGGGCATCGTGAAGCGCCAGGTGACCAAGATCCTGACCCCGGGCACGGTGCTCAGCGACGCGGTGCTGGAAGAGAACCACAACCAGTACCTGGCCTGCCTGGAACAGCAGGAGGACACCCTGTGCCTGGCCTACGCCGATGTGTCCACCGGGGAATGTGCCTGGTACACGGCTCGGGGGAAGGACCGGGAAGAAGCGGTGCTGGACCAGCTGTACCGGATCCAGCCGGCGGAACTGGTGCTGACGGAATCCTCCGAGGCTTTCGGCGGCCTGCTGGACAAAATGGTCCAGAAACTGCCGGACTGCATGGTGAACCAGTACGACCCGGTGCCCGGCCTGGATTACTTCACCCGGCATTTCGGAAGTGACTGTCCCGCCGGGAAGCTGCCCCTGGTCCGGGGCACCGTGGAGCACATGCTCCAGTATATCCATGAAAACGTGAAAAGCGATCTGGCCCAGATCAACCGGCTCCGGGAAATCACTACGGACGCGGTGATGAACCTGGATGCCACCGCCATCCGGAACCTGGAACTGGTGAAGAACATGAAGGACGGCACCCGCCACGGCACCCTGCTGGATGTGCTGGATTACACCCGCACCGCCATGGGGGCCCGGCAGCTGCGCCAGTGGGTGGAAGCACCCCTCCTGGATACCGCCCGGATCCGGCTCCGCCAGCAGGCCATCGGCTGGATGGTGGACAACGCCCGGTTCCGTACGGACCTGGGGGATGCCCTCAGTGAAATCACCGACCTGGAACGGATCCTGTCCCGGATTGAAGTGGGTTCCGCCAACGCCCGGGACCTGGCCGCCCTCCGGACCGCCCTCCGGGCCCTGCCCCAGGTGAAGAGCCTGCTGGACCAGGTGCCCCAGGGGTTGCTCCATACCCTGGACGGCCGGATCAGCCTCCATGAGGACCTGCTGGACGAACTGGAACGGGGCATTGTGGACGATCCGCCTTTCACCGTCCGGGACGGGGGCATGATCCGGAAAGGCTTCAACGCCGAACTGGACGAAGTCCACGACATTGCGGAAAACAACAACCAGTGGATGCTGCACTTCGAACAGAAGATCAAGGACCAGACCGGCATCAAGAACCTGAAGGTGGGATACAACAAGGTCTTCGGCTACTACATCGAAGTGTCCAGGGGTCAGGTGTCCCAGGTGCCGGATACCTTCATCCGGAAACAGACCCTGGTGAACGGGGAACGGTACATCGTGCCGGAACTGAAGGAGTTTGAAAACAAGATCCTCAGCGCCAGGGAAAAGATCCAGCAGCTGGAATACTACCTGTTCAACGAAATCCGCCAGGATATCCGGCAGCATCTGGTGGAAGTCCAGGAAACCGCCCGGGCCCTGGGGGTGCTGGATGTGCTCTATTCCCTGGCCATGGCAGCCTTCAAGGGCAGCTATGTGTGCCCCCGGCTGAACGACCGGCAGGAAATCCTCATCAAAGACGGCCGGCACCCGGTGGTGGAAAAACTCCTGGAACGGGAACTGTTCGTGCCCAACGATGTGCACCTGAACAATACTGATGAACGGCTGATCATCCTCACCGGCCCCAACATGGCCGGGAAATCCACCTACATGCGCCAGGTGGCCCTTTTGACCCTCATGACCCAGATGGGCAGCTTCATCCCGGCCCGGGAAGCGGACGTGTGTCCCGTGGACCGGATCTTCACCCGGGTGGGGGCCAGCGACGACCTGGCCACCGGCCAGAGCACCTTCATGGTGGAAATGAACGAAGTGGCCAACATCCTGAAATATGCCACCAGCCGCAGCCTGATCATCCTGGACGAAGTGGGCCGGGGTACCAGCACCTACGACGGCATGAGCATCGCCCGGGCGGTGGTGGAATTCATCAATGACAAAATCAGGGCCAAGACCCTGTTTGCCACTCACTACCACGAACTGATCGAACTGGAACAGCTGGATCCGGGGATCAAGAACTATTCTGTGGCGGTGAAGGAAAAGGGCAAAGAAGTGGTGTTCCTCCGGCGGATCGTCCCCGGGGGCACCGACAAGAGCTACGGGATCCATGTGGCCCGGCTGGCGGGACTGCCGGAAAAAGTGGTGAAACGGGCTGACGAACTGCTGGCCCAGTACACCGCCCAGGGCACAACCGGGCAGCCGGCGGCACCGGTTCCCCAGAAGCCGGAGGCCCCCAAAGAAGAAGACCTCCAGCCCAGCCTCTTCGGGGATGTGATCGGGGATACGCTCCGGAACCTGGATGTGATGACCATGACGCCCCTGGAAGCCCTGAACACCCTGTACAAGCTCCAGGAAGAAGCCAAACGGGAAGGAGGCCGCAGCTGATGAGTGCCAAAGTGCAGCTGCTGGACCAGAACACCTCCAACCAGATCGCCGCCGGGGAAGTGGTGGAAAAACCCGCTTCCGTGGTGAAGGAACTGGTGGAGAATTCTCTGGATGCCGGCGCCGATACCATCGAAGTGAGCATTTTTGCCGGGGGAACGGAGTTCATCCGGGTCCGGGACAACGGATCCGGCATGGATGAAGCCAACGCCCGGATGGCCATCCTGCGCCATGCCACCAGCAAGATCGTGAAAGCGGACGACCTGCTGACCCTCCATACCCTGGGGTTCCGGGGAGAGGCCCTGCCCAGCATCGCGTCCGTCTCCCACTTTACCCTGCTCACCCGGGAAGCCGGGGCGGAATTCGCCACCCGGATCACCCTGGACGGGGGAGAGGACATGGACGTGGAATCCATGGGCGGGGATGTGGGCACCACCATTACGGTGAAGGACCTGTTCTACAACGTGCCCGCCCGGCGGAAGTTCCTCCGGACGGTGAACACCGAAGGCCGCTACATCAGCGATATCCTGTCCAAGATCGCCTTGTCCCGGCCCGATGTGCACCTGGTGCTCACCCGGGACGACAAGGAAGTGATCAATACCCCGGGCAGCGGGGACCTGGTGGATACCATTGCCTCCCTGTACGGGAAGGAAGTGACCCGGGAACTGCTGACGGTGGATTATGCCCAGGACGGCATCACCCTGAAAGGGTTCATCAGCCGTCCCACCCTGCTGAAAGGCACCCGCCAGTGGCAGACCCTGTTTGTAAACGGCCGGTGCATCAACAACCGGATGGTGAGCAAGGCCATCGACCACGCCTACCAGTCCCAGATCCCCAAAGCCGGGTTCCCTTTTGCGGTGCTGAACATCGGCATCGATACCCATCTCATCGACATCAATGTCCATCCCCAGAAAAGCGAGATCAAATTCGGGGACGAAAGTGCCGTATACCGGGCGGTGTACCATGGCCTCTGCCAGGCACTGACCCAGCCCATGGCCGGGAAATCCGAAGGGGACGGCACCGTGGCCCTGGCCCAGCCGGGGTTCCGGAAAAGGGAACCGGCGGCTGCGGGATCCGGACAGAACCGGGGACCGGCCCCGGAAGAGAAGCCTTTGTTCCAGGGCGGGGACCGGGGATACCAGCCCCGGACCAGCGCCTTTGGCCGGAGCTATGCCTCCAGTCCTTCCGGGAGCTACGGCCAGCCGGTATGGAAGGTGCCCGATGCCATTTCGGAAGAGACCACGGAGAAATTCTTTGCAGCCCAGCGTCGGGAAGACCCGGTCCCCGGGGCCGAAGGGGCAGGGGAGGGAGCCGGGATCCCTCTGGAAGAGGACGGGGGACCGGCTCCAGACGGCACGGCAGCCCCGGCCAGTGACGAAGCCCTGACGGAAGAAGCCCGGGACGGGGCCCTTTCCAGCGGGGTGGATCTGATCTGGCCCCTGGGCCAGGTGGACCGGGTGTTCATCATCGCCCAGTCGGAAACCGCCCTGTATCTCATCGACCAGCATGCCGCCCACGAGCGGATCATGTACGACAAATTCATCCGCCAGCAGCAGGAGATCCCTTCCCAGCAGCTGCTGATCCCCCTGTTCCTCAACGTGACCCGGCCCGATGTGGACCTGATCGAGGAATACCGGGAGGAATTCCTGCAGCTGGGGGTGGATGTGGAACCTGCCGGGGAGACTTCCCTCCGGGTGTCCGCCCTGCCGGCGGATGTGGAAAGCAGCCAGGCGGAGGGCTTCATCGAAGACATCCTGAAGCTGCTGTCGGAAAACAAAAAGATCAAGGCCAGCGACCTGCGGGAAAGCGTGCTCCATTACGCCGCCTGCCACAGTGCCATCCGGGCCGGGGAAGTGCTGAACATCCGGCAGATGCGCCAGCTGATCCTGGAACTGCTGAACACCGAGCATCCCTTTACCTGCCCCCATGGCCGGCCCTGCATGATCCAGCTGACCAGTGACGAACTGTACCATATGTTCAAACGAACCTGAGAAAGGAGCGATCCATTCATGTCCATCTATGGCGTAACGGCCATCCGCAAATGCGGCACCGAACTGTACAACGAAGCCAGAAGCTGGGCCTGTACCCTGGATCTGCCCTATATCCCCCGGCCCATCCACGGCACCCTGGACCAGCTGCTCCGGGAAAAAGGCCTGAAAGCGGTGCTGGTGGCCACCCACCAGGGGCCCCAGGTCTATACGGAAGAAGGGATCCTGAAATACCACCCTTCCATGGGGGTGCCCCGGATCCGGAACCTGAAGCGGGGAGGCAGTGACCATCTGGCCCAGGCCTGCGGCTTCCGGACCGGCATGCGGGTGCTGGACTGTACCCTGGGCCTGGCGGCGGATGCGGTGGTGGCCTCTTTCCTGGTGGGACCCGAGGGCAAAGTGGTGGGCCTGGAAGCGTCGCCGGTGCTGTACTGGGCCGTATCCCAGGGGCTCAAAACGTATGCCATCGACGACCCGGACATTACCGCCAGCCTCCGGCGGATCCAGCCCCGGCTGGGCAAAGCGGAAGAACTGCTGCCCACGTTCCCGGCGGATTCCTTCGATGTGGTCTATTTCGACCCCATGTTCCGGAAACCGGTGGGGAATTCCGCCAGCATGCAACCCCTGCGGCCGGCTTCCTACCACAAGCCCCTGGATCCTTCCATGATCCGGGAAGCCCTGCGCCTGGCGCCCCGGGTGGTGGTGAAGGAACGGGACGAAGACCTGCTCCGGAGCCTGGGGGCCCGGGAAATCCAGGGAGGCAAATACAGCAAGCTCCGGTACGGCATCATCCGGCGGGAGGAGGGAGACCAGTGAGGGAAGAGAAACCCAGAGTCATCGCCATCATCGGTCCCACTGCCACCGGCAAAAGCCACTGCGGCATCGCCCTGGCCCGGAAGCTGGGCGGGGAGATCATCTCCGGAGATTCCATGCTGGTGTTCCGCCACATGGATATTGCCACTGCCAAACCCACGGCGGAGGAACTGGCCCTGGTGCCCCACCATCTGGTGGATATCCTGGAGCCGGACGCCAAATTTTCCGTGGTGGATTTCCAGCAGCAGGCGGACCGGCTGATCCGGGAAATCAACAGCCGGGGGAAGATCCCCATCCTGGTGGGGGGAACCGGCCTGTATGTGAAGGCCCTGCTGGAAGCCTATGATTTTTCCCACGTGGACGAATCCGCAGCCCTGCGCCGGCAGCTGGAAGAGTTCGCCGACCGGGAAGGGAACCAGGCCCTTCATGACAGACTGGCGGCCCTGGATCCGGTGAAGGCCGGTGAATTGAAGATTAACGACAGAAGGCGTATAATAAGGGCAATCGAAACCATCCGGGGCGGGGAATCCGTGTCTGCGGCCAAGGCTGCGGAAAGTCCCTACCACGCGGTCGTTTTCGGTTTGACAATGCCTCGAGATTCTTTGTATGAGCGGATCAACCGGCGGGTTGATCTGATGGTGGAACAGGGCCTTTTTGCAGAGACCCGGAAGCTGATTGCCATGGGGGTGCCGGAAACGGCCCAGTCCATGAAGAGCATCGGCTACCGGCAGGTGCTGCAGTATTTCCATGGTGAGTGGACAAAGGAAGAAGCCATCGCCAAACTGAAGCAGGCGACCCGGAACTTTGCCAAACGGCAGATCACCTGGTACAAGAAGATGCCCTATATCCAGTGGTTCCAGCTGGACGATCCTCCGGACTACCGGAAGTGCGTCGCGGCCATGCTGGATTCCCTGGCTGAAAAAAAGTTTATCCCGCAACAGGACTCCTGAGGCATGAAGCGGCCCATCCGGCCACTGAGGCTCAAGGCGGATGCTGCAAGGCAGACTCCGTACCAAAATCCCAACAGAGAGAAGGAAATATGATGACAACAGGAACCAACAAACCTCTGAATCTGCAGGACAGTTTCCTGAACAGAGTACGCAGCGAAAAAAAGACCATTGTGGTGTATCTCCTCAACGGCTTCCAGGTCCGGGGACGGGTCTGGGGCTTCGACAACTTCACCGTCATCATGGAATGTGAAGGGAAGCAGCAGCTGATCTACAAACATGCCATCTCCACCATCGCTCCCTTGGAAAACGAGGCAATTCTAGTGCTGAAAAAAGGGAATGATCAGGGTGTCACTGCGAAATAATCTGGAAAAAGAAATCAATCTGTTTTTGGAATATCTGACGGTGGAACTGGGGCTGGCCTACAACACCCGGGAATCCTATGGCCGGGATCTCCGTCTGTTTGCCGGCTGGATCAAAAAGCCCCTGGAGGATGTGAAACGGGAAGACATCCTGGCATACATGCGGATGCTGAAGGTGCACCAGTATGCTCCCACCTCTGCTTCCCGGAAGCTGGCGGCCCTCAAGGCCTTCTTCCGGTTCATGACGGCGGAAGGCTTCCTGGAGGAAGATCCCTCCGAAGTGGTGGAAGCCGGCACCCGGGGAGTGGTGCTGCCCAAGGTCATGAGCCTGGAGGAAGTGAAACAGCTGTTTTCCGCTCCCGACCTGACCCAGCCGGAAGGGTTCCGGGACCGGACCATGCTGGAAGTGATGTACGCCACCGGCATGCGGGTATCGGAACTGCTGAGCCTGAAACGGGCCAGCGTGAACCTGGAGACCCGGTATGTGATCGCTTACGGCAAAGGGGCCAAGGAACGGCTGATCCCGCTGGGCCAGTATGCCATCCAGTATCTGAAGAAGTACCTGGCCCAGGTGCGGCCCCTGTTCGTGAAGAACGGGAAGGATGACGACAGCCTGTTTCTGACCATCCGGGGTACCGGCATGACCCGGCAGCGGTTCTGGCAGATCATCCGTGCCTACGGGGTGAAGGCGGGGCTCCAGAAACCGCTTACGCCTCATATCCTGCGCCATTCCTTTGCCACCCACATGCTGGACAACGGGGCGGATCTCCGGACGGTCCAGGAACTGCTGGGCCATGCGGACATTTCCACCACCCAGATCTATACCCATCTCACCAACAACCGTCTGAAGAAAGTCTTTGACAAAACCCATCCCAGAGCCTAGGGAGGTGAATGATTATGCTGAAAACCACACTGTTGATGGGCCTGATGACGGCACTTCTGCTGGTCATCGGGGACTATATCGGAGGCAGCAGCGGTATGACCGTGATGCTGGCCTTTTCTCTGATTTCCAATGTATTGCTGTACTGGTACAGTGACAAACTGGTCATTGCCCAGTACGATGCACGGCCGGTGGACGCCGGGAGCGCTCCTCAGCTGTACGGCATTGTGCAGAGCCTGGCCCGGCGGGCCCAGCTGCCCATGCCCCGGGTGTATGTGGTGGATACGGCGCTGCCCAATGCCTTTGCCACCGGACGGAATCCGGAACATGCGGCGGTCTGTGTCACCACAGGGCTTATGGAGATGCTCACGCCCCGGGAAGTGGCCGGGGTGCTGGGCCACGAAATGAGCCATGTGAAGCACAATGATATCCTGATCAGCACCATTGCCGCCGGCATGGCCGGGATCATTTCCGTCATGGCCCGGTTCGCCTTCTGGTTCGGCGGGGACCGGGATGACCGGCGGAACAATCCGTTGGCCGGGATCCTGATGCTGGTGCTGACGCCTTTGGCCGCGGCGGTGATCCAGCTGGCCATTTCCCGTACCCGGGAATACATGGCCGATTTCACCGGCGGCCAGCTCAGCGGGGACCCGGATGCCCTGGCAGACGCCCTGGAAAAGATCGAAGGGTATGCCCGTACCCGGACCATGCCCCGGGCCACGGAAGCCACGGCCCATATGTTCATCATTTCTCCGTTCTCTGCCAAAGATGCCCAGGCCATTTTCAGTACCCATCCGCCTACCGAAAAGCGGATCGAACGCCTGCGCCAGGAGGCCCAGGAAATGCGCAGCCGGGGCATGATCGACCCGGTGGTGTAAGGGGGAAAAAAGGGGGGGTGTTGCACGTCCTGTGCAACCCCCCCTTTTTTTATGAATCGTTACAATGTCCACGATCTGCCATATAGGATGCCTTATTTATACCATCCTGCAGGGCAATGTATTCTGTATAGGCACAATCTTCATTGTGTAACAAATAAGATAACGGTTATAGTTATTAATATTCAGACTATTCCCTTGAATTTGTGACTTTATTGTGCTACAATATTCCAGTAACGAAGGTCAGCCGGGCTGGAGCCGGCTGACGCGCTGCATGGTTTCATTATTTTTTATTTAGAGGGGGTTTCAAAAATGGAGAGGATGATTATTAAATTATCCATGTTCCACACATTGGCATTGGGTGTACTTTCCATCTGGTTCGGTGACTGGCTGAGAGCCAAATTCCCGTTCCTGAAGAAGTACTGCCTGCCTGGTGCAGTTGTCGGCGGTACGATTTTTGCCATTATCAGTTTATTGCTTTACAACGCGGGCATCTGCGAACTGCAATTTGACTACAAGGTAGCCAACAGCCTGTTCTACTGCATCTTCTTTGCCGCCAGCGGTGCGGCAGCCAGCCTGAGCCTGCTGAAAACCGGCGGCAAATACGTTGTGCTGTTCTGCATTTCCGCTGCCGTCCTGGCCGCTCTTCAGAACGGTATCGCCCTGGGCCTGGGCTCTGTACTGAAGGTTCCGCCTCTGCTGTCCATGATGACCGGTTCCATTCCCATGACCGGGGGCCACGGCAACGCCGCAGCCTTTGCTCCCATCGCCGTACAGTTCGGCCAGAGCAATGCCATGGAAGCCGCCATCGCTGCAGCCACCTTTGGTCTGATCTCCGGCGCCATCATCGGCGGGCCTTTTGGCCGGTTCATTGTCCGGAGACATCACCTGGAAGATCCTGCTCTGGAT
The DNA here is from genome assembly GCF_000025305.1 of Acidaminococcus fermentans DSM 20731. Lineage (NCBI taxonomy): Bacteria > Bacillati > Bacillota > Negativicutes > Acidaminococcales > Acidaminococcaceae > Acidaminococcus > Acidaminococcus fermentans. Next base: position 1,333,792 of record NC_013740.1, on the reverse strand, counting down.
GGGAAGGGTGAAATGGAAGAAGAATCCGGGAAGTCCACCATGGGCAACCTGATGCACAAAGGGGATGTGGTCCAGGCCATGTACCTGATGTGCTTCGCCCTGGGGGTTGGCGGTGCCGTGTTCACCGTGCTGAAAGCCCTGCACATCTCCTTCCCGATCCACGTATGCTGCATGTTTGCCGGCATCCTGATCCGTCTGTTCTTCGACGCCAAGAAGGGCGCAGATCATACGGCCCTGTATGAAGGCATCGATACCGTTGGGGACTTCTCCCTGGGTCTGTTCGTGTCCATGTCCATCATTTCCATGAAACTGTGGACCCTGGCCGGCATGGGCCTCCAGCTGTTCATCCTCTGCATGGCCCAGGCCATTTTCATCATCTTCTACTCCTATTTCGTGGATTTCTTCGGAATGGGCAAGAACTACGATGCAGCAGTCATCGCCGTTGGTCATACCGGCTTCGGCCTGGGTGCCGTGCCCGTATCCATGGTAACTATGACGGCCGTATGCAAGAAGTACCGTTACTCCAAACTGGCCTTCTTCGTGGTACCGGTTATCGGTGGGTTCCTGAGCAACATCACCAACGCCATCATCATCAGTAAGTTCCTGGACATTGCACATACCATGCAAATGGCCATGGGGCTGTAAGCGCAAGGATAGTCAACAGAATATCCAATCACACAAAGAGGATCCTGCTCCAGAGGGTCCTCTTTTCGCATATCTGAGAAAATTTCCCAAACCCGCATCCCGCCTTGCGTTCCATGAACACACGTTTTTGTCAAGTCTTTTATATTTTTTCAGCCGTGATATAATGATACCGATTTGTCAGGAGGGGAGGGAGAAACATGCACATTGCCGGCTGGCAGAAAGTATCCCTGGTGGATTACCCGGGGAAAGTGGCCTGCACCCTGTTTACCGGGGGATGCAATCTCCGGTGCCCCTACTGCCACAACAGCGAGCTCCTGGAAGGCGAAATGCCCTCCCAGGATATGGAGGAAGTGATGGCCTATCTGGACGTCCGGAAGGGCATCCTGGACGGAGTGGTGATCAGCGGAGGAGAACCCTGTCTCCAGTCCGATCTGGTTCCCTTCCTGGCCCGGCTGAAGGAAAAGGGCCTGCTGGTGAAACTGGATACCAACGGCTGCTTCCCGGACCGGCTGGAAAAGATCCTGGACGCCCGTCTGGTGGATTACGTGGCCATGGACTGGAAAAACGATCCGGAACACTATGCCCTTACCACAGGGGTGGGGGAATCCCCCCTGGCCGCCGTCACCCGGAGCCTGGAAGCGCTCCTTTCAGGGACAGTTCCCTTTGAGCTTCGTACAACCGTTGTGGAACAGCTCCACAGCAAACAGTCGTTCGAACAAATCCGGGATTATCTGCTGCCGCTCACTGGGAAAAACGGGAAAAAGATCCCGGCCTTTTATCTCCAGGCTTTCAAAGACCGGGATACCGTTCCCTTTGCCGGGTTCACGGCTCCGGATAAAAAAGCCCTGGAGCAGTATGGAGCCTTGCTGGAACCCATAGCGGACACTGTCCGGTTACGGGGTGTATAACACTATATTTGGTATACAACGTTGTATAGAACCACTAGATATTGACATTCACCGGTTTCCGGACTACAATGAAAGAGCCTTTTGGAGCAACAATTTTGAGAGAAAGAGGGAATGGAGCCATGTATTCCGTGGTAAAACGCGATGGCCAGATCGTTGATTTTGACGTGACCAAGATCAGCAGCGCCATTACCAAAGCATTCGAAGCACTTCATAAAAACTATCATCCCAGCATCATCAACATGCTGGCTCTGCAGGTGACTGCTGACTTCGATCCCAAAATCAAAGACGACCGCATCAGTGTGGAAAGCATCCAGGACAGTGTGGAAAAAGTCCTGTCCGATTCCGGCTATGCCGATGTGGCAAAAGCCTATATCCTGTACCGGAAACAGCGGGAACAGATCCGGAACGTGAATTCCTCCCTGCTGAACTACAAGGACCTGGTGGACAACTACCTCCATGTGAATGACTGGCGGGTAAAGGAAAACTCCACCGTCACCTATTCCGTAGGGGGCCTGATCCTGTCCAACAGCGGGGCCATCACCGCCAACTACTGGCTGAACGAAATCTATGACAAGGAAGTGGCCGACGCCCACAAAAGCGCCGCCATGCACATCCATGATCTGAGCATGCTCACCGGCTACTGCGCCGGCTGGAGCCTGAAACAGCTGATCCAGGAAGGGCTGGGGGGCATTCCCGGGAAAATCACTTCTTCTCCCGCCAGCCATCTTTCCACCCTGTGCAACCAGATGGTGAACTTCCTGGGCATCATGCAGAACGAATGGGCCGGGGCCCAGGCTTTCTCTTCCTTTGATACCTATCTGGCACCCTTTGTGAAAAAGGACAACCTGAGCTACAAGGAAGTGAAACAGTGCGTCCAGTCCTTCATCTACGGGGTGAATACCCCCAGCCGGTGGGGCACCCAGGCGCCTTTCTCCAACATCACCCTGGACTGGACCTGCCCGGACGATTTGAAGGACGTGCCCGCCATTGTGGGGGGCAAGGAGCAGGACTTCACCTATGGGGACTGCAAAAAAGAAATGGATATGGTGAACAAGGCCTTCATCGAAAACATGATCGAAGGGGACGCCAACGGGAGAGGCTTCCAGTATCCCATTCCCACCTATTCCATCACCAGGGATTTCGACTGGAGCGAAACGGAAAACAACCGGCTGCTCTTTGAAATGACCGCCAAATACGGTACCCCGTATTTCTCCAACTACATCAATTCCGACATGAAACCCAGTGACGTCCGGAGCATGTGCTGCCGGCTGCGTCTGGATCTCCGGGAACTGCGGAAAAAATCCGGGGGCTTCTTCGGGTCCGGGGAATCCACCGGGTCCGTGGGGGTGGTCACCATCAACATGCCCCGGATTGCCTACCTGGCCAGGGATAAAAAGGACTTCTATGACCGTCTGGACCATATGATGGACATTGCCGCCCGGAGCCTGAAAACCAAGCGGACCGTAATCACCAAGCTGCTGGATGCGGGGCTCTATCCCTATACCAAGCGGTACCTGGGAACCTTCAAGAACCATTTCAGCACCATCGGGCTCATTGGCATGAACGAAGTGGGGCTCAACGCCAACTGGCTCCGGAAAGATCTGACCCACCCGGAAACCCTGGCCTTCACCAAAGAAGTGCTGACCCACATGCGGGAACGGCTGAAGGATTACCAGGAACAGTACGGAGACCTGTACAACCTGGAAGCCACCCCGGCGGAATCCACCACCTACCGGCTGGCCAAGCACGACAAGGAACAGTATCCGGACATCATCACCGCCAACGAACACGGTACCCCGTACTACACCAACTCCTCCCATCTGCCGGTGGGGTATACCGAAGACCTGTTCACCGCCCTGGATATGGAAGACGATCTTCAGACCCTGTACACCTCCGGCACCGTATTCCATGCCTTCCTGGGCGAAAAGCTGCCGGACTGGAACTCTGCCGCCGGCCTGGTACGGAAGATTGCCAGCAACTACAAGCTGCCGTACTTCACCCTGTCTCCCACCTACAGCATCTGCCGGGAACACGGGTACCTGAGCGGGGAACAGTACACCTGCCCTTACTGCGGCAAAAAGACCGAAGTCTACAGCCGGATCACCGGCTATTACCGGCCGGTCCAGAACTGGAACGACGGGAAGATCCAGGAATTCAAGGACCGGAAAGTCTACGACCTGGGCCAGTCCCATCTGAAGAAAGAAGAAGCGCCGGCTGAACGGCCGGTGTTCCGGAAACCCTCCGTGAAGACCGCTCCCACCGAAGCCAGACAGGTGGCCAGCACCGGAGGGGACAAAGGATGGATCCTGTTCGGGACCCATACCTGCCCCAACTGCAAAATGGCCGTTAGAGAACTGGAAAAACACGGCGCCGCCTTTACGGAAATCTTCGCCGAAGAGCATCCGGAACTGGCGGAGAAATACCAGGTGCAAAGCGCACCCACCCTGCTGGTCAACCAGGGAGACACCCTGAACAAAATCGTAGGATTCGGCCCCATCCGGGCCTTCATCCGGCAGCAGGGGATGTAAGAAAAAAGGAGCTGTGAAAAAATGAGAGATCATTTTTTCACAGCTCTTTTTTTTTATGGGAAAATGGTGGAGAGTGCAGAGCGGGACGGCGGTCCCGACAGCCCCATTGCGGGTCCGTAGGGGCCGCACGCCGGGCGGCCCGCAAACAGCACAGAACTTTGCTCCCAGCGCCGTAGGGGCCGCACCAAGGGAGGCCGCAACCCCAGACGGGGAGCGGCTTTCCAGACTTAAAAAAAGTTGGCAAATTTTGCCCTGCTGATTTTCGAAAAGTTGGCAAAAAGTTGGCAAAACAGGCATGAAAAAAGGAACGGTGTGAAACGTCCAGACTGTTTTAAAAACCCCAAAACCCGCATGTTTACAAGGTCTTTAACAGTATGAGACGCTAACCCGTTCCCGTAATAAGCGTTGGTGGAGATGAGGGGAGTCGAACCCCTGTCCGAAAGCATTGCCATGCGAACTTCTCCGAGCGCAGACTGCATATTTTGTTTCGCAGCCCCTTTGCCTGCAGACGGGCCAAGGAACGTGCTATCTCGATGAGTTTCCCTGTCAGCCTCCGAGAATTGGCAGGCAGGTATCCTGCAAGTGTCGTCTATTCTTCTTCAGCAGGAATGAAGAGGAAAGACGTTAGCAATTTAAGCTGCTAAAGCGTAAGAATCGTCTGCGTTTATAACGCGTTTCCACCGTTTTATGGGGTTGGCGGGATCCCAGCTCGCTTATCGCACACCATCTACCCCCGTCGAAACCGGTACATCCCCGGGTATAGTGTGTACATTGTATTTTATCATGGGGTGGTATTTCCGTCAAGGGAAGCCAGCACTTCCCGGGCCCGGCCCGCTTCTTTTTCCGCCACGTCGATGTAGTACATATCCCGGTCGATTTTTCCCCGGGGTCCGAAATCCCGGATATCCAGTTTGGCGCCGCAGCCGCAGGTGGGGGCTTCGCTGGGGAGCGAAGTGGAGGAATAGGGGATGCCAGCGGTTTTCAGGGCATCCCTGGCTGCCTGCCAGCGGGCTTTGCAGCCTTTTTCCTTGAAAACAGTAATCTTTTTCGTGAAGAATCCCATGGGGGCCTCCTTTCTGTAGTCAAACAAATATTTAGTTAGAGAATTATTATTTGTTACCTATTATATCACATTATCCTCTTTCTTTCCCGGGATTTTTATGGTATCATGGAGTTGTCAGAAAAGATTGTCGGAACACGGCAGTCGTGTTTTGGAAGAACAAGGAGGAGAAAATCCATGGAACAAAAATTCTACAAATGTGCCCATTGCGGCAAGATCATCGCTGTTGTCAAGGAAACCGGGGTGCCGGTGATGTGCTGCGGCCAGAAGATGGATGAACTGGTGCCCAACACCACCGATGCCGCCCAGGAAAAACATGTGCCCGTTGTGGAAGTAAATGGCAGTATTGTAACCGTAACCGTAGGTTCCGTGCTCCATCCCATGCAGCCGGAACACTATATCGAATGGATCTCCCTGCACACCAAACAGGGGAACCAGAGAAAAGAACTGAAACCGGGAGATGCGCCCAAGGCCGTATTCGCCCTGGTGGATGGGGACGAAGTGGAAGCCGCCTATGCTTACTGCAACCTGCACGGGCTGTGGAAGAAATAAATTGGTTGTCACCTGATCACCCAACCACCTAATCACTTAACCACCTAACCACCTAACCACCTAACCACTTAATCACCTACCCACTTACCCACTTACCCACTTGAAACGGGCCTGCCCCACAGCAGGCCCGTTTGTGCTATAATCAAACCAAAACCACCCAAGGAGGCCTTTTCCCATGTCTTTTCCCCTGTACTGCATCACCAACCGGCATTTGTATGCCCTGCCGTTTCTGGAACAGCTGGACCGGATCCTGGCCCTGCGCCCGGCGGGGGTGATCCTCCGGGAAAAAGACCTTTCTCTGGAGGAATACCTGGCCCTGGGCCGGCAGGTGCTGGAAAAATGCCGCCGGGCAGGGGTGCCCTGCTGGTTCCACACATTCCTGGAGGCGGCGGTGGAACTCCGGCCGGATGGGATCCAGCTGCCCATGCCGGTGCTCCGGGAGCTGCCTGCCGGGTGGCGGCAAGGTTTCCCGGGGAGGGTGGGGGCCTCCTGCCACAGTCTGGACGAAGTGCAGGAAGCGGCCCGGCTGGGGGCGGATTGCTGCACCTTCAGCCATGTGTATCCCACCCAATGCAAGCCGGGGCTGCCGCCCCGGGGCCTGGAAGCCCTCCGGCAGGTGTGCGCCCAAAGTCCCGTTCCCGTCTATGCTCTGGGAGGGGTGACACCGGAAAAAATCCCGGAACTGGAAAAAGCCGGCGCCGCCGGAGCGGTGATGATGGGGTGGTGGAAGACGGTTGACTGTTGACCGCTGACAACCACGTATCCTATAATATGGAAAGATAAACAAACTGAGAAGGAGTGGGCCCATGAAAAAACAACTGCTGGCCCTGGTGTTTTCCTGCTTTGTCCTTTGGGGCTGCGGGGATGCTCTGGCGGCCAAACCCACTGAATGGAGCCTGTTGGGCGAAAACAAATCCGGAACCTATTATACGGATCTGGCCTCGTTCAAACAGGAACCCAAGACCCCGTCCCTGACCCAGGCTACGGCCCGGGCGGTGCTGAAGAATCCCTCGTTCATCCGGCTGCTGGACCATCTGTACGCCAAAAAGCTGAAAGAGACGGATTCGGCCAAAGAATGCATCATGGATGTGGAAATCGACGAGGCCGGCCATACCTACCGGATCAACCAGATCCAGGTGCTGACCCGGAACGGGAAGATCCTGGAAAAGAAAAAGATCAAGGAAAATTTCAGCCCCATTCCCCAGCGGACCTTTGTGGACGCCTTGGAAAAAGAAATCCAGGCCTGGAAAATGGAGCACAAAAAGGAGTCTGTGAAACATGAAAATCCGCGGTTTTGAAAAAATCTCTTCCTATAAAGAAATGGATTTCCCCCTGCCCAGCCGGCAGACCGCCCGGAGCGCCGGGTACGACATCTACCTGCCGGAAACGGTGACCATCCCGGCCCACGGCCAGAAAATGGTCCCCACCGGGGTAAAGGCCTATATGCAGGACAATGAATACCTGGGCATCCATATCCGGTCCAGCATGGCGGTGAAGCGTCACCTGCGGCTGGTGAACAACGAGGGCATCGTGGATGCGGATTACTACAACAATCCGGACAACGAAGGCCATCTGCTGCTGGCCCTGGCCAACGATACCGATCAGGACGTGACCCTGGAAAAGGGGGAACGGGTGGCCCAGGGGATTTTCTACACCTATCTGCTGGCCGATGACGACGGCAAAGCACCCAAACAGGAACGGAGCGGCGGCTTCGGCAGCACCACGAAATGAGGCACTGATATGACGGAAAACAAATGGAAGAAAATGATCAGCCTGGTAGACACCATGGGAGACTGGGGCGGCTATCAGCTGTATGAATGGTTCAAGCTGTTCCCGGAACAGCGGGAAACGGCCCTGCGGGAATACATCTACCTGAAGGCCCATCTGATCCGGGGCTGCATGGCGGCCCTGAAAAAGGATCTGACCCAGGAGGACTGGAACGAATTCTATCTGGCCCTGGGCAGACAGATGGAAGCCACCCCGGATTACAGCTACGGGGCCACCTATGAAGAAATGGTGGAAGCCCTCCGCAGCTATGAAGGTCAGTCCCTGGCCCAGCAAAAGGTCATTTTCGCCAAACGGAGTACCATTGACAGCACGGTGTATTCCCGGCAGTTTGTAAAGGATTTGACAAATTTCTTCAGCCGCGTCCAGGCGGAACTGCGGAAGGACCTCCGGGACTGAAAAAAATCCACTTTGTGGGAGAATAAAGGTTGACAAGCCAGCCGGAAACTCCTATACTGTAACCATAACTGAACAAAAGATAGAGGCGCGGAAAACATCAGTAATTCTCAGAGGGACACCGACGAAGGGAACGAAAGGGGAACCGCCGAAGCAAAGCTGCGGGTGCGCGCTTATGCTGGGATGCAGGTGAACAATCTGCAGACTGTCGCCTTTGGGTGGAGAGCTATCAATGGGAACGGAAACAAGTCCCCTGCCATGGCAGGAGCGGCTTCTTTTCTTGCAGGTCATTGGGCTCGCCTCCATGACCTGTTTTTTTGTCTCCCAAAGGAATGCACAAAGGAGAGATGCTTGGTATGATCAAAGTGTTGGTAAACGGTGCCCTGGGCAGAATGGGGCACACAGTGGTACAAACGGTCCTGCAGCAGAAAGATATGGAACTGGTGGGTGCTGTGGACAAGTTCGGCAAGGACAAAACCGTGGAAGGCTGCCCGGTGGATACGGACCTGGTCCGGGCCCTGGAAACCTGCAAGCCCGATGTGGTGGTGGATTTTACCCGGCCCGATGTGGTCATGGACAACCTGCGGATCATCCTGAACGCCGGGGTCAACGCCGTAGTGGGCACCACCGGCTTCACCCAGGAAAATCTGGAGGAACTGAAAGGCCTGGCGGAAAAGAACGGCGTGGGTATCCTGGTTTGCCCCAACTTCGCCATGGGGGCTGTCCTGATGATGAAAATCGCTGCAGAAGTGGCCAAATACTTCCCCCAGGTGGAAATCATCGAAATGCATCATGACAAAAAGCTGGATGCTCCCAGCGGCACGGCCATCCTTACCGCCCAGAAACTGGCGGAAGTCCGGGGCGGCTTTGTCCAGCAGGGCAATCCGGATGAAGTGGAAAAACTGCCCCATGCCAGAGGCAGCGAATACGAAGGGATGCGGATCCACAGCGTACGGCTGCCCGGGTTCGTGGCCAGCCAGGAAATCATCTTCGGCAGCATGGGCGAAACCCTTACGGTGCGCAACGACCCGGTGAGCCGGGAATGCTACATGCCCGGGGTCATGCTGGGCTGCCGGACCATGGTGAAACGCAAGGGCCTGGTGTACGGACTGGATCAGATCCTGGAGTAAGGCTTCCATAGGAAGTCCTTTCCTGAAAGGGAAGGGGACCGTCCCCATGGACGGTGGATGGGTCCCCTTTTTGGGCATTACCTCATGTAAACAAAGGAGACGAGTGCAATGAAAGAATACAATCTGGCAATTCTGGGTGCCACCGGCGCCGTTGGACAGGAATTCATCAATCTGCTGAACGAACGGGATTTCCCCTTCAAAAATCTGAAGCTGCTGGCTTCTGCCCGGAGCGCCGGCAAGGAACTGACCGTACGGGGCAAGACCTATAAAGTGGAAGAAGCCAAGGCTGACTCCTTCAACGGGGTGGATGTGGCCCTGTTCGCCGGCGGCAGCATTTCCAAGACCTTCGCACCCATTGCCGTAAAGGCTGGTGCCGTGGTCATTGACAACTCCAGCACCTACCGGATGGATCCGGATGTGCCTCTGATTGTTCCTGAAGTGAACCCCCAGGATATCACCAAACATCACGGGATCATTGCCAACCCCAATTGCTCCACCATCATCATGGTAATGGCCCTGAAACCCATCTATGACCTGGCCCGGATCAAACGGATCATCGTTTCCACCTACCAGGCTGCTTCCGGTGCCGGCAAAGACGGGCTGGACGAACTGGAAAACCAGATCAAACAGGCTGCCCGGGGCGAAGAAATGACCGCCAGGATCTTCCCCAGCGCCAGCGCTGAAAAACACTTCCCCCTGGCTCTGAATCTGGTGCCCCAGATTGATATCTTCCTGGACAACCTGTACACCAAGGAAGAAATGAAGATGGTCAACGAAACCAAGAAAATCTTCTCCGATCCGGAAATGCGCATCACTGCCACCACCGTCCGTGTCCCCGTTTACCGGAGCCACAGTGAATCCGTCAACGTGGAACTGGAACATGATGTGGAACTGGAAGACATCCGCAAAGCCCTGGCCGGCTTCCCCGGCGTGGTGCTCCAGGATGATCCTTCCCGGCAGATCTATCCCATGCCCCTGTACACCTCCGGCAAGAACGATGTGTATGTGGGCCGTCTGAGACGGGACGAATCCGCCGCCAACAGCTTCAACTTCTGGTGCGTAGGCGACCAGATCCGCAAAGGGGCCGCACTGAACACCCTGCAGATTGCCGAAACCATGGTGAAGAACGGCTGGCTGTAAGAACAAGAACCTAGAGATTTTGAGGGGAGCCTGAGGTTAAAATGAAAATCATTGTACAAAAATTCGGAGGAACGTCCGTAGCTACGCCTGCCACCCGGGAAAAAGTGGTGGGCAAGGTCCAGGAAGCCATTGCCCATGGCTATGCACCCATTGTGGTGGTATCCGCCATGGGCCGCCGGGGAGACCCGTTTGCCACGGATACCATGATCGATATGCTGAAAAGCGTGAACCCCAACCCGGCTCCTCACGAACTGGATCTGCTGATGGCCTGTGGGGAAATCATCTCCTCCACAGTAATGGCCGCCACCCTCCAGGAAAGAGGCCTGAAGGCCAAAGCCCTCACCGGGGGCCAGGCCGGCATGATCACCGATGACGAATACGGCAATGCCAAGATCCGCACCGTGGAACCGGACAACCTGCTGGAACTGGTGGAACAGGGGATCATCCCCGTGGTCTGCGGGTTCCAGGGCGTGACGGCGGACCACAAGAACGTGACCACCCTGGGCCGCGGGGGCAGCGATACCTCTGCCGCCGCCTTCGGTGTGGCCGTCCATGCGGACAAAGTGGAAATCTACACCGATGTGGACGGGGTCATGACCGCCGATCCCCGGATTGTCAAGAATGCCCATATCATCAAACAGATTTCCTATGATGAAATCCGTGAGATGGCCCACCAGGGTGCCAAGGTCATCCATCCCCGGGCCGTGGAAATCGTTATGCGCTATGGGGTCCCCATGGTGGTGAAGAGCACCTTCTCCGAAGCCCCCGGTACCCTGATCAGCAAGGAAGACCAGCCCAAGGAAATGGAAGAAACCGATTCCCTGGAAGAAAAACATGCCTGCGGGGTAGCCAGCAAGAACAACATTGCTTTCTTCTCCGTGAACCTGGACAGCAGTGACGGAGCCGATCTGTTCGATACCCTGGCCAAAAACGGGGTCAGCATCGGCACCATGAGCCTCCAGCCCCATTCCCTGATGTTCGCCGTGTACAGCGCCGCCGCCGATGATGCGGAAAAAGTGCTGAAAGCGGAAAACTGCCAGTACACCAAGGTGGAAAACTGCGCCAAAGTGACCGTGGTGGGCTCCCACATGGGCGGCGTCCCCGGCATCATGGCCCGGTTCATCAATGCCCTGGCCAAATCCGGCATCGAAATCCTTCAAACAACAGATTCAGACAACCTGATTTCCGCCATTGTACGGGAAGAACAGGTAAAAGAAGCAGTCAATGCCCTGCACGCTGCTTTCCAACAATAAAAGGTGGTAAGCATGAACAAGAAACCCTATTTCGGACGACTGATTACAGCCATGGTGACCTTCTTCCATGAAGACGGTTCCCTGAATGCGGACGGGACGGCGGAATTCGCCGCCTGGCTGCTGGACCACGGCTCTGATTCCATCCTGGTCAGCGGCACCACAGGTGAAGCCCCCACCATGACCTATGCAGAAAAGGAAGAACTGTTCACCAAAGTCATTGCCAGGACCAAGGGCAAGGGCCAGGTGATCGTGGGTACCGGCTCCAACAATACGGCCGATGTACTGGAAATGAACAAACTGGCGGAAAAAGTGGGCGCCGACGGCGTCCTGGTGGTGGGTCCCTACTACAACAAGCCCTCCCAGGAAGGCTTCTACCGCCATTACAAGACCATTGCGGACAACACCAGCCTGCCCATCATCATCTACAACGTACCCGGACGGACCGGCAGCAACATCCTGCCCGCCACCATTGCCCGGCTGGCCCACGAATGCAAGAACATCGTGGCCATCAAGGAAGCCGCCGGCAATGTGAGCCAGGTGGAAGATCTGTACCGCCTGGTACCGGAAGATTTCTCCATTTACAGCGGGGATGACGCCCTGATCCTGCCCTTCATGAGTGTGGGCGCCGTGGGCCTGATTTCCGTCCTGAGCAATGTGAACGGGGAAATGATCCAGGAACTGATGCAGAGCTATGAACGGGGCGAAGTCCAGAAAGCCCGGGACCTGAACAGAACCATGGTACTCCAGTCCCGGAGCATGTTCCTGGTGAGCAACCCCATCCCGGTGAAAGAAGCTGTGGCCAAAATGACCCCCTTCAACCCGGGGCCCTACCGTCTGCCTCTGTGTCCCATGACCGACGAAGAAAGAGAAAAGGTCACCCGGGCCTGGAAAGAAAGCGGGCTGCTGAAGTAAATACGGTCAGCTGTCAACGGTCAGCTGCCGGAAGAAAGAACCTGTCCCCTGGGGGCGGGTTCTTTTTTGATGAGATGGGACCCGTTCCCAGTGGCCGCTGACAAAATGGAGACATTGAGGTTTTGCCTCAATGTCTCCATTTATATACCCTGACCTTTTTCTTCTTCTCCACTTCCGTGGCCTTTTCCTGGATTTCATCATCTTCTTCTGAATCCCACAACAGCTCGAACCGGGGATCGTTTTTCAGGTTCACGTACAGGGGGTCCAGATCAGTGGTGAGGAAGTGGGTGAAGGGATACCGGGTGACAAAATCACGGTAATCCAGTTTCCCCAAAAGCAGGGAGCAATATTCCTCCATCACATCTTTCTGGTGATTCAGTTTGGGCTTGAATACTTCCGCCCGGGTATCCATGTAGCAGGGAATCCCCTGGAATTCCGCATAGGGACCATCGTTGTATCCTGTCCACAGGCAGATGGGGTTGCTGCCGGCATCCTGTTTGATGATTTTCACACTTTTAGAGAGAATGACATCTTCCCGGGGCGGTTGGAACCAGGCCACGGAAAAGGGAATCATCAGCATCATGACAACCAGCGCAAAGAACATCCGGATATTTTCTTTCAGGGTTTCTTCCTGATTATGGGTTTTCCACAATCGCCAAAGAGACCAAAGGGTCATCAGCGCCAATAAGATAAAGCTCCCAAAGAACAGGGCTCCCCGTCCTTCCGGAATTTTGGTCTGTTGGAACAGGGCAACGGATCCTGCAATGGCTGCCAGCACCATAAGGGCCACCATCCGGCGGGCCCGGGACCAGGCATAGGAAGCACCGGCAGTCTTTTGGAATTTGTGGTTGGCCAGGATTTCCGCCAATGGAAACAGACCGGCCAGCAGGAACAGCAGACTGCTGCGGGTGGCCTGGAGGGCCATGAACCCGGTGCCCAGAGCCAGCAGCTGCTGCCGGAGAGGCAGGGAATGGCGGGCGTAACAGACCGTGCAAATAAACAACAATGTGAAAATCATGACCATAAAAGGAGTTCCGAAATCGAGGCATAAGGGATGCATTTCAGAAACCAGTTGGTTGATTTCATGGTATCCGTAAGAATGAAAGGCATAGGTCATGGCTTCCGTTCCATAGGGGTTGCAGAAACCTCCGGCCAGGACGGCTGCCAATAGCAAAAAGAAGTCCCTGGCCTGCCATGTCAGTTCCCATCGACCAAAAGGAAGTTTGGGCCCTGCCAAAGCTTCACAGGCATAGGGCAGCAGGAAAACGGTGAACATGGGCCACATGGCTCCATGCAGGTTACTCAGAAGAGCAGAAAGCAGAAAGAAAACCGGGAGAAGGAACCGGGGCATACGATCCCGTTTGGAGGACTTTTCCAACAGGTAGATTTCCAGAAGAAAAATTAAACCGGACATTGTCTGAGGCCGCTGGAACAAATACCCCATGGACATCAGAAGAAGCCAGAGCAGCAGAAAAAAGTAAACAGCTCCCGAAATCTGTCCAACTTTCAATTTTATCAAACGGGAATATAGAAAAAGAAAGACAGCTGATATAATCCAGTTGTAAGCAATCATGGCTTTCAGACCGCCCAGTTTATACAGTTTCCACAGCCCCAGATCAAAGAGCCACTGATGCATGACAAAATGGAAGTTCTGATGGATGGTAAAGGGCTCCACATGGGGAATGCCAAATTGTTCTACATACCGGCCACTGTTCAGCAGGAACCAGCCATCATTGTCAAACCGGTTGGTGAAAATCACTACAACCAATATCATCAGAAAAGCATAGACCAGAGATCCCATCTTATTTTTCATGGTTCTGCCCTCCCTGTGTTTCCGTTTCCTGGTACTCCTGTTCCGTATTCACCTGCCACAGAGCAGTTTTATTGGTTTCGCCCTGGCGGATCAGATCCACGGCAGTGAGGGCGGAGAGCATGGAATGGTCCATGTTGTTGTACCGGTGCTGGCCGTTCCGGCCCATGCAGTAGAGATTGGGGATGGTGTCCAGTTCCTGCCGGAGCCGGGGAAAATCCCGGTAGCTGCCATAATAAGCCGGGTAGGCTTTTTTCATCCGCACCACATGGCCTTCCTGCACGGCGCCGGGCCGGATCACCTGGATGGTTTCCAGTTCCTTGGCCGCAAAAGCCAGAAAATCCTCATCGGTCATGGACCAGAGGGCATCCCCTTCCTGGCAGAAGTATTCCAGGCCGATCCACAGGGTGTGGAGGGGATCCCGGACCAGATAAGGGGACCAGTTGTTGAAAATCTGCAGCCGCCCCAGTTTTACCTCCGGTTCCTGGACATAGATCCAGCAGTCCGGGACAATATGGTTCAGGGTGGGATGGTCCGTTTCATTTTTCAGTTCCAGCCGGTCCACCAGGAGCCCGGCCGTCATAAAGTCCCGATAGGGGAGGGTGGCAGCGGTTTCCCGGGCTTTGGGGGAAAGCCAGTCCTGGGGCAGCCCCGCAGCCAGGTCTTTTACCGGCATGGTGGAGAGGACAATATCCCCGGGCACCTGGTGCAGGTTCCCCTGCTGATCCCGGTACTGGACGGCGGACAGGGTCTTTCCCGGGCCGCTGGTGAATCCGGTGACCGTGGCTCCCATGCGGATCTCTCCGCCCAGCCGGATCACTTCGTCCCGGAGGGTTTCATAGAACTGGCCGGGGCCCAGTTTGGGATAGGCGAACCGTTCAATGAGGGAGGTCTGGACGGATTTGGGCTGGATGTGGAAAGTCCGCTGGAAAAGGTCCTTCAGCACGGCGCCGATGGAGATGCCTTTGATCCGCTGGCTGCCCCAGTCGGCGGAAAGGTTTTTGGGAGAGCGGCCCCAGACTTTTTCCGTATAGCCGGCAAAGAAGGTCTGGTAGAGTTTTTCTCCGAACCGGTTCACCATAAAGTCTTCCAGGGTGTGTTCCGGTCGTTTGTGGAGGCAGGAAGCCAGGTAGGAACAGCCGATTTCCGCCATGGTGCCCAGGCCCAGGTTCCGGATGGTGGTCCGGTTCAGGGACACCGGGTAATCAAAGAATCTGTGCCGGTAGAGGATCCGGGATACCCGCTGCCGGTCCAGAAATACCCGGTCGGCCTGTTCCGGGTCGGCCCCCTGGGGAACCAGGGTGCAGGAGCGGTGGAGCAGCCGGTCGTCCAGGGCCGGGGCGGAGGCATGGGGCATCAGCTGGTCCCAAAGGGCCTGGACCCGAGTGTTTTTGGTAAAGAACCGGTGGCCCCCGATGTCCATCCGGTTGCCGGAAAAGTTGACGGTGCGGGAAAGACCGCCTACCTGGGTATCAGCCTCCAGAAGGAGAGGATGGATGGAAGTGGTGCGCAGAAGTTCATAGGCAGCCGTAAGCCCTGCGGGCCCGGCCCCGATGATTACGGCCTGTTTTGTCATGTGGGATCCCTCTTTTGTCAGTGGTTTAAATAACAGTCAAAACTGTTTTTATTATATACGATTGTGGAAGAAGAAGGAAGAGGGCCCTTTTTCATACGATTCCTCAGCCAAACAGTGGTACAACCGGTGTAAATGTGGTAAAATAGAGAAAAATATTCACAATTCGGTCACGTGACCATTTGTGACGGATAGGAACAGGAGGAGGACGGTTTGGGGATGTTGCCGTCTTTTTCCGGGGAACGAAGGGGGAGCATTGTGAAGAAGCTGGAGAAACTCACTGAAATCATCGAGAAAATGTCGCCCAGGAAACTGATGCT
This sequence comes from Acidaminococcus fermentans DSM 20731, assembly GCF_000025305.1. Taxonomy (NCBI): domain Bacteria; kingdom Bacillati; phylum Bacillota; class Negativicutes; order Acidaminococcales; family Acidaminococcaceae; genus Acidaminococcus; species Acidaminococcus fermentans. The sequence continues at coordinate 1,317,780 of NC_013740.1, read as the reverse complement.
GCTGTGCGGATCCGCGGCACTGGCTGTATTCCTGCTGCTGTACGTGATTTTATCTGCCCTGTTCCCGGACCAGAAGCCCGGAAATGTGGCGGCCGGGAATGTGACCGTGGTGGAAGCGGCCCGGGATATCGCACCCCAGACCGTGCTCACGGAGGAAATGCTGAAAACCGTGGAAGTACCGGCCAATCTGGTACCGGCCGGGGCTCTGACGGACAAGAAACAGGCCCTGGGGAAGAAAACCGGCATCGACCTGTTTGCAGGGGATATCCTGACGGAACGGAAACTGACCTCCCACGGGGGCGGCTTCGTGGGGATGATCCCTGACGGGATGCGGGCGGTTTCCTTCGGGGTCAATGATGTGACCGGGGTTTCCGGTTTTGCCAAACCCGGGGACAAAGTGGATATCCTGCTGGTGACGGATAAGGAAGGGAACGGAATCGTTTCCAAGACCCTGCTGAAAGATGTGCTGATCCTGGCAGTGAACAAAAGCTCCGACCGGCCCCAGGGTACCACCCAGACCAGCGGCAGCGATAAAAAGACCCTGACAAGCGGCAGCCAGCCGGCGGGAAATTCCGGCAGCACCGGTTCCATGGGCACTCCTTCGGTGGTGACCGTGGCCCTCACACCCTATGATGCAGCCAAACTGATCGGGTCCTCCCGGATCGGCCAGCTCCAGATGATGCTCCGGCCGGCGGATGGTTCCACAGATGACAAATCCATCGGCTATTACGTGATCCCTCTGCCTGGCAATACGGCATCCTCCAGTACCCCAGCACCGGCACCGGCAGTTCAGCGTGACTATACGCCCCGGCCGGCTCCCCAGGCACCGGCGGCTCCTTCCGGAGACGGTGGAGGCGACGCCGGCGGACTGTCGGGTATCGAAGTCATTCGGGGAACCAGTGCAACCAGGGGGAAATGATCATGATCAATTACAGTAAACGGATGGGCCTCCTTGTGACGGCGGCCATTTTGGGAATGACGGGACAGGCGCTGGCCGCCACCACCCTGAGCGTGGCGGTGAACGGGTCCCGGTATATGGAAGCTTCGGGAATCACCCGGCTGGCAGTGGGGAATCCGGAAATCGCCGATGTGCGGCTCCTTTCCGGCAATGATTTCCTGCTGGTGGGGAAAAAGCCCGGTTCCACCACGCTGCTGGTCTGGTCCGACAACGGCCGGGAAGAATACAATGTGTTCGTCTCCGGCAGTGATGCAGGCACGGCCCAGGCCATCCAGGAAGCCATCGGGTATCCGGAGGTCCAGGTGCAGATGATGAACGGCAAGGTGCTGCTCCGGGGCCGGGTCCAGAACCAGTATGAACACGATTCCGCCATCAAAGTGGCCCAGATGTATCTGGGCAGCGGCGGGGGCACCACCTCCACCGCCCAGGCGGGAGGCAAGGAAGGCACCGCGGCCCAGGGAGGGACCACTGATTCCAACATCATCGACATGCTGGACATGACGGAACCCACCCAGGTGCGGCTGGTGGCCCAGATCATCGAAATCAACACCTCAGCGGAAAAGGACCTGGGGATCCAGTACTGGTCTCCGACTCTGGGGGATAATACGACGGGGAACAGCAATTCCACGGACATTACCCGGGGGACCCCCGGTCTGTTCTATGCCGGGGAAAACTTCTACAAACAGCGGGGGAGTTTCGGCTGGTTCGGCAGCCATCTGTCCAACCTGAACGCCTCTCTCCAGGCCCTGGTAACCAGCGGCAAGGCCCGGATCCTGTCCCGGCCTTCCATTACCACCATGAGCGGCCAGAAGGCCAAGATCCTGATCGGGGGCCGGATCCCCATCCCCACCTCCGCCGGGGACGGGCAGATTGCCATTGACTGGCGGGATTACGGGGTGAAACTGGACATCGAGCCGGTGGTGGATGCGGACAACAAGATCACCTCCAAGGTCCATGCGGAAGTATCCACCCTGGATTACGGCCACAGTGTGAAGGAAAACGATTTTTCCATCCCGGCCATTGCCTCCCGGGAAGCGGAAGCCATGATCAATGTCCGCTCCGGTATGACCATGGCCATCGGAGGGCTGCTGAATTCCGAGGACAGCAAGTCCGTTTCCAAGATTCCGCTGCTGGGGGATATCCCCATTATCGGCCAGTTCTTCCGGCATACCTCCACCACCCGGGACAACCGGGAACTGCTGATCCTGATCACGCCGCTTCTGGTAGGGGACGATTCTCCTGTTTCCATGAGCCAGCGGATGAAGGAAAATTACGAGGCTTCGGAACGGTATGAACGGAATGCGGAAAAAGTGGATGTGAATACGCCGGTGAAACCGGGGAACGACAAGCAGGAACGGGATATCTGGGGCGGCCGTCCGGAAGAACATCCGGATACGGAGATCCTGGAAGAAAAGAAAGCACCGGAACCACCTTCCCGGCTGCTCCGGACCACTGACGAAAAGGGCGAAACCGTCCTGGTGCCTCTCTCCGAAGATGATTATCAGCTGCGGAAAGAGAAACTGAAAGTGGTGGGGGTGGAAAAACCCAACGGAGAGATCCAGCTGGACGAACCGGAAGCCCGGGAAGCGGAAAACAAGGGACGGAACATGGGGAAGGAACCCCTGCTGGTGGAAAAGAAAAAGCCGGAAACCCGGCGGCCCACCAGCTTCCGGGAACGGATCCGGAAGCTCCGGCAGGCGTACCGGAACCAGTGGCAGAACCCGGCCCGCCCCTGACAATCAATGAACCATGAACCAGAAACAGCAGGAGGCATGAAGCTATGGAAGGCAGGAAAGGGACCCTATTTACCGTTTTCAGCACGGCCTATGCCGTGGGCAAGACGCTGCTGGCCATCAACATTGCAGCGGAACTGGCCCGGCAGGGGCTGAAGGTGTGCCTGGCAGACCTGGATCTCCAGTTCGGGGATGTGTGCTACTACCTGAAGCTGAATCCGGAACGGACCATTGCGGACGCCCAGAAATCCATGGAACAGCATCCCAAAGATACGGTGGCCGTGGAATACCTGACCCGGTACCAGGAAGGGAACACGGGATTCGATGTGCTGGCCAATCCCAAACTGCTGGAAGAAGCCTACAATATGGACAACAACATCATCAAATCCCTGGTGCTCCAGCTCCAGCTGGAATATGATTATGTGATCCTGGACACCACCTCCACCTTCAGCGCGTTGAACCTTCTGCTGATGGATATGTCCACCCTGATCAACTTTGTGGGAATCGTGGATTTCATCCCCACCATCAAGAACATGAAGCGGGGGTCCGACACCCTGAAGGAACTGGGCTACGACGACAGCAAGATCCGCTACGTGCTGAACCGGAGCAATGCCAAGACCCGGATCGATGTGGAGGATGTGGAATCCATTCTGGGGAAGCATTTCGATTTTGTGCTGCCCAACGATTTCCAGACGGCCCAGGATTCCATCCGCACCGGGGTGCCCTGCATCCTGAGCAGCCGGCATACGCCCCTGGCCCAGGGGATGGCTTCCATGGTGGATGGCTACGTGCATCCGGAAACCGACAGCCGGGACAGCGGAGACGGCCATTCCGGCGGCAGCTGGCTGAGCCGTATCTTTTCCTGAGGAGGCATGAACCGTGGGTTACAGAACCGTACTGATCGAAGACAACCAGGTGATGCAGGAACGGCTTTCCAGTGTCATCCGGAATACGCCCGGGTTTGAGCTGAGTGCCCGGTACCGGAATGCAGGGGATGCCCTGGGCCAGATGCAGGCCTTCAAGCCGGAACTGATCCTCCTGGACATCGACCTGGACCGGAACAGCACCCTGCTGCCGGATTTGAAAAAAGCCTATCCCCACACGGTGATCATCGGCATGAGCCGCCGGTGGGATGCGGAAGCCCAGTCCCGGCTGCTCCGGTCCGGAGCCGGGGGCTTTATGGTGAAGCCCTTTTCCGGAGAGGAACTGCTGGATACCCTGAAGAATCTCCAGAACACCTCGGCATCCCGGCATTCCCAGGTGGTGGCCTTTTTCAGCCCCAAGGGGAAAAGCGGGAAGACCACCCTGATTGCCAATCTGGGGGCCGCCTTGGCCCAGCAGACCGGGGAACCGGTGGCCATCATCGACGGGGATCTCCAGTTCGGGGATATGGGGGTGTTCTTCAACCTGACCCCCCAGAGCACCATTGTGGAGGCAGTGCGGGATATTTCCTTCCTGTCCCCGGTGACTTTGAAATCCTATTTTGTGCCGGTGAACGAGAATCTCTCCGTGCTGTGCGGGGCCGCCAAGCCCGACCTGGCGGAAACGGTGACCATGGAAGGGATGACCAGCCTGATCGAAATGGCCCGGGGCATCTTCCGGTATGTGCTGGTGGATCTATCTTCCGGGTTTTCCGATGTGGCCTGCACCGCCTGTGAAATGGCGGACAAGACCCTGGTGATGGCCATGGTGAACGGGGGCTACGAAGTGGAACACATGAAACGGGCCCTGGAGATCTTCCGGGCCTGGGAGGACTGTGACCGGCGGGTGAAGCCGGTGTTCACCCGGGTATCCCCCTGCACGGAGGAAGAACGGGACCGGTATTCCCAGGCCCTGGGCTTCCCGGTATTCCAGGTGCTGCCCAATGAATACCTGGCGGTATCCGCCGCGGCGGACAATGGCCGGCTGCTGCTGAACCAGGCTCCGGAGAATCCCTTCTCCCAAGCCGTGGGACAGATGGCGGACCAGGTTAAACACTGGTGAAAATTTAGCAAACTTGACCGTTGTACAGCGGTCCATCCATGGTATAATACAGATAGAAAGGAGCGAAAAGCATGATTGGTCTGGTTTCTCTGCTTTTTGCCTTTCTGTTTTTCCTGGGGCTGTATGCGGGACTTTCCGTATACCTCCAGCGGCGGCGGGAAGTATCCCAGCGGATCCAGCAGTATGCAGGATACCAGCCGGCAGCTGTCCGGAAGACCCCGTTCTGGGAAATCCTCCGGAACCGGTTCCATGAGCTGTTTGCGGAACGGAACCGGAGACCGGGGCGTCCCTGGAACCGGAAGAAGCTGGATCTGATGATGATCCAGGCCGGGCTGCCTTTGTTGGGGAAGGAATATGTGGCCATTGCCGGGGGACTGGCAGTGCTGGTGTTCCTGGTTACGGCGGTGGCCGGCCGGAGCCTGGTGACCGGGCTCCTGGGAGGGATCCTGACACTGTTCGGGGCCGTGATCTTTCTCCAGCGGCGGATCAGCCGCCGGAAGGAAGCCTTTGAACGGCAGCTGGCGGATTGTCTCACCCTGGTATCCAACTCTCTCCGGGCCGGGTTCTCCTTTTTGCAGACCATGGAGATCATCTCCCGGGAAATGCAGCCTCCCATGTCCACAGAATTCGCCAATGTGATGCGGAATACCTCTCTGGGCCGGACCATGGAGGATGCCCTCCAGGAAATGGACCAGCGGGTGGGCAACGAGGATTTTTCCCTGGTGATCACCGCAGTGCTGATCCAGCAGCAGGTGGGGGGCAATCTGGCCACCATCCTGGATACCATCCGGGAAACCATCAGTGAACGGATCCGGCTCCGCCGGGAAGTGGGAACACTGACGGCTCAGGGGAAATTTTCCGGATTGGTGCTGACCTGTATTCCTGTGGCTCTGGGACTGTTTTTTGCGGTTACTTCTCCGGAATACCTGAAACCCCTGCTGACCACCAGCATTGGCAAAATGGCCATTGGGGCAGCCGTGGTGATGGAAATCATTGGCTACCTGATTATCAGCCGGATCGTGGACATCAAGATTTAACATGTCCCCTGAATTTTGGTAAAAAGGGACTTTCCCTTTTTATAAATACTGCAATTGTACAAACTTACTCAAGGAGGTGAAAACTATGATTACCATGGCAAAGATGATGTACGATATGTACATTAAACCCCGTCTGGGTGAAAAAGGCCAGGACATGGTGGAATATGCCCTGATGCTGGCCATCATCGTTGGGATTGGCTGGCTGATTTATCAGCAGACTAACCTGGCTGGTCAAATCAACAATGTATTTAACAATGCCGGCAACCTGATGACAGAGGCAGCAGCTAAAAACTCTAAAGGGCAATGATCTATTGATTGTCGCATTGGTTTTACAGCCAAAGAACTCCTGCTCTTGCAGGAGTTCTTTCGAAAGGGCGTCAGCTCCGGCTGGTGCCTTTTCGAAAGAACAGTAGAAAAATAACAACGAAAGGGGGAACCACCATGAAACGGCAAAGGGGACAGGATATCATCGAATTTGCCATTCTGGTCCCTCTTTTTTTTCTCATCCTGCTTGCCATGTGTGCTTTCGGGATGTTCTTCAGTGATTACATCACCTTCAACAATGTGGCCCGGTCCGTGGCCCGGGAGGCGGTGGTCCGGGAGCCCGGGGACAACTGGGACAATGTGCGGAACCGGAACTTCGACGAATACAAAACTGTGGGGAACCTGTACAATCTGACCAGTGTGGACAACATCACCATCCAGCAGACTACGGTGGATGGGTCTCCTTCGGTGACGGTGACGGTGCAGGCCCCCATCAAAACCCAGGGGGCTTTCTTTTCCAACCTGGCCTGGGCAGGGCTGCTCCAGGGCAGCGACCTGAAGACCATGAAGGCTACCTACACCATGTACGACGAAAATCAGCAAAAATAAGAAATGAACCGCCGGATCCGGGGACCTGGCGGAAACAAGGGGGATACGGCGTTGAAACTGCTGGAACGGCTGGGACGGAAAACTGAACAAGGCAAGCCCGAGGTCCGGGAGAATCCCATATTTGCCGGACGGGCGGCAGATGCCCGGGAAGAAGAATACCAGAACCTGAAGGTTACCGTCCACCGGGCCATTGTGGATGAAATGAGTGCGGAACAGCAGCGGGTACTGGATTCTGCCACCCACAGCCGCCAGGAAATCGAAAATGTGATTTCCGGCTATGTCCAGCGGGTGCTGGAGCACAATCCCTTTGTGGTGCCCCGGGGGGAACGGGCCCGGCTGGTATCGGACATCTGCGACGAAATCCTGGGCCTGGGGCCCATCGAACCCTTCCTGAAGGACGACAGCATCACCGAAGTGATGGTGAACGGGCCCAAGAAGATCTATGTGGAACGGATGGGGAAACTCCACCTTACGGGAGCCCAGTTCCACGACAACAATCATCTGATGGCCATCATCGACAAGATCGTCACCCCCATCGGCCGGCATGTGGATGAAGCCTCGCCTCTGGTGGATGCCCGTCTCCAGGACGGCAGCCGGGTGAACGTGGTGATCCCGCCTCTTTCCCTGATCGGCCCCTGTGTGACCATCCGGAAATTCTCCCGGACGCCACTTTCTGTGGAGAATCTCATATCCTTTGGCACTTTGTCGGAAGAAATGGCCATTTTCCTCCGGGCCTGCGTGAATGCCAAACTGAATGTAATGATCAGCGGCGGTACCGGTTCCGGTAAAACCACCACCCTGAACGTGCTCAGTTCCTTCATCCCTCATGATGAACGGATCGTGACCATTGAAGACGCGGCGGAACTGCGGCTGGAACAGCCCCATGTGGTGACCCTGGAAGCCCGGCCTGCCAACATTGAAGGCAAAGGGGCCGTGACCATCCGGGACCTGGTGAAGAACTCCCTGCGGATGCGCCCGGACCGGATCATCGTAGGGGAAGTCCGCGGGGGCGAAGCCCTGGACATGCTCCAGGCCATGAATACGGGCCACGAAGGGTCTTTGACCACCGCCCACGCCAACAGCCCCCGGGATGTACTGTCCCGTCTGGAAACCATGGTGCTCATGAGCGGCCTGGACCTGCCGGTACGGGCCATCCGGGACCAGATTTCTTCGGCTCTGGACCTGATCATCCATCAGGAGCGGATCCAGGACGGATCCCGGAAAATCACCTATATTACGGAAGTCCAGAAGATGGAAGGGGATGTGATCGTCCTCCAGGACCTGTTCCGGTATGTCCAGACCGGGTTTGACGAAAGCGGCAAGGCTCTGGGGGAATTCCGTCCCACCGGGCTCCAGCCCCAGTTCCTGAGCAAGTTCAAATCTCACAATGTGGAATATCCGGCCTTTATGCAGAAGGCCCGGCCGGGGATTGACTGGGAAGAAGGTGACTGACCATGCTGGCACTGTCTCTTTCCATTGCCTTGGCGCTGTTCTTCTATCTATCCCTGTCGGTGCTGGCCCTGAAGAAGATCCAGGGCGAAGAAGTGAAGCGCCGGCTGGAAACCTTCCGGGAAGAAGAAAAGCCCCAGGAAGCAGAGGACAATCCCAATGACCTGAAGAAGATCCCCCTGTACCAGCGGACCATTGGCCGGCTGCTGGCCCAGGCCATGGACTTTTTCTCCAAATTCGCTCCTTCAGCCCTGCCCCAGATGATGGAACAGCGGATCATCCTGGCCGGGAAGCAGGGGATCTGGAAGCCCCGGACCCTGGTGGGCATCTGGTTCGTTTCCATGATTTTCTGGGGGTTCCAGGGGTTCCGGTACACCACCGGCCATCCCATGAGCACCTTCGGGGGCCTTGTATTGATCTGGGGATGTCTGCTGTTCGGAGCCATGCTGCCTTTCGGGGTGCTGAACCATATCATCCGGAACCGGCAGACGAAGATTATCCGGCAGCTGCCGGATGTGCTGGATCTGCTGTCCATTTCCGTCCAGGCCGGTCTGTCGCTGGACGGGGCCATGCGAAAAGTGGTGGAACGGATGGAAGGCCCTCTGATCGATGAATTCCGCCGGATGCTCCGGGATGTGCGGATGGGCATGACCCGCCGCCGGTCCATGCAGCTGATGGCCAGGCGGTGTGATGTGCAGGATGTGTACCTGTTCGTCATGTCCGTGGTCCAGTCAGAACGGCTGGGAGCTTCCATGTCCGATACCCTGGTGATCCAGGCGGACAACATGCGGGACCTGCGGAGACAGCGGGCCAGGACCCAGGCCATGAAGGCACCGGTGAAGATGATCTTCCCCCTGGTGTTCTGCATTTTCCCCGCCATTTTCGTGGTGGTGCTGTTGCCGTCGCTGATTTCCCTGATGCAGGGGATGAAATGAGAAAGCGGGGCTGTTGCAGGAGCAACAGCCCCGTCGTACGTCATGGGGTCATACGCCGAAGGAGAAAATAAATTGTCCAAACAGGAAACCTGGTCCTTTGGGGACCATGCTGAAATCCGGATTGCTGTGGAAATCGCTGACACCTGGTGGGGACGGTTCCGGGGGCTGATGCTGCGGAAGCCTTTGCCTCCGGCTGCGGGCCTGTGGCTGAACCCCACCAACAGCATCCACATGTGCTTCATGGGGTTTGCCATCGATGCGGTGTATTTCAACGACCGGATGGAAATCGTGAAAATCGTCAAAAACCTCCACCCCTGGCTGGGTCTTTCCGCCTGCCTGAAGGCCACTTCCGTGCTGGAAATGAAAGCCGGAGAAGCGGACCGGCTGGGGATGAAGGTGGGGATGAAGCGGATTGTTGCATAAGCAACAATCCCTGTCAACGGTCAGCTGTCAAAATGGCCCGCCCGGGCGGGCAAAAAAAATCCACCCTCGAGGGGTGGATTTTTTTTATTTGATCTTCGTCTTGTTCAACTTGGCCGAAATCTTGTTCCCGATGGTCTGGACCAGCTGGACCAGGGCAATCAGGACGATGACGGTGGCAATCATAGTGTCGGCCTGGAACCGCTGATACCCGTAGCGGATGGCCAGGTCCCCCAGGCCGCCGCCCCCCAGGGCACCGGCCATGGCGCTGGAACCGATCAGGCTGATCACCGCCAGGGTGATGCCCAGCACAATGGAATGCATGGCTTCCGGCAGCAGCACCTTCCAGATGATCTGGAGAGGGGAGGCCCCCATGCTCTGGGCCGCTTCAATGACCCCGGGATCCACTTCCAGCAGGGAGGATTCGATGATCCGGGAAATGAACGGGGTGCAGGAAATGGTCAGAGGCACGATGGCGGCGGTGGTGCCGATGGAAGACCCCACTATGATCCGGGTGAGGGGAATGATGGCCACCATCAGGATAATGAAAGGCACGGACCGGAGGGCGTTGACAATGGAGCCCAGGGTTTTGTGGAGAGCCGCATTTTCCTTGATGTGGCCTTTTCCGGTAATGGTCAGGATCACCCCCAGGGGGATGCCGAACAGGGATGCAATGGCCGCAGAGAGGGCCACCATGTAGAGGGTCTCTCCCAGGGCCTTAATCAGCAGATGGATCATATTAGGAGACATAACCGATCACCTCGTCTTTGACTTTTCTTTCGTGGAGGTAATCCAGGGCTTTCTTCAGATGGGCCTCGTCCCCTTCCACTTCAATGAGCAGGGTCCCGAAGGGGGTATCCTGCAGGGTTTCAATGTTGGCCGTGAGGATGTTCACGTTGGTATCGTATTCTTTGATCAGCACGGAAACAATGGGCTCTCCGGCGCTGTCCCCGATGAAGCTCAGGCTGACCAGGGCCTTGTCTCCGGCTTTGTAATCCTTGTGGATGTCCAGTTTCCTGACGAAATCAGGCAGGTCGTTGTGCTGGATGCTGGCCACGAATTCCCGGGTGGTGGCTTTCTGGGGGTTGGTGAAAATATCCACCATGGACCCCTGTTCGATGATTTCCCCGTTTTCAATGACGGCGACCCGGTCGCAGATTTCTTTCACCACATTCATCTGGTGGGTGATCATGACGATGGTGATGTGGAGCCGTTTGTTGATGTCCCGGAGCAGGTTCAGGATGCTTTCCGTGGTCTGGGGATCCAGGGCGGAAGTGGCTTCATCGCAGAGCAGCACTTTGGGATCGCTGGCCAGGGCCCGGGCGATGCCCACCCGCTGTTTCTGGCCCCCGGACAGCTGGCTGGGGTAGTGGTCCGCCCGGTCTTTCAGGCCCACCAGGTCCAGCAGGGGTTCCACTTTCTTCTGGATGGCGGCTTTGTCCAGCCCCTGGATTTCCAGAGGGAAGGCAATGTTGCCGAAAACCGTGCGGCTGGACAGCAGGTTGAAATGCTGGAAGATCATGCCGATGTTCTGCCGGGCCTTCCGCAGCTGTTCTTCGCCCAGGGCGGTCATTTCCTGGCCGTCCACGATCACCTTGCCGCTGGTGGGTTTTTCCAGCATGTTGATGCACCGGACCAGGGTGCTTTTGCCGGCCCCGGAAAGGCCGATGATGCCGAAGATCTCACCTTCGTTGATGGTCAGATTGATGTCTTTCAGGGCGTGCAGGTCGCCGGAAGACGTATGATAGATTTTGTCGATGTGCTGCAGTTCTATCAAGGGGGTTCACCTCCGTAAAAATAAAAATTCCCCTTCATGAAAATGAAGAGGAATCAGTTGAGCTCACTCATCTTCATCTTTCAGGCAGTGCCTGATGGACTTAGCACCGTTCAGCCAATAGAAGCGCTGATGGTTGCCGTAACTTCATAGGGCCAGTCCCTCCGTTACTCTGGATGAATTCTGTGCGTATTAAATGATACCGTATAAAGTACAGTTTGTCAATGGGAATTGGGCCATTAAGTGCAGAAAGAAGAGTGCAGAGGGGGATGGAAGGAGCGAGCAGTCTTGAGGAGATTGCGGGCCTGTTTTATCGATATGTAATGTTTTAGAATAAGTCGGAATGGGAACCTGTACGAAAAAGGAACAATTCCAGTACAACGATTTTAAGGACTGCTGCACGTCACATTACGTGCAACAGCCCCCATTTATCACGCTGTTGCACGCGATTTCACATGCAACAGCTCACTTTGTTACGTTCTTATTTATCAAAATTTATTATCTGTCCATCATCCGGTACAGCTACCTGTTTGTCTATCTTTCTGCTATGGACAAAGTCGCGCATATTCTTGCGTGATATGGTGCAATGGTTAATGGCATCCATATGCACCGCTACAATTTTGGCATTTGGCATTCTCGTTGCCGCTCTGCCTACATCTTCTGTACCCATAATAATGGAATCATTGTAGCAGATGGACTTAGCATAACCAGTATTCATAATCAGAATATCGGGCTGACGATTTTGCAGCGTTTTATCAACCCGGGCCGTCCAGACTGTATCGCCCATCAGGTAAGTAGTTTTTTCACCGGGAGCAGCAAAGACCACGCCCATACTTTCTCCGAGCAGTGCGCTGTAAGCGGGATTGGCATACATCTCTTCCGTGCCATGCGTGCCTTCTACTCTGGTCAGGCGCACCCCTTGGAACTCGATATCCCGATCCAGCACCTGAATATTGCGGAAACCTTCCTTGCGAATTTCAGTAGCGTCCTTATCATCCTGCACAAATACAGGAATATCTTTGTTGATGAACTGCTGAGCTACTTCATCCCAATGGTCAAGATGGGTATGCGTGACAATTAACGCATCAACATCCTTTAATACATCCTCCTTTGATTCGGGCAAGTCCACCTTGGGATTGCGCACCTCACTGTTAAAAGAACCAGCAAAGCCTTCATAACGGCCTTTTTCTGCCAGCATGGGGTCTATCAAAAATACCGTATCGTTGTACGCCAGTTTGCCCGTAGCATTGCGTACATGCTGGTAAGAAACCTGTGCAAAGGCACTGCCCGTCATCATCGTCATTCCCAAGAATGCAGCCAGTAAAGTTTTTCTCCACTTCATTTCATTTCCTCCTCTGAATCACAATTTAATTTACATTGTGATTATACTTTGCTAGAATTTTACTTACGATACAGGATTTCAAGAGATGCAGACAAATCACTTGAAATTTTCAAGTTTTCAAGTTAGGAGCATTGCCATGAATTTTTTACCTGCCAACAACAAAAAAATTGACAAAACTGACCATGAAATCCTCAGCATTCTGCATAAAGAGGCCAGAATTTCCATGACTGAACTGGGAAAACGCGTTCATTTAACCAGTCAGGCGGTCAGGAATCGTCTTGACCGCCTGACTGATTTGGGCGTTGTCCATCACTATACCGTGAATGTCAACTGCCCCGTATATGGTTATAAAACACATGCCCTTATAAAAATAACCCCACACAGCGGTTTTATGAAGTCCCTGTTGGATTATCTTACTCAGTGCCACTGCCATATCAACCACTGTTATCAGATAACTGGTGCTCAAACACTGTCCATCGACAGTTATTTTACGGACGAGGCCGAATTGCAGGAATTTATTGACACAATCCAAAAATGGGGGGATTATGAAATCGAATTGGTATTAAGGGACATCTTACTCTCTGAAGGTGATGAATGATTTTTTTCTGTAACAGACACATTCACTATCCGCAGACATAAGATTTTGTGTGGTTTCCGTCAGGCTTTCCCAAACACCAAGGCTGACAGTGATACCATTTATCTGCTACGGCACTACGGGGGCGCGAGGCTGGAGAGGCGCATGAACTGGGGATAACAGAAACATATGAAGTAAATTTACATTCAGATACAGGAAAACTTGCTCGCAGGAAAGGGTACGGCAAGGGAGATGGTCCGTGGCGGGAGTCCTGCCACGGCTTTTTTCTTTAGTTGTCCTAAAATTAGCACAGCGGCTATGTTATAATAAACCATAGTATTAACAATGGAGAAACGCATTGAAAACAGCCAATGTAGTGGCTGCACCGGCAATCAGCCATGATAAAGTCTTTGACAAAATAAAAAATTATTAATAACTAGCAAAGTAAGGAGATATCAAAATGAATAAACAAAAACTGGCTTCCAAAATCTGGGAAAGCGCCAATAAGATGCGTTCTAAAATTGAAGCCAATGAATATAAAGATTATATACTGGGATTTATTTTCTATAAATATCTGTCCGACCAAGAAGAACGGTACCTGCTGCAGCGGGATTACCGTCCGGAGGATATCCGTGACTATGTGAACGAGGAAGATGCGGAAACGGTTCAAATGGTCCAGGACAATTTGGGCTATTTTATTGCTTATAAAGACATGTTTTCTACTTGGCTGAGCATGGGAAGAGACTTTACTGTAGACAATGTCCGTACGGCTCTCAGTTCTTTTACCCGTTTGATTTCTCCTACGCATAAACTGGTATTTGATAAAATTTTTAATACACTGGAAACCGGGTTAAGCAAACTGGGAGAAAATACCAAATCCCAGACCAAAGCGGTGCGAGACCTGCTTCAGTTAATCAAAGATATTCCCATGGATGGGAAACAGGATTATGATGTGCTGGGTTTTATTTATGAATATTTAATCAGTCAGTTTGCAGCCAATGCCGGGAAAAAAGCCGGGGAATTCTATACCCCCCATGAAGTTTCTCAGTTGATGTCAGAAATCATTGCCCACTATCTTCAGGGCCGGGAAGAAATTTCCATCTATGATCCTACATCAGGGTCCGGATCTTTGCTGATCAACATAGGGCATGCAGCGGCCAAGTATATGAAAGATGCCAACAAAATCCGGTATTATGCCCAGGAACTGAAACAAAATACCTATAACCTGACCCGTATGAATCTGGTAATGCGAGGCATCCTGCCTGCCAATATCATTGCCAGGAATGGGGATACACTGGAAGAAGATTGGCCCTATTTTGATGACAGTGATCCCACCGGGACTTACAATCCGCTTTATGTGGATGCGGTGGTCTCGAATCCTCCCTACAGCCAGCAATGGGATCCCAGCGGTAAAGACAATGACCCTCGGTATTCTCGCTTTGGACTGGCTCCCAAATCCAAGGCGGATTATGCATTTTTACTCCACGACCTATATCATCTTAAACCGGACGGCATAATGAATATCGTCCTGCCCCATGGGGTCCTTTTCCGGGGCGGCGAGGAAGGAACCATCCGGAAAAACCTGGTGGAATACAATCATATCGATGCCATAATCGGCCTGCCGGCCAATATCTTTTTCGGCACGGGGATTCCTACCATTATCATGGTACTGCGACAAAAACGGGAGAATACGGATGTATTGATTGTAGATGCTTCTAAGGGTTTTGTGAAAGAAGGAAAAAATAACAAGCTCCGGGCTTCTGACATTCGTCGGATTGTGGATACAGTCATCAGCCGGCGGGATGTACCCCAGTATGCCCGGAAAGTGAGCCGGGAAGAAATCCGTGCCAATGACTACAATCTAAATATTCCGCGGTATGTGGATTCATCAGAGCCTACGGAAAGCTGGGATATCTATGCCACCATGTTTGGCGGTATCCCGGAAAGCGAGCTGGCAGGACTCCAGCCCTACTGGGATACGTTCCCTACTTTAAAAGAGGAGCTTTTTGTCACTTGTCAGGGATACGCTCAGCTGAAAAATCCGGATATCCGAAAGACAGTGGAAAACAATCTGGCCGTAAGAGATTTTCAAGAAAAATTTACCCAGAATTTCAAGGATTTCCCCCAATATCTGCACCATACCCTGATTGACGGAATGGAGAAAATTTCCATTGCCCAGGCGGAAGAAGATGCTACCCAGGAGCTTTTTCGGCATTTTTCCACAGTTCCTCTTCTGGATCCCTATGAAGCTTATGAATTATTCCATAACCAGTATGGACGGATTGCCGGCGATCTGGAAATCCTCCAGGCAGAGGGACTTTCTGCTGCCAATCAGGTAGACCCTCATATGGTGGTGAAAAAGAAGAATGGCAAGGAAGCAGAAGTCCAGGAAGGCTGGCAGGGACATGTGCTGGCTTTCAGCCTGGTACAGGAGACGTATATGCAGGACCAATTGATCGAGTTGCATAACAAGCAGAACCGGCTACAGGAAATTCCCGAAGCAATCCAAAATCTATTGGATGAAATGGGGGAAGAAGAAAAAGAGAGCATAGCCTCTGCTTTGAATGAGAATGGCGATGCTTTTGTAGTGAAGAATATATCGCCTTTGTTGAAAGAACTGAAAAAAAATCCGGAAGAAAATGAAATGGCCCTGAAGACTCTTCAGCAGGTGGAAAGTCTTGATAAGGAAGAAAAGAGCCTGAAACGGGCAGTTAAAGAAAGCGAAGAGAAATTGGTGGAACAGACTCGGGAAAAGATCCATAATCTGACTCCGGATGAAATCATCCATCTGTTGGATTTACAATGGATACGGCCTATTTCTACCCAATTGGCGCAATTGCCTGTCAATCTGCTGGAATCCCTGATTCGTAAGCTGCAGGACCTGAATGAAAAATATGCTGAAACTCTGGATGATGTGGAACAGGGCATCCAACAAACGGAGCATGAGCTCATCCAGATGCTGGGAGAACTGACTGGACCGGAAATGGATCTGAAAGGGATTGAAGAGCTGAAGAAACTTCTGGGAGGGAAATAAAATGGCCCTAAAGAAAAAACCGGCACTAAGATTCAAAGGCTTCACAGACGATTGGGAACAGCGTAAGGTTTCTGATATCGTAGGCCGGTATGATAACCTTCGTGTTCCAGTATCGTCGAATAAACGTGTCCATGGAACAACTCCTTATTATGGAGCAAATGGGGTTCAAGATTATGTAGACGGATATACGCATGATGGAGAATATATTTTAATAGCCGAAGATGGGGCGAATGATTTACAAAATTATCCAGTGCATTATGTAAATGGGCGAATTTGGGTTAACAATCATGCGCATGTACTTCAAGGTAAAACTGGAATAGCAGATACTAAATTTTTGAGTTATGCTTTTAGTCAGATTGATATATCATCTTTGCTTGTTGGTGGTGGGCGTGCAAAACTCAATGCAGGCGTACTTATGAAGTTGGATTTGTTGTTGCCAGAGCATAAAGAGCAGGAAAAGCTGGGAAACTATTTTAGTCACATCGACTCCCTTATCACCCTTCATCAGCGTAAGTATGAGATGCTAAAAAAGATAAAAAAATCCTTTTTGGAAAAAATGTTTCCGAAAAATGGAAAACGGGTTCCAGAACTACGATTTAGCGGATTTACGGACGATTGGGAACAGCGTAAGCTGGGAGCTATCTTTGAAGAATACTCAGATAAAGGCCATCCGAATCTTTCTGCGCTTACAATAATTCAAGGTGGTGGAACGATACGGCGTGATGATTCAGACCGAAATTTACAATATGATAAGAAAAGCCTTGCAAACTATAAAAAGGTAGAGACAGGGGATTTTATCGTTCATCTTCGTTCTTTCGAGGGAGGTCTTGAAAAAGCAACGACATCAGGAATTATCAGTCCTGCATACCATACATTTCATGGGGAAGGCACAGACTCCAGATTTTATTATTGTTACTTCAGATCTGAACGCTTTATCAATCACGATTTAAAACCGCATGTCTATGGAATACGGGACGGTCGTAGTATTGATATTGAAGGCATGAAAACCATCAACATTCCTTGGACGAAAGTTGAAGAACAAAAAGCAATCGGGAACTATATTGATTGTTTGGATAACCTCATCACCCTTCATCAGCGGAAGCTCGAAAAACTTCAAAATCTGAAGAAAGCCCTACTAAAAAAGATGTTTATCTAAAGCAAGGATGAAGAAAAAGAGGACTAACAGTATTTTCAAGTCTTACGAATTGGTGAATATACATTAAATCCTAAATTATTGATTTTTTATACGTAAGAACTAGAATGCAATTCCGTAGCCAGCGCTTTTTTTGTGTTTTTTCTTGGGAACAGCGTAAGTTGGGGGAACTCACAATAGAGTTTAAAAGCGGTAAAGGAATAAAAGCGAATGAAATAGAAGCGCGAGGAACATATCCGGTATACGGCGGTAATGGTCTACGAGGTTATGCAGAGCAATATAACCATGACGGTGAATATGCCTTGATAGGTCGTCAGGGTGCACTTTGCGGTAATATGACTTTTTCGATGGGCAAGGCCTATTTTACAGAACATGCAGTGGCTGTAAAAGCCAATGAAATTAATGACACAAAATTTCTCTATTATATTTTATGTAATATGAATTTGGGACAATATTCGGGCCAATCTGCTCAACCTGGATTAGCCGTAAATAAACTTATTGCATTGAAGGCATTTGTTCCAGGTAAACAGGAACAACTTAAAATCAGTTCCTATTTGGGGGCCTTTGATAACCTCATCACCCTTCATCAGCGTATGCAAAAAAGTGCTTTTTGATACGATCTTGATTTAAACGGATATATATACAGTAAGGAGCCAAAAAATATGAGTGGATTTACGAAAGAAGCTGATTTTGAGGCCGCTTTGATACGGGTTCTGCAAAATCATGGATGGGCCAAAGAGGTCCTTCATCATCCGACGGAACAGGACCTGATCCAGAACTGGGCGGATATCCTGTATGAAAACAATCAGAATATCGACCGGCTGAATGGGGTCCCTCTCAATAAAGAAGAAATGGACCAGCTGCTGGACCAAATTCGTTCTTTGCGGACGCCTCTGGCACTGAACGGATTCATCAATGGCAAGACGGTTTCCATTACTCGGAGAAATCCTAAGGATGCCCTTCATTATGGTAAAGAAGTGAGCTTAAAGATTTACGACCGATTGGAAATTGCCGCGGGCCAAAGCCGATATCAGATTGTGGAACAGCCGGAGTTCGCTCGAAAAAATCTCCTGGGACAAGATCGGCGGGGAGATTTGATGCTGCTGATCAATGGGATGCCTTTGTTTCATATTGAGTTGAAACGGAGCGGGGTTCCCGTATCAGAAGCAGCCAATCAGATTGCGAAATATGCCGAGGAACAGGTTTTTACAGGGCTGTTTTCACTGGTGCAGGTATTCGTGGCCATGAATCCGGAAGAAACTGTCTACTATGCCAATCCGGGTCCAGAGGGAAAATTCAATCCGGATTTTTACTTCCATTGGGCAGATTTCAATAATGAACCAATCAATGACTGGCAGCGTATAGCTTCTGAACTTCTATCCATTCCCATGGCCCATCAGTTGATTGGGTTCTATACAGTTGCCGATGACAGCGACGGTATCCTGAAGGTTATGAGAAGCTACCAATACTATGCTTCCACCAAGATTTCCGACCGGGTGGCCAAAAATGACTGGGAAGATGGAACCCAGCTTGGGGGATATGTGTGGCATACCACCGGTTCCGGGAAGACCATGACTTCTTTCAAGAGTGCCCAGCTGATTGCCAGCTCCAAGGATGCGGACAAGGTCGTGTTCCTTATGGACCGAATTGAATTGGGAACCCAATCTTTGAAGGAATATCGGGGTTTTGCTGATGATGCAGATGATGTGCAGGCAACAGAAGATACCATTGCCCTGCTGACCAAACTGAAAAGCAATGATCCCAAAGATACCCTGATTGTTTCGTCCATCCAAAAGATGAGCAAAATACGGGAAGACGGCATGGCCAAAGGGCGGGAAAAAGATCTGGAAGAAATCCGGGAAAAACGCTTAGTCTTTATCCTGGATGAATGTCACCGGTCCACCTTTGGAGAAATGCTCAGCAATATCAAAACGACCTTCCCTCATGCCCTATTCTTTGGCTTTACAGGCACTCCTGTATTCCAGGAAAACGAAAAGGCACTCAGCACTACGGCAGATGTGTTTGGCAATGAACTGCACCGGTACAGCATTGCTGATGGAATCCGGGACAAGAATGTGCTTGGATTCGATCCTACGATGGTAATGGTTTATCCGGACAAAGCCCTGCGGGAAAAGGTGGGGCTGCAGGAAGCCAAAGCTCAGACTGTGGCGGAAGCCCTGGCAGATCCTGCCAAAAAAGCAATTTATTACCGTTTTGTCCGTCCCAATGAAGTTCCCATGGCAGGACGAGTAGGGAATGATGGAAACTGGATCAAGGGTATCGAAGATTATGTACCAAAAGCCCAATTTGAAACGGACGAGTATCAGAATGCAGTGGTGGACGATATCCTGAAGAACTGGATGACGTTGAGCCAGGGAGGACAATTCCATGCCATTTTTGCCACCAGCAGCATTCCGGAAGCCATCCGGTACTACAAAAAATTCCGAGCCAAAGCACCTCGGCTGAAAGTAACCGGGCTGTTCGATCCTACCATTGACAACAAAGGAGGTCAGCGGTCTTTATCCAAGGAAAATGGGCTCATAGACATGCTGCAGGATTATAACAATCTTTATCAGCAGCAGTTTGATTTGGCAGGATATGATCGGTTCAAAAAGGATGTGGCTGCCCGGTTGTCCCATAAAGCCCCTTATAGAGGATGCAAAAAGGAACAGCAACTGGATCTGCTGATTGTGGTGAACCAGATGCTTACGGGATTTGATTCCAAATGGATCAATACATTATATTTGGATAAGATGCTTACCTATGAAAATTTGATCCAGGCTTTTTCCAGGACCAATCGACTGTACAACATCAATGAAAAACCCTTTGGTTCCATTCGGTATTACCGGTATCCTCATACTATGAAACAGAATATTGAAAACGCCATGAAACTGTATTCCGGGGATAAGCCCTGGGGACTGTTTGCTGACCATTTACCTCAAAATCTACAGCACATGAATGAACGATTCCAGGATATGGCGCAGGTCTTCCGGGAAGCTGGCGTTCCTGATATGGAACGGCTTCCGGAAGACAATACAGTCCGGGGCAAATTTGCCAAGCTGTTCCGGGAATTTTCTACTTATCTGCAGGCGGCACAAATCCAGGGCTTTACCTGGGACACACAGGAATATTCGATTACGGATCTGGATACGGGAGAGAAAACGGGAACCATTTCTGTCATTCCGACCCGGGAACAGTATAAGATACTTCTTGAACGGTACAAAGAACTGCGGAATGAACCCTCAGGTGGAGGTGGCGGTGTGGATCCCACTTTTGCCATCGATCCTTATCTGACGGAACTTTCCACCGGATTGATTGATTCCCAATATCTGAATTCCCGATTTGAAAAGTATCGAAAGATCCTGACCCAGCCAGATGTGGATCCTGCAGAAAAAGAGACGACGCTGGAGCAACTGCACAAAGCTTTTGCGTCCTTGTCTCAGGAAGAACAGAAGTATGCCAATTTGTTCCTCCATGATGTGGAAGCAGGGGACGTTCGTATGGAACCAGACTGCACGTTTATGGATTATATCCATCAGTATGCCAATGCGGAACGAAAACGGCAGGTGGGAAAAGTTACAAAGTATTTTGGGATTCCGGAAGAAGTGGTCTGCCAAATGCTGGATGCTCACGTTAATGAACAAAATTACAATGCCTATGGACGGTTCGATGACGTGAAAAAATACATTGTGAAAGAAGATGCTGCTACCTATATAACGGCACTGGAAGGGAAAAAGGTGCCTCCTTTCAGAGTCAACAATATGGCTGAATCTATTTTGAAGGAATTCTTCCTTTCTGATGGAAAGAAACTGCCGGATGCACCGGATTTGGATAAGTAATCCCCTTCATCAGCATAGGAGTACGAAAGGAGTACACTTATGCAGGAGCGAAAAGGCGGGGAACAGCTGTTTCGAGAATACTATGCCCATTGGGTGACCATGTACAAAGAAGGAGCCGTACGGCCGGTGACTCTGGCGAAATATCAGATGACCCAATCCTGGTTGGAACGGTTACTCCCAGAATTACGGGTGCAGGATTTGACAAGGCTTGCTTATCAACAGCTGATTAATGATTATGCCCAGTACCATGAGCGTCAGACAACCATGGATTTCCATCATCAATTGAAGGGCGCCATTTTGGACGCTGTGGATGAAGGGCTTATCCAACGGGATCCTACCAGGAAAGTTATTATTAAGGGAATGGCTCCGAGAGAGAAGAAAATCAAGTATCTGAATCAGTTTCAACTCCACACACTCCTGAAACATCTGGATTTGGGTGAAAGAGTAAACTGGGACTGGTTCATCCTGCTGGTTGCTAAAACAGGAATGCGATTTTCTGAAGCTTTGGCACTAACGCCAGATGATTTTGACTTTGCCCATCAAACAGTCTGCATAAACAAAACGTGGAATTATAAAGGCAATGGAGGCTTTTTGCCGACCAAGAATCGGTCTTCTATACGCAAAATCCAGATTGACTGGAAGACAGTGATGCAATTTGCTGTATTGACTGATTCTTTGCCAAAGGAAGTGCCTTTCTTCATCCATAAAGGAAAATTGTATAATTCCACCGTGAATAACATCCTGGAACGGCACTGTAAGAGATTAGAGATTCCAATAATTTCAATCCATGGGTTGCGGCATACTCATGCTTCTCTGCTGCTTTTTGCCGGTGTTTCCATCGCCAGTGTAGCTCGCAGATTGGGGCATGCCAGTATGACGACTACGCAGAAAACATATCTTCATATTATCCAAGAACTGGAAAATCAGGATATTGACCTGGTGATGCGTTCATTGGCTAATTTGTTGTAATATATGGCTGATGAAGGGGATTGACATAAAATCAACCGGTGCCGGCAGCTGGTTATTGATTAAAACTGAAACGGAAAGCCTGTCATTTGACTTGCTTAAGCGGAATTACGATGCCAACCAACGTTACTATCTGAAAATCATCAACGCACGGACTGAAAGGGAAATCGATTCTCGGGAAGTGCTGCTGGATTTACCAGAGATGGAATACTGAGTTGGGGCATATGATGTGAATGGGACTGCAGACAGCATCATTACAGCTGAACTGTCGAATTGGAATGGCAAGGCAATCAAAATTCCCCGCATTGAAGTGATACAGTACTGAAAGAATCCGATTATGCTGTTATGGAAGAATTTATTGATGACGTTAAAGTGGTCATCAATGCATTAGGGTATAAGGTCCTTGAACCACTGATTCAAAAAGAGATTATTGGAAAAAATGATGAAGGATTGCTTTATATCTCTTCAGGATCAGCCAATGCAGTTGGAAAAATTACACCGGAAGGCTTTGTAGTTTTACAAGGAGCCAGACTAAATGAAAAATTAAGTGCGAAATATCTCAGCAATGGAATCGTTAAACTGAGAGAGAAATGGATGGCGGATGAAAAAGTAGAAGATTGGGTAACAACGGAAGATTTGCTTTTTTCCAGTTCTTCTGCAGCTGCCGATTTTGTGCTTGGATACAGCGTCAGTGGTCCTAAGGCATGGAAAGATGCGAATGGAAAGTCTTTAAAGGAAATCGAAGCAGAAAAAGATAACGGATGATTGTAAAATCAAATCGAACCATGGTTAAAAATAAAAAATCCATAGAACATCTCTTCTGGTAAAATGTAAGTGGCCAAATCAACACTCAAAGGAAAGAATTCTGTGAATCAAGTACATTTTACAATCCAAGTGGCAAGCGGATAAACAGCTACAGGAATGAACTGATTGTACAAAATGAGAGTCATGGTACGGCATCCGGGAAAAATCCCCGGATACGCAATCGCTTAGGAAGAACTTGTTGGGTGCACTGCTTTTTCAGGAGGAACTGAATGGGGTTATTCCGAAAGTTTGTAAACAATACAAGAAAGCCTGAAGGACTCCTTGGATCAATCATGATTTGGGGGATGAATGTAGGACATGCCAGAATGGCGAAATGGGGGATGAACCATTTTCCTCAGATGGATCCAAAGACAATTCTTGATATTGGATGCGGGGGAGGGCGGAATGCAAGTGAACTGCTCAAAAAGTACCAGAACGCTACATTGACAGCCATTGATTATTCCCCCTTATCGGTTGCAAAAACAAAAGCCTATAATCGCAGGCTTATGGAGCAGAAACGATGCATTGTACAGGAGGCCAATGTAGTTTCTCTTCCTTTTGAGAATGGTGCATTCGATTTGGCAACAGCTTTTGAAACAATTTATTTTTGGCCAGATTTGCCAAGGTGCTTTATTGAGGTTCGCCGCATTCTAAAAAATAGAGGATATTTCTGTATTGTATCAGAAAGCGATGGCACGGACATAGAGGGCCAGAAGTATGAAAAAATCATTAAAGGAATGAAAAACTATACAGTCCCTCAAATCATGGATACGTTGTATGCAACGGGTTTTGGCTCTGTGCAGAGTTTTCATCATGAGACCAGGCCATGGATTATAGTTATTGCCGAGAAATAAATGCTTTTATATTGGACCTTTCAAAAAATTGTAAATAAGAAATACATCCGTCAGCACAATCTGAGCAAAGAAGAAAAACAAATCTTGCTGGAACGGGCCGTATCTTCCGGGAGGATTCCAGGTGGCCGCGGACGATGAAATCTTGTGGAGAAATCCCTTTGCGGCCATCCTGGAGCGGAGACCGTCGCCAGGTCGCCCAGGGGGCTCTTTCCACAAGGTTCGCCGAAGGAGGAACGTAAAATGCGGATGTCTTTTTCACCAAGAGTAGAAGAACTTGAAAAGAAATTGAAACCTTATTTTGCAAGAATGGGTGGCATTGTTCCTGATGCTCCAAAAGAAATACAAGAAGCATTTGAGGAATATAAAAAACTCGTTAAAAAAGAAATGTGGTTGTAAGCCCCTGCTCCGGCAGCGGGCTTTTTTCTTATGCCTGAAAAGGAGGGGACCATGAATGCCATAGCGTGGGGTCTTCTCCAGAGAGGTCTGGTTGAGTGTGTGGCTTTTCTGCTATCATAGCAGAGAAAATTTCACCTGGAGCTGGTGAAGCGGAAGGCAGTCTACAACTATACTGATGTGGCGGTTGATAGAGTAAATATATTTCTCTATCAGCCGTTTTTTTTGCTTATAAGCATTGACATATCGCGAAAAATAGATATAATAGACGTATGGATAAGATTGAAATATTTAAAGCACTATCAAATGAAACACGGCTCAGCATTATTGAGTGGTTGAAGGAACCGGAGAAAAACTTTCCACCGCAGGGAGGACATTTTGATGATGGGGTGGATCTGAAAGGCGGTGTGTGTGTTGGAAGCATCCGCGACAAAGCCGGGATATCACAGTCAACCGTATCTCATTACCTGGATATGCTGCAAAAAGCAGGCTTGCTTCTTTCCGAAAGGCACGGAAAGTGGACATATTACAGACGGAATGAAGAGACCCTCGCTGCGCTGGCAGACTACTTCGGTCACGAAATTTAACCTAAGCCGCCAGAAGTCCTCCACCTCTTAGGTGGGGGATGAAGGCGGGTATGGCGAATTTACGTAAGTCATTGAGCCATACCATTGCTCTGTAGATAGTTATGTAGTATAATCAGTCGTAGATGAGAAAGGATTGATTATACTATGAAATTGGATAGTAATAACCATTCAGTGTTCTTACTCTATTACCATCTTGTTTTGGTGGTACAGTATCGCCGCAAAGTATTCTCTGACCAAATGAGCCAATACGCTAAAGATATTTTTGTCCGCATTGGTTCATCGTATAACATAACCTTGGAGGAATGGAATCACGACCAAGACCATGTTCATATCATGTTTCGCGCTCATCCCAATACAGAACTATCAAAATTCATCAATGCTTATAAAAGTGCCAGCTCTAGGCTGATCAAAAAAGATTTTCCAGAGGTTAGGCGTAAATTGTGGAAAGAAATGTTTTGGTCAAGAAGTTATTGCCTGCTGACAACAGGCGGTACTCCTATTGAGACAATACGAAAATACATAGAACATCAAGGCAGGTGAGATTATAGTGAATAAGACCTACCGATACAGGCTCTACCCGACAACTGAACAAAAGATTATGTTTGCCAAGACTTTCGGCTGTGCCAGATTCATCTATAACAAGATGCTTGGAGATCGTCTTGATTACTATAAGGAAACAGGCAAGAGGCTGAACAATACACCTGCACAGTACAAGAAAGAATTTCCTTGGCTGAAAGAGGTTGACAGCCTTGCTCTCGCCAATGCCCAAATAAACCTGAACAAGGCATATAACAACTTTTGGAGCAATAGGAAGCATTTTGGCAAGCCACACTTCAAGTCGAAAAAAACAGGTCATGCTTCATATTCTACGAATAACCAACATGGCTCTGTAAGAATCGAGGGAAACAAGGTCAAGCTGCCTAAAACAGGCTGGGTAAAGCTGTGTCTGCATCGTCCATTGATGGAGAATAGCACCATAAAGACTGTAACCATAAGTAAAACACCGTCCGGAAAATACTATATCAGTATTTTGGTTGAGTATGAAAACCAAATACTTTCCATCATACCGAAGAATTTTCTTGGATTGGATTTTGCTATGCACGGTCTGTATGTTGCTTCCGATGAGGACAATGCCGATTATCCAAATTTCTTACGGAAAGCCGAAGAGAGATTGGTCAAGGCACAAAGAAAACTCTCTAAGAGACAAAAAGGGAGCCGTAACAGGAATAAGCAAAGACTGCGTGTGGCTGTACTCCATGAGAAAATTGCTAATCAACGCCGTGACTTCCTGCATAAGAAAGCTCGTTATCTTGCAGACCGCTATGATGCGATTGGCATAGAGGATATTAGCGTAAAAGCCATGGCGAAGCGAAAGAAGGGTGGCAAGTTCAGCTTTGGTAAATCCATATCCGACAATGGCTGGAGCATGTTCACAAGTATGCTGGAATACAAACTTGCATGGCAGGGCAAGCAACTTATCAAGATAGACAAATGGTATCCAAGCAGTCAGCTATGCCATGTTTGTGGCTACCAGAACAATAACACCAAAGACTTATCTGTGCGGAAATGGGATTGCCCTAAGTGTGGCAGTCATCATAACCGTGACAAGAACGCTGCAATAAACATTAGAGAAGAAGCTAGGCGAATATCTGCCTAGCGTAACTTATAAAGTACCGTGGGTCGCACGGGAATCTACGCCTGTGGAGAGAGTGTAAGTCGCCATAACTCTTCGGAGTTAGCGGTGCTGTTCTCGCCGAAGCAGGAAGCTCCCGCCTCTATAGGCGGGGGTACGTTCACGTTGTGCATAGATTAGACGGGATGAAGATCCCGTTTAATTTAAACCATTACATATCGACAAAGCGAGATATAAGGATATATAGAAACGAGGAGGAATTCGTATGCATTTTTCATGTGGAATCGTCAGACCGCCTTATGAGGCTGGTTCCTGTTTTTTACAAGTAACGTCGGGTTGTTCGCATAATAAGTGCCGCTTTTGCACCTTTTACAAGGAAGCACCTTTTTCCGTATCTCCGGAGAGTGAGATACGGGAGGATCTTCAGGAGATCCGGGATTCCGGATGGAAGGTAAAGCGGATTTTTCTGCAGGGGGCAGATCCGTTCCTGCTGAGCTACGACAGGCTTAAAAGAATCATGGACCTGATAAAAGAATACCTGCCCTGGGGTGTTTCCGTCGGCGGATATGGCCGGGTGGATAGTGTAAGGAACAAGTCTGTAGGTGAGCTGAAGTCGTTGAAAGAGATGGGATACGACATGATCGTATTCGGGATCGAGTCGGGCGATGATGCTGTCCTTGATAAGATGAACAAGGGCTATCATGCCAGTGATATAGTGGAACAGCTCTCCAAGATGGATGAGGCGGGAATGCATTATTCTGTCATCTTCTTATACGGGCTGGGAGGTCATGAGTATGGTATGGGGCATGCCGTGAAAACAGCAGAAGTGCTAAACCACCTGTCGCCCGTCAGAGTACTGGCTTCCGGACTCTCGATCTTCCCTGATACGCCGCTTATGGAAGAAGTAAGAAGAGGTGAGTTCGTAGAGGCTACAGAGACAGAGAAGATACAGGAACTGTATACCTTTGTGAAGACGCTTGATATCCACACTCTGCTGGATGCGACGAATGTCTCCAACATGATGCCGGTATATGGATATCTTCCGGAGGACAAAGAGAAGATACTGGCGATGCTCAAACAGGGTGCAGACGAACAGGGGGAAGAGCGATTGCGGATGCGAAGAGACAGCATGAGAAGCCTGTGACCAGGACAAAAATCAGAAAGGCGGTATTTAGATGAAGGTGTATTATATTTTTGACAGCTATTGCGGATGGTGCTATGGGTTTGAGACAATTCTTAAACCGTTTATTGAAGCACATCCGGAATTGGAAGTAACGGTGCTATCAGGTGGATTATTTATGGACGGACATTCGCTTTCGGCATTTCCGTATATGAGTGATACGAATAAAAGAATCGCGGATATGTTTGGAGTGGAATTCGGCAAGCCATATCTGAACCTGTTAGAGACGGGAAGTATGGTTCCTGACTCGAATGATGCCGCAATAGGATTTGGAGTTCTCAGGAGCTTCTTACCCAAAGGAGAACATGTTAATCTTGCGTCAAAGATGCATGAAGCATTCTATTTGGATGGTAAATCACTTTCTGACGTGGAGACAATCGGATCAATCGCCAAATCCTATGACCTTCCTGCAGACAAGATTGCAGAGGAGTTCATCCGTATTTCTGAAGAGGGCAAGTACCATCCGGACTTTTATGAGGCAAGAAAAATAGGAGTCACATCCTTCCCGACGCTGTTTCTTGAAATAAATGGGAAGCATTATGACTTAAAAGGAAGTGCGATTACCCTCAATGATTTAGAGGAAAATCTGAATATCATTAAGGAAAAGGGCGGGATCCTCAATGATGGATACAATACGCCCGTTGCCTGAAATATCGACGGTACAGGTTGTTGATCTTAATCGAAATGTTATAATGAAATTGAGGATTTCCAGGTCTATTTGTGCCTGGAAAACGAAGATCAGCAGGTGTGATAGTTTGCATACACCCAGTGCACCCATCTGTATGAAACGAGGAAATACAGACCCAGTGTGCATTTTGGGTTAAGGAGTGTAAATGCCGGAAAAGTTACATTGTATCAGATATAGAAGGGCAACAGATACGGCGCGAGTGTCGGGATTAGATGTCATGTACAGCTAGAATCTTTTAACGATGGGTGTCGCGGAGCCAGTAGCAGAATGCCAGCCGAGAATCTGCGACGGTAGAAAACCGGACATTGAAAAGCAAAACTGGACATTCAAATAGAAAACCGTACATTGGAATCATGCCGGAGCAGGTTTAAGAAAAAAGCAACTTGATCGCTGACCGATCAAGATAAGCGACCAAGATACCGACCAAGTTAACGATATACGGGTTGAGACCCTGATCATAAACCGACTGAGCAGAGGAGGGGAGGTAGAGACGATGGCCTCCCTCCTGCCCGCCGTGTTATAGGTAGAAAAACAGGTGGACAAATTCCCGCAAACGGAGAGCACATGTAAAAGCACTGATTTTCGGCTTTGAGCAGTTCCCACAAACGGGCGGAAATGTGTACGGAATCCAGACATTCAGGTGCTTGTCTCATGCCAAAGTGGTCGGTTTCCCAATAAGGCGTGAGGAAAAGAGCAGGACCGCAGTCGAGGTGATTGTGGACTTTCTCTATTTTCAATGCTTGCGGATATATGCCGTAGCCGGACCAGAGCCGACTTTGCTGATATAGCCTTCTTTTACCAGACTGGACAAAGTGCGTTCTATAGTTCCCTGGCTGATATCCGGGCAGCGTTCCATCAGATCCTTTTTGCTGATTTTCCCTAGTGTTTGGGAGATGATGGCTTTGATACGGTCTGGCTTGGAAATCTTTTTGGTTACCAAGTATTGAATCCGGTCTTCGAATTCATCATATGCTTTTATGAGGATGCCCAAATAATATTTCACAAAAGGAGCATAGGTGTTTTGATTTTCGTGCCAGCCGAAAGAACTGGCCTGAAGGGCTTCATAGTAAGTTTTCTTGGTCTTTTCAATCAGCATTTCCAGGCTGATGTATTTCCCGACGATGTAGCCGGCACGATATAAAAGAAGGAGTGTCAGAAGCCGGCTCATCCGTCCATTTCCGTCATTGAATGGATGAATGCAGAGAAAATCCAGGATGAACATGGGAGTCAACAGCAATTTATCTATTATGTTTTCCTGCCAGGAATTCTGGAACGATTGACATAAAGAATCCATAGCGTCAGCTGTCTGAAAAGCAGGAACGGGAATAAACCTGGCCTTTTGATGCCCTTGTGCATCCGTTTCCGCAATGACGTTATCTGCGTTTTTATAATCTCCGCCAATGGCTCCTGTTGAGTAAGAGTACAGATCTCGGTGGAGCTGCCTGATGACATTAGGGGCAGGGGAAATATAGTCGTGATTTTCATGGATCAAGGCGAGTACTTCACGATATCCGGCAATTTCCTGTTCAGACCGATTGTGCGGTTTCGCTTTTTGGCTGACCAGTGCTTCTAATCGTTTGTCACTGGTGAGGATTCCCTCGATACGGTTGGAAGCCCCTGTACTCTGGATCATAGCAACGTCTACCAGTGTTTTCAGTTCGTCTGTATTCGCTTCCAGAAATAAATCCTGCCGTCCTTTGTGTTCATGGATACAGGTGAGAAGCTGGACGATTTCAGGTGTCAGTAAATTTTGTATTTCCTGCGAGTAGTTAAATGTCCGCATAAAAATCTCCCTCATCTTTTTATTATCTGCCACATTTTAGCATGAAATGAGGCAGATAGCAAGAGAATGAGGTAGATAAGGTGGGAGGAAAGAGAAGAGGGAAGATAAGAAGAAAAACGAATCTTGCTGGAACGGGCTGTATCTTCCGGGAGGATTCCAGATGACCAGGGACTGAATGAAGGAAGAGTGCAGAGTAAGAAGCAGGACGGTGTGGGTCCAACGATCTTTTGCAATGCCGTAGGGTCCGATCGGTGATCCGCCCGCTTACAGACCTGGGAACGGACGCCCCTGACGGGTCGTCCCTACGCATATCACGTACTGTACGATATCATTCCGTAGGGGCTACCCGTCAGGGGAGACCGTCGCCAGGTCGCCGGTCGGGCAAAAAAGCAGGCCCGCAGTCGTAGTGATTGCGGGCCTGCTCTGTAATTATCCGGCAGCAGCCACCTGAAGCTTTAAGTCCAGTGCCTGCAATAGTTTTACAAGCGTATCCAGTTTGGGAGTTGTCTTGAGGGTTTCGATACGGGCAATGGAAGATTGAGGAATACCGCACCTTTCTGCAAGAGTACGTTGACTGATTCCCAGTTCCTGTCTCCGCCGAATGATAGAAGAAACAATACTGCTTAGTTCTTCGATTTCTTCCATGTTGCGGCGTTCTTCCTCACTAATGGATTTTACGTGATTTTTATAATCTTCCCACGTTCTCATGACTTTTCCTCCTTCTGACGGATATAGTCATCCCGCTCTGACTTGGCTCGGATGATCTCGCGTTTTGGCGTTTTCTGGGATTTCTTGCGGAAATGATGGAGCAGTACATATTGGCTTTCGTCATAATAGAAATAAAATACTCGGTTATTTCCAGGACGAAGTTCCCATATATTATCTTCTAAATGCTTGGTGATATTGGTCGGGAGATTTGTCCCGTTTTTAGCAAGCAGGTCAATGTAGAAAATAATCTGGTTGTATTGAATACGAGCATCTTTGCTGGTTGTACTCTTTTTACGTAACGCTTCCAAGAAATCCCAGACGTCTGATTCGCCATGTTGATTCTCGTAGAATTCAATCTTGTACATTATATACTCCTTACAGTGTTCTCGTTTAATGATAGCATTAATGCTATCAAAAAGCAAGAAATCTACATATAAGATGTCCGGGAAAGAACTGGAGCAGGTGGGAGAAATCCAGGCCAAGGTGATCCGGTTTCCAAAGCTAAGTGCATAGTGAAGAGCGAAGAGTGCAGAGCAGGACGGAAGGGGTAAACCGTACCCCTTGTCAAGGACAGTTTCTAAAAGTAGGACCCCTTGTTTTAGACAGTTCAACAATCCTGGTACCTTTAAAATGGACGTTTGGTAATTGTCTATCAGAAGGCCCCTAACCATCCAATCTTATGCACTGGCTCCTTACTCATAAAATGGCTGCTTTTGCCATTTTATGAGGTGAGCTGGTTCCCCAGCTCACAGGCTCTCCGCTTCAATGTAGGAACCTCGGGCATCTTGGGAATATCGAGCGGATAAACCCCTGTTGTTACAAATTGGTAGAACTCGTTTGGCGACAGTTTCGCCAGTTCCCACTGGTAGCGCTCGTTGTTGTAATAATCCATGTAATCATCTACGATGGCCTTCACCTCCCCAAAGCTCACTGCTGCTGCAATTTTCTTTTTCACATGGTCTTTCATACGGCCGAAGAAGCTTTCCTGCGGCGCATTGTCCCAGCAATTCCCCCGCCGTGACATGGATTGTCTGAGATCCTTGTCATGGAGGATATCGATGAAGCTGTGACTCGTGTAATGGCAACCCTGGTCAGAATGCACGATGGTTTCAGCATGCAGTGAGACGCCGTGATCTCGAATCAGGTTGTTCACCGTTTCTACCACGAAATCCACCTCCAAAGAATCGCTGAGGACATACGCCAGAATCTGCTTGGTATAGGCATCCAGTATGGTGGAAAGATAAGCAAAGATCCCATTGTAAGGAAGATAGGTAATATCTGTCAGCAGTACCATGCGAGGACCATAGTCCTCAAACTGGCGCTGCAGCAGATTATCGGCCACCGTATTGGTCTTCAGGGCTTTCGCCAGCTGCCGATAGGGATTCGCCTTCCTGATGGGGCAAAGCAGGTGGAACTTTTTCATCAGACGACGGATTTTCTTCACATTCATAATGACGGGCGGATCCATGTGGAGCAGCTCCATATAGATGCTGCGGGCGCCCTTCTTGTACCCTCGTCTTTTGTAAGCGGCAAGGATCAGTTCAAAGTCCTTGCGGTCCTGTTCTTGCTGGGCCTGCCGAAATGCTTCCGCCTTTACCCAGGCATAATAACCGCTTCGGGACACGCCTGCCATCTTGCATAAACTGCTGATGGAAAGTCTGTTCTCGCTGGTACTTACCGTCTTTTCTATGATTTCGAACACACAAGAGGAATCGTTCATGAGCAGAGAACCTACCTTTTTGTGTTCTTGATCGCGGAAATTTTTTTTAAATATTCCACTTCCTGCCGCAAGTATTCAACTTCATGTCTGAGGGCCTTAATGTCATCTTCAGGCTTGACCTTGGCGGCGGTGTCAGACCTGTCGGCGGGTCTCCTGCCTTCATAGAAACAACCATATTTGGCATATTCCTCTTTGATATGCTGGAGAGCACCGCCAATGCGTCTTTCGCCCAGCACAGCAGGGTCAAAGCCGTATTTTTTGAAGACGTCTTTAGGATAGACTCCTTCCATATATTCGGTGTAAAAGATTTCTTTAAAGGACTTCCTCAGGACCAGGGTAGAGCGGCTTACGCTATACACATAAGGGTTCTGGCGCAACGCTGCAATCTGCTCCTCAGTAAAAAGTTTTCTGCTCATGTGGATTCTCCTTGGCTTTATTGGATTTGAGGATACCACATGCATATGATTGTGTTCAATAGGTTGGGTCCAAAATGAGCACGCCAATTTTAAAGGATTCAAATTGTAGCCTGTCCAATTTTGTGGGCAGGTGCTACTCTTAAAAAGTGTCCACACTTATGGGGACAGTATAGGGCGAATGGTCCATTGCGATGCCGTAGGGGCCTCACGCCGGGAGGCCCGCCAGATGCACGATCCCCCGATCCCAACGTGATAGGGGCTCCCCGCAGGAAAACCCATCCCCGGCCGCTCAGAAGGCAAAAAAGCAAGTCTGCCAGTATTATTCAGGCATTCTCCCGTACCAATCGACTGTATGACAATCAAAAGAGGTATGGGCAGATTGTGACTTTCCAGGTGCCGGCTCATTTCAAACGGGCAGTAGACCATGCAATGAAACTGTATTCCATGGGTGGCGGCAGCTATGTGCAGGCTCCTACTTGGGAAGAGGCAGAGGAAACCTTTAAGGAATCACTTAGACAACTTCGTAAGGTAGCTCCCACCCCGGAAGCAGTTGACGGTTTAACCCCGAAAGGGAAAATTCAGTTCTTGAAGGCTTACCGGGATTTCGATGATGCTTACTCTGATTTGCAGGTCTATTCGGAATACCAGGAACGGAATCTTGAACGGGATTATCATATTACAGAGCAAGACATAGAAGATTATAATGGCAAGTTCGTCAATGTTAAAGAGGAACTGAAAAAAGATCCTGCAGGGGGAGATGACCCGGATATTAATCTTGCCATTAGCTATGACCTGCGCTGCTGGCATAGAGACCAAATTGATGAAGACTATATCCTGCAATTGATGGAAGCAACACGTACAGATGAAACTGCTTTGATTATTGCTCAGGATACTAGGACTAAGAGAATTATTAAGGAAATCAACGAAGAAATCGCCCGCTTCCGGAAAACAAATCCTGCCCGTGCAGAGATTCTGGAAGGAATCTGGAAGGAATATCAGGACAACCCGTCAATGTTCATTAACCAGAATTTTGCCGACGTTATGAATAACCGTGTTCGTGCTAAGGTAAAAGGATTGGTGGATGACTTTGCTAAGGAATGGTGCGTTGAACCAGGAGCTTTGGAATTCTTCATTGAAACTTACGATGTCAATAAAGACCCGCATGAAAAACAGGTAAATCAGGATGCATTGAAAAGGGCAAGCAACATAAGGGAATATCGCAAGACTCATCCTAATATCGGACTGAAATATTGGGGACTTTTACTGGAAAACATTCGAAAGCTTTATGTAGAAAAGCTGCAGAAGCTGCTGGAATGCTAGGCCATGTTAAGCTCATCAGAAATGGTGGGCTTTTTTCTTTTGCTCTTAAATAACTGAACATTTTGTGTACTAGTAAGCGGGTGGAAGGAGGTTTGGTCATCATGAGCCTTAAAGAAGAAGGAACATACCTTGCGACTATGAACCTGGCAAAGCGGCTCCTGGCCCAAGGGCTTATTACTCGAAAAGAATATCGCCGGTTCAAGGAGCGGATGGAAGAGAAATACAAACCGAAGATAAGTACAATATTTATCGAATAATCGGCTTGCTATTATGTACCTTTAGAGTGATATATATACACAAGAAAAGGGGAAACACCCCAAAGAAAGAGAGGTACACAAAATGAAAAAGATGGAAATGATTGCAAGGTTCTACGAAAGAAGCCTGGACCTGGAAAAGAAATTCAACGAGGCCGAAAAGGCAAAAGACGAAAAGGGCATGGAAGCCTGCAGGGAAGGTTACCAGGAACTGCTCCAGGAGGTTCGGGCCGAAGGGAAAGACTTCAGCAGCATGATGCGGCTTTACAGCGAAATGAAGCAGCGCGGCAACAAGCTCCTGGACGTAAGCGGCTCCTACACGGAACCAGAAAGAATCATCCAGATGTTCAAAGAGTTTGGGGTAAAAGAATTCACCTTCTCCTCCAACTGGACCAACGCCAAGGACACCGCCTGGGTCTTCACGAAAATGGGCTGCAACCTGAAAGGTATGGTTGAAATCTACAGCGATAACAAAAAGCTCATGAACAACGAATATGAAAAAAGACCAACCTTCCTTTTCACACTTTAATAAAAAGAGAGCCTTTGGTAGGCTCTTTTTTTGTACCTTAAAAAACTGAATATTTCGTGGACTAGTAAGTGAGAAGTACTTGCTATTATCGGCGGTTAGAGTGATTAAAGAAATTGTTAATGTTTAGGAGTTTAGTCAAATTCTCCAAATCGAATGCAAGTAATTTTATTATTTAACAAATCAAATATCAGGTCAATTCTATCCTCTACTTCATAAACTATGGAGGTATCCATTGTACTATTCTTCCCATTGTATGAGAACGAAGGCTGGCCATAAGCATCAATAATGTCTTGAGCTGTCATGCCACAGTAAATTCCTCGCCGGGATGGAGCAGGGTATGGCAGCATAGCTACCGAGCTTGGGATTTCTATCAACACAGTAAAATCTTTCTGCAGGAGGAATAGCCTTACAGCGCCAAAGACGGGAACTGTCTGTGAAGAGTGTGGCAAACCGATCACACAGAATCCTGGCCGGAAGAGGAAACGCTTCTGCTCGGACGCTTGCCGCAATAAGTGGTGGAATAACCATCTGAACCTGGTGCGGAGGAAAGCAAACTATACTTTTACCTGCCCTGCCTGTGGAAAAGAGTTCATGGTCTACGGGGATAGCCACAGAAAGTTCTGCTCCCATGACTGCTATATTGCTTACCGGTTTAGAGGTGTTCGCCATGGATAAGAAGACGTTTCAACAAGAAGTAGCTTTCCAGGTGACCCTGCATTTGGCTCGGAAGATGCTGGCCAAGAAGCTCATCACAGAAAAGGAATATCATGACTTTGAGCGCGACATGCTCCGACGATACCAGCCGTTTTCTGGGGACTTATTTACTTGCTAATTGTATCAAACAGAGTGATATATGGTGTTGGAAGGAGTTGATACTATGCGGACAATTCGTAAAATCGAGCAAAGCGTTCCTAATCTCAGGCCACGTAAAAAAGTGGCTGCATATGCCCGAGTATCCATGGAATCGGAACGAATGCACCATTCCCTTTCAGCCCAGATTAGCTATTACAGCAGTCTGATACAGAAGAACCCGGAATGGGAATACGCCGGGGTCTACGCTGACTACGGGATTTCCGGGACGGGAATAAAAAAGCGACAGGAATTCCGGCGGATGCTGGAAGATGCTAAAGCAGGGAAGATTGATATTATTCTTACAAAATCCATCCAGCGCTTTGCCCGTAACACGGTAGACCTACTGCGTACTGTTCGACACTTGAAAAAACTGGGTATCGAGGTATGGTTTGAAAAGGAAAATATCCATACCATGAGTGGTGATGGCGAATTGATGCTGACAATCTTAGCATCCTTTGCTCAGAAGGAAAGCCGCTCCATCAGTACGAATGTGAAATGGGGAACCCGGAAGCGTTTTGCAAAAGGGATTCCCAACGGACGCTTTAGAATCTATGGATACCGTTGGAAAGGTGACCAGCTTGTTATTGAACCGAAAGAAGCG
Organism: Acidaminococcus fermentans DSM 20731; assembly: GCF_000025305.1. Taxonomy (NCBI): domain Bacteria; kingdom Bacillati; phylum Bacillota; class Negativicutes; order Acidaminococcales; family Acidaminococcaceae; genus Acidaminococcus; species Acidaminococcus fermentans. Next base: position 1,281,388 of record NC_013740.1, on the reverse strand, counting down.
GCTGTGATAAAGCTCATTTATGATAATTTCTTGAATGGGCTATCCGCTGAGGCTACAGAAAAGCAACTGGCTGAACGGGGAGTGAAATCCTCCAATGGAAAACATTTTAGTAATACGTCCATTCGGGCGATATTAAAGAATATTACTTATACCGGCAACCTGCTATTTCAGAAAGAATATGTTACGGACCCCATTACAGGAAAGACAAAAATCAACCGTGGGGAGTTACCTCAATATTTCGTGGGAAATACCCATGAAGCCATCATCCCTATGGAAGTCTATCAAAAGGTACAGGCGGAGCAGGAACGGCGCAGGAAACTAGGGGCTTTGGCAAACTGGTCCATTAACACCTGTCTTGATGGTGGAAAGGAACGGTACTGGCGCTGCGCCGGCAAATGTGGCAATGGCTCCATCAAGGATAGCACTATGAAAAATTTGACAGCTTCTGTATTGGGAATGGCTTTCTTTGATGAAGGAAGAATGGATGAACTTCTGGAAAAGGCTGTCATCCAAAACGGCGAAGTAGTCTTTTATTTCAAGGATGGACATACAGAGACCAGGCAATATAAAGAAAAAATACATAGGTGCCGCCACAGTGCAGCATACCGGAGATATATGCATGACCTTATGAAATTGGCAAGAAGCAAGAACCCAGAAGCAAAAGTGAAAATAATGGAGTTAAAAAAGGAATGGAGGAGAGATGATAACCGATGGAAAGAATAGTAAGAGCAATTCCGGCGACAATCAGCCGTTATACAGCGGCTCCGATTAACAGCCGGAAGAAACGGAAGGTTGCAGGTTATGCAAGAATTTCAACAGATCATGACGAACAGCTTACCAGTTATGAGGCACAAGTTGATTATTATACGCGTTACATTAAAAGCCGATCTGACTGGGAATTCGCTGGAATGTATACTGATGAAGGTATCTCAGCCACCAATACAAAGCATCGAGAAGGGTTCAAACGAATGATAGAGGATGCCCTCTCGGGGAAAATAGACCTTATCATCACAAAGTCTGTTAGCCGTTTTGCACGGAATACAGTAGACAGTTTAATGACTGTACGTAAGTTAAAAGATAAGGGCATAGAAATTTATTTTGAAAAAGAAAACATTTGGACACTGGATGCAAAAGGAGAACTTCTCATTACGATCATGAGTTCCCTAGCACAAGAAGAAAGCCGGAGTATCTCAGAGAACGTTACTTGGGGACATCGGAAGCGATTTGCTGATGGAAAAGTTAGTCTTGCATTTAGTCATTTTCTTGGATATGAGAGAGGTGCAGATGGTAATCTGGTAATCAACAAAGAGCAGGCGGAAACTATAAAAAAATATACGGGCTATTTCTTAGCGGATATACATATCATTCTATTGCCCGTAAGCTGACGGAAGATGGTATTAAAAGTTCAGCAGGGAAGACTTCTTGGTGTGCAGGAACAGTACGAAGCATTTTAACGAATGAAAAATATAAAGGTGATGTCTTATTGCAGAAACGACTCACAATTAACTTCCTTACGAAAAAAATGAAAAATAATGAAGGCGAAGTACCACAGTATTATGTGGAACATAATCATGAAGCCATTATAAGTCCGCAAGTCTTTGAATGGGTCCAGGAAGAGATCCAGAAACGGAAACGAGAAAAAGTACGATACAGTGCTCAGATAGGCGAATTTATTGGTGTGCTCGAAAAGCAAGGAATTATCACCGAGTTTGATGAAAATTTATGGGTGAGTCTATTGGATTTTATAACAATATATAGTGAGAAAGATATGAGGATAACATTTTGTGATGGAACGGAAATACAGACGTAAAAGAAGCAAAGCTTTGAAACATGATGTGCCTAGTAAGCTAGAATAATTGGTCTAACGAGGTTGAGAGCAACAAGGGTCTCGTGAGCGTATTTTCAGAGCACTATTTAAAATGAATAAATATGCATAAATAGAATAAACTATCAAAAACATAAACTCATAGCAGCAGAAAATCCATAATTATATAGATAAAATATAATTATGGATTTTCGTACATTTACAGTAGGACATATTTTAAATAGCTTTGTAATTAATAAACAAAAACCACTATATATAGTAGGGAATACACTAAATAAAACAAAATATGTCAATATATAGATATATGACTATACATAAAAGTTTATAAAAATATAGAAAAATATATTGTTAAGTAGAAATAAGAATGATAGAATAAGGCAAAACAAATTTATGAAATGACAAAATTACTTCTATGATTTTGCTGCATAAATGAATATTTTTTCAAAAGGAGGCGATTAGATTGAATAGGGTTTACAAGGTTATATTCAATCGCGCAAAAGGGCAGTACCAGGTTGTTTCAGAATTAGCAAAAAATGGCGGAAAAACATCGGGAAATTCTTTATTAAGATCGATTGTTAAATCTGGGAAGGCACTGACTAGCACCGTATTAACAGCTATGTTCGTATTTGGAAGTGTGCATTATGTTAACGCAGAAGTTGTTCATGACGGTGATATTTTGAATGCCGGAACTAACATCTCTGTAACTAAAGACGACACAACAAAGACAATCACAATATCCACTGATGGGGTCGCAACCAGTGCAGAAGTGGATGCAGTTAAAACAGATGTACAAAATAACCAAACAGCTATTGCTGCCAATACTGACAAAATTGCGGATAACAGCACAGAGATTGCTAACAATAAGGCTGGGATTAACCAGAATGCCAATGAAATCCAGCAAAACAAGACGGATATTACAGCAAATAAAAATGCAATTACGACTAATACAGGAAAAATCAACAATAATACAGCCGATATTACAGAGCTAAAAAATGTGAATTCTGCTTTGGGATTGGATAAAACAAAACCGGGAATGAAGTATTTCCGCGCCAATTCCACAGGAGAGGACGCTGCAGCTGCGGGTAAAGATGCTGTTGCCATCGGTGTCAGTGCAAAAGCGAATGGCAAAGATTCTGTAGCCCTGGGCGATGCTGCTCGTTCTGCTTCATTTGCTGAAAACAGTATTGCCATTGGCCGAAAAGCTGTCAGCGGATCTTTCAACGGTATGACGTCTGATGGTGATAGCTCCACTGTGGTTACAGGCGGAGGCAAATCCAGCATATCCATCGGCGATGCAGCCAATGCTCGGGGAAATTCTTCGATTGCCCTGGGGGATGGAGCGACGGTCTATAATGACGGGACAAACGCTCAGCTCAACAATAACAGTATGGCAATTGGAACGAAGGCCAGCACGGTCGCTTCGAATCATGCAATTGCGATGGGCAACAGCGCTGCTGTGACGAAAAACAGTCATAGTGCTGTAGCAATGGGAGACAGCGCAAAGGCTGAGGCAGAAGAGGCAATGGCGCTAGGTAAAAGTGCGGCTGCTTCTGGAGCTGCCAGCATTGCGGTTGGAACGGAGGCAGCAGCCAGTGGAGCAGATGCCCTGGCTATGGGGAAGAGTGCGCAGGCCAGTGGGGCAGATGCCGTAGCTATTGGGAACGGAGCCGCTGCTGGGAGCAGTGCTTCTGTGGTTTTGGGTAAAGATGCCAGTGCCAATGCCGTCCGGTCTGTCGTACTTGGCCCGAATGCAGGGGTAGGTATGGTAGGGGATGTATTAGGGGCCAAAGGATCCCATGTGGTCATTGGCGATGGTGCCGGCAACAATATTGACGGACAGCAAAATATTGCAATTGGCTATAAAACGGGAAATGATGTCAAAAGCGACCATAATGTAGCCATTGGTTCTGAAGCTGGAACTAACATCGGGGCTGGCGGAAACACATCGGAAGGGAAAAATGTTTCTATCGGCTATCATGCGAACAAAAATGATGCGGCTGTTTCTCGGATCCAATCTACAGCATTGGGCAGTGAGACAAAGGCTGCCGATGACGCTGTAGCCGTAGGCTATCAGGCCCAAGCGAATGGAAATGGATCTACGGCAGTTGGGTTTAACGCCCAGGCAGCAGATGCAGCCAGTGTGGCTTTGGGGCAGGGGGCAAAAGCTTCAGAAGGCAATGTTGCCATCGGCAATGATTCCGTAGCGAATGCCGCAATGATCAGTGGAACCGGATATCTGACGGGCCAAGCGGCCCCTAAGACGGCTGTTTCAGTCGGCAGTGCATCGGCTTTGCGCCGCATCACCAACGTTGCTGACGGGGCACTGGATCAGGATGCCGTCACTGTGGCACAGCTCAAAAAATCAATAGACGCTACGGTAGCTCAGGTCAATGCGAATGTTTCTTCTGCAACGGCAAGTGGGGTATATTATGATACGGTCACTTCTGGAGAGGGAGACAGTATTACCCTTCGCAATCATGACAATAAGGGAACGAAAATCCATAATGTCGCTGCAGGGACACTGGGGACTGATGCTGCGAATGTCGCTCAGGTCAATGAGATCGTCGATACGGCAAAAACACATTACTACTCTGTAAAATCTGCCAATCTGAATAATTATGATAACGATTTGGCCACCGGGGAAGACTCTATGGCAGCTGGCGTGAGCGCCAAAGCTTTAGGTGACAGGAGTGTTGCCCTGGGGAATAATACGGAAGCACAGAGCCTTGGCAGTATCACAGTGGGAGCCGGTTATGAAGATCCGGCTAACCCGGGCAGCCTGAAACAGACGTTAGCCATCAGCGGTTATCAATATAACACGGCAATCGGGGCTGGCGCTCAGGCAGCCGGAAATCATTCTCTGGCAATAGGGTCTTTGGCAACCTCCTCTATAAAAAATGGTGGAAGCAGTGTAGATAAAGCTGTGGCCATTGGCTATTCTGCTGGCGTTTCTGATGACAAAGCCATCGCCATCGGCAGCGATGCCAAGAGCAACAGCAAAAGTGCTTCCGCTATTGGTGATACGGCTCAGGCACTGGCAGAAAATGCTCTCGCAGTGGGTACGAATGCACAGGCAGAAGGTGTTTCTTCCGGGGCGATCGGCACTAAAAACAGGGTCACGGGAGCAAATACATATGTTTTGGGCAGCCAGAACAGTACGGCTGCAACAGGTACAGCTGCTGATGTAAGTGCTTCGAATTCTGGGATCTTTGGGAATGAAAACCGGATGGAAGGGGACAGCAATCGTATTGTCGGGAATCAAAACGTGCTGAAAATGGAATCCCTTTCCAATAATTCTGCCAACCCGAAAGCTTTTGGTAATATCTTTGTAACGGGCAATCAGAATATGGTGACCGGAGATCCGGATACAAGTACAGCAGGCGATGCGGGCAGTGTGTCTGATATTACTATTACTGGTTCGGAAAACACCATCCGGTCAAAAAACCAGAAAAACATGAATCTGACAGATATCCAAATCGTGGGGAACCAGAATACCGTTGATGCCACGACTCAGAATACGGATTTGTCCAACACCCAGATCTTGGGCAGCCATGTAACGGCCACTTTGGGGAATTCCGTCTATCTGGGCAGTAACTCTGCTTATGTTGTATCGGGAGCCACTACGAAAGGGAAGGATGCTTATAGCAGCAATGGAACCTATCAATATGCTGGGGGGACCCCTGCTGGTATTGTAACGGTGGGCTCCGTAGGGAAAGAACGGCGCATCCAGAACGTTGCGGCTGGTCTGGTCAGTGCAAAGAGTACGGATGCTGTGAACGGAAGCCAGCTTTACACCATGACCCGGCCTCTGCGGTTTGCTGGAGATAATTCGACCATTGGCAATACTTCAGAAGCAGATGTCAATGTGCTCCATCGCGGTTCCGACCAGGCCATGTCCCTTTTGGGCGGTGCTGACAGCAGCAATTTAAGTGATCATAATATTGGGGTGGTCGCTGATCCTGCCAATAATACGATGAATGTGAAACTGGCAAAAGATGTGACTGGGCTGAACAGTATTACATCGAAAATCGTAAATGCTGAGACGGTAAAGGCTGGAGATACCACCATCAATAATCAGGGCATGACCATAACTGGCGGACCATCTGTGACCAAGGAAGGAATCAATGCCAACGGCACGAAAATTACCAACGTAGCTGCTGGTACAGCAGATACAGATGCTGTCAACGTCAGTCAGTTGACGAAACAGTCTGCTGATTTAACGGAAAAAGGGTTCGGATTAAAGGATCAGGATGGGAATATCGTCCACAAATCTCTGGGAGAGGATATTGAAGTTACCGGGGACGGCAAAAATATTTCTACGAAAGTGGAAAACGGAACGATGAAAGTGGTCCTGAACGATGATTTGAATGTAACCAGTGTAACTACCGCCGATACGAACGGAAATAAGACCGTGACCCAGGGAAGCGGCACGACCATTACGGATAAATATGGGAATGAGACAACGATTGGTGCTGGCGGTATTACGATCAAACCGAAAAATCCGGCACCAGGGACTTCTCCAGTTTCTTTGACAGAAAAGGGGCTGGATAATGGCGGCAACCAGATCCACAATGTGGCTGCTGGCACTGCTGAGACGGATGCGGTGAATGTCAGCCAGCTGAAAGATGAAATAGCCAAGAATGCCACCAAACTGGTAGACGGAAAAAATACCACAGTTACAGGCACAGGCACAACGGAAGATCCCTACAAGGTCAATGTCAATGACAATCTGAATCTGGGTGAAAAAGGCGAAAATGGTATAGACGGTTCCATCGGTGTAGCGGGCAAAGATGGCTCAGCTGTTACCATCAATGGGAAAGATGGCTCTATCGGAATGAATGGAAAAGACGGGAAAGATGGGCTTACCATGAAATCCGCGAAGGGTCAGGACGGCGTGGATGGTTCCAATGGTGCCAATGGTATGACCCGTATTGTTTACGAAGATGATGGGCATGTCACCCATGAAGTTGCCACATTAGATGATGGACTGAAGTTTGCGGGGAATACAGGATCTGTGGCCAAAAAACTGAACAGCACCATGACCATCAAAGGGAATGGGACGAAAGCAGACGCAGAATATGATGCTTCCAACATCAAGACTGTAGTGGATGCAAATGGAGATCTGGTCATTGGATTGGACAAGAATCTGAAAGCAGATACGGTTACCGTAGGCGGCCAGGGCAAAGACGGCGCTGATGGCATCAATGGGGCTATCGGTGTAAAAGGTGCTGATGGCAAAGATGGGGTTACCATTTCTTCTATAGGCAAAGACGGAACCAATGGTACCGATGGTCATATTGGCATCAATGGCAAGGATGGTGCTTCTGCTGACATCCATGTTGTAAAAGGTGTGAATGGAGTAGACGGCACGGATGGCTATAATGGCACAGATGGTATTGATCGGATCGTCTATGAAGATCACAATGGGAATACCCAGACGGTCGCCACTATGAACGATGGAATGAAGTATGGCGGTGACGTAGGGAATGTAATCAGTAAAAAACTCAATGGGCAAGTAAATGTCGTTGGGGGCATTAAGGATTCTTCTCAACTGTCAATGGAAGACAATATCGGAGTGGTATCTGATGGCAGTGATAACCTGAAAGTGCGGCTTTCAAAGGATTTGAAAGGACTGGATTCGGTTACCACGAAGACTGTTACAGCAGACACTGGGAATATCACGACGGTAAATGCCAGCACTGTCAACGTTGGAGACACCACCATAACCACAGGAGGGGTGACAATCCAAAACGGTTCCGCAGGTCAGGATGTTACGCTCAATAAAGATGGGTTGAATAATGGTGGAAATAAGATCACTAACGTAGCTCCTGGAGATATTTCATCGACCAGTACGGATGCCGTAAATGGAAGCCAGCTGTATCGTGCGGAAAATCGGATCAGCCGATTGGGAGATCGGGTGAACCGTGTTGGGGCAGGTGCCGCAGCTCTGGCAGGATTGCATCCTTTGGATTTCGATCCAGATGACAAATGGGATTTTGCTGCAGGGTATGGGAATTATAAAGATGCTCATGCAGTCGCTATCGGAGCGTATTATCGTCCTAACGAAGATACGATGTTCAGTGTGGGCGGTTCCTTTAGCGGAGGCGAAAATATGGTGAATGTAGGAGTCAGTTGGAAATTTGGACAAAAGAACCATATCTCTCGCTCTAGAGTGTCCATGGCCAAGGACATGCTGGCCATGAAAAACCAAATCGAAACACTCACGAAAAAATTAGCCGCTTATGAATCAGGCCAGCCTGCCAAGGCGATCCCTGCGTCTACGCACAGCATGAACTTCCCTGATGTACCAGAGAACCACTGGGCTTACCAATATGTGAAGACATTGGCCGAAAAAGGCTACTTGGAGGGATATCCGGACGGAGAATTTAAGGGAGATCGTTCTATGACTCGCTATGAGTATGCTGCGATCATCTACCGGGCTTTACAGAATGGGGCACCTTCTGATGGAAATATGGCCCGGTCGGTGGATGAATTTGGACCTGAACTGGTCAAAGTTCAAAATATTGACCGGTTCCGTGTGGATCGTATTTCTGGTAAGGATAATGACCGTCATAAGGTAGAACGTGTCCGTATCAATGATAAGGAAGATAAAAACAGAGGTGATTTCCGGGATGTGTATGGATCGCATATCCAGAAATCATAAAGGCATGTAGGATAAGTTATGAAATTGGGGCAATGCTTGATTTCGTTGCCCCAATTCTCTATTCAATTGTATTTGGGAGGGAACCCTATGAAAAAGTACATTTCAGAGTTCATTGGTACGTTTGTCTTGGTCGTGTTTGCTTGTGGCACAGCGGCTGTCTCGGGGGCTAAAGTCTTGAATGGAATGTTCATGCCTGCGTATTTTGCAACGGCTTTTGCCTTTGGCCTTTCTATTGTGGCAATGGCCTATTCCATTGGTAATGTTTCTGGCTGCCATGTAAATCCAGCAGTATCTCTTGGTGTATTTCTTTCAGGGAGGATGAGTGGACGAGACTTTATCGGATATGTAATTGCTCAGTTTTTAGGGGCTATTATCGGGGCCGCAGTCCTTTTTGCGTTGATTGGTACGAAAGGGAATTTAGGCTCTAATGGGCTCTACTTAAATGATGTTGGGGCATCTTTAACCGTAGAAGTCATTCTGACTTTTGTCTTTGTTTTAGCGGTGCTGGGTGTTACTTCAAACGTTGAAAATAATGTAGTTGCTGGATTGGTCATCGGGTTATCGTTGACATTAGTCCATTTATTGGGCATTTATTTTACAGGAACTTCTGTAAATCCTGCACGGAGCTTTGGCCCGGCTATCTTGTGTGGAGATCCAGCCGCTTTATCTTGCGTATGGGTGTTCGTGGCAGGCCCGTTCATTGGTGGAGCTTTAGCAGCATATGTGTATAAATTTATTTCAAAATAAAAAATTTGTAGATATACCATTGCTTATGTAATAAAAATAGTGAGACTTTATGGATGGGCATATCCATATTCTCCCACTGTTTCTAATTTAAACGACTGAATGAGAATGGCTTAGAATGGATACAGAAAACAACTCTTAGTAGTAAAAATATAGAGAAAAAATATTACTGATTGAAGTAATCATGGAATTTTATAGTGAATGTTCTTATGGGCAGAATCATCAGAAGGAGACATAGATGTTTACATTCATAAAAGAAATAAAACAAGCAATTAGTGAAGGGTTAGAAGAAGCCAAAGAAGAAATAAGGCGGGAAGAAGAGAAAAGGAAAAAAGAGGAAGATAAACAAAATGCAGAAAGGGAAAGAATTTATTCTGCACCGTTGAGCCTTGAAAAATTGGCGTTGGCATTCAGCTGCCCAATGAGAGAAATCTTAATTCCAGGGGATTCCATCCGTTTGTTTAAATTTTTCGCCCTTTCGGATGATGATAAAAATGCAGCTAGAATGGTACTTGAAAGAGATTTTGATATCCGGGACAGGGAAAGCTTTGCCAGGTCCGTGTTGGAATTTCAAGAGTTCGATGAGAAAAGCGTGTTCATCAGTTCGATTCTACTTTATCAGATCACTACTGCAGTTGATTTAAGATATGCTTCTTTGGAAGAGTATCGGGAGGAATGCAAACAGCTTATTCAGGAAATCGTAGAGCGTGATTCAGTGAATTCATGGGAGGAATTTTCAAAAGAATTTGTTGCTGGCGATGTCATTAATCATGCCATTGGAAAAAAGATAATTTCCAGAGCATCAAATAAACTTTTGCAAGAAAAAGATAGCCCGTGGACAAGATATCAGTGGGAAGACGTGGAAAACTTTTTTTGATTGATCAAATTAACTGTCTACGGATATAAATTCGTATGCCTGAACTATTAGCCGGCTAATAGTCTAATGGGGGGAAAGCATATATGATAGAAGATAGTCAAAATAGCTGTCTGTATGCGATGAGCATTCTTTTGCTACTGAATTTGATCATCATCATTTGGGACAGACAGGTCCAGGATAAAATACTCTATGTAATAAACGCTGTCTTAGCAGGAACTGAAATTACAACGTATTTCATTCTGGAATCTCTACCGCTAGGGTGGGGAGCAGACTATCCACACCTGGGCTTCCTTCCTTTTTTATGGGTAGGGTCTATTGTAGGGATTGTGTTGTTGTCTTATTTTATCTTATGGGACTTTTTTGACGCTCATCGCAAAACCTGGTGGGGAAAAACAGGGATGACATTTCTGATTTTGGCGCATATTGCCATTATAGCGGTCGGGTTATTCATCTTGTTTGGAGCGCTTTATTCACTGAAATGGGGATAAAGTTTACAGGAAAGAAATTAATTTAAATTGGGTAATCGTAAAGTAGGTGTTGATAATGAATACTGAAAACCAATGTCAATCTTAAAGATGAGGAAATCAAATCTAGAATCTACGTAAAATGATTATCGGCCTCTTTTCTTTTTAATTTTTTTAGCAAAACGAGAAATAGAAGAAATCAATTTGCAGAAGAAAACTGAATTATATGTAAAGCAAGGAGCGTTTAACGAGTGATTGAACATTTTTTTGATGGTCTCAAGCTTCTTTGGGATATAGCAATTTTCAGATATGCAGTGTTTGCAAATATTTCAATTATAACGTTTGTATTTGTGCGCAGGTTGACAGCCGCCTATCACAGTCAAGGAAGTTTTTTTTCGCCATATCGTATTTATAAGGGGGAGTTTTGCATTCATAATGCCCTTTATTTAAGGCAAAGAAACATTCCGCTAAACGAGATAAAGCGTATAGAAGTACATTGTGCTCACGGAAGAGGCGGTAAAATATATATTTTGAATATTGAAAGGAAAAACGGCAAACCTACTGGTAGTGTTATATTTGGGAAATCTAAAAGAAATGATAGGCTGTTAGAGAAGTTGGAAGAGGATGCTCAAAAGTATCACATTCAAATTTCTAAAGAAACATGGGATTAAAATTTGAGCTTGCGGGAAAAATGGAGAGAATGTGCGGTGCATGTGAATCTTGACCACCTTTGAGAAGGGGGGCAAATTGGCGGAATATCTTTTGACAGGAATGGAATTTGCTTGGAATGACTATGTAAGCCGCTCCCTATTGATCCTTATTGTCTCTGTTTGCACTTGTTCTTTTTCTACGCAGAGTATATGCAGTTCATCGCAGCGGCGGAGCGTTTTGGGCACCTTATCATATAGCCCGGGGCAATTTTTATATTCATTCGGCCCTGTTTTTCGGCAAGAGAGTGATTCCTATGAACACAATACAAAGCATCAGATTCATCGGCTATTTTGGCAGAAGAATGGGATCCGGTCTAAGGTACACCATGTATATAGAACGAAAACGGGGTAAGACAATGACAGTCTTTTTTGGAAAGTCGAAGAGAATCGATAAATTGATGGAGAGGTTGAAAAAAGAAACCAAAAGCTACGGGATTAGGGTTACTACATATCGGAGGCCGCTATGACAGAAGAAGAACGAGTGAAAAAATGGAGCCGGGGAATTTCTGAAATGGATGAGCTGTCCATGGACGAGAAGAAAACAGTCTGTCATCAGGCAGCGGTGCAGATGGTAATTTTATGGGGCGCTATAGAGATAGTAGTTGTAGGCTTCCTCATTTGGGTGGCATTCCAGTATCCGGAAATTATACCCGGTTTCAACCGCATAACTGATCTGGTGAACAGCAACTTTGAACATAGCGGAACACGGGCTAAGCGCATAGGAGCTATCATAGTCAGCCTGCCTGCTCTTCTTCCCTTAATCGCAACGGTGTCGATTCCTATGATTGCAGTTTTTGTTGGATGCAGAAAGCACTTGGTCAGAAGGGCCGCGGGGAAGCTGTCTCATCAATGGCGCATGGAAACAGATTTGAAAATGACACGGGGGATTACCTTTGCGGATGTGAAACAGGGAATGGAGCTTTTACAGGATGATAAGATCCAGTATTTGATTATATCGCCGCCGTTTGAAGTAATGGATAGCCTTTTCATGCAGACTGCTCATGAAAAAGGAAACCTGTTTACTATAGAAGTAAGCAGGAGGGAAAATAACGGCAGTGTTATTTATGAACAAAAAGAGCAGACGAAAGAACAGGTGCTGCATGCTATACAGGGCTATATAAACAGAAAGATCGTTCCGGATACCGGTAACTGGAAAAAAATTGCCTCTTTTGAGAGCGTACCAAAGGAAGTATTGAAAAATGTGTATTGGATGTTCAATGAAATAATATATGTTTCGACAAATACTTTTTCTCACGATGTGATGGAATACATAGAGGATAATCATAAGAATTGGCATCCCGGAGAAATGGCTGTCGAGGCGGAGAAAATATATATTATTTTTGAAGCTTTTATTATTGGAAAGGAAGCGTTGCTTGCCAATGAATATGTTACGGACATTTCGACATTAGAGGAAAAATGCAAAATAGATGGATTGTTCCAGACCGATATTGCCGCACTTCTTTTTGCTGATAATGGAAAATACTTTACAAATGAAGAACTGCTAATGAAAATCCATAATCAGATGGCAGAAAAAAATCTGGGAGACCATGACTTTTTTGAAGGATTGGAAAAGAGCGACCCATTAGAGGGGATCCCCTGTTACTACGTTTTGCTTGGATCCTAAGGAATAGTAGATACTGCCAATTCTACAGCTAGCCTCGTAGAATTGGCAAAGACTGGAAAAAGAATGGTAGCCTTTTAAAGGCGCTGCATATCAATCAGGATCTGAACGGGCGTGGGGGAGGAGGTTTTATCATGAGCATTTACAATTGGATTCAAAAAACGATTTTTAATATCTATGAAGAATGGCATATGAAAAATTCAAATTATAACCGTAACGGTTTTCATATTGATAGCATTAACAATTCACTAAAGAATATGCGGGATGGATATATCATGTATACAGAGATATGTCCGCCGTATGCAGTGAGAGGCTGTACTTCTATGAAGGCTGTTGTCGGAGAAGGTAAGGATTTGGTGAATTTATATATGGAAATCTTTGGCAAAAGATACTGTGCCGCTGATTTGAGCTACGATGAGACAGTACAGATCATGAGATCCTTTGTGAAGGATTCGGTACTGCCGGAAAAAGAAAAATACATAGAAGTTTTGGAGAATGATAGCGAGAAGATCAAGAATTCATTTGCTCAATTATCGGAGCTGCTGATAGAGGATTCCAAACATACTGAGACATTTCTAAAAAGGGTAAAGCTGGAAAATATGGAGGATGTCGAAACCGCATGGGGTAAACTTTGTGAAGATCTATTATTTAGGGGAAAGGCAGCAAACCTTGATTGGAAAAGTGGAAAAGATATTTTCCTTCATGCCGTAAAGAAATTGAGTGCAGATTTAGATCTTGAAATTAATGAAACCGTAATGGATGAGAATGAAGACATTCCGAGATGGAGTAAAATACTTAATGCCCAATGGACCGATTATATTTTAGCGGCTATGGATATGGGCAGTGACGGATATGTGTTAATTGTTCTTGAAAAAGGGGCCTTTCATAAGGCAAAAGAATTGGCAAGGGGCCTTTTGCATCGGATAGCTGCTGCGGAAGAAATGTGAAAAAGAGGTTGTGACATTTTTTCGTTTTGCCATTCTCTTTCTGCCTTTATTTTGCTGCAGCTTGACAGATGAGATGTTGAAAATGGTTCGCTAATTCCCTTTCCTGGGTGTTTGCATCTGTTATGTCCAGAGGACAATTTATATTATCTTTCAAGACTTTGTTCCATTCCTTATGTCCTTCTCTATTGATGCGGAAGGTCATGAGGTAAACGGCTTTTTTTAAATCCTCCTGGCCGGAAGGCAGATAATAAAAGGCAATGTTCCGTAATCCCAATGTGCGTAAAAGGGCATCATCATTATGGGGGCGGTAGAGATGATATATTTGTTTACATAGGTTCGCGGCATCCTCTCCTGTTGTATCAGCATTGACAAAAACGAAATGATTGGCCTGAAACAGAGGTATTTTATCCCCCATCCCTACCGTTCTCGTCAATTTGGAGGTCTGCAGTTCCTGGGCTTCAGCCTCCGTGGTTAGACGGATGTTTCGGGTAGCTTCGCTGGGGATGATGTTGGCATTGATATAGTGGCTATAGGCTGCAGCCTAATTGAACAATGCATTGGTGGTACGCTGACCTCCCGGGAATGGCAGTGTAGGGCGCCGTACATTGGCTGTGCAGGTGAAAAAGATGTCATGGGCTTGGTCGTACAGGTGGTAGAGATTGCGCTGGAAGGGTTTTTCTTTCTCCACTGCTGTAGATTGGATGACAAGGTGGGGTTGAAGGGCAGCAAATTCTTTTTCTACCATGGAAACGACATCGGCGGGTGTATAGGGATCTCCTTGTTCCGTAGTCAATAAAAACGAACATCCCGAAAGCAGAAGGATACATACAGTGAATAGAGAAGATAAGGCCAATTGCAGGAAAGTATGCATAGGCAGCACCTCGTTTGAAAAATCTATTTTAGCAGTTACTTATTTTAATTATACAGTAATTTGATTCCGTAAGGTTATAGAAAGATCTATTTATCTTTTCTCCGTCGGGGATGGACTGCAGAATGGCATCGTTGCGCCGCCCAATGGACAAAAATATATCAAAGGATACAAGAGAAGAAGGAGTCAGCCATGTATGCGTATCAGATTTTCTGGATTGCCTTTGTGGTATCCACCCTCGCCATAAGTTTTGGAATTATTTTCTTTGCTTGGCGGTATCAGGTGCATAAGCGAGAAAAACTGGCGTCCTCTCATAAAAGCAGTGCCATCATCCGGCTGCGGACAAAATCATGGCAGGGATTTAATTGTGCTTCTTCCGTATAGATTCTTACTGTGGATGGGAAGAAGGCAAAATCGTTTCTTTATAGGTGGCCATGGAAACGCGCAATATATGTGCCCCCCGGAGTACACCGCATGGAGGTTCGTGCGGATTGGCCTGTACGGTCCGGGCCTAGTGCATTTTGCTGGTTCCATTACACGGTGGAAAAGCTGCCGAAAGTTGTTGTGGAGGCGGGAGCTGTGTATGTGCTGGAGTATGAAGTGAAGACCGATACATGGAGTTTATTTCGTTTGGAAAAGGTTAATAATACCATCAGCGGACGTGAATTTGTGGAGGAGCGGTTTATCTGTCCTGAAGGATATGTATCGGATAATCATCTGTGGTTTTGGAATGCCGTAATTATTATTTTATGGATTGCAGGCGTGCTGTTTATGAAATATGGATAAGGAATTAACGTAATACTTATATTTTAGGATAGCATGCAGGGGTGTGCAAAATCGAAGTAATCGTTACATTGTATCAAAGTCGTGCTGCTCTGCGAGCAACAAGTGTTCGATGGAATACAACATTATGAACGGTGCGCATAGCTGAAAAGTCAACATGTAGCGGGGTTCCCGGCCAGGTCGGCAAGGGGCCGATTTTTTTTTGCTCAAAAATTGTGTGGATTTTAGCTTGAAGGAGACGCCAGCGGCCAATGAATATGAACACGGCAGTAACGATAGCTTTTTATCGTTACTGCCGTGTTTGTTCATGCCTAAAATTATTTTATCAAAACAATATGAATGTCATATTAGAAACTGAATACATCATTCAAAAATCCATATCGTCCTACATTTTTGCTTCCAGTAAATTCAATTACATGGATACCTTTCTTAGGATTTTCAGAAGGAATAAAAGGCATACGTTCTTTTTGCTCAATCATAATCACTTGACGTTTTAAAGCATTATCAATGAGGTATCGGATAAAATTATGTTTGATAGTTTCTATATCTTTGACCTGCTCAGGTTCAGAAAGTTGG
Organism: Acidaminococcus fermentans DSM 20731; assembly: GCF_000025305.1. Taxonomy (NCBI): domain Bacteria; kingdom Bacillati; phylum Bacillota; class Negativicutes; order Acidaminococcales; family Acidaminococcaceae; genus Acidaminococcus; species Acidaminococcus fermentans. The sequence continues at coordinate 1,265,309 of NC_013740.1, read as the reverse complement.
GTCAGAGAAGAGTCCGTTATAAAGAAATCAGGAGCGTAGCCATTTTTACTAATAATGTATTCGCTCATTGCGTATGTTGTGATTGTATTAAAAAGCGCACAATATCCGCCACCCATTATAGATGCTTTACCTTTATTATTTATTTCAATATCAAAGTTCTTCATATTGAGGCGAGCGGTAGTAGCACCACTAACTTTTGATGCACTCAAAAATTTTATTAATGTTTCTTCAAAGCCATGTACAAGGTCATAATCAAAATAATCCGCTATTTTGTGTTTAACAGATACCGGATCTTCCTCATTTTCCTTGTCGAATAACTCCTTTCGGTATTGTGATTCAGTTTGACGTAAGAATTCTAGTTCACTAAACACTTGTATAAGATGCATTTTGTCTTCTAACTCTTTTTGGAACTCTGAAAGCCGCGGCGACAGTTCATTGGAGATCAGTACATCAATATTATTTTTTTCATCCTCTAGCACCTTGATATGTGTTTGTATGCTTTGCTTCTTCTTTTCAACACTTTGGTTTGCTGTGTATAAGCCTTTAAGATGTGATTTGATTTTTTCCAGTTCAGCTGAAGATGCTTCTATATATTTTGTATTAGGAGTTTTTGTTATATCAGAATTGCAGAAGGGGCAGTGTGCTACATGAGCGAGTTTTTGAGTAGCTAAGCCACCGTCAATTATAAACTCTAATCTATTAATATCAGATTGATACTGTTGATGAAGAATTGAAAAACTGTGAATAACAGTTTCACATTCAGCGAGCTTTCCATTTAAGTCATAAATTTTTGACATAATGGAATGTCCTTTAACTACAGCTGTATTAATCTGTTTTTGAACATTTAGCATTTCCTTCTTTAGGTCATTAACAGCATCGGTTATGTTCATATCCTCATACTGTGAGGCAATTTTTTCTAGGCTTTCTTGTCTGGAACTTAAATTATCGAGTTTATCTCTAATGTACGAGATAAGAGCTTTCTTTTTTGCTTTACTTATTTCAGGATCTTCTGGCTTTTGCAGATTATTAGCGTCCTTGCCAGTTAGTAAAAAAAGTAGAGTTGCTTTTGAAGGAGTTGAAGCAGGCCAACCTGGAGTTATAAAAGGTGAAGTCTCCCGAGCGATATCTGATTGACAGATAAAGAAAAAATGAAGCATCGTCCGCCAAGATAATTTTTGAGTATCTCCGGCTTCAGAAGACAAAATATTATGGTCAGAATTAACCCCTAAAAGTGCTAAAAAAACGAATTTATGTTTTTCTTTGTATTCGATTTAACACTATAACACCCAGATTCAACTGCAGTATCTGAGCTTGTCACCTCTATTTTATTTTCTCCAATTTTTCTTTTTAATGTGACGTCACCATTTGCTGTTTTAATTTCTAATGTAACAAATTCATAACCTTCGTTGGCATCAATGACTTTTGAAGGGTGATTTGCTTTAGGCATTGCTCCTAAAGCATAATCCAAGCAAGCCATTATAAAACTTTTTCCTGTATTGGAAGGACCAATGATAAGGTTAAATCCTCGAATAAAATCGATAGAAGAACTCTTATGCCCTCCGCCAGATACAATTAATTTTTTAAAATAAAATCTATTCATGGGAATCCTCCTGTAAAGAACGGAGTGTGTATTGATTGATTTCTTTTAGCATACGTGATTCTGAAAGTTTGTATGCGTTAATAACGGTTTCAACAGCCAACCTATATTCTTCAGCGTATGGCGCGGTAATTCCATCAGCAAAATTAAGACCTACAGCATTTATTTTAAAAAGATACCCCTTTTTGGATAACTTAAAATCTAGAAGCCGTTCGATCACTAAGTCCTTTACTGCTTCCCATACAACAGATTTTCTTGCTAGAAATTCACTGAATCTATATTCCCCGTATCCATGTAAATTTTCATCCAATAATCCGAAATCTGCAGCATATACAGCAATAAAGTCTATTTCGCATATTTGCATTATGTTTAAAGTATGACTTCTAACTCTACTTAATAAAAGTAAGATGCGTAAAGCCATTTCAAATGTTGAGCTAATTGCTTTTGTATTATTCATGCTTTTCCTTTATCCACCTTATTTTATGGTCGTTTACAAGATGGTGACACACACCTTTTTTGATTTTTCCGCTAATCCAGAATGGGGACGAACTTAAAAGGTAGTTTGGAACTGGCAATGCTACGGCAAGTTCCATTACGGAAAGCATTCGTTCGTACCCATTAGGGTGGGATTTTCGGACAGTATCTTTTACTCCATCTAGGACTTCCTCTTTAAGGACATCGAACTGGTTAGCGAGATTTTTACCGTGCAGCTCTAAAACACCTCTTTGGATAGAAACAGCAGCATAGAAATCAATCCGACGATCATTAAGGTCCTCGAAATAATCTGGGTATTTGTCTAGATCAGTTGCAGAAAACATCGGAAGATTTTCTGCATCACCATAGGCCCTGAATAATTCTTCAATATACTGTTTTTCATTTTCAGTTGCTTTCTTTGGAACCGGTACAGAGATCGGCCGAGGGAGGCACTTTATTTTTTCCTCTATATCATTAATTACTGACAAATCAACTTTTAGTTGTGAAACATCGTTTGATGAGGTGTTGTCGGTAAGTGCCAATATGATTTCTTCAAATAAGTCTGCACAGGCGTCATCTACATACTCATCATTTATACCATTACTTTCCAACCATTTTTTTATACCGTCATATGAATTAAATTCGTCATCCTGATGTGCAATCCAGGCCGAGAACTTTTTTTTGTCGCGATAATCATATATGTATTTGGCATCACTAGGGGTAAAGTTACGTTTACCTTGTATATATCGATATTTTGTGTCACGTTTTTTCCCAAGAACAGGGCATGAATCCAAAGCGGAATCTTGAATAAAATTTCCAATTAATTCATTGAAATATTGTTCTTTTTTCAAGCGTCCCGAACAAAAAGGGTATAAGCCATTGGCGAAATCTGAAAATTTCAATTAGTGCACCCCCTTCGGAAGATAGGTCTGTCCGAATCTGTCCGAATCTGTCCGTCCAGTCCGATTTTCAAAACAAGCAATTTGGTAGACTGAAGGCAGATCCAAGAAACAAATATTTGAATCCCAAGGAAAATATCACAATTTACCTATATTTTATCATACTCTCGATAAATACAAAAAAAATTACGGATCTTTGTGGAAAAATTTCTGTCCCAAAGTTCACTATCGGACGCGGGAGTGCCCAGAGCGATGGGACAGACGGATAATTTAGCACCAGCCTACTGGGATGGTTGGCCATACGGAGCGAGGAGCACCTATGACCGATTACAACAGGCTGCCTGTGTGGATCTTCGCTTCGCATTTTGCGAAGGAGTCCGCACATGGCCAATCAAGCGAAAAGCAGTGTCAAACAGCAGTACTACATTCCCTTGGAAGTGAAGGAGGGGACCATTATTACGAAGGAATTTGAAAACGCGCCACAGCAGTGGTTGAAAATTGGAAATCGGCTAGTCCGTGCTATCCTCATACCGGCTACCAAAGAACAATATGAGGCCTATATGCGGCCAATATGGAGGGAAGATAAACGGCAGCAGCGGCTGGCCGAAAAACGGAAGAAACGGGAAAAAGCCCAAGAGGAACACCGGTATGATCCCTCCGTCCAGGGTTGGGATACGCCTGTTTCCTTTGAGCAGCTGTGTGAAACGGAATACGGATTTATGGATGAAACTGGGCAGGATAGTTTGGACGAGATTTTGGTGAAAGAGGAACTTCTGAAAGTCTTGCGTGAGGAGCTGGCCAAGTTGGAAGAAGTGGACCGGACCATCCTGAACATGGCTAGCAACGGAATCAGTGAAGTGGACATTGGCCGTGAGGTGGGCCTTTCTCAGAAAGGGGTAAATAAAAGAAAGCATAAGCTCTTGGAACAGCTTCGCGAGCAGATGAATGACTATCGGTAAAGGTTTGGCACATCCGGCTGGAAAATTTCTGGCCGGATTTTTCTAAAATCGGTACTTAAACTAGGTGAACTTGTCCTGTTAATGGTGAAGGGGGGAAAAACAAGAAACCTTCAGAAAGGAGGACAAGCCATGGAGAATGCACAAGCGCTTCAAGAGCGGAGTCAGGCTTTGGACCGGGAACTGGCCAGAGTGCTGATGAAAATCAGTGACACGGCAGAACGTGCGGCCCGGCACATCATGATCCTGAGACAAGAGAGAAAAGCGAAAGGAGTCAAACATTATGACAAAGGAAACGTTGGTCAAATTATCCGCTGAGCTGGAAACCTGTGGAAAAGCCCTTCTGAAGATTGCGGAAGCCCTGCGGTCCGAAGAAAAAGCACCGGCTCCGGAATCCCCGAAGAAAGAACCCGTTCCCAGAACGCTGACACTGGAAGAAGTGAGGAAAGTGGCGGCGGACAAGTCCCGGCAGGGGTTCACGGAAGAAGTCCGGAACCTGATCCACCATTACAGGGCGGACAAGCTGTCCAGTCTGGATCCGGAAAAGTATGATGCTTTCTTGAAGGACCTGGAGGTGATGGGCCATGCCGGGTAACCATGCGGTCCTTTCCGCTTCGTCCAGCTACCGCTGGCTGGCCTGCCCGCCCTCAGCTATAGAATGCGCCAGACTGCCGGATGTACAGAGCGACTTTGCCAAACAGGGGACGGAAGCCCATGCCCTTTGCGAATACAAGATGAAGAAGGCCCTGGGACAGAAAGGGAAAGATCCCACCAAGTCCCTGACGTATTTCGATGAGGAAATGGCTGAATGCACCGATGCCTATGCCCAGTTTGTACTGGAAACCCTGGCCGCTGCCAAAACGACCTGCAAGGATCCCCTGGTCCTGGTGGAACAGCGCCTGGACTTTTCACGGTGGGTGCCGGAAGGATTCGGCACGGGAGACTGCCTTATTGTGGCGGACGATACCCTTTCCGTCATCGACTACAAGCATGGGCTGGGAGTCCTGGTGGAAGCGGAGAAAAATCCCCAGATGATGTGTTACGCCCTGGGGGCCCTGGAACTTTTTGACGGGATCTACGATATCCAGAAAGTCTCCATGACCATCTTCCAGCCAAGGCGGGAAAACGTCAGCACCTGCACCCTGTCCAAGGAGGAGCTGCTCCAATGGGCTGAAACGGTGCTGAAGCCTACGGCGGAACTGGCATCCGGGGGAGAAGGGGAGTACAAGGCCGGTGACCACTGCCGGTTCTGCAAGATCAGGGCTACCTGCCGGAAACGGGCGGAGTACAACCTGGAACTGGCCAAATATGACTTTGCCATGCCTTCCACCCTGGAAGATACCGAAGTGGAAGCCATCCTGGCCAAAGCCGATGAACTGGTGACCTGGGCTGGGGACGTGAAGGAATATGCCCTGCAGCAGGCTCTTTCCGGCAAGAACTGGGCTGGATGGAAAGTGGTGGAAGGTCGGTCCAACCGGCGGTACGTGAACGAAGAAGCCGTAGCCGCCAAGGTGGAAGAAGCCGGGTATTCTCCCTATGAGAAGAAACTCCTGGGGATTACGGCCCTTACCAAACTGCTGGGGAAACGCCGGTTCGATGAACTGTTGACGGACCTTATTGAAAAGCCCCAGGGCAAACCGGTCCTGGTACCGGAAACAGACAAACGGCCGTCCATGCATACAGCGGCTGATGATTTTTCTAAGGAAAATGAAGGAGAAAACGAGAATGTCTAAGAATTATGTGAATCCGTGCAAAGTGATTACCGGGGCAAGCACCCGCTGGAGTTATGCCAAAAGGTCCGGGCTGCCATCAAGGCCGCCTACCAAGAAGGGGAAGAGAAACTGAAGGGGAACGGCCGTGTGGTGCCAGCCCTGGAAGCCATCAAGACCCCGCTGCGGGACGGGGACCTGGAACGCCCTGGAGATGATGCCTACAAAGGCAGTTTCTTCATCAACGCCAACTCTGCCACGAAGCCCGGAATCGTGGACGCCGACTGCCAGCAGATCCTGGAACGCCCCGAAGTGTATTCCGGGGTGTATGGCCGGGCCTCCATCAACTTCTATGCTTTCAACAGCAACGGGAATAAGGGGATTGCCTGCGGCCTGAACAACCTGCAGAAGATCCGGGACGGGGAACCTCTGGGAGGCAAGCCCCGGGCAGAGGATGACTTTGCTTCCGCAGACGATGATGATTTCCTGGCTTAAGGGAGGATAAATTATGGAAACGACACTGAAACTGATTCTGGAAGCTCTGTATTGCCTTGTTGCACTGGGTATTTTTGGATTCATTCTGGCACTGACTTACACCGACATCAAGAAAGACCAGCGTGATGAAGAAATCGCCTGGCATCGGGAAGAAGAGTATCACCGTAAACAAATGGAATCTTTCCTGAAATAAAGAACGGAAAATGGTGGCGGCGGGGCTTTATGCCTCGCCGCTTTTCTCGAGGTGAAGTTTATGAAAACTCTCAGTATTGATATCGAAACATACAGCGATGTGAACCTGGCCAAATGCGGTGTCTATAAGTATGCCGAGTCTCCCGCCTTTGAAATCCTTCTTTTCGGGTATGCAGTGGATGGAGGACCCGTGCAGGTCGTCGATCTGGCCCAGGGAGAATCCATCCCGGAAGAAATCCTGGATGCCCTGACCGATGACACCGTTACCAAATGGGCCTTCAATGCCAACTTCGAACGGGTGTGTTTGTCCCGGCACCTCACTGACCTGGGAAGGAGCTTGGACCCCTTTCATGACCAGCATCCCCTATCCAAGAAATGTGCCCGGTTCCTGAATCCGGCCGGATGGAAGTGTTCCATGGTCTGGTCCGCCTATCTGGGGCTGCCCCTTTCTTTGGAGGGAGTGGGGGCCGTGCTGAATCTGGACAACCAGAAGATGAAGGAAGGGCGGGAGCTGATCCGGTATTTCTGCATCCCCTGCAAGGAAACCAAGGCCAACGGCGGCCGGACCAGAAATCTCCCTCAACATGCCCTGGACAAATGGAACCTGTTCAAATCTTACAACAAACGGGACGTGGAAGTGGAAATGGCCATTCAACAGCGATTGCAAAAGTACCCAGTGCCGAAACAGGTGTGGGAGGAATACCATCTGGACCAAGAAATCAACGATCGGGGTATCGCCATTGATCTGGAACTGGCCAAACAAGCGGTGGCCCTGGATGCCAAAAGCCGGGAGAGCCTAATGGCAGCCCTGAAGGAACGGACTGGTCTGGAGAACCCCAATTCTGTCATCCAGATGTTGGACTGGTTGGAACAGCATGGATTAAAGACGGATTCCCTGGGAAAGAAGAATGTCCAGGAACTATTGAAAACCGCCCAGGAGCCTTTGCGCAGCGTCCTGTTGCTCCGACAGAAACTGGCCAAGTCCTCGGTGAAGAAATATCAGGCCATGGAAATGACGGCTTGTAAGGATGGACGAGCCAGAGGTATGTTCCAGTTTTATGGGGCCAATAGGACCGGACGGTTTGCCGGCCGGCATATCCAATTGCAAAATCTTCCCCAGAACCATCTGCCGGACTTATCCGAGGCCCGGGAGTTGGTGCGTCAGGGAAACTACGAAGCCCTGGACCTTCTCTACGATTCTATCCCCGACGTGTTGTCCCAGCTGATCCGGACGGCTTTTGTGCCTCGGGCTGGGATGAAATTTGTGGTTTCGGACTTCTCAGCCATCGAGGCAAGGGTCATTTCCTGGTTGGCGGGGGAAAGGTGGAAGTCCGAGGATTTTGCAGCCGGGAAGGATATCTACTGTTCAACGGCCAGTCAGATGTTTGGGGTGCCTGTTGTGAAACATGGCATCAATGGGAATCTCCGCCAGAAAGGGAAAATCGCAGAATTGGCCTGTGGCTATGGCGGGTCTGTTGGTGCTTTGAAGGCTATGGGAGCTCTGGATATGGGAATCCCGGAAGAGGAGCTGGGGAACCTGGTTCAGTCCTGGCGGTCAGCCAATCCCCACATCGTAGATTTCTGGTGGCAGGTAGATGGGGCGGTGAAGACCACCATCAAACAGAGAATCCCCGTCTGGGTGAATAACATTCGCTTTTTTTGCCAGAGCGGGATGCTGTTCATCGAATTGCCCAGCGGGCGGAGACTTTCTTACGTAAAGCCCCGGATAGGCGAGAACCGCTTCGGCGGGGAATCCGTCACCTATGAAGGCATTGGAGCCACCAAGAAATGGGAACAGCTGGAAAGCTACGGACCAAAGTTCGTGGAAAACATCGTCCAGGGCATCAGCCGGGACATTCTCTGTTATGCCATGCAGACGTTGCGATGCTGTGCCATCGTCGGCCATGTCCATGATGAACTGATTATCGAGTGTCCCAAAGACACCAGCGTCGATGCTATCTGTGAAGAGATGGGACGGACACCTCCCTGGGCGGAAGGGTTGGTGCTTCGGGCAGATGGGTATGCATGTGAGTTTTATCAGAAGGACTAAAAAATAAATGGGTATGCGAGCGAATCACATACCCATTTCTATTATTCAAATAAAAAAGTACTCTTCTCTGGTGGCGGCTACCTTCACCAACCGGCTCCGGCGCCGATTCTATTCTGGACAGTAATCCGCCCGACGGAAAAGCTGCAACCTGATATATATTGCTGCTAATCCGCGACGAAAATCACCGCTCCGCAAAGTGCCGGAAAGAGCGCTGCCCTGAAGCCTAGAAAGAAGAGTACTTTGGATTGATTATTTTATCAGGTAACTACAAATCAGTCAAGAATGAAAACTGTGATATGTATGTCAGTAAGAAACATTGCGGATCAGGAATGTAGATTTCCTGAAGGTAACAACAGTATACTCCCATTACTTGTGCCATTGCGATTCAATCATAGTCCATCCACAAAATAACTAATAGCTTTAACATACCCTGATTTATTTAGGTGAAAACAAAGGTTATATGGGCCTTCTCCATAAAAATAAATATCTGATTGTACATAAGCAGGCCTTCCATATGCTTTTAGAATCTGCGTCTTATATTCTCCGACAGTTACTCCTCGTGGAGTGCTAAGTGTTTCACCAGTTGGAGAAGTTGGGAAAATTACAGTTGCACCGACAACTTTATCAAATAAAACATCAACAGTACCTCTTTCAAAATAATAGGTTTTTTCTATAAATCCAGTATCAGTTATTGTTTTTTCGACACTATCAAAAGGACCTAATACTTCACTAATCGTATCTAAGTCAAAATCATCATCAAAGGTAATGTTTCCTATACTAGCATTTTGGATATAATTCGAGTTGTCTATATCATTGGCATATACTGGTACAATAATAGTAAAAATGAAGAATACTATCAAAATAAATGTACATACAGATGCTCTTTTGGTTCTCAATTTATCAACATCTCCATTGCTTTCGATTTACTGATTCTGTGTATATTTAAGATTTTGCGCTAAATCTTTGACAGCATTATATATGTATTCTTCATCGCTTTCTGGAAAAGGATGGATATGACCTTCATATCGGATCCAAGGCGACGTCGGTTGTGCTACCCATATGGTTTTATCAACAAAATTAACGGAATATAATGTTTCTGGCCTATAATTATTAAGATATATTCTTTTTGTCCAAATTGAGTACTCAGATAGATCTGGATCATATGTTATTGTATCTTTTGCTACATATAATCCATATTTATCTGTCGAACGTAACCATTTCCAACGATCTGGACCCCCTGGGTATATTGGTTTAATGTGCAGTTCAGAGGCAACACTATTGGCCAAGGCTTCAATAGGAGTGTCTGGAGGAATATAACGCCATGTATATGTTTCTGAAATCTTTCTAGTTATCGGATCTCCATTATCATTATATGTAACAATTTGCATTGCCATATCAGAAGACTTATATTTAAAGGATATCGCTGATAACTCTAGCCTTTTTGATTCTCCACTTTTACTATCTGTACATAAAGTCCAGACTTTGGCAATTTGTTCATTAGGATCATATTCAATAGTTTTAATGTCATAATATTGATTAAGGCTGCTTACAGAGTTATATAATTTCCAACGTGAATCTAATGGTGCTGCTAATGCCTTGGAGTAACCAGATAGGAATATTGAAAATAGAAATGCAAAAAATAGAAGCGATTTGGTTACGACATACCCTTTTTTCATGTTTAATGCTCCTTCCTAAAATAAAAAATACCCCTATCTATTCTGCTGTCTTTATAATACTACTAATTGCCCATAAAGTGAAAATATCTTTAAAAATCAAATAATTCCGGTACTCAACCCAGCGGGTTCTGTCCTGTTACAGGTAGAGAAGAAGATCTTCTCTAGTCCATGTAGCGGGATTGGAATCCGCTGTTTATTTTTTGAAGGAGTGATAGCGCCATGTTTTATGTGAAGGAACCTATTACGGACAATATGGAATTCCAGATGGGAATCACGGACAAAAATGTATTCTGCCGGTGTCCGGTATGCGGGAAGGAAGTGCCGGTGAATCTGGAAAAAGTCTTGGGCAATTGGAGTCCTTCGGAAGATGTGTACTGTGGGCCTCAATGTGGACGGTACAAAGGGCGGGCACTCCATATTTCAGGTTTCCAGCGGTAAAAGAAAGGAGGGGCAACATGGATTTTATCAGCTACACCTTTGTAAACGCCGTGATCAGTGCCCTGGCCGTATTCGGGTGCTGGCTCATCCTGCGTCCTCAAAAGATTGAGAATCGGGCGCTCCACAAGAGTATCGACAATAATACCAAGGCCCTGGAGGACCTGACCGGTCTGATCAACGAAATGCGAGTGGCCCAGGCAAGTGTGGAGACGAACATTACCAATCTCTGGCACCGGTACAAAGATCTGAAGGGAGAAGTGGACAGAATCCATGACCACAATCGGGATCTGGGGAATCCGCCATGTTTGAAAAAGTAAAAGGGATACTGACTAAAGGCCTGGATGCGGTGAAAGCACGCCTGAACCAATTCCAGCAGCCCATCAAATGGATCGTCATAGGGTATCTTGTGACGGTCTTTCTTTTTGTGCTTTCCTACTATGGCTTCTGGCTGTATCTGGCGGTGACGGGGAAAATCCAGCTGCCGGACCTTCTGGCCATGGTGCGCGAACTGGTCGGGCCTGCCATGGTGGGGTTTGTCACCTTCATTGCAGGCTGCTTTGTGGATCTTGACGGGAACGGCATCCCGGACCACTTTGAAAAGGAGGAGAAGAAATGAAGATTTTTATCAATCCAGGGCATATGCCCGGTGTGGACAGCGGGGCTGTTAATGACAAATACGGCGTCACGGAAGCCGGTATCGTGAAGGAAATCGGGGCAGGAGTCCAGCAGTACTTGAACCGGGTGGGTTATGACTGCCTGCTGGTCCAGTCCGACAATCTCTGCGGGGAGTCTCCCAATTATACCAACATTTGTGCCAGTGCCAACGGATGGAAGGCAGATCTCTTTATCTCCATCCACTGCAATGCGGCGGCAGCAGAAGAAGCTAAAGGCACGGAAACCCTGGTGTACAGTGAAGACAGCAAGGAAGCCACGGCTCTTGCTGAATGCATCCAGAACCAGATTGTTAAGAGCCTCCATACGGTAGACCGCGGTGTAAAAGAGCGTCCGGGCTTGGCCGTACTCCGTGAAACGGAGATGCCGGCAGTTCTTGTGGAGACGGCTTTCATCACCAACGAAGAGGATGTGCAGCTCTTGATGAATCGGAAGGATGAATTTGCCCGTGCCATCGCCCGCGGGGTGACGGATTATGTGGCCTGGAAAGGATGAGAGACCATGGACATGTGGCGGATCAGCGATGAATTTCTCTTAGGCTATCTTTTGGGCATCTTGACCGGGGTGCTCCTGTTCACCTTGGTCATCTGAAGAAAGAGGGTGGGGATGATTGAGAAAAAGCGTCTGGGTCTTGCTGCTTTGTTTGTTATTCTCCTTTCCGCAGGTGTCCTGGGCCTCTACGTATACCATAACAGAAGAGGAACTGACCCAGTTGGAGCAGAATATCAGCGAGCTGCAGACCATCAACAACAGATTACAGAAGGAATCCAGTCAGCAGAAGAAACGCATGAAGGAATTGGAGACGCAATTGACCGCAGCACAGACCGAATTACAGAAAGCCAGGGAACAGTCCAATCGGCTCGGGAGTCAATTGAAAGATCTGGAGAGGACCTCGATCAGGCAGGAAGAATCCTTGCGGATTGCCAACGAATCCTTAGCCGCATACGAGAAAGAAACCAATAGAACACAGAAACGGCTGAAGGCACAGCGGAACCTGGCCTATGGAATAGGTACGGTTTTGCTGGTGGCTTTGGTGCGGAAATGAATAGAGCCATGGTGGGAATTCCTGCCATGGCTTTTTTTGCATTATGGGTACTTATTCCTACCATTCTTGTCCTGCTACTCTTAGAAACGAAATTTTAGGAGGAAACTGATCATGAAAGAACAAAGCCAAAAGCTGCCATTGAACCAGCGTTTTACGTTAACCCTGAAAGAAGCCAGTCAGTATTTCCATATAGGAGAAAAGAAACTTCGGAAGATGGCTGCCGAAGACCCTGGCGCGGGGTTTTTGATTCATAATGGACGGAAAGTGCTCATCATCCGGGAAGAATTTGAACAATTCCTTCGCCAAACTTCGTGTATTTGATAGAAGTTGACTTATTTTGTCTTCAGAGTGATGTATAGGATGCCAAAAGAAACGAAAGGGGAAAAGCAATGAAAAGACGTATGACAGGCCGGATCCGAAGAGATAAGAAAAGACGGATCCTACGGCCGGGAGAGTCTGTTCGGATTGATGGTAAGTACCAATTTAAATACATGGTGGATGGCAAACCCAAATTCTTTTACAGCTGGAAACTGGAGCCTACGGACCCATTGCCACCAGGAAGAAAGCATTGCCGGTCCCTTCGGGAGATGGAAGACAGCCTGGAGGTCCGCTTGGTGATCTGCCCCAATGCCAACAGCGATTCCATGACCGTCCTGGAACTGGTTCAGCGCTATCTGCTTCTCAAAAAGAGTGTGAAACCAAACACATTGACCAATTACCGGTTTGTGGTCAATGCCCTAAAGAAAGAGCCCTTTTCCCAGAAGGCTATTGGGAAGGTGAAAATGTCCGATGCCAAATTATGGTTGGTCAAGTTACAGTCAGAAGGAAAAAGCTACAGTTCCATCCACAGCATCCGGGGTGTGGTGCGGCCCGCCTTCCAAATGGCCGTAGATGATGAAATCTTGTGGAGAAATCCCTTTAACTTCGAACTGAAAGAAGTCCTGATCAACGACAGCGTAAGGCGGGAGGCTCTTTCAAAAAGAGATATGCGGATTTTTCTGGATTTCATTAAAAACGACTCCCACTACAAGAGATATTATGAAGGAATCTTCATCCTGTTCCATACAGGGTTGCGGGTATCAGAATTCTGTGGACTGACGGTGAACGATATCGACCTGGAAAAAAGGACGATCAACGTGGACAAACAGCTCCAAAAGGGGAATGGAAAATATTACATTCTTTCTACAAAAACCAAAGCGGGGGCCAGGTTGCTGCCCATGACCGATGAGGTCTACCAATGCTTTGCGGCTATCCTGGAGCGGAGAAGACCGCCGAAGGTAGAACCCATCATCGATGGGGTGGGGAAATTCCTTTTTTATGATGTGAATGGACATCCAACAGTAGCCTTGCACTGGGAACATTACTTCAAACTTATCGTGCGGAAACACAACAGCATCTATAAATATCAGCTTCCCAGGATTACGCCCCATGTTTGTCGCCATACATACTGCACCAATATGGCCCTTTCCGGGGTCAGTGCCAAGACTCTCCAGTACCTGATGGGGCACAGCGACATTTCCATCACCCTGAATGTGTACACCCACATCAAGTTCGATGACGCCCAGAAAGAAGTGGCACTCATCCAGGCCCGGCAGCAGAAGGAGATGGAAAACGTCCGAAAAGAACTGGAGCAGGTGGGCGAGATCCAGCCCAAGGTGATCCGGTTTCCCAATAAGGCGTGAGGGACTGAATGAAGGAAGAGTGAAGAGTAAGGAACAGGACGATGTGGGTCCAACGATCTTTTGCAATGCCGTAGGGTCCGATCGGTGATCCGCCCGCCCGCTTACAGACCTGGGAACGGACGCCCCTTACGGGTCGTCCCTACGCATATCACGTACTGTACGATATCATTCCGTAGGGGCTACCCGTCAGGGGAGCCCACCCCGGCCGCCCAGAGGGCAAAAAAAGAAGGCCTGCAGTCTTGAGAAGATTACGGGCCTGTTTCTGTCCGCTTTTTTGCACAGGTCATATGATATACTGAGAATAAGAAAGATTTGGGCATCACCAGAAAGTAAAGGAAGTGAACAAAATGAAAGTTTGGATACAGGCTCACAAAGGGGAACGTCCTGCCAGCAAGAATTTTTTTGAGGCCATGTGCGGGTTTGAAGAACTGGGGGCCGAAATCCGCTTCTTTCATAATCCCTTGGAAATGCGGCAGGCTGAGCCAGAAGATATTTTGGTTGGTTATGTAGAAGCGGTCCAGCAACATTTGGAAGAAATGGGTTTCTCCTATCCAGACTTGGATTATCCGGCAGAGCTGGAATATTGTCTGGGAAGAAAAATCTGGAAATCCACCATCAATACCATTAACTCCCATCCAGAACAGTGGCCTGTATTCGTCAAATCCATTGCTGATAAAGAAATCACCGGCGTACTGGTCCGTTCTCCCAAAGATCTGATCGGCTGCGGAAACTGGGAGTACGATGTACCTGTGTGGTGTTCGGAACCCGTCCGGTTTGTAACAGAGTGGCGCTGTTTTATTCGCTATGGAAGAATCCTGGATGCAAGGCACTATCGGGGAACCTGGGAGAAAATACCGGATCCGGCAGTCATCAAAAGGGCCGTACGGGATTACAAAACCGCGCCAGCCGGCTATTCTTTGGATTTTGGTGTGATGGATACGGACAAAACTCTACTCATTGAAGTCAATGATGGATATGCACTGGGAAGTTACGGGCTGTTTTATATTGACTATGCAAAAATCCTGGCAGCCCGTTGGGCAGAATTAACAGGCACGAAGGATGAGTATGAAGATATTTAACTATCTGGATTGTTGAGATACAACCATCTATTTTGATTGGAGAACTTTTATAGAACGTTTTCAATCTTTTAGGTGGGCTGTTTTCTCCAACTGTTGACATATATAATGAAGGGCATATGTCTATGAAAAAACGAAGAAATAACGTAATGATAAAAAAACGGCAAGACCCACCAGTAAGAAAAAAGCGGAAGAGACCATCCCGGGAAGAAAAAGAATTTTGGGAAAGATATAAGCAGGTTCGCAACTTGCCAATGGATAAACTTACAGCAGACGAAATATCAACTTTATGTATTTGTTATGATGGGCCCACAAAGCCACTAAAGATTACGCCAGAAGAAGCAGAGCTCCTTTTTCAAAAGAAGTTTGTGGAAGGGAAACCTGATAATGAGGAAGTATGTCCAGTTTGCGGAACCAGAAGTGTTGTGAAAGAATTTGGCAAATGTATTGAATGCGGATGGAAAGTGGATGACAGGCAAACCGCAGACCCGGACATGAAAAACGGCGCCAACAAAATGTCCCTGAACGAGGCACGTGAAGCTTGGAAAAAGGGGGATGAAATTACAGGATGAATCCTTGCGGATTGCCAACGAATCCTTAGCCGCATACGAGAAAGAAACCAATAGAACACAGAAACGGCTGAAAGCACAGCGGAACCTGGCTTATGGAATAGGTACGGTTTTGCTGGTGGCTTTGGTACGGAAATGAAAAGAGCCATGGTGGGAATTCCTGCCATGGCTTTTTACTGTCCGTATTTTCACTCTTGTAAGATGATATACTAGAATTAAAGATAGGATGCGCTATTTTGTTTTTTCAGAATCCGGAAGATGTAAATCATCCTCCTCAATGTATTCAAAAATATCTTCCACAGGTTTACCAAATACATGAGCAATGTCCAAGGCCAATTTTAAAGAAGGATTATATTTGCCGTTTTCAATATTACTGATTGTTTCTCTGCGGACATGAACTAATTTGGCTAAATCACTTTGTTGCATTTTATGGATCCGGCGTAAGTCACGGATTTTTGTAATTAGATACTCCATGATTCAAGCATCCTTTTCTAGGTCACTAAAAGTAAGTCCAGCAGCAGTCATTCCAGCTCCTAAGATAATATTCAACAGAGCTTCTTGTGGAAAGTTAATAGGTGTTGGTAAAAAACTATTACCTATGGCGAAGATAAGAGATAACATTGTGGTCATACACATAACCTTAAAACCCCTATAACAGGATTCCATAATATGGGATTTAGCCATTTCATCCCTTTCTTCTTCTTGTCCCATTGTAAATAAAATAATACTTAAAATAGTAGCCAGTGAAACGAAAACTAAAGCAGTCAATGTGAAAATGAAAGAATGCAGGAATTTACATATTCCAGCTATAATCCAGCATATACCGGTAAAAGTATAATTCAAAAAGATAGACTGCTTTACAGTAACAAAGATCTTTTTAGACATTACGGATACACCTCTACTTTGGGAAATAGAATACATATATTGAAAATACATATTTCATGTTAAAAATATATCACATACAGAGCAGGCGGTCAAGAGAGTAAAAAAGCAACTAGGCGCAGGCCCGGCGCCCCGCCAGATGCACGAGCCCATCCCCGGTCGTCCAGGGGACAGAAAAGAGAAAGCCCGCAGTCGGGGTGATAGACTCACGAGAAAAGAGAATAAAGAGAAGCCTTGCAGGATGTAAAAATCCTACAAGGCTTTTTTCTTGCAACAAATGGCATGGAGCTATTCTTGATGAATGATAATCCAGTGAAGAAGATCTTGCTGCGAGAGTTCTCCAGAGGCAATTTTTAAAAATGTATCTGACAGTTCATCTTGTGTATAGGTGAGCTCAATCTTATTAAGAGCGAGAAACACCAACATTACATGTGCACCGATACGTTTATTGCCGTCAATAAAAGCATGGTTCTTTACAAGACCATATCCGAGACGAGCAGCCTTCTGTTGTAAAGATGGATAAATGTCTGTGCCTGAGAAGGACTGAAATGGTGCGGCCAATACGGATTCCAGTAATCCTTCATCCCGGATGCCATCAGTTCCCCCTGTCTCTTGAATCAGTTGCGTATGAAGTTTGATGATTTGATCTTTTGAAAGAACAATCATTTGGCAAGAACCTCATAGGCCTTCCGATTCTTGGCGATTAAACGTCTGGAAACGGTAAGTACATCTTCGTCGTCAGCAAGCTGTTCCTGTTCAGCGTTGTTGAACTCAACCAGTAGATAGCGAGGCGAGTTGTTTTTCAGAATGACAACAGGACCTTTCTCATCAACCATTCTGGCTACACGGGAAAAGTTCTGGTTTGCTTCTGTGATGGAAACAAGATTTTCTGTATTGACATTCATAGTTGATGCCTCCTTAAAGTTTGATGATTTAATTGTAACCCATAAATAGGATAAATTCAACCTATAGAATAAAAAACGGTACTGTGGATATCCAATGACCCATTGCAATGCCGCAGGGGCTACCCGTCATGGGAGACCGTCGCCAGGTCCGCCCAGGGGGAAAAAACAGACCTGCAGTCAAGGCGATTGCGGGGCTTTTTCTTGCAATAAAAGGCATGGAGCTATTCTTGATGATTGGGGGTCAGCCCATTATTTCAGGCATGAAAAAAGCACCAGGCATTTCTGCCAGGTGCTTTCTATTAGATTTTATTCAGCTTCTGGATGCGCTGGTTCGTATTGAATCCCATGATCGCCTGGATACGGTTTATCATGCTTCACTTTTTCGGTAAAAATATCAAAAGGAATCCCTTTTGGAAATGCATCACAGTAGGGACATCCCCGCATATCTTCCCGCGGATAAACCACATAATGCTTACAACACCTACATCTATTTATCGGAAACATATTCCAGGGCTCCTTCTTTTTTTAACAAAATTACCACGGTTTGGGCATATTTGCAAGGAATTTTACGAAGCCATGCAGCAAGTGCATCTGCTGTAAACTCATACACATTAAAAGGGGAAAAGGAATGGCAGCGGGGCAGAGTTTCCTGAGAAAGCGATGAGATTGCAAGATTATTTGCGAATCCTGAAAATCTCGTTATAGCTAAAGAAAAGTTATATGATTATTGTTTGAATAAGGATCATCTATCAGGGGGCCAAACGCAGTTGCTTTTGAAAAATATTTAGGGTATACTCAAAGTGTCTATAAAAAGCTTGATGATTTGATAGGTCAAAATATTATTAATGCTAAGTTTGAGGATAGAGGAATAAACGAACAAGGCCATAATATGGCGCTAATTTCTTTGTTACTGATTTGCAAAATAACAGGATTTTGCTAACAACCGGGTGGATTATAGATAATGGTTCAATAAAGCCACGTCTAACATCTTCTTATTTAAAACCTGAAATTAAGGAGGGGAAGCCATGAAGGCAAAAGAGTTAGATTGTGTAGAACTAAAGAATGGGAGAAAAGGGTGCTTGCTTCACGAATTTCCTAACGGAGATTTCTTGATGGAACCTTATGAGAGCCCTGAAATAGAGGATCAGATAGAAATTTCAAAGGAAGACATAAAAAGAATAATTTATGTTTCATAAGCCCCCTGCCCCGGCAGCGGGCTTTTCTTATGCCTGAAAAGGAGGGGACCATGAATGACATAGCATTGGGTCTTCTCCAGAGAGGTCTGGTTGAGTGTGTGGCTTTTCTGCTATAATAGCAGAGAAAAATTCACCCCAGAAAAAGTTCGGTAGTAGGAAAATGTCAAGGCCGGGTTCAATAAGTTCGATGACGCCCAGAAAGAAGTGGCACTCATCCAGGCCCGGCAGCAGAAGGAGATGGAAAACGTCCGGAAAGAACTGGAGCAGGTGGGAGAGAGCCAGCCCAAAGTGATCCAGTTTCCTAATAAGGCGTGAGGGGTTGAATGAAGGAAGAGCGAAGAGTGCAGAGCAGGACGGTGTGGGTCCAATGATCTTTTGCAATGCCGTAGGGGCCGATCGGTGATCCGCCTGCTTACAGACCTGGGAACGGACGCCTTATGGGTCGTCCCTACGCATATCACGTACTGTACGATATCATTCCGTAGGGGCTACCCGTCAGGGGAGCCCGTCGCCAGGTCCGCCCAGGGGGCAAAAAAGCAGGTCTGCAGTCTTGAGAAGATTGTGGGCCTTTTTCTGTCCGCTTTTTTGCACAGGTCATATGATATACTGAAAATAAGAAAGATTTGGGCATCACCAGAAAGTAAAGGAAGTGAACAAAATGAAAGTTTGGATACAGGCTCACAAAGGGGAACGTCCTGCCAGCAAGAATTTTTTTGAGGCCATGTGCGGGTTTGAAGAACTGGGGGCCGAAATCCGCTTCTTTCATAATCCCTTGGAAATGCGGCAGGCTGAGCCAGAAGATATTTTGGTTGGTTATGTAGAAGCGGTCCAGCAACATTTGGAAGAAATGGGTTTCTCCTATCCAGACTTGGATTATCCGGCAGAGCTGGAATATTGTCTGGGAAGAAAAATCTGGAAATCCACCATCAATACCATTAACTCCCATCCAGAACAGTGGCCTGTATTCGTCAAATCCATTGCTGATAAAGAAATCACCGGTGTACTGGTCCGTTCTCCCAAAGATCTGGTCGGCTGCGGAAACTGGGAGCACGATGTACCTGTGTGGTGTTCGGAACCCGTCCGGTTTGTAACAGAGTGGCGCTGTTTTATCCGCTATGGCAAAATCCTGGATGCAAGACACTATCGGGGAACCTGGGAGAAAATACCGGATCCGGAAGTCATCAAAAGGGCCGTACGGGATTACAAAACCGCGCCAGCCGGCTATTCTTTGGATTTTGGTGTGACGGATACGGACAAAACTCTACTCATTGAAGTCAATGATGGATATGCACTGGGAAGTTACGGGCTGTTTTATATTGACTATGCAAAACTCCTGGCAGCCCGTTGGGCAGAATTGACCGGGACAAAGGATGAGTATGAAGATTTTTAAATATCTGAGCTGTTGAAATAACCGCCTATCATGAATTATTTTTGCGAACCGAGTAAGGGAGAAAATGAAATGTGGAAGTCAATTAAAAATGATATTATTGGTTCAGAGGGTGGAATCATTCTTCAGGATGAAGAGTATGAAGATTCGTGCCGCATAACATTGGAACGCTGTAGACGATATGATGCCATTACTTGTGGTGTATATGGTGACATGGTGCATACTGTCTATTCGGATCCTTTAGTATCCCAGCATCTTTATGAAATGATGAAAAAAGATTTACAGGCTTTCATTGATGCAGATATCGAAGATCTAGGCCAGCGCAGTGATTTTTATGAGGCATTTGTTGAAAGGTATCGTTGATTTGCCAATTCTGATATAAGCTGGCTGCCTATAGAAAAATAAAATGCTGATCAATAAAGATAAATAGGGGTGAGAAGATGAGAGTAAGATATGTTGGGCCTTCACAGCTGAGCCATTACGATGCCGTAGGACTCGCAGGACCGGTGCCCCGCCAGATGGACAAGTCCATGACTCCAACGGTGTAGGGGCTACCCGCAGGGGAGCCCATCCCCGGCCGCCCAGTGGGTAAAAAAGCAGGCCCGCAGTCAAATTGATTGCGGGCCTTTTTCTGTCGGGATTTTTGGATAGGTCATTTGCTATAATGAACATAAAGCAAGAAGTAAGGGGACTGTTGGTAAAGGAACAGGATGGAGGTGTGGCAAATATGAGCATAAACCGTTGTCATAAACATGGGTTGTCCATTGATACAATGTGGGATGACTTGAACCCCCAGGCACATCAGGTAATTCAAAAATACTTTGCAGAACATAACCTTTCAGTAGAAAAATTAAAGAAATGTCATGTAAGCGAGAATTATGAAAGCCGTGTCTATCAGGCTCCTGTCTCTCCCTATAATGTACCTAACAAGGACGACGATAAGAATTTACTGGATAATTCAGTTGTTCCGCCCATTGTTTTGATTCTGTATAAAAAAGACGACAGGCTGGAAATCGAAACTACAAGGTACACAAGACCGTTTTTAACGATGGAAACGGATTATCTGCTTGCGACGGCTGCCTATTTAAGATACCGGATCAATTCTTTGATTCAACATGTTCTTTTTGACTATAAAGGAATTCCTTGTGGAGTAGATCCATTTTCTCATAAAGAGTTCGATGTTTGGTATGGAGATAAGGCAGAAACCATGACAAGCATAGACGAGGTTATGAACAAACCGTTTTTTGATGGAAAAAGTCTTACGGAAATTGTTCCCGAAATCGAAAACCTGGAATTGTAAAACGGAGAGGTGAGGAAAATGCTCAACGACGTTATGACTTTGGCCGAAGCCTCTGTTATCTGGGGTATCAAGTATGAAGGCTTACTAAAATGTATAACCGCTGGGCCTTTAGATCAGCCCAAATTTCATGATGATGAAGTAGATAAAATCCAAGATACATGGCTTGTGACAAGGCAAGCCATGGAACGCCTTTTTTGGCCGATGAGGGCCATTACTGCTGATAAAGCTTATATGCTTGCCCAATTAGAATGGCCTGGTGCCCTGATTACGAACTATTATGAAACCGAGCGTGGATTCGTATTTTCTGGGCGATGGTATGGCGGAGGACTCCCAAAAGTAGAGAAAAAGACCGGTCGAGTCGGCTGGTATTTGGAGGAATGGGGTAATAGGGATAAAGCCGAGTGGAAAGCAACAGAAGATCTCTTTATGGGCAGTTTTGAGGACTCTTTAGGACCAATTTACGATTCTATAAAGGAAAAACAAGAAATAGTAAGGAAAAATCAGCTTCCTGGTGTCCACAACCCCTATCCTGAATCTAAAGAACATAAATCTATCCTTCAAAAGTTTTTAGATAAAATCGGTTTGTAGCAAATAGCTGGATAAAAGGGGTTTGGTGAAATGACCAACAATAGTATGACCGTAGGAGAAGCTTTGAAAATTGCCGAAAACCATGTGGGAACTAAATTTCATAAATATGCTGATTCAGAAGATAGTTTTGCCTTTTCCATTTTTAAACCTGGAGAGGTGGTATATGGTCCAAAGTCATATATAGTGTCTAAGAGTACAGGAGAAGTTAAGCAAGATCCCCATAAATTCTTTGACCCATGGCCATTTGGAGAATGGCATGTAGTGACGGATGATTTGAATTGAAAGGTAGTCGGCCATGACGAAAGAAGAACTGGAAAATGAAATGTTGGGAGACGTCGTTTGTTCCCTAGAAAATTTTCAGTTTGCAATATATACGGGGTTAAAAGGCCCTGGTAGCATTACCGCTACTACAGATATATATGGGAAATACAAAGACTCTGCTCAGGAATTTAAAGACATGGACGATTTATTGAATAATTTCATAGTGAGTGGACGTCCTTTGAAGGAAATTTTGCCAATGGTAGATGTGTCCCAATTGGATTAAGATGATTGTATTATGTGCAAGAAAAAAGCACCCAGCAAAAATGCCAGGTGCTTTTTTCTTGCCTGATTGCTATAATAACAGAGAAAATTTCACCCCAGAAAAAGTTCGGTAGTAGGAAAAACCCGTTTTACTACCATTTTTACTACTACAATGGGGAAAGTTGTGCCGTTTTTTGCAAAATTATGTCCTTTTCTCCGTGAACAGGTGAAACGGGCAAAACCGCATTAACTCGGCATATTTCGGCATAGAAGGGAGTTTCGTGTCCATGATCAAAATACTATTTATCTGCCACGGCACTACGAACACCTGTTTTTAAATACCCGCATAAACTGGGCGCATAACCAAACATGTGTACGAAAATGACTACTGTATTACTACTAACCACAAGATATAGTGGTTCATAAAATGTGGTACTAATACATATTGTGTACTTGGAAAACGCCTAAAATGCTGCGGATCTTGGAGAAAATGGCGCCCT
Organism: Acidaminococcus fermentans DSM 20731; assembly: GCF_000025305.1. Lineage (NCBI taxonomy): Bacteria > Bacillati > Bacillota > Negativicutes > Acidaminococcales > Acidaminococcaceae > Acidaminococcus > Acidaminococcus fermentans. Next base: position 1,242,499 of record NC_013740.1, on the reverse strand, counting down.
GGCGTTCAGAGAAGTAAATTAATATTCGTAAGCACTCATACGTTCACTCAGAAAGGACAAACACCGTGGTGGGGAGGCTCCCGTCACGGTTCTTTTTTCTTCCCGTCCCAAATTTCGCACACTGTCTATGGTATAATAAACTATAATGTAACTGCGGGGAGAAGGGGAGATGGCTTTGAAAACGGTACGGGTTGTGGCAGCGCTGATTCTCAACCAGGATAAGGTTCTGGCCACCCAACGGGGGTATGGAGAATTCAAAGACGGATGGGAATTCCCTGGAGGCAAGATCGAGCTAGGGGAAACTCCGGAACAGGCCATCAAACGGGAAATCCGGGAAGAACTGGCTACGGACATCCGGGTGGAACAGCCTCTCACTACGGTGGAATACGACTACCCCACCTTTCACCTCTCCATGGAGTGCTTCATCTGCAAAGTGGAAAAAGGCGACCTGACTTTGCTGGAACACGAAGCGAAAAAGTGGCTTTCCTATGATGACTTGGATGATGTGGATTGGCTGCCGGCGGATCGGATTGTGGTGACGGCTTTTCGGAAATACCTAGTTAAAGATAGAGCTGCTCTTGTCACAACCTTGAAGGAATTTCGGGAAGAAATCACCCAAGAAGGGTTTGTGGCCGCTTGTCATGATTTTGTAGAAAAGACCTGCGGTTGTTCAGTAGGGGAGGCCAACGATCGCTCCTGGTACGATTGCTATGAGTTCCTTCAAAAATATCTTCCTATCGATGCGGCACTGGATAATTTTACCCTGGCCTTTGAATATATGATGCCCGATTCCCAAAAGCGTGCGGACGTACTGCTCCTTTCCCGGGATAAGGTGATCATCTTGGAATTTAAGGAAAAAAGGGCCATCCTCAAAGATGATGTGGCCCAGGCTGCTGGGTATCGGCAAAGCATTTCCCATTATCATTACGAAACGGAAAAGAACGAGATGCAGGTGGAAGCTCATCTGGTTTATACCCATGTGGACCCGGAAGGGAATCATCACCTGGTGGATGTGTTGCATCCTGGTAACTTTACGTCCACCCTTCTAAACACCCTAAAAGACCAGGTTCCCATGACCGAACAAGAATGGTACAATTGGATTGCTTCTCCCTTCTACCCATTGAAGAATATTGCCGATGCCACTCTGCAGCTTTTCAAAGAAGGGGACCTGCCCAATATCAAGACCATCCGAGAAGGCGATATTAAAGAGACCCTAGACTCCATCAATGCCGTCATTGCGGATCCCTCTATTGCCAAAAGCATCATCTTTGTTTCTGGCGTCCCGGGCTCGGGGAAGACCCTGGTAGGTCTGAAAACCGTCTACGATCATGCCCATGACCTGGAAACCTTGACACCCATCTACCTGTCCGGAAATGATCCCCTGGTCAACATTCTGCAGCATACCTTATCCACCAACGGGGTGGACAAAGAAGGCGGAAGCTACATCCAGTCCATGAAAGACTTCAAATACCTGGCCCATGGGGTAACGGTTCCTTTGCACCATATTATTGTATTTGATGAAGCCCAACGGGCCTGGGATACGGACACCAAGGAACCAGGAGAAAACGAAGCCACCCTGCTGTTACGTCTGGGGGACCGGATTGCGGCGAAATATGGAAAGGTGACCATCTTGTGCTTGATTGGAGATGGCCAGGCCATTCATCGTCACGAAGAAACGGGCATGCCCCTTTGGGTGGATGCCTTATCCAATAGAAGTGATTGGAATGCCTATGTTCCTGATTCTTACAAACAGCTTTTTAGCAGTGTTCCTACCCTTCATGTGAGCCCGGAATTGATGCTCACCACATCCATCCGGCATGACTTTATCAACGTAAGCCCTTGGGTGGAAGCGATCTTGGAACTCAACATGGACAAAGCCAGGAAGGCGTACCAGGACATGCTGGCCAAAGGGTTTCTATGTTGGAGAGCCTGGGACCCCAAGAAACTCCCCGGTTTCGTTTCCTATGTCCAGCAGAACTATCCAGGAGACCATACGGGGATCGTGGTTTCCTCCCATCTTCGACATATCCCAGGGATGTTTGGTCCCCAGTATAGGGGCAGCTATGTTAAGGCTACCGAAGCCTATCAATGGTATAATGAAGAAAGTTACAAGCTGACCCGGGGCGCATCAGAATTCCTGATCCAGGGGATCGAATTGGAATTTCCCATCGTTTCCTTCATCGGTGATTTCTACATCCAAAATGGAAAATGGGTGGTAGATCCCAAGGCCACCAATCCAGGGTTGAAGGATCTGAGAAAAGTCCTGGAAAACGTGTACCGGGTGCTTCTAACCCGAAGCCGCAAAGGGATGCTCTTGTATTTTCCCAGGGAATCGAAGGAGTGGAAACTGGAGGAGACGTATCAGTGGTTTGCGGGGATGATGGGGATAGAGGAGTAGGTATTTCGAAATATCTGATCATAAACTGAATTTGTTTTGTTGTTCAGTGAAGGTTGAAAGTAACACATTTATTCAGTATGGATAAGGAGAGTAATAAAATTATGGCTCGCAAGAAACGTATTTTGACTGTTGAGGAATTATCTAAGGCGCAACACCTTGATAAACTTAGAACGATCGATGCCTATGATCATCTAGATAAGAAACGAACAAATAATCCGCCCATAGGAATTGCTAAATTTGACCGAGTGGCTGAGGATATAACGACTTATCAGTTTGATCCTAATCTTGATCCTACACTTGAATGGGCAGGGAAAGCAGAAGGAGTTTCATTTGATGTTCCTGATACCTCTATCCATATTCAGGAGTCCATAAAGCCTTCTAAAATTTTGCGTCCCGTCCAGGTCATTGGTGATGATTTTGAAAATCCTCAAATGAGCTTATTTGGAGAGGATCCCTTAGAAAAACAGCGCCGCCGCCGTGATGCGTTGGAATTTTATAAACACGGGGTTGACTGGACGAACAGACTCATTGCCGGGGACAGCCTTGTCGTTATGAATTCGCTGTTGGAAAAAGAAGGCATGGCAGGGCAAGTACAGATGTGTTATATAGATCCACCTTATGGAATTAAATACGGGTCAAATTTCCAACCATTTGTTAATGATATGTCTCTTAAATCTGGAGATAAAGATGAGGATTTAACACAAGAGCCAGAAATGATTACTGCCTTTCGAGATACTTGGGAATTAGGTATCCACTCATATCTTACCTATTTAAGAAACCGAATTTTATTAAGCTATAATTTATTAAAAGATTCTGGAAGTATTTTTATTCAAATTAGCGATGAAAATGTGCATTTTGTAAGGAATATTTGCGATGAAATTTTTGGACCAGAAAATTTTGTTTCTCAAATTTCAATAAAAAAAGGATCAGTTATGTTTGCTAAAAAGTTGTTAAATAGTGCAACTTATTATTTAGTATGGTACGCAAAGGATAAAAATAAAATTAAATTTCATTCTTTGTTCAAAAAGAAAGATCCTCAAGATTTTGCTGATACTTGTGGTTCACATTTATGGTTAGAAAATATACATGGTCAAGGGTGCAAGCGGGTACCACCAAACAAACGACATAATATTGAAGCCTTTATGAAAGATAATAAAAACATCAAATTATTTGGCACTTGGAGTTTGAATGCACAAGGTAATGAAAAGCAACAAGGATACCAATATAATGGAAAAACATACTATCCTCCAAAAGGTACACAGTGGAAAACTTCTTACCCTAATGGATTGAATGACTTAAAAATTGCAAATAGGCTGCAAGAAGAGGGAGATAATCTTAGAGTAAAACTTTATTATGAAGATTATCCTATTTCGCGTCTTAATAATTTGTGGACAGGAATTGGGGCGGTAAATGATAAAATGTATGTTGTACAGACACCTAATGAAATTCCCAAAAGATGCATACTTATGACGTCTGATCCTGATGATTTAGTTCTTGATATCACCTGTGGTAGCGGTACAACAGCTTATGTAGCTGAACAATGGGGACGCCGCTGGATTACTTGCGACACGTCCCGCGTGGCCATTGAGTTGGCTAAGGAGCGCTTGATGACAGCATCTTTTGATTATTATAAACTTGCGCATCCAGATCAGGGAATTTCCAGCGGGTTCATCTATAAAACAGTTCCTCATATTACATTAAAATCTATTGCTAATAATGAGCCCCCAGCAGAAGAAACTCTTTATGATCAGCCTGAGATTGATAAAACGAAAGTGCGTGTATCTGGTCCATTTACAGTAGAATCTCTTCCTGCACCAATTGTCAAACCATTAGAAGAGACATTATCAACTGCTGAAGCCGAAAATATGACTTCTAAACAAAGTCAATGGAGAAGTGAATTACTTGCTACTGGGATACTGGGGAAAAATGGCAATAAACTTGATTTTTCCAGAATCGAGCCGCTTGAAGGAAGTGTTTATTTTCAGGCAGAAGGAGAAACTAAAGAAGATTCACCCAAAAGAGCTATCATTTGTTTTGGCAGTGAGACTAAGGTCATGGATGCCAGATTTATTGATATGGCTCTTAATGAAGCACAGAATATGCGTCCAACACCGGGATACATTATTTTTGCAGCTTTTCAATTTGGACCTGAAGCTTCCCAGATGCTTGATGAGGCATTGTGGCCAGGGGTCACGGTGCTTAAAGTCCAAATGAATACGGATCTGATGACGGAGGACTTGAAAAAGAAACGTTCTTCCAACCAGAGTTTCTGGTTAGTCGGGCAGCCTGATGTGGAACTTATTAAAGACGGAAGAACTAAAAACCGATATAAAGTAATAGTCAACGGTTTTGACTACTATGACGTAAAAAAAGGGACTGTTATTTCTGGTACGGATAGTAATATTGCCATGTGGATGCTGGATACAAATTACGATCCAATGAACTGTATTGAACCCAACCAGGTCTTTTTCCCTATGGGTGGAAAAAAGGATGGGTGGAATAAACTGGCAAAAACATTGAAAGCTGAAATCAATCAGGAATTGATTGGTAAATATGCTGGAAATGAATCTTTGTGGTTTACGGCAGAGCCCAATACCATGATTGCTGTCAAAATCATTGATGATCGTGGTATTGAAAGTTTGCGTGTTTTGAAAGTCGGTGAAGAGTGATGGCAGGAATTACAAAACTTATTATCAATTCTGCATATAAAGAACCATCTACTCACTGGAAATATGATATTCCAACTAAAAAGTTTTATCAGGAAAAAGGTAGGAGACCAGCGGGATATATCGTTTCGGGGCAGGAACGCAATGCTTATAATGATATGGGCCGTTTTGTTGAGCTGCCATTGGTCAATAAAATCCGTCCTAGAGTAAAAACGTGGAGAGAGGCAGGGTATCCTGGCATCACAGGGATTACAAAGCGATTACTGGAACATTGGCATGATAAGGATGCCAGGCAGTATCAATTTTTCTTCTGTCAAATGGATGCTATAGAAACGTTAATTTGGCTTACAGAAGCCCCTGATGCCGATAAAGTGGGCATACATATTCCATCTGATGGTGGATTATTCAGACGTCTCTGTACTAAGATGTGTACGGGCAGTGGAAAAACAACCGTTATGTCCATGCTAATAGCATGGCAGGTTTGTAATAAAGTCGCTTACCCACAGGATACAAGATTTTCTAAAAACGTATTTATTGTAGCACCTGGTTTAACAGTTAAAAGCCGGTTGGAAGTTCTGAAAACCGGTGGCAATGAAAACTATTATATCCAATTCGGCGTAGTACCAGCTGGCCTTTTAGATTATTTGCGCCAGGGAAACATCAAAATTATTAACTGGCAAAGTCTGGCATGGGAAACGGCAGAACAACTTGCAAAGAGGAAAAGTGTGGATAAACGCGGGCCATTGAGTGATGAAGCTTATACTCGTGAGATTTTAGGTGATATGGCAAATGCACATAATATCATTGTTATCAATGATGAAGCACATCATGCCTGGCGTAAAAATCCTGAAGTTAAAATTGCTTTAAAAGGTCAGGAAAGGAAAGAATATGTAGCCAATGAGGAACAGGCCACAATTTGGATTAGTGGATTGGACCGTATTAATAAAACTCGAAATATTCTTTGCTGCTATGATTTTTCGGCAACCCCATTTGCTCCTTCTGGGAAAAAAAACGGAGAAGAAGCTTTATTTGATTGGATTGTCAGTGACTTTGGCTTGAACGATGGAATTGAATCAGGGCTGGTCAAAACTCCTAGAATAGTAGTCCGAGATGATGGTATTTCTGTAAAAGATGGAAATGAATTCAGATCCAAACTTTATCATATATATTCAGATCCTGACGTAAAAGATGATATTAACAGACCTGCTGAGGCAACAGAACCATTGCCTGATTTGCTCATCCAGGCATATTACCTTTTAGGGAAAGATTGGCAAGTCACTTTTAAAAATTGGAAAGAACATGGAATGCCAACTCCTCCGGTTATGATTACGGTGGCGAATCGGACAGAAACGGCTGCACGCATCAAAAATGCTTTTGATAAGCATCGGATTGACATAAATGAACTCTGTGTACCAAAATATACGGTGCGGATTGACTCAAAGATTTTGGATGCGGCTGATTCAGGAAGCGGAACAAAGAAAGAAGCTGCCGAGAAATTACGTGAAATTGTTGATACAGTAGGACAAAAAGGAAAACCTGGAGAACAAATACGCAATGTGATTTCTGTTGGGATGCTTTCAGAAGGCTGGGATGCTAAAACTGTAACTCATATTTTGGGATTGCGCGCTTTCAGCAGTCAGCTTTTATGTGAACAAGTGGTAGGGCGGGGTCTTAGAAGGACCTCTTATGATCTACAGGAAGGTAATGAGCTGTTTTCTCCTGAGTATGTCAATATATTTGGGATTCCTTTTAGATTCTTGCCCACTGAAGATGATGGAAGCAATAGCGGCCATCCTCCTAAGCCTAAAACACAGATTGAATCTTTGCCAGAAAGAGCGGAGTATGAAATCGCATGGCCTAATATTATTCGTTTTGATCGTGTCTGGAAACAAAAACTTACTTTGGATGTTCAGCATATACCTGAATTAGTGCTTGATGCTACGGATACAAGACTTAGAGCTGATCTGGCCCCGGTTCTTGATGGGCAGACTGATTTAAGTCAATGTACCGAAATAGATCTTGAGAAGCTGGATAAAGAACTCAGACTTCAAAAGATAATTTTTGAAACGGCTGGTCAGGTTTATGATACTTTACAATCTTCCTGGCAAAATGAAGGGACGAAATATGCACTTTTAGGTCAGGTTATTCGTTTGACAGAACAATTTTTGAAATCCGGAAAAATTCATATCAATCCCGTGCTCTTTAACACGAGCCCTTTGAGGAAAAGAATTATGTATGTGCTGAACATGAATAAAATTGTCCAGCATATCTGGGATTATATAAAATCAGATCAGACCGAAAAAATGGTGCCACTCTTTGATTCAACGAAAAAAATTCGTAGTACGGCAGATATGATGACATGGTTTACCAGTAAGCCTTGTACAGTAACCAATAAATCCCAGATTAGCCATGTGGTTTCTGATAGCAGCTGGGAAGATACAGAAGCGTATGTCCTGGAAAAAAATCCCTATGTAAAAGCTTATGCTAAAAACGATCATCTTGGATTTAAAATCTTCTATACATTTAAAGGAGTAATCCATAGTTATTTCCCTGACTTTCTGATTAAGCTGAGCAACGGAATCATGTTGGTTTTAGAAACAAAAGGCCAGAAGTCAGAGGAAGTGATTGCTAAACAGAAAGCTTTGGAAGAGTGGATTATAGCTGTCAATGGTACAGGAGAATTTGGACATTGGGTCAGTGACATGTCATTTTCAGTTAAAGATGTAGATGGAATCATTAACAAATATATCAATATTTAATGATAGTTTGTTTTTAGATTTTTTGCATTGCGTGAAGAAAGGGCAAGAAGACAAATATAAGCAGGTAAAAAGTCGGTATATGGAATTTCTACCTTTAGAATGAATTCGAAGCAAAGCAAGACCAGCAAGATAGTGAACAGTGTTGAATCGGAGGATATGACTATGATGCGGCTAAAGAAAATGGATCTGGATCTTACGGTCTGCAAGGTCCCGACCATACGTGAACTTACTCTGGACCAGGGGTTTTATTTTATCGGGAGGACCGATGAAGAGATTTCCCTTGTCTGTGAGACGGACCGCACGCCGGCAAACACCCTGGAACGGGACGACGGCTGGAAAGCCTTCCGGATCGAGGGGATCCTTGATTTTTCCCTGATTGGCATTCTTTCAAAGCTTTCCTCCATCTTGGCGGAGGAGGGAATCGGGATTTTCGCTGTTTCCACTTTTAATACGGATTACATCCTTGTCAAAAAGGGAAATTTTGAAAAAGCGCTGCAGGTTCTGGCGGACAAGGGGTATGGGATCCGTTAACGGCAGCCGTTTTGCAGATCCTTAATCCCCGCAAGGGGACGGAGCACTGGTACGTCTGATTTCCACTATTTTCTTTGCCGCGCATGTCAGGCAGCCTAGGCTGCACTTACAAAGCAAAGGAGAGTTAAAATGGAACGGTATTATGATCTGGTGATGGCGAATGCACTGCAAGAGTACGCCAGGAAAAGCGGGCTGCCCGGTGTTGCCCCTGAGGGTGCTTCTGAAGAGGAGCGTTGGGAAGCGGCGAAAAGGGAGCTTTCCGGATCCAGGCTGGGGGTCATCACGGAATGGGGATTCATTGATTTTGATCCCAGTGGGCTGAAAAATCTGGTGGGCGGAGAAGGAATGTCCTATGAGGAATACCTGGAACTGCAGAAGGCATCCGGGGATCAGGTAAGACATGACTTGGAAAAAGCCTACTATGAAAATTGCTGGGTAGCCTGCAAAGGGCAGATTGAAAAATCAACAAGGCCAAAGGCCGGATTTGCTTTGAGTGGGTTTATCTGGGTGCCTCCTCCTGTGATGGGAGTGGATTCTTCGGCAAGGAAGACCATGTGTGGATGGAATGCCGTGGTTTTGAATCCTACAAGGCCGGAGACAATTTGTCTTTTACCGCAAAAATCTATCGCTATGTGAAGACCGGGAATGGAAAGATGCTGGATTTCGGCCTAAGGAATCCCCAGGGCATCTGGAAAATCGGGGCGTATGATCTGCCGTCAGATGAGGACCTGGAGCTTCAGACTGCAGATCAGTTCATCTGCCGTGAACTTTGCCTTTACAAGGATCACTGCAATGGGACGGCGTGTCTTGCCAATGCTGATTGGCGGGAAGATATGAGAAAGTAACCGCTTAATAATCCGGTGTATATACGAAAAGCACAAGGCCCTGCCGGTCAACGCCGGCAGGGTGGCTTTTTTATATTATTCTAGCTAAAAATAGTGATTTCATGTAATAATTGAAATATTTTGTGTGATTAAATAAGAGCATTCTAAGTTTTATTTTGGGATAAGACAAAATTTATTGACAATTTATTTTTTCTTGCTTATAATGAACTTGTAAGACAAGTTGTAGGAGATAAAATTATGATTAAAAAAATAAGTGTAACTGAACAAGTTGTCGATTATATCAAAAATAATATTCAAACACATGCATGGGAAGTTGGACAAAAAATTCCTTCTGAAAATGAATTGACTAAAATTTTAGGAGTCAGTCGCTCCAGTGTGCGTTTTGCCATTCAACAATTTATTGCTGTCGGAGCATTGGTTAGTCTTCATGGAAAAGGCACATATGTGAAATCGGAGGATTTAAGTGCTTTTTCTAATTTCACATCAACTCCTAAATCTGTTGAAAGTGAAATTATGCAAATGTTGCAGTTTCGTCAAATATTAGAGCCGGAAGCAGCTTATTTAGCAGCCTTAAATCGGACAGATGAGAATCTTGAATGTTTAACGAAAGCAACGGAAGAAATGCTGTTACATGTCGGTGATGATGATAAAATGGCAGATCTTGATGCTAAGTTTCATTTGGAAATCGCTAGAGCATGTGGCAATATGTTTATTGAAAGCAGTCTCATAGATACTATACGGAGAAGTGCATCAAATAAAAATAAAGCTAAAGAAATTTTTGGCTATCAAAATAACGGTTATCAAAATGCTATTTATTACCATACTATTTTATTAAAATCTATTCGTGAGCAAAAACCCAAATTGGCAAAAAAAATAATGAAGGAACATATTCAAGGGAATTTGAACAGAATCAGTATGATAAAAAAAGAATAAAAAGCAAACTTGTAGGACGAGTAACAAGTAGATAAAAGATTGAGAGGTGCAAAATGAAAAATAATTACAAAGATGTTATTTCAGGACTGTTTATTATGGCTATCTCAAGTATCTGCTTTTATATGACATTTTTCATGAAAAGATTAACGGTAATGGCCATTGGACCGGAATTTATGCCAAGGCTGGTATTCGGCTTAATGTTCGTCTTAGGTGCAATTGTTTTTATTTCAGCAATTGTGAAACTGAAAAAAATTGATAAAAACGACACGAACGGATCAGAAAGTGAAAAAACAAAATCCGTTTTAAAAACTTCTTTTATGACGCTGCTTTTGATGGTTGCTTATGCATTGTGTTTAGCGCAAATTGGTTTTCTTATTACGACAGCAGTTTATCTTTTCTTCCAAATTATGGTGCTTTGTCCTAAAAAGAAAAGAAAGCCTTTGCTCTTTGGCGTTGTTAGTATTGTGACTGTTTTGATTGTTTATTTCACATTCCGGGATCTATTTCAACTTATGCTTCCGGAAGGAATTTTAGGCTAATGGGAGGGGATGAATTATGAGTGAACTATTTTCTGTAGGATTCAGTAATATTTTAATGCCCACAAATATATTACTTATGGGACTGGGCGTGTTAATCGGAATCATGTTTGGTTCTATCCCAGGATTAACAGCAACCATGGGAATAGCTCTTTGTTTACCATTGACCTATTCTATGGATATGGTTCCATCGATGGCGTTATTATGTGGTATTTTCATTGGCGGTATATCAGGGGGACTGATTCCGGCAATTTTGATTAATGTCCCAGGAACTCCATCCTCCATTGCAACTTGCTTTGATGGGCACCCTATGGCAGTTAATGGGCATGCTCAGAGAGCAATGGGAATTGGCGTGTTTTACTCTTTTATTGGGGGGACATTAAGTTTTTTAGCATTGTTTTTCATTTCGCCGCCTCTAGCTAAAATTGCTATTCATTTTGGACCGTATGAATATTTCGGCGTTGCAGTTTTTTCTCTGACATTAATCGCTTCTATTTCAAAACAATCAATGGCTAAAGGTCTGATTGCTGGTTTGATAGGCATGGCGTTTGCTATGGTTGGACCAGCACCAATTGATTCTTTTTCAAGATATACTTTTGGCGTTAAAGGACTCAAAGGTGGCTTTGATATCTTAGTCGTAATGATTGGCCTTTTTGCAATCAGTGAAGTAATTAAGGCAGGAAATGACTCTCCTGAACTACAAAAGGCTACATTAAAAAGGGAAAATATAAAAGGTTTTGGATTTTCTATTAAGGAATTTAAAGAACAATTTGTAAACTTTATTCGATCTAGCTTCATTGGTATTGCGATGGGAATTCTGCCTGGAGTTGGTGGATCGACCTCGAGTGTGCTTGCATATTTTGCAGCTAAAAATAGTTCTAAACATCCTGAAAAATTTGGGACTGGGATAATGGATGGTGTTGTAGCTTCTGAAAGTGCAAATAATGCAACAATTGGTGGCGCAATGATTCCGCTTTTGACTCTCGGCATTCCAGGTGAATCAACGACAGCCATGTTATTAGGTGCGTTTATGATACATGGTTTAACGCCTGGACCACTGTTGTTTGCAAAAAATGGTACGATAGTTTATTCCATCTTTGCAGCTCTGATTGTTTCCAATGTCATCATGCTGATAATGGAGTTTTATGGTTTAAGGTTATTTACAAAGGTTTTGTATATTCCTAAATACATATTACTCCCGATTATCTTTGTACTTTGTGCAGTTGGGGCATTCGGACTAAATAACAGAACTTTTGATATTTGGACTGTTATTTTCTTTGGAATTATTTCCATTGCATTTGATGTCTTTGACTATCCATTGGCACCTGTTATTCTTGGGTTCATCTTGGGGCCAATCGCTGAAAAGAACTTGAGATCAGGATTGATGTTGACTGGCGGAAGCTTCTGGCCCTTTTTGCAACATCCCATTTGCTCATTCTTTATTGTTGCTACTGTACTCTCCATTGTTATTACCCTGATTCAGCAGGTAAGAAAAAATAAAAACCAGGAACACAGTAGAATAACCTTAGGTTAAAAATTTTAAAGGAGGCGTGTTAAAAATGAAAAAACAATTGGCAGTCCTTTCAATGGTGGTGGCACTTGGTATGCTTTTGGCAGGGTGCGGATCAGATGCAACCAAAAATCCTTCTAGTAAGGCAAATCAAGGTGCAGCAAAAAACTATCCGAACAAAACAGTGCAAATTGTAGTGCCCTATGGAGCAGGAGGAGATACAGATACAAACGCACGGGTAATGTCTAAATACTTAAGTAAGGAACTTGGAAAACCCGTTATTGTAACCAATGTTGCTGGATCTTCTGGAGTAGTTGGGTCCCAGCAAGTATTGGATTCTAAACCAGATGGTTACACTGTTTTGTTTAACCATCCCACTATGCTCATGAACAACTTAATCGGCCTGACAGATATCTCGTGGAAAAACTTCAAAAACGCTGGTATTGGGCTTACTGATGACGCCAATGTTTTTGTAGTTTCCAGTCATTCTAAATATAAAAATCTGCAAGACCTCATTAATGATGCAAAAGCAAATCCTGGGAAGATTCGCTTTGCTACTTCTATTGGGTCGTTTACGCACCTGCAACTGCTTGCATTTGAACAAATGACTGGTACTAATATCGTTGCGGCAGATCTTGGTGATATGGCTGCTTATACAACCGCTCTTCTCGGCAACCAGATTGAGGTAATCGGTTGTCAATATGGTGTAGTGAAAGATTACATTGAATCTGGCGATTTCCGTTGCCTTGGTGTAATGTCGGAAAAACGGAACCCGCTCATTCCAAACGTTCCCACTTTTAAGGAACAGGGAGTAGATTTGTCGATTTCTAAGTTCTTCTTCTACGCTTTTCCTAAGGATACACCTGATGAAATTGTTAATAAATTCTCCGCTGCAATGGAGAAGGTGTGCCAGAACAAGGATTATATTAAAGAAGCAAATTCTGTTTTAGTTACGCCTAAGTATATGAAACCGGAAGATGCGGTTACTTATATTGGTAAAGAAGAAGAAAACTATAAAAAGTGGCTTAAAGATTACAAAAAGTAAATAAAATATCATTTTTTGGTAAAACAATTAATGATAAATCTAACGGAACTGTTTCGCTTGAAATTTGCTAATGATGTGCAAATTTTCAATTGAGGCGCTTAAGCTAATTGGGGATGCCCGGAAAAATGTTTGCTAACAGAATCGCAAGGCGTCCCCAAATTTTTTCTAAAAGAGGTCATTGGTCTCTGTTACAGCGTCTTTTAATATAAAAATTCCAGTCCTTTTCTATATGGTCTTTTTCAAGCTTTTTGCGAAAAGCAAATGATTGAATTCTACTCGATGAAAAAGGTGAGAAAATGAAAGTATCAGTAATTCAATTTGAAAGAAATGAAAAGTATGATGTGGATGCCAATATTGCACAGATGGAACAACAAATTGATTTGTGTAAAGAGTCAAGTCTTATTGTTCTTCCAGAAATGTGGGCGACGGGCTATTATTGTTTTGAAAGATATCATCATATCGAAGAAAATAATAAAATTATTGATTTTTTATGTAGAAAAGCAAAAGAAACTGGTGCTTATATTGCAGGGGGGACAATTATTGAAAAAATAGAAGATCAATATTATAATTCTTTGCCGTTTATTTCTCCAGAAGGAAAATGTATTGCTACTTATCGTAAACGGAATCTTGTGACATTTAATTCTGAAGAAGTAAAACTAATTCAAAACGGTAAAGAATCAACAGTCGTCGATACTCCGTTTGGACGTATTGGATTCGCAATTTGTTATGATGTTCGATTCCCTAAGAATTTTATTGAAATGACAGAAAAAAATGTTGATATTATTGTTCTTTCAGCTGCTTGGTCTTTTCCGAGGTTGGAACATTGGTGCTTACTTTCTCAGTGCCGAGCTATAGAAAATGTCAGTTATTTACTTGCCTGTAACTGTGTTGGGACGGAACGAGGAAATGTTTATTTTGGACATAGTGCCATTTATGACCCTTGGGGTACAAAAATTGCAGCAGCAGGAATTGAAAAAACGATTGTTTCGGCTGAAATCAACCCAGAACATGTTCAGGAAATTCGTAAAAAGTTTCCCGTCCTAAGAGATCGTCTCCAGTGATGTTAGAGTCGGATTAAAACAGCCACTCAGAGTCGGTGTCAAGGCCGGACTTAAAATGAACAATTCTGGTCGGATTAAAATGACCAAAGCATCAGCCATCTTCTTTCATTTAGTAATTGTGTTGTTCGGATTTCTGCATCATGCTGTTCCCGGCAATAACCTCTATTATCCGACGGCAGTTGCCATCGGATGAAGAACTGAAACGCCAGGATGCAGATCAGTTCATCTGCCGGGAACTTTGCCTATACAAGGAGCATTGTTATGGGACGGCCTGCCTTGCCAATGAAGCATGGCGAAAAGCGATGCGGAAATTCCTGATTTCATGAACTGAAAATAACCAGGTGAAAGACGGAAACCAAACAGGATTTCCCCAGAAAACTTGGGGGAGTCCTGTCTTTTTACCTTTATTAAGCGAACTTTTGTTCGAGCGTAGCCATGATAAAATTTTCTTAAATCCGGAGGAGAAACCGGGAAAAATAAATTTTCTTGGAATTTTTGAGAAATCTTACACAGCTAAGAATCCGCAAAAGCCTAGATATAATGCGGTTTTGCTATCTTTCTATCCAAAAAGTAATCCTTTACCCTGAGAAACGGGCACAAAATTTTCCCTTCTAAAATTGCAGACTTATGCTATAATAAGCATATAAACGAACAAATGTTCAATAGCGTGAAAATCCGAGGGGGTATGGCAATATGGGGAAAGTGAGAAAACACATCCGGAATCTCCGCGATGGTTCTGCGGATGGAGAAAGATTGTTTGATGCCATTGTAGAGGGAGGCCGGGTGATCATTGAACTGAAGACCAGCAGGAAGCAGCTGGTCCAGGTTCCCTGGGAAGATATTTTGCTGCAGGTGGAGGCAGCGAAACGGGCAAGTTCAGAAGGATAAAGAAGTTACCATAACAGTCCGTATTTTGTACGGAGCTGTCAGACGGAGCTATCTACATTGACCAGAAGGTCATGTGGATAGCTCTTTTTTTGTATCTGTAAATTCCCGGCTCAAAGTTCACTCCCGGACGCGGGGGTGCCCAGAGCGATGAGCCGGACCCAAGTTTATCGTCAGCCTACTGGGGTGGTTGACCATGGAAGAGAGGATGCATCTCATGGTCAATACAGACAGGCAGCCTATTTGCGTCTTCGCTTCGCATTTTGCGAAGGAGATCGCACATGGGCAACCAAAAGAAAACCAGAGTCAAACAGCAGTACTACATTCCACTGGAAGTGAAGGAGGAAACGATCATCACGAAGGAATATGAAAACGCGCCACGGCAGTGGTCGAAAATCGGGAACAAGATGGTCCGCACCATCCTCATCCCGGCTACCAAAGAACAGTACGAGGCCTATATGCGGCCGGAGTGGAAGGAAGACAAGCGTCAGCAGCGGCTGGCCGAGAAACGGCGGAAGCGGGAACAGGCCCAGGAGGAACACCGGGTGGATCCGTCCGTCCAGGGCTGGGACACGGCCGTTTCCTTTGAAGAATTGCATGATACGGGATATGGATTTATGGACGATACCCGGCAGGACACCCCTGATGCCATTTTGGAAAAGGAAGAGCTTCTGGATGCCCTGCACAGAGAGCTGGCCAAGCTGGAAGAACTGGACCAGACCATCCTGCAGATGGCCATGAATGGAAGCAGTGAAGCCGCCATCGGTCGGAAAGTTGGTCTTTCCCAGAAAGGGGTCAACAAAAGGAAACACCGGCTCCTGGAACAGCTCCGGGAACGTCTGGAGGACTACCGGTAACGGGAACAGAAGATCCGGCTAAAAAATTTCTGGCCGGATTTCTAAAAATGGGTACTTATCCTAGGGGAACTTGTCCTGTTATGGATGAAGGGCAAAACAAGAAGCCCCTGGAGAGGAGGACAAGCCATGGAAAATGGACAAATGCTGAGAAACCGAAGTCAGGACCTGGACCGGGAACTGGCTGGGGTACTAATGAAAATCAGCGACACAGCGGAACGGGCTGCTAGGAATCTCATGATCCTGAGAAGCAAGAGAAAATCGAAAGGAGTCAATCTCAATGAAAGAGGAAACGTTGGTCAAATTATCCGTTGAACTGGAAAACTGTGGAAAAGCCCTGTTGAAGATTGCGGAAGCCATGAAGTTCAAGGAGGAAGCTCCGGCTCCGGAACCTCCAAAGAATGAGGTGGTTCCTACAAAACTCACCCTGGAAGAGGTGCGGAAGGTGGCGGCGGATAAATCCCGTCAGGGATTCACAGATGAAGTCCGTAGGCTGATCCAGAAGTATGGGGCCGACAAGCTGTCCAGTATGAAGCCGGAGAAGTATGAGGCCTTTTTGAAAGACCTGGAGGTGATGGGCCATGCCGGGTAACCACGCGGTTCTTTCCGCTTCGTCCAGTTACCGGTGGCTGGCCTGTCCGCCGTCTGCGCTGGAGTGTGCCAAACTGCCGGATGTGCAGAGCGACTTTGCCAAACAGGGGACGGAAGCCCATGCCCTGTGCGAATACAAGGTGAAGAAGGCCCTGGGGGAGAAGGTGACGAACCCCACAAAGTCCCTCACCACCTTCGATGAAGAAATGGCCGAATGCACCGATGCCTATGCCCAGTTTGTGCTGGAGAGCCTGGCAGCGGCCAAAACCGTCTGTAAGGATCCTCTGGTGCTGGTGGAGCAGCGCCTGGACTTTTCCCGGTGGGTGCCGGAGGGATTCGGAACCGGGGACTGCCTCATTGTGGCAGATGACACCCTGACCGTCATCGACTATAAGCACGGGTTGGGAGTGCTGGTGGATGCAGAGAAGAATCCCCAGATGATGTGTTATGCCCTGGGGGCCCTGGATCTTTTTGACGGGATCTACGATATCCAAAAGGTGTCCATGACCATCTTCCAGCCTAGGCGGGAAAACGTCAGTACCTACACTCTGCCCAAGGAAGAATTGCTTCAATGGGCAGAAACGGTGCTGAAGCCTACTGCAGACCTGGCGGCCAAGGGAGAAGGGGAATACAAGGCTGGTGACCACTGCCGGTTCTGCAAGATCCGGGCCACCTGTCGGAAACGGGCCGAGTACAACCTGGAGCTGGCCAAGTACGACTTTGCCATGCCATCCACTCTGGAAGATCCAGAAATGGAAGCCATTCTGGCCAAAGCCGATGAACTGGTAAGCTGGGTTGGGGACGTGAAAGATTATGCCCTACAGCAGGCTCTTTCCGGCAAGACCTGGGCCGGGTGGAAAGTGGTGGAAGGCCGGTCCAACCGGAGGTACGTTAATGAAGAAGCGGTTGCCGCCAAAGTGGAAGAGGCAGGATATTCTCCCTATGAGAAGAAACTCCTGGGGATTACGGCCTTGACCAAACTGTTGGGAAAGAGACGGTTTGATGAACTTCTGACCGATTTGATTGAAAAGCCCCAGGGCAAGCCGGTCCTGGTCCCGGAAACGGATAAACGGCCGGCCATGCATACGGCGGCAGATGATTTTTCTAAGGAAAATGAAGGAGGAAACAAGAATGTCTAAGAGTTATGTGAATCCGTGCAAAGTAATTACTGGAGTGAATACCCGTTGGAGTTATGCCAATGTGTGGGAACCCAAATCCATTAATGGGGGAACGCCCAAATACAGTGTCAGCCTGATCATCCCCAAATCCGACACCAAGACGGTGGAAAAGGTCCGGGCAGCCATTAAGGCTGCCTACCAGGAAGGGGAAGGGAAACTGAAAGGGAACAGCCGGGTAGTCCCGGCCCTGGAAGCCATCAAGACCCCACTTCGGGACGGGGATCTGGAACGGCCGGGAGATGATGCCTACAAGGATAGCTTCTTTATCAATGCCAACTCTGCCACTCAGCCGGGCATTGTAGATGCCAACTGTCAACATATTCTGGAACGCTCTGAAGTGTATTCCGGGGTGTATGGCCGTGCTTCCATCAGCTTCTATGCTTTCAACAGCAATGGGAATAAAGGCATCGCCTGCAGCCTGAACAACTTGCAGAAGATCCGGGACGGGGAACCTCTGGGCGGCAAGCCTCGGGCAGAGGACGACTTTGCCACGGCGGATGATGAGGATTTTCTTGGGTAAGCGGATAGAAGAACGGAAGGTGGCGGTGTTCCAACTGCCACCTTTTTCTATAAGGAGAAAGGTATGAAAACTCTTTCGTTGGATCTGGAAACCTATAGCGATGTGAACCTGGCCAAGTGTGGTGTGTACAAGTATGCAGAATCCCCGGCCTTTGAAATCCTTCTTTTTGGATATGCGGTAGATGGGGGAGCGGTGCAGGTCATCGACCTGGCTCAGGGGGAGACCATTCCGGAAGAAATTCTGGATGCCCTCACCGATGATACTGTTACTAAATGGGCCTTCAATGCCAATTTCGAGCGCGTGTGTCTCTCCCGGTATCTTACCGATCTGGGGCGGAGCGTGGACCCCTTCCAGGATCAGCATCCTCTGTCTCAAGAATGTGCCCGGTTCTTGAGTCCTGCAGGGTGGAAGTGCTCCATGGTCTGGTCCGCTTATATGGGGCTGCCTCTTTCCTTGGAAGGAGTAGGGGCCGTGCTGAATCTGGACAATCAAAAAATGAAGGAAGGGCGGGAACTGATCCGGTATTTTTGCGTTCCCTGCAAGGAAACCAGGACCAACGGCGGCCGGACCAGGAACCTTCCTCAACATGCTTTGGACAAATGGAACCAGTTCAAAAGTTACAACAAACGGGACGTAGAAGTGGAAATGGCCATCCAGCAGCGATTGCAAAAGTACCCGGTGCCGGAACAGGTGTGGGAGGAATACCATTTGGACCAGGAGATCAACGACCGGGGCATTGCCATTGACCTGGAACTGGCCAAACAAGCGGTGGCCATGGATGCCAAAAGCCGGGAAAGCCTGATGGCAGCCCTGAAAGAAAAGACCGGGCTGGAGAATCCCAATTCCGTCCTTCAGATGTTGGGATGGCTCGAAGACCATGGATTAAAGACGGACTCCCTGGGGAAAAAGCAGGTGAAGGAATTATTGAAAACGGCCCAGGAGCCTCTCCGCAGTGTGCTGCAGCTCCGTCAAAAGCTGGCCAAGTCCTCGGTGAAGAAGTACCAGGCCATGGAGAATGCAGTCTGCGAAGACGGGCGAGCGAGAGGAATGTTCCAGTTTTATGGAGCCAATAGGACCGGACGGGTTGCCGGCCGGCACATCCAATTGCAAAATCTTCCCCAGAACCATCTGCCGGACCTTTCCGAAGCCCGGGAGCTGGTGCGCCAGGGAAACTACGAAGCCCTGGACCTTCTCTACGATTCCATTCCCGATGTGCTGTCTCAGTTGATCCGGACGGCTTTTGTGCCCAGGGCGGGGATGAAGTTTGTGGTTTCGGACTTCTCAGCCATTGAGGCGCGAGTCATTTCCTGGATGGCCGGGGAAAAGTGGAAGTCGGCAGCTTTTGCAGCCGGGAAGGACATCTACTGCTCAACGGCCAGCCAGATGTTTGGGGTCCCGGTGGTGAAACATGGAGTCAACGGGGAACTCCGTCAAAAGGGGAAAATCGCAGAACTGGCCTGTATAGCAGAAGGTCAGCTTGTCCTTACAGACCATGGCCTTATCCCCATTGAGAAAGTAACAACGGATGACCGTGTGTGGGATGGAAATCACTGGGTAAAGCACGAAGGTGTGGTTTATAAAGGGGAAAGAGAGGTCATTACCTATGAAGGACTCACAGCTACTGCCGACCACCTGGTTTGGGTGCAGGGGAAACAAGAGCCGGTACAGTTTGGAATCGCCGCCTCCAGCGGCGCACATCTCCTGCAAACCGGAAATTGTAGGAAAGCAATACGGATGGGTGAAAATCATCAGTCCGGAAAAACGTTGGAACAAGAAGCAGAACCATTGTTATGTATTGACGCAATGCCAGGGCTGCGGCTCCATCCAATGGACTCTGTTCGATGCTCTGGTAAGCGGCAAAAGCAAGGGATGTCAGCATTGTTCGCAAACAAGAAAAATACCTTTGTGGCTCTACAAACGTTTGACGGCAGCCAAACAACGCTGCGAAAATCCGAGGGATCCTGGGTATCCGAATTATGGAGCACGGGGAATCCGTTTCATGTTTCCAAGTGTACTTGCAGCAGGGTTATATTTGCTGGAGCATTTCGGTATTCCAGAAAGAGGATACGAAATCGACCGAATCAACAACAATGGAGATTATGCTCCGGGAAATCTCCATATGGTCCCATTGAAGGTGAATCGGGGCAATCGCCGATTAACGGTACTGTCGGAATTCCAACAGAAATATTGGCCGTATGCTTACACAACTGTGATACGGAAACTGACGCACGGAGAAAGCAGAGAGCAGATTATAAAGGACGCAGTGGAAGCAGTGAAAGAGAAACGAAAAAGGTGGCATATCATAAGCGCACGGCTCGACTTTATGACATACGAAATGCCGGACCATATCACCGTTTTACCGTATCGGGATGTCTCGTCCACAACTGTGGCTATGGCGGGTCTGTTGGAGCACTGAAGGCCATGGGAGCCCTGGACATGGGAATCCCGGAAGAAGAACTGGGGTCCCTGGTCCAGTCCTGGCGCTCAGCCAATCCACATATTGTGGATTTTTGGTGGCAGGTGGATGGGGCTGTGAAGACCGCCATCAAGCAGCGGATCCCCGTCTGGGTGAATAACATCCGGTTCGTCTGTCAAAGCGGCATGCTGTTCATCGAACTCCCAAGTGGCCGGCAGCTTTCCTATGTGAAACCTCGGATCGGGGAGAACAAGTTCGGCGGGGAATCCGTAACTTATGAAGGCATCGGGGCCACCAAGAAGTGGGAGCGCCTGGAAAGTTACGGGCCCAAGTTCGTGGAAAACATCGTACAGGGAACGGCCAGGGACATTCTTTGCTACGCCATGCAGACCCTTCGGTGCTGTGCCATTGTGGGTCACGTCCATGATGAACTGATCATCGAGTGCAGTAAAGAGGTCAGTGTAGATGCCATCTGCGAGCAGATGAGTCGGACCCCACCCTGGGCGGAGGGATTGGTACTTCGGGCAGATGGGTATGAGTGTGCGTTTTATCAGAAGGACTGAAAAATAAAAGAAGCGGCCGCAAGGGAACCATCTCACTTGTGGCCGCTTCTTCTTTCAGTTATCTTTGTTTACCTGTTTCTTCTTCGTTTCATAGAGTGCGATTTGGTCAGGGGATAGAAATTCTGCCAGGCTTAAGGGCGGCAAGGGAGTACCGAATATCCAGGAAAGGCTTCGAATGAAATTCACGGTCTCAACTGACCGGTCAAAATATTTTACTTCTTCGTCCAGAACGGACTGGTTGCAGTACGCATCAAATCGTTCCCGTAAGTAGTTCCGGAGCCTTTCCTCGTCGGAAAAATTTTTCTGCATCTGGAGCTTGAAATAATTGATGGATTTCTTTTTGCTGATTTTACATTTTCTGGTATGAAAAGAATAGGAAAAAGTAAGGAGACTGGAATCAGCGGTTTTCTCTGAAACGGCTTCTAACCGGAAACAGAGGGTGGAGTCCATGGTATCGACTTCTTCGAGATGGACCGTTTCATATCCTCTGTCAAGGGCATAAAAGAAGGCCAGTATTCCCTTGAGCCCAGGTTCATAGAAGATAAAGTGATCATACGATCTAAGATTCCGCCCTTTATATTTCAGGCGGTACCATTCGCCACCAGATAAATCAAATTGAAATTTCAAGACATCCTGGGTTGCAAAATCAAGGCTGCAGTCAGAGACTTTTGCTTTCTTTGCAAAAAATAAGTCATCCGGAATATGCTGCAGCAACTCATCCATCTTTTCATCCCGAGAGGACTCCGCGGGATGGACTTTCTGCTTTTCCATATTGGTGATACGCCTCCTAAAACAGGAAATCATCAGGCCGAAAAGGCACTTTCTATAACAATATCATAACGAAGTTGACCCAGAAAGACAACCAGAGATTCTGCTCAAAATTTTTCTCTTTTTTGGTACTTAACCCCGCGGATTCTGTCCTGTTACAGGTAGAGAAGAAAATCTTCTCTAGTCCATGTAGCGGGATTGGAATCTGCTGTTTATTTTTTGAAGGAGTGATAACGCCATGTTTTATGTGAAGGAGCCGATTACGGACAATATGGAATTCCAGATGGAAATTATGGACAAGAATGTGTTTTGTCGGTGTCCGGTTTGCGGGAAGGAAGTGCCGGTGAACCTGGAAGAAGTCTTGGGCAAAGGAAAAGGGGACTTATTCGGGACAGCCGTCTTGTGTGAAGACTGTTCCCGGGAGCTGATGGAGGTGGGCCATGGAAATGGATCAAAAGCGGAATGCTGAACATTATCCAGATCCCACGGCTTATCAGGCTATCCGGAATGCAGAGCCGCCCAGGTTTCCCTTCCGACCGGTAGTGTACGTTTGTTCACCTTATGCAGGAGACGTGGAAAGAAATGTCCTGCGGGCTCGGCGCTGCTGCCGGTACGCCGCAGACCATGGGTGCATTCCCCTGGCGCCCCATCTGTTCCTGCCCCAGTTCCTGGATGAAAAGACGGAACGGAATCTGGCTCTTTTTATGGGGATTGCTCTTTTGTCCAAATGTGCGGAACTTTGGATTTTTGGGGAGACCATCTCCCAAGGAATGGAACTGGAGATCCGCTATGCCCAGAAAAAGGGAAAGCCCATCAAGTATATCAGTGAGGTGATCTAGGTGAAATTTACATTATTTACGGCATCCTATACAGGGGTGGAATCCAACTGCCGGTATCCTCAGAAACGGGAAATCCAAAATGCTCAGGACCTAAAAGTGGCGGCTCAATTCGATCATGTTTGCGCGGCCTACAAAAACAGCTACCGGAGCCGGGATAACTTCCTTTGGTCCGATGTGGCCGTCATGGATTGTGACAATGATCATACGGAAAATCCCCGGGAATGGGTGAGTGGAGAACAGTTCCTGGCCCAGGTGCCCCGGGTGGCTGTGGCCATCGTCCCTTCCCGGAATAATGGGAAAGCCAAAGACGGCCGGAAAGCCCGGCCTCGGTTCCATGCCTATTTCCCCATTCCGGAGATGCAGGACGAAGAAGCCTACACGGCCCTGAAGCAGGCCATCTGGGAGGTGTTCCCTTTCTTTGACGGAAAGGCCCTGGATGCGGCCCGGTTCCTTTATGGCACAGATGTCGATCCGGAAGATATCCTCTGGCAGGAAGGGGAGATGACGATAACTGAATTCCTGACTGGCCGGGAACCAGTGGAACATGACCAGATGGAGCCACCCCTGTACACGGGAAATTCCATCCCCGAAGGCAGCCGTAACAACACTATGTCCCACTTCGCCAGCCGGGTGCTGAAACGTTTCGGGGATACGGAAAAAGCGTATGAAGCCTACCTGGAAAGGGCAGGAAAATGCGACCCGCATTTGCCGGAAAAGGAACTGGGGACCATCTGGAAAAGCGCACTGAAATTTTTCAGGAACAAAATCGAAGGCAGTGAAGGGTATGTCCCACCAGAGGAATATGACAATGTATTCAGCAAAGGTATTTTGAAGCCGGAAGATTACTCCGATATGGGGGAAGCGAAAGTACTGGCCATGGCTTGTATTGGGAAACTTCGGTATACGAGTGCCACAGACTATATCGCCTTCGTTGGTGACCACTGGTATGAAGACCGGGCGAAGGCCCTCGGAGTTATTGAAGATTTTATGGATGACCAGTTGAAAGATGCAGGAGAGAAGATTCGCTTGGCGGAAGAAGCCCTGGTTGCCATCGGAGTCTCAGAGGCCGAGGTAAAGTCCAGAAGCAAGACCCTTGTGAACCAGATTCCCGAGAAAAGCTGGGATTGCTTTTGGCCCTGCAGGGAGCTGATGCCTACAAAAAATTCGTCATGAGGTACCGCAACTACCGGTATATCGTGAACACCCAGAATGCAGCCAAACCGATGCTGGCTCTGGATGTCAGTGAACTGGACTATGATCCGGAACTCCTCAATACACCTGAAGCTACGTATGACTTAACCCAGGGAACGAGGGGAAGCCATCCTCACGATCCGGATGACCTGATCACGAAAATTACGGCCTGCTCTCCGGGGGATAAGGGAATGGAACTCTGGCAGGAGAGCCTTGACCTTTTCTTCTGCCATGACCGGGAACTGATCCAGTATGTTCAGCAGATTGTTGGGATGGCAGCTGTTGGAAGAGTCTATGCCGAACAGATGATTATCGCCTATGGTGGCGGGGCAAATGGTAAATCCACCTTCTGGAATACCATCGCCAGGGTCCTTGGCACCTATTCCGGAAAAATTTCTGCAGATGCCCTGACCATGAGCTGCAAGCGAAACGTGAAACCCGAGATGGCAGAACTCAAGGGCAAACGGCTCATCATTGCATCAGAACTGGAAGAAGGGCAGCGTCTCAATACAGGAATGGTCAAACAGATTTGTTCGATTGATCCCATTGAGGCAGAAAAGAAGTACAAGGATCCATTCCATTTCGTACCCTCCCACACCCTGGTTCTTTACACCAACTACCTGCCCAAGGTGACGGCTAACGATGATGGTACCTGGCGCAGACTGATCGTCATTCCCTTCAACGCCAAGATTACCGGCAAGAGTGACATCAAGAACTACTCGGACTATCTGTTCGAACATGCAGGCCCTGCCATTCTGAAGTGGGTCATCGAGGGGGCGGAAACTGCTATCCGAAAGGGATTTAAAATCGAGGAACCGAAAGCAGTGCGGAATGCAGTGGAAAAATATCGGGAGGACAATGACTGGCTGGGGCAGTTTCTGGAGGATCACTGTGAAATTGACCCATCATTCACAGAGAGATCAGGGAAACTGTATCAGCATTACCGGGTCATCTGTCTGCAGAGCGGTGAATACATCAGAAGTACCACGGATTTCTATGGAAACCTGGAAAAGGCGGGATTCTTCCGTCATCGCACACGGGATGGAAGTTTTGTCCGTGGTTTGAAACTGAAGGAAGGACAGGATTTCCTGGACTAAATCTGGAAAGGTGTGACGCTCATGATACTCTCATTACTAAGTTCCTATAGGGATAAAAATAAATATACCTATATAAGAAGTTAAGAGTGGGATAAACATGAGTGTCACACCTCCAAAAAGTAAGGGAGGATAAGATTATGATTTATAAAAAAGAACGGACGCTTGACCTTTACAAGGAAGCTGGAGCAGAAATGAGACTGTTCATGGCTCTAGCTGATATACTTGTACTCCACATTTCTCAGGTTCTTTTGGCTCCGGATACGGATAAGTTTTTACGGGCCATTCAAAAGATTGATGAAGTGCGTTCCCGGGCAGAAGATAAATATGTTCCATGACCATCCGGAAATCAGCAATGAGTACCTTGATGTGTTTTACGGGAATTTCATCGAAAAACCGAGAAATGTCGTTGATGAAGAAATCAGGGCCCTGGCGAAGGAAAAAACGGATGAACTTTTTAAGAGAGAAACAGATTGAACACAGCCTGGTGACGGCAGTTCGGAAACAGGGCGGTCTGGCCCTGAAGTTCGTGTCTCCGTCCTATGCCGGCATGCCGGACCGGCTGGTCCTTCTGCCTGACGGGAAAATGGCCTTTGTGGAAGTGAAGGCACCTGGGAAGAAACCACGGGTGCTGCAAGAGAAACAGCACAGGATGCTGCGGGCCCTTGGCTTTCAGGTGTTTGTCCTGGATGATGCCAGCGCCATTCCCGGGCTGCTGAAGAAAATTGCGGAAGGAGGTGAGACCCCATGAAATTCGTACCCCATGCGTATCAGCAATACGCCATCGAATACATCAAGACTCATCCGGTAACGGCGCTTCTCCTGGACATGGGTTTGGGAAAGACGGTGACCACCCTTACGGCCATCCGGGACCTGATGCAGGACACCTTTGAAGTCCAGCGGGTCCTTGTGGTGGCTCCCCTTCGGGTGGCTCGGGACACATGGCCGGAGGAGATCCGGAAATGGGACCACCTGAAAGATCTCACCTGCAGCGTGGTGGTGGGCACCGTGACGGAAAGAAGGCGGGCCCTCCAGAAAGCGGCGGACATCTACATCGTGAACCGGGAGAACCTGGTGTGGCTCTCCCGGAACTGCCGACTGGATTTTGACATGGTGGTCCTGGACGAACTTTCCTCTTTCAAGAATCCCCAGGCCCAGCGGTTCAAAGCCATGAAGGCCCTGCGGCCTAAGGTGAAACGGATTGTGGGCCTTACAGGAACTCCCAGCGGTAATGGGCTTATGGACCTGTGGGCCGAATTCCGGCTTTTGGATATGGGGGAAAGACTAGGAAAGTACATCAGCCAGTACCGGAACACCTACTTTCAGCCGGACAAGCGGAATGGAATGGTGGTCTTTTCCTACAAGCACTTGCCAGGAGCGGAAGAAGCCATCTACCGGAAAATTTCGGATATCACCGTCTCCATGAAGGCCACGGACTACCTGAAGATGCCGGACCTGGTGAGCGTCCGGACCGAGGTGAATCTTTCAGAAGCGGAACGGAAGCGGTATCAAGATTTCAAAAAGTCTCTGGTGATGGAACTGCCAGGCGGGGAAGTGACAGCAGCCAATGCGGCTTCCCTGACGTTGAAGCTCACCCAGATGGCCAACGGAGCCATCTATACCGATGATGGGAAGACCATCCATCTTCACGACCGAAAGTTGGATGCCTTGGAAGATCTGGTAGAAAGTGCCAATGGCCGGCCGGTGCTAGTGGCCTATTGGTTCCGTCATGACAAGGAGCGGATCTGTCAGCGGATGGAAGCTAGGGAGCTGAAGTCATCCCAGGATTTTGCAGACTGGAATGCCGGGAAGATTCCGGTGGCTCTCATTCACCCAGCTTCTGCCGGCCATGGCCTCAACCTGCAGCAGGGTGGGTCCATCCTGATCTGGTTCGGGCTCACCTGGAGTTTGGAACTGTACCAGCAAACGGTGGCCAGGCTCTGGCGGCAGGGACAGGAAAGCCGGACGGTGATTGTCCAGCACATTGTGACCAAGAGCACCATTGACGAACGGATTCTGAAAGCCCTGGAAAAGAAAGACAGTTCTCAAGCGGCATTGATTGAAGCTGTCAAAGCGGATTTGGAGGAAAAAGCATGAACGCCAAAGAGTATTTGCAACAGGGATTCTACCTGGATAAAAAAATAGAGAGCAACCTGCGGGAAGTAGCCGAACTGCGGCACCTTTGCCTGGGAATCTCCGCAGCCGGACTGGAAGAAAGCCACAACCCCAACCGGCCTACAGAAGCACCCTTTGTCCGGACACTTGAAAAGATCTGGGAGAGGGAGCAGGAAATCAATCGGGAAGTGGACCATCTGGTGGATCTGAAGTATGAAATCGGTCAGGTCATCGATCAGGTGGAAGATGAAGCCCAGCGGTTGGTACTTCGAGATCGGTACATTCATTTCGATGCCTGGGAGGACATTGCCCGGAGCATGGGCAAAGGAATCCGATGGGTCTACACAGTCCATGGGGAAGGGATGGCAGCTGTTGAAAAAATTTTGGAGGCGTGCAGTGAATTGCAGAAAAATGCAGTAGATACACACTAGAATTTAATAGCCCCTTCGTGGTATGATAAACTCACGAGAAAAGGGAATAAAGACAAGCCTTGCAGGATGTAAAAATCCTACAAGGCTTTTTTTATACAAGGGAGTAGACTTTTTCAGGAATCTTCCCCGTTTCTTGATATTCCATAAAAGCATTATCAAGAAGCCGAAGGGCTATGAAATCAAACTTTTTAGTGTTGGCAGAATCTGAGTAAAATTTCCAGGCGAACCGAGAGTTATCTATTTCGATTAAACCTTTTTCCACTGCATTGCATACTATATCAATACAAGAAATATAGACGGGTCTAGTAACCAGCTTTTTCCTGCCAGATGGCATCTTTTTTATCTTTTGATGGATTTCTGGACCGACAAAACATTTCTTTGGGATCAGGATAGAACCATCAAGTGTGTAATCATCGTTCTTACATTCAGGGAGGTTCCAGTTGAAGGCACCATATGCGTAGAGCACATAGGTATTATCTTCATTTACTTTTTTTGCAATACCGCCGTAACCCAGACTCATGAGGTGCGCTCCTTCCCATTGTTTTTCTTATTTTATTGTAAGTTAAACCCTGTGAAAATACAATCGTGGGGTAGCCTTGCAGAGAAATCTGCAGGGCTTTTTTCATGCCTGAAAGGAGGTGGCAGCTGTGCCGAGAAAACCAAAACGACCCTGTTCTTTTCCTGGCTGCCCGAACCTGACGGACGGGCGGTACTGTGAGAAGCACCAGAAGATCATCGCCAAACGGTATGAAAAGTATGAACGTAGTCCTGCAACAAAGAAACGGTACGGCAAATCGTGGAAGAAGATCCGGGATGCTTACGTGTCCAGCCATCCTCTCTGTGAACTCTGCCTGAAGAACGGCCGGTACGTGGTGGCAGAAGAAGTCCACCATAAGAAACCTCTGGCCGAAGGTGGTACCCATGCCTGGAACAACCTGATTGCCCTGTGCAAAGCCTGCCATGCCCGGATCCATGCCCAAAGAGGAGATCGGTGGCACCAGAAAGTCACAAGAAAAAGTGAACTCTCAGAATGATAAATCTGAAACAAAGTGACATACCCAGGGGGCGTATGAATCTCTGGAAGCCCGGAAAGCCAGAACGGGCGAGGGGTCACGCGCACAAAAAACGCGTATTCAAACAAGGTATTGACCCATGGAAATAAGGGGGGTGTGAAAAATAGCCAAAGACGGAACCATGCGAGGCGGACTCAGAGTCGGCCAGGGCCGGAAACCCAGGGCCCTGCTGGACAAACTGCCAGACAATCCGGGGAAACGGCCGCTGAAAGTGATGGACATACCGGAAGGAGCGGACCTTAACGGAGAAGACATGCCGGAACCAAAAGCCTACATGAAGGAAAAACAGAGAAACGGTGGGAAGCTGGAAGCCGAAGAAATCTACCGGGAAACCTGGCTGTGGCTCAAAGCACGGCACTGCGAAAAGCTAGTGAGCCCCCAGCTGATCAGCCATTATGCCATGGCTGTTTCCCGGTGGATCCAGTGCGAACACGCCATCTCCGAATACGGGTTCCTGGCCAAGCACCCTACCACTAATGCGGCCATTGCTTCTCCCTACGTGACCATGAGCCAGAACTATATGAAGCAGGTGAACCAGATCTGGTACCAGATCTACCAGGTGGTGAAGGAGAACTGCTCTGTGGAGTTTGCCGGAAACACGCCCCAGGATGACGTGATGGAGCGGCTCCTGCGATCTCGAAAGGTTTAAAGGGAGGAAAGTATGGAAAAAACGACCAAGGAGATGAAGCTCATTCCCATCGATGAGCTGATCCCCTATGTAAACAATGCCCGGACCCATTCCCCGGAACAGATCAACAAGCTCCGGGCCAGCCTGCGGGAATTCGGATTCATCAACCCTGTGATCATCGACAGGGACAAGAACATCATCGCCGGCCATGGTCGGGTGATGGCTGCCCGGGAGGAAGGAATCAAAGAAGTCCCCTGCGTCCTGGTGGATTATCTGACAGAGGCCCAGAAAAAGGCCTATATCCTGGCCGACAACCGGATGGCTCTGGATGCCGGCTGGGACGAAGAGATGCTGCGGGTGGAAATTGAATCCCTCCAGGGAGTCGACTTCGATGTAAGTCTCACCGGTTTTAGCGATGATGAAATTGCCCATATCTTTGACGAAGAAACGGAAGCTAAGGAAGACGATTTCGATGTGGAAGAAGAACTCCAGAAGCCTGTGTTCTCCAAAGCTGGAGACCTTTGGCAGCTAGGCAAGCATCGGGTCCTGTGCGGGGACTCTACCAAACCGGAAAGCTATGAAAAACTTCTGGATGGGGTCAAGCCCAACCTGGTCCTGACGGATCCTCCGTACCTAGTTAATCTCCAGAGCACTTCCGGAAAGATCAAGAACGATGACCTGAACGACCAGGAAGGGTACGAATTCCTGAAGAAAGCCTTCTCCTGCTTCCATGATGTCATGGCCCAGGACGCCTCCATCTATGTGTTCTATGCCACCATGAAGGCTCGGGTCTTTTATGATGCCTTTGAAGATGCAGGATTTAAAGTAGGTGCCGGGCTCATTTGGAAGAAACCCAAAGCCCCGTTCATGCGTACCGATTGGAAGTTCAACATGGAACCCATCATCTTCGGGTGGCGGAAAGACGGGAAACACAACTGGTATGGGGATCAGAAGCAGAAAGCGGTATTCGAGTTTGATGGAATTAAGAATAGTAAAGAGGACGGATTTGGGCATCCTTCCAGCAAGCCCGTACCCATGCTGGCTTATCTGATCAAGTTGAGCAGCCAGATCAACGGGGTGGTGCTGGATGGCTTTCTGGGGTCTGCTTCCACCCTGATGGCCTGTGACCAGCTGGGCCGGATCTGCTATGGGGTGGAACTGGAACCCAAGTTCGTAGACGTAGCGGTAAAAAGATACCTGGCTTCTCATAAGAACGAAACGGTAACCGTCCTCCGAGATGGGAAAGAGTACACCTACCAGGAATTGGTAGGTCCTGAAAAATAAGTACAAAAAGGGCTACATTTTGCTTGCTATTATTCGCCTTTAGAGTGATGAATAACAGTACCAAAATACCCTAAGGAGGTACTCATTATGAAGGTTGAATACTACAGACAAGGTGCAGCGAGAAAAGAACTGGTGCAGGCCATCAGCGACATTACCTGCACAAAGGCGAAATACCTGTTTCTTCCCACCCGGGCTTACCAGATCGGCAGCATTCGGGTGGAGGAGTTCGGAACCGTGGAATGTGAAGACGCCGAGCTTCTCCAAAAGGTGGTGAAGGAACTGGTGAACCTGGGAATCAAGCCGGCAGAACCGGTGGACTTTTTGGAGGAAACGGCTCCGGAAACCACGGATCCAGTGGAAACGGTGGCAGCCGAGGAATCCCCAGAGCCAGCGGAAGAACCGGAAACAGCAGGAACTCCTGAAACAGAGTCGGCCCAGAATGGTACGGAATACGCAGAAGAACCGGAAACGAATGAGGCCGATACCCTGACCATTTCCCTTCCGGACAATCTGACGGACGAGGATTTTGCCAAGCTCCAAAACCTGGTGGATTCCAAGGCCAACCTGTTCAGAAAGGCCCTGGGGACCGACAACCTGACCATCCAGCGGGCAGATGGGAAGATTTCCTTCCCCTGGTTCCATGGAACAGGCAGTGCCAGAGCCCAGGCCTATGCCAAACTGGTGACAGCCCTTTGCCAAATGGCCAAGAAGTCTAAACGGATCACCGCCAAAGAGCACGAAGTGCTCAATGAAAAATACACCTTCCGGTGCTTCCTCCTGCGGCTGGGGTTCATCGGACAGGAATACAAGGAATGCCGGAAGATCCTGCTGGAAAACCTCAGCGGTTCCGCAGCCTATCGGGATGGAGGGGAAAAAGATGCGGTTTCCCAATAAAGAAATGCTGGAATTTCTTCGAAGAGAGTATCCTTCCGGGACGCGGGTTATCCTGGTGCGGATGGATGATCCCCAAGCTCCGCCTTTGGGGACAAAAGGGACGGTAACCGGGGTGGATGATATGGGATCTATTCTAGTGGATTGGGACAACGGTTCCCACCTGAATGTGATCCATGGGGTGGATGTAGTCCAAAAACTGAATAAAAAAGCAAAATAACGGATAATTATTCTCGAAATCCCTTGCTATTATGTGCGTTTAGAGTGATTAATACACATGCCAAAGAACACACAAACCTAGCGAAAGGATGACGAGAATTATGAAAACACTGCACTTCGGGATTGAAATGGAAATGACGGGGATTACGAGAGCACAAGCCGCCAATCTGATGGGCGCCTTTTTCGGGACGGGAAGAGGTACCCATAAAGGCGGTGCCTACGACACCTACACTGCCAGCGATGACAAGAGTAGAACCTGGAAAGCCATGAGTGATTCCAGCATTTGGGCGCAGAGAAAGGTGGACGGCCAGATCGAAGGAGCCACCAATGAGTATCGCACAGAAGTGGTTAGCCCCATCCTTTCCTACGATGACATCCCGAAGCTGCAGGAACTGGTACGGACTCTGAGAAAAGCAGGAGCCCTGGTAAATAGCTCCTGCGGGATCCACATCCATGTGGGAGCCGAGCAGTTCACTCCGAAAACCCTGCGGAACCTGGTAAACCTGATGGCCAGCAAGGAAGACATGATTTACCATGCTCTCCAGATCGATCCGATCCGGGAAGGCAGATATTGCCAGAAGACAGATTGTACTTTTCTTGCCAAACTGAACAAAAAGCAGCCTCAGACTATGGCAGAATTTGCCGATATCTGGTACATCCAGGCCCCCTTCGGACGGAATGAACATTACAATTGCAGTCGGTACCACGGACTTAATCTCCACGCCACTTTCACCAAAGGGACAGTAGAGTTCCGGCTTTTCAACGGTACCCTCCACGCTGGGGAAATCAAGGCATACATCCAGTTTTGCCTAGCGTTAGCCCATCAGGCCCTGACCCAAAAGAAAGCCTCGGCCAAAAAGACGGAGACGGACAACGAAAAATATGCCTTCCGGTGCTGGATGCTCCGGCTTGGGCTCATTGGAGACGAATTCAAGACCTGCCGGCTGCACCTGCTGAAACATCTTACTGGAAACGCCGCCTGGAGAAACGCCGCTTGAAGAAGGTAGCTACAGGTAGGGAACGGGGCCCCGAAGGCCCTGTTTCTCTCTCTTGTATACTTGCATAAATATACAGATTTTGCTTGCTATTATGTGCCTTTAGAGTGATTAATAGACATGCCAAAAGGCAAAGATACACAATCACAAGGAGGAAAAAACAATGACGAAGATGGAAATGATCGAAAGATTCTACGGGCGGAACGAGGAACTGGAAAGAAAGTTCGAGGCAGCCGAAAAAGCCGGGGACGCAAAAACCATGGATGCTTGCCAGGATGCCTACCAGGATCTTCTCCAGGAAGTCCGGGCTGAGGGGGAAGCCTTCGGGGATATGATGCGGCTTTACAGCGACATGAAAAAGCATGGCAACAGCCGGTTGGACCTTTCCGGGACCTACCGGGAACCAGAAAAGATCCTCGAAACCTTCCGGGAATTTGGGGTGAAGGAATTCACCTTTTCCTCTACCTGGTCCAGCGCCATCCAGGTGGCTTGGGAATTTACCCAGATGGGCTGCACTCTCAAAGGGATGACCGAGATTTACGGATCTGGCAGGAAACTCATGAGCAACGAATACGAAAAAGTCCCCGCCTACATCTTCAGCCTTTGAGGAGCGGGGAAAACCCAAAAGAAGGAGCCTGCGGGCTCCTTTTCTACTGCAACTTTTAGAAGAAGGGAGGGATCCTCGTGCGGAAACTCAAAAAGTACAAGCCCACCAAGTTCAAAGCTAAAACGTCCACCTACAACAAAGAATTAGCAGATTATGCAGTGGCCTTCATCGAGAGCCTGTGCCACACCAAGGGGACCTGGGCCGGCCATCCGGTGCGGGAATAATGCCCATGGGAGTGTCTATGATTCACGGGGGGTGTTGTTTGTATAAAAAAAGACCCTGCTCAAAACTGGGCAGGGGAGCTTTTATACACTTAATTTCTTTTTGGGCTCAAAGGATATTTTTAAAACCATTCCCATTCCTTCTGCTAAACGCTGCAGGATTTTTAGGGATGGGTTGCGGGTTCCATTTTCGATTCGGCTGATTTCTGTTTGTGCAATCCCAGCTTTTGCAGCTAATTCCTTCTGGGTAAGGTGTTGATTAATTCTTGCGTCCACAATAGCACGGATGATATTCATCTCGGGTTCAAGTTCCATATAAGCGGAAGCGAAATCAGGATCTTTCATTTGTTCCGCTTTGAATTCTTTTAAAGTTTTCATTTTGCCTCCTCCATTCGTCTGATGTAATCGGCTCGGCGTTCTTGTGCCAGACGGATTTCCTTCTGTGGTGTTTTCATTGTCTTTTTTATAAAGCCATTGGTGACAATGATTTTTTGGCCAATATAGAAGAAAAATAAGGCACGGGAAATATCGCTCGCTAGCTTACATCTCAATTCAAAAATACCATCTCCCAATGGCTTAGTGTAGGGCTCTCGAAGCGCAAGCCCTTTATCTTCAAGAATTTCCATCATTTGAACCATTTTGGTTCGCATTTTTGTGTTGAGGCTTAACAAAAAATCTTCAACAGGTTTTTGACCGTTTTCCGTTTCATAGAAAATTACTTCAAATTCCATTTGTACCTCCTGATACCATAATATGAGTTATATCTCATCATGTCAAGGGAAATAATTAAAATTTCTGTGGATGTCAACGAAAAAGTGAGCCATATATCAACTCCTCTTCTTCTTAATATGGCATTGCAAACTGAATGAGGTTATCATTCATGTTCAAAATCTGGAAGAAAAAATGAGAAGCCAATTCTTCCGGTGATCACTGAATCACTCTGCAATAGAAATCCCTGCCTTCAGAAGTCCCGGTTTTTACAAACCGGTGCCTTTTTTTGCTTATTTTCCGAACTGATCTTTGAGAATGGTGATGAAGTCCTTTTGGGCCTGATCCAGGACATGGCCTTTCCGTGTGGCAACGAAGAATTCGGATTGAATCGGTTCTGTTCCGGTAGAAAGGTACAGGGGCGGGGCATCGAAATCATGGAAACAGGATATACAGATATCAAAGCTGAAAGTACAGCCCAAACCACGGCTGGCGAGGGCCAGACAGGTATCCAGACTTCGCAGGAGCAGAACGGGCGGCTGGAGCTGATACTCCCGCAGCAGACGCTGGGCAATCTGTCCGATGCGCCACTGCAGAGGATCGTTGATGAGGAATGTTTCTCCCTGCAGGAGTCTCAGATCAAGCCAGGGATATTTAAAACCGGGTCTGGAAGTGATGAAACGTCTGCAGGGGTGGTCAGCAGCCAGACAGAGGACAACTTCTTCCGTGTTGATGGGATAATGTTGGAATTCCCGGTTTTGTTCAGCCTGAGAATAGACACCAATGTCAGCGAGGCCGTTCCGCAGTGCATTTTCCAATGCAGGAACCGACAGGTCCAGGATTTCGATATGGTAACTGGGATACAGCTTTTTAAAAGCCGGCAGTACTTTGGGAAGAACATAATAACCGCGGTTTGTTGTAATTGCAATATTCAGGGTCCCGGCTTTGTTGCTGGCAACCTGCTTCAGCGTATTCTTTAACTGGCTCTCAATCTGGAAAATCTGGGACCCGGCGTCAAGGAATTTTTGTCCGGCATACGTTGGAATGAGCCGGCGGTTGACCCGACTGAACAGAGGGGTCCCGATTTCTTTTTCCAGTTTCTGCAGAAATTTCGTCAGGGAGGGCTGGGAAACAAAAAGCTGTGCCGCTGCTTTGGAAAGAGTACCGGCCTGTGCAATCGCCTGCACAAAGGTGAAGTCTCGAAAATCCATAGAACCTCCTTGTATAACTTCAATGCATACAAAATATAGATTTCATGTAGTGTACTTATAAATTATATCCTGCGATAATAGAAGTGTAAATAGACTAAATAGTATGAAAAGAGGGAAAACAATGCGGAAGGGATATTTTGAAACCAGCGATCACGCTTTCATTTATTTCGAAGATACAGAAGTGGGAAACGATACGATTGTTTTTGTCCCTGGTCATATGTGCACGACGAAATTCTATCAGAAAAATGTAGAGGAACTTAAGAAAAATCATCGTGTCGTATGCTTTGACAGCCGGGGATTTGGAAACTCGTCTAAACCTCTCCAGGGAAATTCCATCGAACGGCACTGCGATGATATCCATGAACTGATCCAGTTCCTGCATCTGGAAAATATCCTGCTGATTGGATGGTCTCTTTCCGGAAGTGTGGTGACGACCTATGCCCATAAGTATCATGAAGAGAAAATGATTGCCCTGGGGTTGCTGGATGCCTGTCTGTTTCCGTTTTCGCCAGATGACTGGAATTCCTATAATTCCAAAAACTACAACATGGATGACTGGAATCGGAAATACAGACTCTGGTATGCAGACCCGGAAACCTATCTGGATAACTTTTGCAACAGGGTCAAGCCCGGGCTTTCTGAAGAAGCTGCGAATATGGTCCGGGAAGAAATCAAGAAGACTCCGCCCTGGATCGGATTTGCCCTGCACAGTGACTGGTGCCACCGGGACTGCACGAAATTTCTGCCGGAACTCACCGTTCCTGTCATTATTTTTAGCGGCAGTTCCAAAGGGCATACTCCTTCTATGGGAAAACATTATGAAGAACTGATCAGAACCTATCATGAACACTATATTTATCAAGAAGGGGGCCATATGCTCTTCTGGATCAAAGCGGATACGTTTAACCAGCAGATTGAAAACTTCTTACAGAAAGTCCATGAACAGCAAAATCAATAAGGGAGGCGTAAGTTATGTATCAAGCAATTATTGGGTATGGCATCCTGGCCGTCATGATGGTGATGATTTTGAAGAAAAAGGCAACGGCAGCCTTCTGCTTTGCCATGCTGCCGGTCATCGGTGCGGTCCTGTGCGGCTTTGGAGCCAAAGATATTTTAGGCTTTGTCAATAAAGGGGAAACCACCATGTGGAAAACGGCCATCCTCTTTATTTTCTCGGTATGTTATTTCAGTACCATGAATGATGCGGGGCTGTTTGATCCTCTTGTGAAGGCACTGGTCAGAAAAGCAGGAAATAATGTTACCATGATTATGGTGGCCACCAGTCTGATTGCTATGGTTGGCCATATGGATGGTGCTTCCGCTTCCACATATCTGATTACGATTCCTGTGATGCTGCCGATTTATAAACGGATGCACCTGAATCCGCTGGTGCTGCTGCTTCTGGTTGGGCTTTCGACAGGTATCATGAATCTGGTCCCCTGGGGAGGGCCGACCATCCGTGCGGCAACGGCTATCGGATATGATGCCACGCAGCTGTGGGTTGAAATGATCCCCATGCAGGTATTTGGTCTGCTGGTTTCTGTGGTGGGGGCTGTACTCTGCGGCAGGATGGAAAAGAAACGCCTGGCCAAAGAAGGCTATGATCTGAGCCAGACTGCTTCTGAACAGGAAGGCGGTACTGCGGATATGGATACATCCCTGGCCCGGTCGAAACTGTTCTGGATTAATCTGCTGCTGACGGTTGCTGTTATTGCAATGCTGGTATTTACGAAGATTACACCGTTCCTGATTTTCATGTTTGGAACGCTGATTGCCATGATGATCAATTACCCGGATATGGAACTGCAGAGCAAGCTGCTGAAAAAATATTCTCCCAACTGTATCGATCTGACGGTCACCCTGCTTTGCGCCGGTGTGTTCCTGGGAGTCTTTGCCAATGCCGGTATCATTACGAAGATGGCACAGGTCCTGATTAATCTGCTTCCTGCATTCCTGCTGCGCTATCTGCACCTTATCATGGGTGTGCTGGGGGCTCCTATCGGTATGATCATGGGGCCGGATCCGTATTACTATGCAGTTATGCCGCTGATCATCGAAACGGTGGCTCCTTATGGTGTTACAGCAACGGAAGTCGCTCATGCCATGCTGATCGGGGAAAACGTTGCCCTGAGCGTCAGCCCGTGCGTAGCTACTACGTTCCTGGGTGTTGGCTTGGCTGGTGTGGAGTTGAATGACCATATCAAGTTCACGTTCAAATGGGAATGGCTGGTCAGCATTATCATGCTGGTGTTTGCCGTGATTGTTGGCATTGCGTAAAGGAGAAAGTGAAATGACCGGGAAAAAGGACGCTGCAGTTTACTGTCTGGCCGGCAATCTGTGTGCTCCTGATGTCTTTGCCAAAATCCAGTTTCCGCCGTGCTTCCGGAAAGAACACTTTGATTATCTGAATCAGTGCTCTTCAGGAAACGTAGATCAGATTGCGGATGAACTGATCGGGCAGGTCAGAAAAGATCAATATGAAAAGGCTGTTCTGCTGGGATATTCGGCCGGCGGAGTCATAGCTCTGGCGGCCGCCTCCAAAGCACCTGAACTGTTCCAGGGGCTGATCCTGTCCAATACCGGTGTTTGTGCATCCGGGAACAGCCAAAGTCATTTTCCGCAGGAGCTGAAAGAGCATGGCCGGGAGCCGGAGTTTATGCAGGGTTTTTTGTCAAGCTGTTTTGTGGATGGCTGTCTGCCAGAAGAAATCGGAGGGAAAATGCTTCAGTATGCGTTTCAGGCACCTTTGGATAAAGCCATTGAAGTTTCAGCATCCCTGCGGGAGGCGAATTATTCGGAGTCTGTGAAAAGATTTAAAGCACCTGTCCTGATTTTATGGGGTGAAAAAGACCGGAGACGGACGCTGACTTCCTTACTGCAGCTGGAAAAATGTCTGCCTCAGGCGGAAGTTTATAAACTGGATGCCGGACATACTCCCATGTGGGATGCGGCCGCTGAATATCAGAAGCATTGTATGGAATTCTTAAACAGCCTGTTCCGGAAATGAACCGGAGCTGAAAATCAGATTCCATCAAAAATGCCCGTCAGAACATCTCGAAAAGATTGTTCTGACGGGCATTGCTTTATTCTGCAAGGCCTTGAATATGCTGTACAAACGCTTTCAGCAGAGGAAAATAGTTGGGATTTTTCTTATAAGCCAGATAGACACAGCGGGTGATGGGAGGATTTAACGGCCGAAGGACGATGTGCGAAAAATGGTAATAATCAGCTACTTCCGGACTGCAGAAGGCGATACCCATGTTTTTATCAGCCAGGGCCAGGCAGGATTCGATCTGGCTGCATTTCATGCTGTTTGCGGGCGGGGTATTTCCGGCTTTGATGTTTTCCAGGATGATTTGCTGGAGAACGAAGCTGTCGCTGCTGAGAATCAGCGTTTCTCTGGTCAGCTGCTCTGCAGTCAGCGCTGAAAAACCTGCCAGAGGATGGCTTTCATGGAGGGCGGCGCAGATGGGAGAGGTTTTGAATGGAAGGAAGGAAATGTCTTTTTCCAGATCTTTTTCTTCCAGAATGGCCAGGACTGCATCCAGATCATCTGAATCCAGTTTTTCCAGCAGCTGGCGGCTGCCTTCTACGGTCAGGGTTAACTTTACTTTCGGATAGATCCGCTGAAAATCGGCAATGGCTTCCGGCAGCTGGAGCGGGCAGAGGATGGGGAGCAGTCCGACACGAAGGGAGCCATTCTGCAGTCTGGAAAATTCCTTCATGGCGTATTCCAGATTGCGGCTCTGGGTCAGGATCTTATACGACTGGTTGGCAAAATACAGGCCGGCGTCTGTCAGATAGATCCGCTTGCGGCGGCGTTCCAGCAAAGGGATGCCCAGCTGTTTTTCAAGGGCGATGATCTGATTGCTCAGGGAAGGCTGTGAGATATGCAGCTGCTGGGCGGCTTTGGTAATATTCCCGGTGCGGGCAACAGCCAGCAGGTATTCCATTTGGATGTGGCTGATCACAGGAAGGCCTCCTTTTCAGTTTTTTTAAGAAGATAATATAGTTTTAAACTATGAAGTTTATAGAATCAATGATTTTTACTGCTTAAAATTTGAATATTATAATAAATATATAAAAAACAGGGGGGCATGTCAAATGCTGCGGAAAAATTATGATGTTGTGGTAGTTGGGGGAGGTGCTTCCGGGATTGCGGCGGCGATCGGGGCCGCCAAAACGGGAGCCAGCTGTCTGCTTTTGGAACGGTACGGATGTCTGGGAGGACAGGCAACCACGGCCAATGTGGCTTCCTACTGCGGTTTTTTTACCCATGGGAAGAATGCACAGCAGATTGTTAAAGGGGCAGGGGAAGAAGTGCTGGAGGAACTCCACAGGCTGGGATATTATGATGGATTCAGTTTCTCCCCGGTAGGAAATGCCATTGTAACGCTGGACCAGGAAGCAACAAAATTTGCTCTGGACAATGTGATTTCCCGCTATCCGGTGGATGTGCTCCTCCACTGCCGGATGATCCGGGCAGAAGCCGATGCGGAGAACGGAACGGTGCAGCATATTGTTTGCGTGGATGATCAGGACAGTTACGAATTTTCTGCTGATGCCTTTGTGGATGCCACAGGCGATGCCAACCTGGCCTATTTGGCAGGGGCCGAACTTCGGTATGGGGACGGAAATGGAAAAGGGCAGGCTTCCACCCGGATCCTGATGCTGGACCGGGTAGATCCTAAGGTCCGGTTCAAACTTGATCTTTTGGATAAGATCTTTACCCAGGCGAAAAAAGACGGGTATCAGCATCTTACCAAAGAATCGGGTATCGTATTCAGAGTCAACGACGATACAGCTTTTGCCATCCTGCCCAGTGTGTGGGTCCCTGATTTAAGTGCCAAGACGCTGACCCAATGCGAAATGGATACCCGGAGACAGGCACAGGATTATCTGGACGTATTCCGGAAATATATGCCGGGAATGGAAAACTGCCGGCTGATTTCCACTGGTGTTCAGCTGGGTCTGAGAGATACCCGGCATATCCTGGGAGAAAAAGTCCTTACCGGAGAACAGGTGCTCCATGCTGTGAAACCGGAAGATTCGGTGGCACGGGGCGGCTGGCCCTGTGAAATGCATACGGAAATTAATAAAATGGCAAAATATATTTTTGTGGACAATGACGATTATTATGGAATCCCGTTGAGCTGTCTCCGTCCCAGAAACTGGAAGAATCTCTGGTGTGCCGGACGGACCATCAGTGCCGATCCTGTAGCTTTTGCATCCGTCAGAGTCATGGGCTGCGGATTTGCTACCGGGCAGGCAGCCGGAGTTGCAGCAGCACTATACAGAAACGGAAAAGAATCGGTGAGTGCTGTTCAGCAGGAACTGCTGCGGCAGGGTGCTCTGATTTGAAAGAGAGGTAAGGGATATGAAACGAAATGTGGCAGTAATTGCGGGACTTCTCTGTATGGCTTTGGGAAAGGTACTTCCTCCATTGGGAGGACTGACACCTGCCGGAATGCAGGTATTGGGCATATTTGCTGGGGTGCTGCTCATGTGGCTGACCATTGCCATCCACTGGCCCAGCCTGTTGGCTATTGCCATGCTGGCCACGGTGCCGGGGCTCAGCCTGAATAAACTTCTGGCGGTATCTGTGGGGAATTCCACCTTTTCTTTTCTGCTTTTTACTTTTATGTGCACTTATGCACTGTCCAAGACTCCTTTTGTCAAACGGTGTGCCATTGGGTTCATCTGCAGCCGGATTGCCCGGAAGGGATCATGGTGGTTCCTGATTTCCTACTGTGCTTCCGTCCTGATTATCGGGATGTTTATGTCTCCTGTGGTGCTTTTTGTTATCTATCTTCCCATTCTGGACGCCATCTGTGAAGAACTGAAGCTTCGGAATGAAGATTCCCTAACCAACAGCCTGATCCTGGGACAGCTGATCTGTTCCGAGATGTCCTGTGGCATGACCCCTATTGCTCATGTATTTCCTATTATGGCGCTGGGCTTCTACAGTGCCGCCACCGGCAGGACCATAGCGTATGGGGACTATATGCTGTTTGCGGTTCCCGTAGGCCTGATCTGCTTTGCGGTACTCATGCTGATCTTCCGGTTTGTTTTGAAACCGGATATGTCGAAAATTGCCGATCTGGATTTTGATGCTCTGGAAAAAACGGTTCCGCCTATGGAAAAATACGAAAAAACCGTACTGGGCATTTTTGTCATGGTAGTGGTTATGTGGATTGTGCCCGGATTCCTGAAAAACGTCAGCCCGGCAGTCTACCAGTTCTTTAGAACACAGGGAACGGCTTTTCCGCCTCTTGTGGGGGCCAGCCTGCTGTGTATGCTGACGCTGGACGGCAAACCTCTGCTTGATTTTAAAGAAGCCGTCAGCAAAGGCGTGGACTGGGGCAGCATCATTATGGCCGCCGGGACTCTGGCCCTGGGTGCCGCCATGACCAATAAGGCTGTAGGAATCACCAGCTGGATTTCTCAGGGCCTAGCCCCTGTCCTGCAGTCTGCTTCTCCCCTGTCTCTGGTTGTCTTCCTTATTGCCTGGACATCCATCCAGACGAATGTTTCGTCCAATATGGTTACTGTCACGGTGGTGACAGCCATTGCCATCCCTCTGTGCAATGCAACACAGGGGGCGGTGAATACGGCGGTCATCTGTGCCCTGATCGGAATGATTGCCAGCTACGCTTATGCAACGCCGCCGGCCCATCCGGCCGTGGCACTGGCCATTGGTTCTGAAAAGACCACTACCGGTCAGGTCCTGAAAGTAGGGGGAGCCATGATGATTGTGGCTATTGCCGTGACCGTCCTGGTGGGGTATCCTCTCGGAGTGGCCGTGCTGGGGTAAAATGAATAGCAAAAGCACCCTGCCTGTAATGACGGCAGGGTGCTTTTGTTTCAGTTCAACCTGTTATCTTTTGATGAAATCTTCTTCAAGAATCTTATCCACTTCCTCAGCGGTATATA